>NZ_CP059557.1:6000000-6600000 GCF_022828475.1 Saccharopolyspora gloriosae | reverse complement strand
AGCTCGCGGCCCGCACCGTCCAGCGCGAGCGTGGTGGGCGTGCGGTGGACGCGCAGCGGCGTGGACCACTCCGGGTGATCGGTGAGGTCGACCTCGACGTGCCGCATGCCCTCGGTGCGTTCCGCCATGTCGGCCAGCAGGATCCGGGTGTGCCTGCAGGGCGCGCAGAACGTGCTGGACAGCTGCAGCAGCGTCACCCCGGTTCCGTCGAGGTCGCCGAGGCGGGCGCGCAGGCCGTCGGGAAGTTGATCGGGCACGTCCGGTGCAACGCTCGCCGGCTCGCCGGTCTTCCCGGTTTCGCCCGTCGACTCGCCGTCACCGTGCGAGGCGGTCGTCACGGCCGGGCGCACCCGGCCTTCGCGGGACCGCCAGACCACTCCGAACACGAGGGTCGCCGCGACGACGACGAGCAGCACGAGCCAACCGGTCATCCCGTGGTCACCCCGTTCGCGCCGATCGTGACGTCCTGCGCCTCGCCCTCCATGACCAGCGCACCCCGTTCCACCCGGACCGCGGTGGGCGTGACGGAGAACGGCAGCACGCCGGGATCGATGGTGGTGGTGAACTGCTGCAGGATCGACTGCTCGAACACATCGCCCAGCGGGATCTCGGAGAGCGCCTGATCGGCGATGTCCAGCTTCTTCGGCTCGATGGTGATCTGGCCGTTGAGCAGGGACAGCACCGCGATGACCTTGACCCGCACGTTGTTGCCCGCGATGTCGATGGAGCCGTCGAGCGCGACCGTGGCCCGGCTCGGGTCGCTCGCCCCGGTCCCGGTGTCGGCGGTGCTGCCGGAGCCGTCGTTGCCGTCGGCCGGCTCGTCGAGCGCGTCCTTGGGCGCCGGGTTGATCGTCAGGTCCGTGATGCCGATGTAGCGGCCCACGTCGGAGGCCTTGAGCTTCACCCGCCCGGCCAGCTCGTCGACCTTGATCTCGTCGGCCTTGCCCCCGATCACGTCGCCGAGCGCGACCCGGGCGTGCCGGAGGTTCGCTTCGACGCCGAGTTCGCTGAGCCTGCCGACCTTGACGGCCTTCGCGGCGAGTTCCACGTCCTGGTAGTCCCCGGCGACGGCCTGGGCGAGGAACGGGAACCCGTGCACCCGCACCGACGGGTCCTCCTCGAGCTTCAGCTGCTCGCGGACCTTCTGCGACACCTGGTACTCGGCGACCGACGCCGCACCGTAGTCGGCGACCACCAGCAGGCCGAGGACGATGACGAGGGTGACGACGAGCTTCTTCACCGCGAGCGGTCCGTTCTGTCGGGGTCTTGGAAATCGGGGTCGAGGTGGCGAGGTTGATCCGGTTCACCTTCGCACTTGACCGCCCGCGGCCGACAGGTGTGTTCTGCAACAAGCGTCATCGAGCGGCCCGTCCGGCGAGCCACCTGATCATCGGACCGGTACGGCGGCGTGCGCCCAGGCCGCCATCCGGTCGACGAGGTCCGGGCCGGTGGCGCTCTCCGCGTGCCGCATGCCCGGTTCCAGCCACAGCTCACCGCCCGCGGCCGCGTGCAGCGCCTCCGCGTCGGCCACCGGGAAGTAGTGGTCCGCGGTGCCGTGCACCAGCAGCGTCGGGGTCGGCGCGAGCCGCGGAGCCAGCTCGATCGGCGAAGCGGGCACCTCCGGCCACGCGCCGCCGAGCCGCACCCCGAGCAGCCGCGCCGCCCACCGCCCGTGCGGCTGCTACAGCAGCCAGTGCACCCGGCGCATCGCCGGAGTGTCGCGGACCCACCAGCGCGCCGGGCCGCTCACCGAGATCATCGCGTCCGGTCGCTGCGCCGGTTCGGCCAAGGCCGCGTGACGCAGCACCACCGAGCCGCCGAGCGAGAATCCGATCGTGACGATCCGCCGGTGACCGATCTCTCGCAGCCGGGTCAACGCCGCTGCGATGTCCTGGACCTCGGTTGGTCCGACCGAGCTGAATCCGGCGGAGCGGCCATGCCCGCGGAAGTCCACGGCCAGCACCGAACCGTGCACGGCGAGTCGCCGAAGCACTCCGAGCACGGCCGGTTTGCGGATGTGGTTGGTGAAGCCGTGACCCACGGCGAACGCCAGGTCAGAGCCGTGCGGAGAGCCGTGGTAGAGGCCGCGGAGCCGGACTCCGTCGGCTGCGGTCAGCGTGATCGGGCGTGGTCGAAACGTGGACGTAACGTGGCTTCGCGGCTCGTTCACAATTGTGATGCCGTCGGCTTCACCTGGGGTTTTCGCACTCATCAGGGTTATTCTGCTTGGCATCCACAGGCAACGAAGCCGGGTCGTCCGGCCCACGCGCTGGCCGAGCGGCCTTCGCGAGCCAGCCGCTTCGGTGATGGCCCTGGGAACGGGAGGCCCCCGCATGAGTTCCGAACTGCTGCTGTTGACCAGCGACCAGAACGGCGAATCAGCACTGCCCGCACTGGCCCTGCTGCCGCACCGGGTGCGCGTGCTGCCTCCCGACCCCGGAGCCATCCTCTCCGCCGGAACCCACGACGTGGTGCTCGTCGACGCCCGCACCGATCTGGCGGGCGCACGGGACTTGTGTCGCGTGCTCGCCTCCGGCGATGCCCCGGTGATCGCCATCGTGAACGAGGGCGGTCTCGTCACGATCAGCGCCGAGTGGGGCGTGGACGACATCCTGCTGCCGACCAGCGGCCCGGCCGAGGTGGACGCCCGGATGCGGCTGCTCACTACCCGCCGCACCAGTGAGAGCGCGGCTTCGGACGGTTCGCTGTCGGTCGGTGATCTGGTCATCGAGGAGGCGACCTACACGGCGCGGCTGAAGGGTCGGGCGCTGGAACTCACCTACAAGGAGTTCGAGCTGCTCAAGTACTTGGCGCAGCACGCAGGCCGGGTGTTCACCCGCGCGCAGCTGCTCCAGGAGGTGTGGGGCTACGACTTCTTCGGCGGCACCCGCACGGTCGACGTGCACGTGCGCCGGCTGCGCGCCAAGCTCGGCGCCGAGTACGACTCGATGATCGGGACCGTGCGCAACGTCGGCTACAAGTTCGTCCGCCCGTCCCGCCCCGGCCAGGCGCAGCCGCGCACCGAGGCGACCGCCGTCGCCGAAGCGGAAGCGATCATCGCCTCGCACAGCTGAGCGCCGGTCTTGCCGCGGAGCGGCTCGGGTAGCTGAACCTCAGCGGCCTTCTCGCTGCGGGTTCCCATTTTCAAGCAGCTCCCTACTGGGCCTGTCCTCGCGAGGTGGTCGGGTCTGCTCACGTGGTCACTGCTCAGCGGCTTCGCCGCTGACAAGCCCCCGAACGATGAAGCCGCCGTCACACGCGACCGCCGGAGCTCTGATGCGGCGGGCCGGTGCTCTCCCCAGCCGCGTCCGCGTTCGGACTTCTATCGACTTCGTCATGTGTCGCGTCGGGGTGGTGGATCGGTAACGTCTGCTTCGTGCAGCTGACGTGGCGAAACGGACTGGACAAGGCCGAGGTGGCCGAGGTGATGGCGCTGCTCGGCGCGGCGGAGCAGGCCGACGGGGTCGCTCCCGCCGGTGAGCACGTGATCTTGCGGCTGCGGGCGCACCGCGATGTGGCGCAGCAGATCGAACCGGTGCAGGCGGACGTGCGTTCGGAGCACTTCGTGGTGCGCGACGCCGCGGACGCCCTGCTCGGCTACGCCCATCTCGATGCCGCAGGCGAACCGGGCGAGCCGCTCGTCGCGGAGCTCGCCGTGCATCCCGAGCACCGCCGCCGCGGCGTCGGGACCCGGCTGATCGAGGCGCTGCTGGAACGCGCCGACCTCCCGTCGAGACCCGACGGCGACACCGGCAGGTTGCGGGTGTGGTCGCACGGGGAGCATCCGGGCGCGCTGCGGCTGGCGGAGCGGTTCGGTTTCGCCCGGCCGCGCGAGTTGTGGCGGATGGGAGTGCGGCTCGCCGACGCGGAACCGCCGGAACCGGCGCTGCCGGAGTCGGTGACGATCCGTGCGTTCCGCCCCGGTGCGGACGAGGCCGAAGTGGTCCGGGTCAATCACCGTGCGTTCCAGTGGCATCCGGAGCAGGGCGCGATGAGCGAGGCGGATCTGCGGGAGAAGGAGAGCGAGGACTGGTTCGACGCGGCCGGGTTCCTGCTCGCAGTGGACGCGCGGGATCGATTGCTCGGCTTCCACTGGACGAAGGTGCACCCCGGCGGCGAGGGCGAGGTCTATGTCGTCGGCGTTGATCCGGACACGCAGGGTAATGGCTTGGGGAAGTCGTTGACCATGGCCGGATTGCGGTATTTGCACCGGGTCGGCTGCTCCTGGGTACTGCTCTACGTGGAGGGCGACAACGCTCCGGCGATCAAGGTCTACCAGCGGTTGGGCTTCGAGCGAACGGACATCGACGTGCAGTTCGGGCGCTGAGTCGAACCGGGCGAATGGATCACTGATTGCGAACGGAGAGGTCACGGATAGGTTGCGCGTCACCCGTTGGAACGTGGCGCTGCTTACTAAGCGTGCCATGTTCACTCCTCGTTCACTTTCTGCACGGCGTCAGTCCACTCCCGCTGCTTAGCGTTCGTGGGGCGAGCGGCAGCGTGCCGCGTCCACGGTGTTTCCCTGATCTGGAGGAACAGAAGTGAAGATCAAGCGCCACAGTGCCGCGCTGAGCTTCCTCGCGGCCGGCACGCTCGTGCTGTCGGCCTGCGGAAGCGACCAGAACGTCAGCCCGGAGAACGTCAACCCCGCGCTGACGGACCTGAACGTGGAGTGCGGCACCGAGCCGGTCACCTCCGAGGGATCCTCCGCGCAGAAGAACGCCATGGACGTGTTCGCTCGCGACTACAGCGCCAAGTGCCCTGGCCAGGAGCTCAACTACACCAAGTCCGGTTCCGGCAAGGGCGTCTCGTCCTTCCTCGCGGGCCAGATCGACTTCGGTGGTTCCGACTCGCCGCTGGACGAGGAGGACGGCGAGGTCGCCCGGGCCGCCGAGCGTTGCCAGGGCAACCCGGCCTGGAACGTCCCGATGGTCTTCGGGCCGATCGCGATGGCCTACAACATCCCCGGCGTCGACGACCTGACGCTGAACGCCGAGGTGATCGGCAAGATCTACCAGGGCGAGATCAAGAACTGGAACGACCCGGCGGTCGCGGCGCTCAACCCGGGCAAGCAGCTGCCGGACCTCGACATCGTGCCGTTCTACCGCTCGGAGGAGTCCGGTACCTCGGACAACTTCCAGAAGTACCTGAAGACCGCCACCAACGGCGCGTGGACCGGCGAGGGCAAGCAGTTCCAGGGCGGCCCCGGCGTCGGCCAGGGCAAGGAAGGCAGCGACCAGGTCTCCCAGGCCACCAACACCACGCCCGGCGGCCTCAGCTACGTCGAGTGGTCCTACCCGAAGAACCTCGGCCTCGGCATTGCCAAGATCGACAGCGGCGCGGGTCCGGTGGAGCTCAACACCGCCAACGTCGGCAATGTCATCAACCAGGCGAAGATCGAAGGTGAGGGCAACGACCTGCGCGTCGACCTCGACTCGATCTACGGCAACAAGAGCCCCGGCGCCTACCCGGTCGTGCTCAACACCTACGAGATCGTCTGCTCGAAGGGCTACGAGCCGGAGACCGCCAAGGGCGTCAAGGCCGCGCTGACCGTCGCCGCGAACGCCAACCCGACCGAGCTCGAAGAAGCCGGTTATGTGCCGCTGCCGCAGGAATTCAAGGACAAGGTGCTGACCGCGGTCAACGCCATCTCCTGATGCTGAACCTCGGCGCACTCCCCGAAGTGAGAGGCTGCGAACCGCAGTGACCGACTCGACCCGAGCCGACCAACGCCCCGCGGGCACCGGTGACGACACCGGCGCCCGTCGGGGCGTTCCGGCGTCCAGTTCCGGACCGGAGGACCCCATTTCCGCTCCCGAAGCACCCGCGGCGGACGCACCGAAGAAGGTCGTCCGCGCCGGTGATCGCGTATTCCAGTCCCTGGCCACCGGCTCCGGGATCTTCATCGTTGCGCTGATCGCGGCGGTCGGAATCTTCCTGCTGCTGCGGGCGTTCCCGTCGTTGCAGGCCAACCAGGTGAACTTCCTGTTCAGCCGGGTGTGGGACACCAGCGACCCGAACAACCTGAGTTTCGGCATCACCGACCTGGCCTGGGTCACGGTGGCCAGCTCGCTGGTGGCGCTGGTGATCGCGATGCCGGTCTCCTGCGGCATCGCGCTGTTCCTGACCCAGTACGCGCCGCGTTCGCTGGCGCGGCCGTTCGCTTACATCGTCGACCTGCTGGCCGCGGTGCCCTCCGTGGTCTACGGCCTGTGGGGTGTGGTGGCGCTCGCGCCGGTGCTCAACCCGTTCGCATCCTGGCTGAACACCAACCTGGGCTGGGTGCCGATCTTCGCCGACGGCAACGTGCGCGCCGACAGCGGTTCGAACATCTTCACCGCCGGGATCGTGCTGGCCGTGATGATCCTGCCGACGATCACCGGCGTCACCCGCGAGGTCTTCCAGCGCACCCCCACCGCGCACATCGAAGGCGCCCAGGCGCTCGGCGCGACCCGGTGGGAGGTCGTGCGCACCACGGTGTGGCCGTTCGGCCGCAACGGCTTCATCGGCGGTTCGATGCTCGGGCTCGGACGCGCCCTGGGTGAGACCGTCGCGCTGACGATCATCCTCAGCGGCGTGAACGTCGGCCCGAACTTCAGCATCTTCGACGCCGGCGCGACCTTCGCCTCGAAGATCGCGCTCGGATCCGCGGAGTTCGTCAACGACATGCAGGTCGGCGCCTACATCTCGGCCGGTCTGGTGCTGTTCGTGCTCACCTTCGCGGTGAACGCGATCGCCCGGTGGATCGAGAGCGCCAGCGGTAAGGGGAAAGCATGAGAACGGACACCGCTGACGTGGAACGGCCCGCCGCGACACCGGCGTTCCAGCCGCTCGGGTTCGGGCGGAAGGTGAAGAACGGCGCGGCGACCACGCTGTTCGGGGCGGCGTTCGTGATCGCCGTGATCCCGCTGCTGTGGGTGCTGTTCACGCTGCTGCAGAAAGGTCTCGCGCCGCTGCTGAAGGCGGACTGGTGGAGCCACTCGTTCAACGGGCTGACCGCGAACGACTTCAACGGCGGCATCTACCACGCGCTGATGGGGACCCTGCTCGAAGGCCTCGTGTGCGCGCTCATCTCGGTGCCGCTGGGCGTGCTCGTCGGCATCTACCTGATCGAGTACGGGCGGGACTCCCGCTTCGCGAAGGTCGCCACGTTCACCGTGGACATCCTCAGCGGCCTGCCCTCGATCGTGGCTGGCCTGTTCATCTACGCGCTGTGGATCACCACGTTCGGCTTCAACCGCAGTGGCTTCGCGGTGGCGCTGTCCCTGGTGCTGCTGATGGTTCCGGTGGTCGTGCGAGTCACCGAGACGATGCTGCTGATCGTCCCGGACGAACTGCGCGAAGCCTCCTACGCGCTGGGCGTGCCGAAGTGGAAGACGATCGTCAAGATCGTCCTGCCGACCGCGCTGTCCGGCATCCTGACCGGCGTCATGCTGGGCTTGGCGCGAGTGCTCGGCGAAACGGCGCCGCTGCTGATCCTGGTGGGCTACGCGAAGGCCATCAGCTTCAACATCTTCGAAGGCGGCCTGGCCTCGTTGCCGCTGGTCATCTACACCGAGCGCAGCACCGGCACCGAAGCGGGCGACTACCGCGTCTGGGGCGCCGCGCTCACCCTCGTTCTCGTCATCATGCTGATCAACCTCGCTGCGTCGCTGCTGTCGAGGCTGTTCGCCGTCAAGACCAAGTAGGGCGGTTTTCATGGCCAAGCGTCTCGATATCAAGGACCTCAACCTGTACTACGGCAAGTTCCACGCCGTGCAGGACGTGACCTTGCAGGTTCCGGCTCGCAGCGTCACCGCGTTCATCGGCCCCTCGGGCTGTGGCAAGTCGACCGTGCTGCGTTCGCTGAACCGGATGCACGAAGTCATCGCCGGTGCTCGCGTCGAGGGCAAGGTGCTCATCGACGGCGAGGACATCTACGGCGCCCAGGTCGACCCGGTGCAGGTCCGCCGCACCATCGGCATGGTGTTCCAGCGGCCGAACCCGTTCCCCACGATGTCCATCCGGGACAACGTGGTGGCGGGGCTGAAGCTCGCCGGGGAGAAGAACAAGAAGCGCCTCGACGAGGTCGCCGAGCGGGCGCTGCGCGGCGCGAACCTGTGGGAAGAGGTCAAGGACCGGCTGGGCAAGCCCGGCGGCGGCCTCTCCGGCGGTCAGCAGCAGCGGCTGTGCATCGCCCGCGCTATCGCGGTGGAGCCGGACGTGCTGCTGATGGACGAGCCGTGCTCGGCGCTGGACCCGATCTCCACGCTGGCGATCGAGGACCTGATCTCCACGCTGAAGCAGGAGTACACGATCGTCATCGTCACCCACAACATGCAGCAGGCGGCGCGGGTCAGCGACCAGACCGCGTTCTTCAACCTGCGGGCCGTGGGCGAGCCGGGCGAACTCGTCGAGATCGACGAGACCGGCCGGATCTTCTCCAACCCCAGTCAAAAAGCGACCGAGGACTACATCTCGGGCCGCTTCGGCTGACGCTCCTTTGAACGGCCTGCGTAGCTGGTCGCTCAGCGGAACCTCAGCGGCTTCCTCGCTGCGGGATCCATTTCTCATGTAGCTCCCTACACAGCGAAATGGCTGTCCTCGCGAGGAAGCCGCTGAGAACCCGCCGGTGGTCGTCTTGCTCTAGCTGGTCACTGCTCATCGGCTTCGCCGCTGACAAGACACCGAACAAAACCACACCGCAGGAGTTTCGAGCAGAGCCCGCCCTGGATTTCCGGGGCGGGCTCTTTGCCGTGGCGATCTCGGTTACGCCTTCCAGTCGTCCGCGACGGCTGAGATGAAGGCGCTGGAGTCCTTCGGGGGCAGGGCGATGCCGCAGACCCGTTCGAAGGCGGTCAGGTAGTCCCCGGTGTCTGCGGGCTTGTCCAGGAAGCGGGAGCCCGCGGTGTCGCCCACGTGCACGACCTGCGGGTCGGCCTCGTCGGGGAACGAGAACACCGAGATCCGTTCGCCCATCAGCGGATGACCGCCGTGCCCGAACGGCAGCACCTGGATCGTCACGTTGCGCCGGTAGCCCATCAGCACCAGGTGCTCCAGCTGCTGGCGCATCACCACGGGGCCGCCGATCGAGCGGCGCAGCGCGGCCTCGTCGAGCACCGCCCACAGCTCCAGCGGCTCGTTGCCGAGCAGCCGCTGCTGGCGGGTGGTGGTGACGGTGAGCCGTTCCTGCCCGTCGGATTCGCCGGGCGGGTGCAACTCGGTGCCGAACAGCGCCGCGCTGTACTCCGCGGTGTGCAGCAGCTCCGGGATGGGATCGGCGCCGAAGCAGCTCACGGCCTTGGCGGCGGTCTCCAAGCCGAGGTGCGTTTCGAAGCCGGGGCGCTGCGCGGTCGTCGGATACCGCTGCCACCAGCCGCGTTCCTTGGAGCCCTGGGCGAGTTCGATCAGGTCGGTGATCCGGTCGCCGGTGATGCCGTAGAACTCGGCCATCAACCGCACGTCGGAGGTGCGCACCGGCACCCGGCCCAGCTCGATCTGGCTGATCTTGCCTTGCGAGCAGTCCAGGTGGGCGGCGACCTCGCGGTGCGTGCGGCCCGCTGTCTCGCGCAGTTTGCGCAATTCACCGCCGAGGCGGCGGCGGTGCACGGTCGGACTGTTATGCACCCTCGGCCTCCGTCGGGACGGCGTCAGGGCGCGACTCATCGCTGCTGGTCACGGCATGACGATCGCACACGGCATTCGGGTCATCGACTGCTGAGACCTAGTATTAATACTTCGGTTGCCGTTTCGGGTCCGATCAGTCCTGTTCCGCGTTCACCCGATCACCCGCTGAAACCGCCTCTGACCTGCCCCGAACAGCACAACGCCCGCCGGGAACGGGCCGGCGGGCGTCATCGCTTGATCGGGTCAGCTGGTCGGCATGCTGCCGGTCACGGTGAACACGACGCGGCGGCCCACGGCGACCGCGTGGTCGGCGAACCGCTCGTAGAACCGGCCGAGCAGCGTGACGTCGACGGCGGCGGCCACACCGTGCGACCAGTCGGGCCGCATCATCACGGTGAACAGGTGCCGGTGCAGGTCGTCCACGGCGTCGTCGGCGGCCTCGAGGTCGCGGGCGGCCTCGATGTCCCTGGAGCGGATCACCGCGGCGGCGCGGGCGCACAGGTCGACGGCGACCCGGCCCATCTCGGCGAAGTAGTCCTGGACCGGCTCCGGGAGCACGGGCTGGGGGTGTCTGCGGCGAGCCGCCTTCGCGACGTGCAGCGCGAGGTCGCCCATGCGCTCCAAGTCTTCGGCGGCGTGGATGGTGGAGATGACGGTGCGCAGATCGCCCGCGACGGGCGCCTGCAGAGCCAGCAGGCCGAACGCCTGCTCCTCGGCACGTGCACGAGCCTCGTCGACGTGCACGTCCTCCTCGATGACCTGTTCGGCCAGAGTCAGATCGGCCTCCAGCAGCGCCTTCGTGGCACGTTCCATCGCCGTTCCGACCATGGTCGACATCGAGGCGAGTTCCTCGGCGAGATCGCCGAGCTGTTCCTGGTAGACCTCACGCATGCCGGTCACCTTACTTCCGGGAAGAATCGGACAAGACGCACGATGGTGAATCAGCGGTGAACGGACCATGATGGCCCCGTTCGAGTGGTATTGCAGGGCTCACCATCCGATCAGAGACGGTCGCGTCCCGACAAGACGAAAATGGAGCAAAACGGACACCGCCGGATGCCGGGCGGAAGGCCGCATCAGCCGCACATGTCGGAGCCCGCGTTCACCGTCGAGAGATCGTTCGGCATCGGCTGAGCCGCTCCCGGCGCCTGCACCGAACCGTCGTAGGCGGTGCCCAACTCCAGTCGCAGCTCGTCGCCCGCCACCGGATCCTGCTCCGTCGTCGCCCCCGGAACCGCCGACGCCAGCAGCCGTGCCGCCGCCGCGTTCGCCGCGCTGTGCCGGACGACGGTCCGCGACGCCGACTGCGTCAGCGTCTCCGACCCGGAGACCACGTAACCGGCGTTGCCGAGCTGATCAGCGGTGCGACCGGCCAAACCGTCCTTGCCCGAGGCGTTGACGACGCGCACCGGCACGTCGGAAGGCTTCGCGGTGGCCGCGCCCGCACCGAAAGCGGCGGGAGCGGTCGAAGCCGGCCCCGCGCCACCCGCACTTCCCGGAGGGGCGGGTGGCTGCTGCGCCACCGGCGTGTCCTCGATGATGGCGCGGAACAACGCGGCCGAATCGGCCTGGTTGAGCTCTTCCATCCCCTGGTCGTTGGCGTAACCGGTGGTCGGCACCGTGATGAAGGTGACCTTGTCGGCGTCCATGCCCTGCATGGACCGGCCCAGTTCCAGCAGCTGATCGGTGCCGACGTTCTCGCCGAACGTGTTCGCCGCGACCGCGTCGACGAAACCGCCGAGCTTCTGCGGATCCATCAGGACTTGCCCCGACATGGCCTTGCGCAGCAGCGACGACAGGAACAACTGCTGGCGCTGCATCCGGCCGTAGTCCGAGGTGGGATCGCCCTCCACGTAGCGGGCGCGCACGTAGTTCAGCGCCTGCGTGCCGGTGAGGGTCTGCTGACCCGCGTTCGGCAGCACCACACCGAGCTTGCGGTCCACGATCGGGATTTCCGAGCAGATGTCCACCCCGTGCATCGCGTCGACCATGGACTTGAAGCCCTGGAAGTCGATGCCGAGGAAGTTCGTCATGGACAGGCCGGAGAGCTGCTGCACGACCTTGGTGGTGCACTTCGGACCGCCGACCGCGTAGGCCTCGTTCAGCTTCGTGGCCGGGCGCGGCGGGAGTTGCTCGCCGGTGTACTGGCCGGTGTCGGGGTTCCAGCGTTCGCAGCTGGGGATGTCGACCTGGAGGTCGCGCGGGAAGGAGACGACGAGCACTCGGCTCCGGTCGGCCGGGATGTGCGCGATCATCGTCGAGTCGGCGCGCGCACCCGGCTCGTCGGTGGTGTCGCCGACTCCGTCCGCGGCGGTCGAGCCCGCGCGGGTGTCGGAGCCGAGCAGCAGGAAGTTGCGGTCACCGGACTGCTTCGAGATGTCCTTGATGGACGAGGAGTTCGGGTCGAGGGCGGCGATGTCCTTGAACTTCGCGTCCACCCACGCCTTCGCGCTCCAGCCGATCCCGGTCGCGACGAAGATCGTCAGCGCGGCCGCCACCGCGAGCGCCTTGAGGATGCGGATCGTGCGGCGCTTGCGCTGCTCCTTCTTCCAGTCCATCCGGGAGGAGCCGGCCTCGCGGCCCTCGACGAAGTCGAACGGCATGTCGCGGCCCAGTTCGGGTTCCTTGCGCATGCCGAACAGCCACGAGTACTTCTTGCGGCGGGCGTCCTCTTCGACGGCGATCTGGTCGTGCACCGCGGAGAACCTGGCCAGCGTCGCGTCGATCTGGCGGACCTCGTCGCTGTCGCCCGCCGAGTCGTGCTCGTCCTCGTCCTCGTCGTCACCGCTGACCGGGGCGACGACGGCGGTCTCGTCCGCGGCCTTGTCGGGACGCGCGGACTTCGGCTCGGGAGCGCGGGTGACCTTGGTGCCTTCGTCGGCGGCCTCCGGCTCGGCGGGAACGGCGGGGACCACCGCGGTCTCTTCGGCATCGGCGGCCGCGGCCTGCGCCGCAGGGCGTGCGGGACCGGGCCGTCCCGGACGGCCGGGCCGCCCCTGCGGGCGTTCGCCGTCGTTCGCCGGTGCTTCCCGGCGCCTGCGCGGAGCGGCTTCGGGCTCGGCGGGCGGTTCGCCGGAGAGCGCCTGCGTGATGTGGGTGGCATCGGCGTCCGGAGCGGCCCCCAGCGCGCCCGCGGCGGCCTGCTGCGGGGACGGGCGACCGGGTTCCGGGCGGCGCTGCGGCGGCTCCTGCGGCGGACGCTGCGGGCGCCCGGGGGCGGGTTGCCTGCCGGTCTGGGGGTGGCCCGGAGCGGGCTGCCTGCCGGTTTGCGGGTGTCCCGGCCGACGGGTGTCGCTCTCCGCGGGCGGCTCGGGACGCGCGCGGCGCTGTTCCTGCGGCGCGGGTGCTTGCGGAGCCGGTGCCTGCGCGCGGTTCTGCGGCGCGGCAGGCCCTTGCTGGGGCTGTCCGGACGCCTGCTGGGGCCGGGCGGGCGCCGACCACTCCTGCGCCTGCGGCGCAGACGCCTGCGGCGCAGACGCCTGCGGCGCAGACGCCTGCGGCGCAGACGGCTGCTGGGCGGGCGGCTGCTGGGCGGGCTGCTGGGCGGGCTGCTGCGGAGCGGCCGGCGGCTGCTGGGGACGCTGCGGCGCCTGCCGGTTCGGCGGTGCGGGCTGCTGGGTGCCGTGCGGTTCGGAGTGCCTGCCGTCGCCGGGCGGCCGGGTCGGGGCCGCGGGCCGGGTGCGCCCGGTCGGAGGCCGGGAGGCCGATTCGGGCGGGGTCCAGTCGGACCGGCGCTCGGCGGGCGGGCCGCTGCGACCGGGACGTCCGCGAGACGGTGCCTGCGGAGCGTGGTGCGAACCGGGCGACTCGGCTCCGCCTTGCGGACCGGACGGCGGCTGTTGCGCCGAGGGCTGCTGCGCGGACTGCGGCGAAGAGGACTGCGGGGGTTGCGCGGGAGAGGCGGAGCGCGCTCGGCGCCCGCCACCGCTGTCCGGGGTTTCGGGCTCGGCCGCTCGACGGTGCGAGCCGGTGCCCGCGCCGGGCGCCTTGCCGTGCTTGGACAGCAGGTCGAATACGCGGGTCCCACCGGTGCCGTCGTCGCCTAATGCGCGGCGGCGGCGCCCGGACTGCTGATCGGGGGCGTTGTCCTCGTCCGGGGCGGCCCCCCGTCTTGGTGGGGACTGTGGTGCCCGTGCTGGCCATGCCGGGGGTCCTGCGGCACCCGTGTTCCCTCCCCACCGTCGAAGTCGATGGTGTCGTCGTTCGGTATGGGCGTCAGCGGTCGACTCCCCGAAGTCCTATCGCTTAACGCTCCCGAGATAGTACGGCTGATCGCCCGAACTGACGATAGTGGGCGACAATTTCTTCACAATCAGTGCACGATTCACTGAGATTGTGGGCCAGATCGCCCAACTGTGTTACGCCGCCTGACCGGCTTAGATACCCAATGTAGGTACGACCAGTCCCGGGAAGATCGCCCTCAGTAACCGAGCAATCTGGCTCCGGTTCTACGTTCGGCGGCCAGGCCCGCGATGTGGACCTCGCTGGCGGACCGGTAGGCGACCGCGTTGCGCCCGGATTGCTTCGCCGCGTACAGCAGGGCGTCCGCGCCGATGAGCTGCTGTTCGGCGGTGGCGGCGGGCGAGTCCTGCTGTCCGGTGTCCGGTTCGTGCGTCATGCCGATGCTCACGGTGACGCGCAGTCCCGGAGCGAGTTGTGACCAAGGGAACCGCTCGATGCGGATGCGAGCCGCTTCGCACACCGCGACGGCACGAGCGGCGTCGATGGTGGGCAGCACGAGCACGAACTCCTCGCCCCCGTATCGGGCGCAGAACGAGCCGGACGGCAGCGCCTCTTGCAACAGGTCGACGACCCGCTGCAGCACCCGGTCCCCGAGCAGGTGCCCGTAGGTGTCGTTGACCTGCTTGAACCAGTCGAGGTCGACGAGCCCGACGGCGAGCCCGCCCGCGCTGTCCACGGCGAGCAGATCAGCGAGGCGTTCGTCGAGGTACCGGCGGTTGTAGCTGGCGGTGAGGCTGTCGCGCAGGCTCTGCTCGCGGGCCTCGGCGTGCTCGCGCCGCAGCCGGTTCACCTCGTGCCGGAGCTGTTCCGGAACCCGCGGGGTGTCCTGGGTGGAGAGCAGGTCCAGCGCGGAACGCAGGTGGTGATACGCCTGCCGCCATTGGCCGCGGGATGCGAGCAGCGCCGCGATCGACTCGTGCAGTTCCACCATGCCGCCCTCGTTGGCGAGCTCGTGGCGCGTGCGTCGCGGCCCGAGATCCGGCGGTGGCGCCGGAGCGGGGCACAACGAACGCGCGACGTCCTCGCGCAGAGGTTCGGGTCCGGCGAAACCGTCGCGCAATCCGGTCATCGCTGTCACCTCCCGTCCGTGGTGTCGTCGGCTCCGGCGGGTCGCTTGAGGCGCCGGGACGCGCGTACTGCGGAATTCGCTCATCCGGCTTACCAATCTTTGCTCCAAATTGGTGAGTGCGTCTCACGTCGCCGGACTGTCTTGGTGTGTACCCGGCCGGGAGATCGGGTGGAAGCAAAACGGCTCGTCCCCACCCGCACGGACGAATCGATCATGATGTGTTCCACATCACTGCTGCGCAAAGCGTTGCTCTCCGCTCGTGTCATGAGCCGCTTTCGTTGGGACAGGGCGCGAATCCGTGCACTCGGCCGTCGAGGAGCACGAGGTGCTGTGATCCGATCTGCCTGCCGGTGATCGTGCCTTCGTGACGGACCGTTACTTCCACGCCGATCGCCCACACCTCGCCGCGCGGCGGTCCCGTCGAGTCGGGCGCGTAAGCCGGATCGGGCCGCAGCGTGCTCAGCGCCGGGTCGAGCTCCACCGTGATCCCGTCGA
This sequence comes from Saccharopolyspora gloriosae, assembly GCF_022828475.1. Classification (GTDB taxonomy): domain Bacteria; phylum Actinomycetota; class Actinomycetes; order Mycobacteriales; family Pseudonocardiaceae; genus Saccharopolyspora_C; species Saccharopolyspora_C gloriosae_A. The sequence continues at coordinate 6,584,588 of NZ_CP059557.1, read as the reverse complement.
GTTCGCAGGTCAGATCCGTGTAGTCGGGGTGCTGAGTTCGCCCGAAGAAGTCCTGCTGCGCCTGCGGCCCTTGCCGCGCGGCGGCGTTGTTCACGGCGAAGTACTCGCGGATCTGCTGCTGCCGCGGCGGCGCCTGCGGCGTGGCGGAGCACCCCGCGAGCGCGCACGCCGCGAGGCACAGGAGTGCGGTCCGCATCGTCCGGTCAGCCGCCGCTGTGGTCGATTTCGGCTCCGGCGGGAACGCATCTGTCCTCGGGGTCGTCGAGCCAGCCCTCCGGCAGCACCACCTTGCCCGCGGAGCCCTGCCGTCCGCGGGGGCCTTCGGCGTCGGAGGGGAACGGCACGTCCGGGTCGAGGCCCGCCAGCAGGTCGTCCAGCTCGGCGAGGGTGGACACAAGCCCGAACCGCTGCCGCAGGTCGGAGCCGATGGGGAAGCCCCGCAGGTACTGCGCCATGTGCTTGCGCAGATCCCGCACGCCCTTCTCCTCGCCCATGTGCTCGCTGAGCAGTTCGCCATGCCTGCGCAGCACCCGCCGCACTTCGCCGAGGTTCGGCCCGGCCGGGACCTCCTGCCCCGCGAACGCGGCTTGGAGGTCGCGGAACAACCACGGCCGCCCGAGACACCCGCGCCCGACGACGACGCCGTCGCAGCCGGTCTCGGCCATCATCCGCAGCGCGTCGTCGGCGCTGAAGATGTCGCCGTTGCCCAACACCGGGATGCCGCGAACGGTCTCCTTGAGCCTGGTGATCGTGGACCAGTCGGCCGTGCCGGAGTAGCGCTGCGCGGCGGTGCGCGCGTGCAACGCGACGGCGGAGGCACCGGACTCCTCAGCGATCCGCCCGGCGTCGAGGTAGGTGAGGTGTTCGTCGTCGATGCCGATGCGGAACTTCACGGTCACCGGGATGCCCGCCGGTTCGGCGGCGCGAACGGCGGCCGTGACGATGTCCTCGAACAGCCGCCGCTTGTACGGCAGCGCCGAGCCCCCGCCTTTGCGGGTGACCTTCGGAACGGGGCAGCCGAAGTTCATGTCGACGTGATCGGCGAGATCCTCGTCCACGATCATCCGCACGGCTTCGCCCATGGTCACCGGATCAACGCCGTAGAGCTGCATCGACCGCGGCCGCTCATCGGCATCGAACGTGATCATCTGCATGGTCTGCGGATGCCGCTCCACCAACGCCCGGCTGGTGATCATCTCGCAGACGTAGAGCCCCGCGCCGTACTCCCGGCACAACCTGCGGAACGCCACGTTCGTGATCCCGGCCATCGGAGCGAGCACCACCGGCGGATCAACGGCATACGGCCCGATCCGCAGCGCGGACTGAGGCAGGGGTCCAGCGGTCGGCACCATCGAATCGAGCACGGTCACGCCGACCATTGTCCCTGACGCGGCAGTCGACCTTGCATCCCCAGCTCGCAGTCCCCGACATCGATCAGGACGGCACCCGCCCTCGTCGGCGACCCGCGCAGTTCGTCCGTTTCGACGCGGCCCCGCTGCCCAGCGAACACGGCCCGCCGGACTTCGGCCCACCGTCCACAAGATGACCACGCCCTTGTAGGCTGACCCCCGCGGGGGCGTTAGCTCAACTGGCAGAGCAACGGACTTTTAATCCGTGGGTTCTGGGTTCGATCCCCAGGCGCCCCACCATCGCAGGTCAGAGTGGCTGGGAATCTCGTTGTCGTGACCGGTTGTTAAGCAGTTGCCGGCTTCGCCGGGTCGTCTGCGGAGTCCACGAACGCTGGCGCGTCCGGGCTCGCACGGCTGAGGCGGCGTCCTTCAGGCTGCCTGACGGCATGTGTGTTCAGAGTTTCTTTTCTTCATCAAGGGCGGCCCCTGCGGGGCCGCCTGCCAGCTGTATGCGAGGCCGGCCGCCGGGCTGCGGCTGGCGCCGGTCCCGGCTGCCGGCGTCCGGGCGCAAAGCGGAAGGCAGGCGGCCGGGAAATCACGCAGGGGCCGCTAGATTGCAGGTCGCCCTCACATGTGCCCAGCTGATTCACCAGCTGTCGTGAGCACTTGAGTGGGGGGTCGATTAACCACTTCCGGCGGGCAGGGGACCGTCGCCGGACGTAGTTGGTTACCCGGCTGTGCTCACCAGTAGGAAAGGAATAGGAAGATCCGCCTGAAGATGTCAACTTCGACTGGCCCCGGAGTGACAGCTTGAGGTGGACCCGCGCGAGTTCGGGTCAGTCTGGTGGTTGTTGGTCGAGCAGCGCGACGGGGTCGACGCTGTAGGCGACCATCCAGCTCGGGTCGATGCGATACCAGATGCACTCGTCCCAGCCCGGTCCGTCGCCGTCGCCGTAGTGGTTGACGAGGTAGTCGTGGACGGCGGGCCAGCTCGGGTCGCTGCGCGCGTCCTCGGGGTTGAGCACGACGGCCTGTCCGTGGGTAAAGATCCCGAGCTGTTCGCCGCGCATGAAGGTCGCGCTGATGCCGGGGCGGGTTGCGAGGTGGCGGGCCTTGGCGGCCTGGCGGTCGGTGCCGATGATCCAGCGGCCGTGCAGGAGGTGCCCGTCGGCACCGCTAATGCGTGGCTCACCGCGCCGGGTGACTGTGGCGATGGCCAGGGTGCACATTCCTCGGCAGACTCGGACGACCTGCTCGGCGTCCAAGGTGCTTTCACCTGGCCGGATGATCGACTTCAGGTGGCTGCTGGAGCCGGCCCAGGACGTGTCGAGCAGGGACTGCAGACCGTGGATTTCATCGGGAGTTTCGAACATTCGGTCAGGTAATCAGCTCCCACCGACAGTGCCAGCTCAGTGCGCAGTCGCCGATCGGGCGTGAGCGAGGCGGTAGGAGGTGGTGCCAGTCGCGAGGATGTTCCCGGCGAAGGTGAGCCGGTCGATGATCGCGTCGTCTCCGACGGTGATCTTGAGTCTTGGATCCACATCTTACCCGCACAAAACAACGACAAAGGACCCGAGGAGACGGCTTTCGGTGTCCATGTGCCTTTGCAACCCTGCCTGGGAGTGGGGAACATCGACGGACAGCGTCAGGTGTTGGCGAACGCCGATTGGTAATCGCAAGTTCTGGGTTCGATCCCCAGGCGCCCCACCATCGCAGGTCAGAGCGTCGTTCGGTTCTCGGAGCAAGATCGCATCCACGCGGGACCCACGCGAAACTAGTTCGACTCTTTAGCGAAGGCGGCTTTGAGCGCTGTCGCAGCGCCCCGGCTGACCGTCTTCCGAGTCATGTAGACGTCCTGCGTGAGGACTCCGCCGATGATCAGGGCGATGCCCGCGAGGACCATGACGGTCAGTGCTTCGTCGTAGATCAGTGCCGCCAAGGTTGCGGTGAGCGCGACTCCCAGGGCGCCCCAAGGGCCGTAGGTGACGCCCAGCGGCAGTCGGTGCGCAGCACGGTGGACAGGAACGCGAAGGAAGCGACCCACCAGGCGATCACCAGCGAGTACCAGCCGGGTTGGTCCAGCGCCGCCGTCAGCGACATCGAACCGGCCGCCTCGCTGCCGGTCGCACCGGCCAAGAAGATCCATTTTCTCACCGCCACGCCTCCGGTGGCAGCTGTTCGGCGGCTGCACGGGCACACTGTCGTCTTTGCCGAAAGAGCTTGCCGTTTGGAAAGTGGATGTGTACTTTCTGATCAGGACAGAGAGCTCCGCTGAGCGCTGAGTTCGCAGTTGAGACGAAGAATCGTGCGGGAGTGTCAGGGTGCAGTCGGTACGCAACGAGGCCGCCGAGTACCAGTCGGCGGCGGCGAATGGGAATCGGAAGCGAAACTGGTTGCTGTGGGTGTTCGCGGCGACAGTCCTAGGTGTCGGCGTCGGCACGGATCTTCGTCCGGATTGGGGCAGGCAGCTGGGCTACGTGCTGATCGCGTGTGTGGTGATCCTGGTCGTGCTGCCGCGCTGGAAGGGCTTCGCGACCGCGCGGGGCGGCGGGCGCTCGATCACCACGCGGTCAGTCGGAGTGGGGGCGCTCAACTTGGTGTTGGGGCGGCTGGTGACGTTCGCGCTGCTGATCGGGTATGTGGTGGCAAAGGTGGTGTTGCAGGCATGGGAAGTGCCGATGCCCGCCACCGTCGCCAGCGCTTTGATGATCGTGACCATGCCGCTCTGGCGGCGGGCCGCGATACCCGGCTGATGGCGACGAACTGGATCAGGTGGGATGTGCGGCCCGGTCGCTGCGATGCGGGTTGGGCGAAGCTGTCGCTGATGAAGATGAGTCCGGAGTGGGCATCTTGCGAGCCCGCGTCATTGCTCGAGGTTGGCTGAATCCGGATTCCGTGGCGGTGGTTGCAGTGGTCGGTTCGGCCGGGTGGCGCTGGACCGATCGGTCCATTATGGGTAATCTCGGCCTGTGCCGCGTCCACGCCAGTTCGATGAGGAGCGTGTGCTGGCGGCTGTGCAGGCGGCGTTCTGGGACAACGGGTACGCGGGCACGTCGCTCGAAGACCTCTTGGCGGCCAGTGGTCTCGGCAAGGGAAGTCTGTACGGGGCGTTCGGAGATAAGCAGCGCTTGTTCCTGCGTGTGCTGCGCGAGTACGACGAGGCCAACGACCGGATGCTGCGTGAGCAGCTCGAGCAGGCAGATCGCGGTATCGACGTGGTCCGCGGCTTCGTGGCCGGACCCGTGCGTGATCCCAGCGGTGCGCAGGCCCGTCGAGGTTGCCTGCTCGCCAACACCGCCATGGAGCTTTCGGCTAGCGCCGCCGAGGTGGCCGCGGAGGCGCGGCGCAGCTACGCCGCGACCACTGCCGTGCTGGCCGACGCGGTACGACGAGCGCAGCGCGAGGGCGATGTGGCGCCCCGGCTCGACCCGGACGGCACTGCCCGCGCGGTGCTGGCCGGTCAGCTCGGGCTGATCCTGCTCGGTCGGATCGGTCAGGACCCGGCCGACTTGTCGGCCATGGCCGAGACTCTGCTCGTCGGTCTGCTGCCTGCATCCTGAGGCCCCCTGTGGTGGCGTGAGCCACACCTCTGCCGATTTTATTGACCGTTCAGTCCATATGGGAGTGTTATGGACTGAACGGTCAACAACATGTGTCGGGAGTGGTCATGAAGGTGCTGGAGGGCAAGGTCGCGGTCGTGACCGGGGCGAACTCGGGTATCGGGCGGGCGATCGCGCGGGCCTACCGCGACGAGGGCGCGCGGGTGTTCGTCGCCGGACGCCGCCAAGCGCAGCTCGACGAGGTCGAGGCCGAACTCGGCCCCGAGGTGACCGGGATCCGCTGCGACGTGGGCCGGCTCGAAGACCTGGACGCGCTCTACGCGACGGTCGCGGAGCAGGCGGGGCGGATCGACGTCTTGGTCGCCAACGCCGGGATCGGGATCGTCGCCCCGCTGGGCGAGATCACCGAGGAGCAGTTCGACGCCATGTTCACCACCAACGTCAAGGGCTCCCTGTTCACTGTGCAGAAGGCGTTGCCGCTGCTCTCGCCGGGGGCGTCGATCATCCTCACCGGATCGACGGCGGGCTCGCGCCCCGATTCGTACCTGCCCGTGTACGGGGCGACCAAGGCCGCGATCCGCAACCTGGTTCGCGGGTTCGCCCACGAAGCCGGGGCGCGTCAGTACCGGATCAACGTGCTCTCGCCGGGCGGTACTCGCACGCAGGGCTTGGTCGACCTGCTCCCGGCCGACGAGCTCGCCGCCGCAGGGACATCGATTCCGCTCGGCCGGCTGGCCGAGCCCGAGGAGGTCGCCGCCGCGGCCGTCTTCCTCGCCTCCGACGCGTCCAGTTACGTCAACGGCTCCGAGCTCGCCGTGGACGGCGGCTACGCCCAGGTCTAAGGTGCGTCGGCCCACCACGCCAGAACAACCACCCGGCATCCGCGTCAACGGTTCTGCTGGGAATCGGCAGCTACGGAACGCCCCTCAACCGCGTCTTTCACAGTCCGAGGCCGCTGTCACTGACTGCCTGGTTGAGCGATGCGAACCTGTTCCGGTTTTGAACTCGGTGGGGCGGGCGACGACTTCCTTGATGCGTGTCGGGTGTCCGCAGATAGCTCTGAACAGCGAATGGCCAGGGAAAGTCGCGGTTCTCGCTTTCATGTGCGTGCGGACAAGTAGCTCTCTAACGTCGAGGTATGGCTGAGAAGGCGATTCCCCTGTTGATGGCCCGGTCCGTTGAGCCGGTGGCGGAATTCTACGTCGCATTGGGTTTCGAGGTCGTGTTCCGGCAGGTGGCGCCGTACCGGTTTCTGAGCGTGCGGCGCGGGGGCATCGAGCTGAACTTCTACGGGGACAAGGAGTTCGATCCCGCGTCGTGCGCGCATGGCTGCCTGGTCGACACCGATGACGTCGACTACCTGCATGCGGCCTTCACCGAGGGTTTGCGGGATGCCTTCGGTTCGGTGCCTGCTCAAGGGATTCCGCGAGTGGGAGCTTTGAAGGACATGAGCTACGGGGTCCGGCAATTCCTGATGACCGATCCCGGTGGGAACACGATCCAGGTCGCCCAGCCGATCAACGAGGACCAGCGGCACCGGCCGTTGCCGAAGGGGACGTTCGATCGGGCGATCCACATGGGCTCGCTGTTCGCCGATTCCGAGCAGGACCTGGAGTTGGCGTCGAAGGTCTTGGACCGAGCTCTGCATCGGACCGACGAGGAGCCGACCGAGGTCCAGCTCGTGAAGCTGCTGGTGCTGCGGGCCGACGTGGCGGTCCGTCGAGATGAATCGGCCCTGGCCCGCGAACTGTTGGTCCGCGCCAGAGCAGCGGGAGGCAACGGCCCGGAACTGATCGACGACCTGCGACGGGCGGCGGAGCTCGAAGCCGGGATGTGAGTGCCCCGCTTCCGCCGCACACACGTGCTTCGGCTGGATCACTGCTGGGTGCGCTCTTTCGGTGTGGAACCACGAACCGTCCGGCCTGCCGACCGGCATGGTCATGGCGTTGGATGCGCCCGGCTGCGGCCGGATTCGAAATCGGGGGCGGGCGATGAAGCTGGATCTTGTTGCGATCGTCGTTGACGAATACGACTCGGCGATCGAATTTTTCGTCAACGTCCTGGGGTTCGAGCTCGTTGAGGACTCGCCGTCGTTGACCAACGATGGCCGGGCGAAGCGGTGGGTCGTCGTGCGCCCACCTGGGGCTCAAACCGGCATCCTGCTGGCACGGGCCGATGGGGACGGGCAGTCCGCCGTCGTCGGGGTGCAGGTCGGCGGACGGGTCGGGTTCTTCCTTCGCGTCGACGACTTTGATGCCGCGTTCGAGCGGATGCGGGCAGCCGGGGTCGAGTTCGTGACGGCTCCACGCGCCGAGCCTTATGGCCGCGTCGCGGTCTTCCTGGACGTCGCCGGAAACCGCTGGGATCTCCTCGGTCCGCTCCCCACGAACTGAGAGCACCGGCGCGCGGCGCTCCGGGGCATGTATTCGTACATGTACAGTGGTTCGTACATGTACGGATTCCCGGTGCGGGGCTGAGGGAAGGGGAGCGAGTGCCATCGAGGACGGCGAGGGAGCGGGTTCGGGGTGAGGTGCGGCAGGAGATCCTCGATGAGGCCGAGCGGCTCATCCGGGCCGAAGGGCTTCCGGGACTGACGATGCGCAAGCTCGCCTCGCGGCTCGGGTACGCGCCGATGTCGCTGTACTCGTACTTCTCCGACAAGCAGGCGTTGCTGCGGGAACTCGGCAAGCAGGGCTTCGAGCTCGTCGCGAGTCGCCTCTCGGCGGCGGTCGAGCGGGGCGGCGTCGACGGAGTTCGCGAGCTGCTGGTGGCGTTCGTGCGCTACGCGCACGAGGACCCGGTGCACTACCGCTCCCTGTTCCTCGGCGACAAGCCGCAGATCGATCGGCCGGACCGCCCGGAAGACGTGAACCCGGCGTTCGCGCTGTTGTCCGAACACGTGGCGGAATGCGTCGCGCAAGGCGTCCTCGAAGGCGATGTGGTCGCGACGAGCGCGGTGCTGTGGACCGCGGTGCACGGTGCCGCCACGGTGATCGTCACCTTCGAGCGCTGCCCGTTCGGATCTTGGGAAACCTACGCGGAAACGATGGTGGACACGGCGCTCGCCGGAGTCCACGCCCGCCCGGTGACGGGCTGAAATGTCGCCGCTGATCAGCGTGCGACCAGACCAGAGCAACGGGGTGAACCCGACAACGCTTCCCCATAGGAGAGTTCGATGACCGCGCCCAAGGAACTCGTGGCGATCCCGCAGCCCAAGCCGAAGCCGATCGTGGGCAACCTCCCGGATCTCGACGGCGACAAGGGCGTCTTCGGCTTCGTGGAGCTGGCCGAGGAATACGGTCCGATCTACCGGCTGCAGCTGCTGAACCGGAAGCTGATCGTCGTGCAGTCGCAGGAACTGGTCGACGAACTGTGCGATGAGGACCGGTTCGACAAGGAGCTCAACACGCCGCTGCTCAACGTCCGGGACTTCGCCGGTGACGGGCTGTTCACCGCGTGGACCGATGAGCCGAATTGGCAGGCGGCGCACCGGATTCTGATGCCCGCGTTCGGACCTGCCTCGCTGCGCGACATGTTCGACGGCATGACCGACATCGCCGAGCAGCTGCTGCTGATGTGGGAGCGGCGCGGGCCGGAGCACCGCATCGACGTCGCCGACGACACCACGCGGCTCACGCTGGACACGATCGCGTTGTGCTCGTTCAGCCACCGCTTCAACAGCTTCTACACGGAGCGGATGAATCCGTTCGTCGAGTCGATGGTGCGGGCGCTGGTCGAGTCCGGCGCGCGGGGCCGGCGGCTGCCGGGGCAGGAACTCCTGATGCGTGGGACCCGCAAGCGGTATGCGGCGGACAAGGAACTGATGCATCAGGTCGCGGATCAGCTCATCGCCGACCGCCGGGAGCACCCGCTTCCCGAGGGACAGCGCGACATCCTGGACACGATGCTCACCGCCACCGACCCGAAGACGGGGGCGCGGCTGCCCGACGAGAACGTGCGCTACCAGCTGGTCACGTTCCTCATCGCGGGGCACGAGACGACCAGCGGGCTGCTCACGTTCACGTTGCACGAGCTGCTGCGGCACCCGGAGGTGCTGGCTCGCGCGCAGGCCGAAGTGGATCGGGTGCTGGGCACGGAGGCGCCGCGGTTCGAGCAGCTGAGCGAGCTCGGGTACCTGGATCGGATCTTCAAGGAATCGTTGCGGCTGTGGCCGACGGCGCCGGCGTTCGCCGTCACCCCGCGCGCGGACGGCACCGTGCTCGGCGGGCGCTACGAGCTGAACCGGGACGACACGCTGCTGGTCGTGGCGCCGGGGCTGCATAGGGATCCGGCGGTGTGGGGCGCGGACGCGGAGACGTTCGACCCGGACCGGTTCTCCTTCGAGCGGGCCGAGATGCTGCCGCCGAACTCGTGGAAGCCGTTCGGCAACGGGCAGCGCTCCTGCATCGGCCGGGGTTTCGCGTTGCAAGAGGCCACTGTGTTCCTGGCGATGTTGTTGCAGCGCTTCGACATCTCCGCGGCCGACCCGGACTACCGGCTCAAGATCAAGCAGACGTTGACGATCAAACCGGAGGGCCTGTACCTGCACGCTCGCAGGCGGGACACGAAGATCACCTCCAGGGCGGCGGCCGAGCGGACCGATCCCGCCGTCGTGCGAGCCGAGCCGAACGGCGTCCCGGTGCGGGTGCTCTACGGCTCGAACGCGGGCACCGCGCAGGCTTTCGCGCAGCGCATCGCCAATGACGCGGGCTCTCGCGGCTACACCGCCCGCCTTGATCCGCTCGACGGCGCCGTCGACGACCTCGCGGCGGAAGGCGTCGTCGTCATCGTCACCGCCTCCTACGAGGGGCAGCCGCCGGACAACGCGCGCGAATTCGTGCGCTGGCTTCGGCAACAGCCGGACGGGGCGCTGGACGGGGTGCGGTACGTGGTGTTCGGCTGCGGCAACACCGACTGGGCTCGCACTTATCAGGCCGTGCCGACCGAAGTGGACGAGCAGCTCGCGCGGGCCGGGGCGACCCGGTTGGTGCAGCGCGGCGAGGCCGACGCGCGCGGAGATTTCTTCGGCCGGTTCGACGACTGGTACGCGGGGTTCTGGGGGCCGGTCGCGGCCGAGTTCGGCTTGGCCGACACCGGTTCCGAGCCGGCCGAGCTGTCGGTGGAGTTCGCCGGAACCACTCGGGATCCGATCGTGCGGGCCAACGACCTGCAGTGGGGCACCGTCATCGAGAACCGGGAGCTCACCGATCTGTCGGCCGGATCCAAGCGGCACCTGGAGATCGCCTTGCCCGCCGGCGCGAGCTACCGCACCGGCGACTACCTCGCGGTGCTGCCGCTGAACCCGCCCGCCGTGGTGGCGCGGGCGCTGAGCCGGTTCGGGCTGGCCCACGACGACCAGGTGGTGCTGCGCGGCGAGCGGACCAACCTGCCGACCGGTGCGCACGTCGCCGCCGGTGAACTGCTGAGCAGCTACGTCGAACTCGGCCAGCCCGCGACGCGCAGGCAGATCGAGCGGCTCGCGGAGACCGCCGCCTGCCCGCCTGACGTGCAGGCCCTGCACGCGCTGAGCCGCGACGGCGCGCACGCCGAGCAGGTACTCGAACCGCGGGTGACCGTGCTCGACCTGCTGGAACGCTTCCCGTCCTGCGGGCTCACCTTCGGCGGGTTCCTGCAGTTGCTGAGCCCGTTGACGCCGCGGCAGTACTCCATCTCCAGTTCGCCCAAGTGGAATCCGGCGCACGCCACGCTGACCGTGGCCGTGCTCAACGAGCCCGCGCGCTCCGGCGCCGGGATCTACGAGGGCGCGGCGTCGAACCACCTCGCGCAGGCCCGGCCGGGCACGAAGGTCGCGGTCACGGTGCGCCCGTCGAACGTGGCGTTCCACCCGCCGGAGTCGCTGGAAACCCCGCTGATCCTGGCCTGCGCGGGCAGCGGCATCGCCCCGTTCCGCGGCTTCCTGCAGGATCGCGCGCTGGCCGCAGCGGAACAGGGCGTGACTCCGGCGCCCGCACTGCTGTTCTTCGGTTGCCACGGCCCGGAATCCGACCACCTGTACCGCGATGAGCTGGCGGCCTGGGCGGCGGCCGGAGTGGTCGACGTGCGGACCGCGTACTCGGCGGAACCAGCCGACGGCGTCCGCTACGTGCAGGACCGGCTCTGGGCCGACCGCGCGGAAGTGATCGACCTGGTCGAGCGCGGGGCGACGGTGTTCGTGTGCGGCGACGGGCAGCGGATGGCCCCGGCCGTGCACCGCACCTGCACCCGCATCTACGAGGAGGCCACCGGCGCCACCCCGGAGCAGGCGGAGCAGTGGATGACCGCGATGGAACGCGACCACGCCCGGTACGTCGCCGACGTCTTCGCCTGACGGCTCGGAACGAGCCGCCGCCGATCGGCGGCCGGGGCCTTCACCGGAGCTGACGTACCGAGCGCCCGGCTCGGTTCGGCCGGGCGCTCGACCGTCCTGCCTCAGCGGGTGTCCGTGTTCGCGGCTCGGGACGCACGGCGGTTCCTCCGCGTGGTCCGGGTCGAGCGCGTTGACCACGTACTGCTCGGCGCGGCGGTCGAACGCGATGCGGATGTGGTCGGTGACGTTGCTGTCGCAGCTGCCTGCCGGGGTCGCCACCGATCAGGTTCGCCATTGAGTCCACCCTGAGCTCCGTCGTACAGATCCTGTTGCGCGCTCAACCAAGGGGCGGGGCGTGGCCCTGTTCGCAAGGTCGTATCCGTAAGGGCGCGTTGCCCGAGTCGACCCCGATGTACGACTCGGGCAACGCGCGGGTCACCGCGGCCCCCGCTGCGCGATGACGTCTTCTGATGATTTCTCCGGCGGTTTCCGGTGCCGGATTTCTCCAGTGCTCGGCGGCGGTCGACATTTCCGGATCGTCGTGGAACTCGTCGAAGATCCGGACGCGTCCGAGGCGCCGCGCCGGATTCGACGTGACGCGAAGTCCCGCGGCGTCCACCGCGTCCGCCACCTCGTTGCGCCGCATGGTCAACTGCGGGCGAAAGCCGGGAGGCATTGGTCTGTTCGGCCCCTTGGATCTGGATGTGATCGCTCGCGGTCACTAGGACAACAGTGCCGTGGTATCGCCTAGAAGAAAACGCGCGGTTGCGGGTTTATTCGGAATAATCTGAGATTTCTCGGAGCCGTGGTAAATCCGTGACGATGATGTTCCGGTAACGCCGCTGCACCACGCCTTGCTCGTGCAGTTCGCGCAGCGCCTTCTCCACGGTGCGCAGCCGAACGCCGGCCAGCGTGCCCAGCTCCTCGTGGTTGAGCGGCGGGCCGATGCGCCAGTTGCCGTCCGCGTCCCGCTCGCCGTAGGTTTCCACGACCTCCAGCAGCACTCGCGGCACCCGCTTGGTCGCCGAGACGTTCGCGTTGTCGATCCGGCGGCGATTCGCCCAGCGCAGCCGGGCGTTGACCATGAGGATCATCGCGGTCGCCGCATCCGCGTGCTCGTGCAGGAAGCGCCGGAAGTCGTTCGACTTGATCAGCCGCGCCCTGGTGTGCGAGCCCGCGATGACCGTCGCCGACCGGGCGCGCTGCTCCAGCGCGGCCATCTCGCCGACCAGATCACCGCCGAAGCGGATGCCGAGCAGCGTGGGGCCGCCCGTCTCCGAAAGCGCCTGCACCTTCGCCGAGCCGCTCAGCAGCAGCACCACGTGCGAACTGTCGTCGCCTTGGCGCAGAATCGTGTTCCCCGCCTCGAAGATCACTTCGGGGCCGAGTTCGAGCAAGGTCCGCTGGGTTTCGCGGCGCAGCCGGGCGAGCAAGCTGAACTCCGGCCACTGCGCCTGAGGTGGATCAGTGATGACCGCTCCTCTCCTCCCGAAATGCGAGGTGCGACGGCCGTTCGGCCGAACCCGAATTCGGCCGGATCGCGGCACGCCTGCGGTCGCCGGTCGCCGTTCATTCTGGAACCGGTCAGGCGAAACCGGTCACCGCTGACCGGGTGATCACGCCGCGCAAGTGGCGGCGGGAACCCGAACGCCCTCGTGGTTATCGATTCAGCGAAGATCCTTCATGAATCCGGTGGGTGGATTTGGTCATTCCCGCAACAACTCACTCGTTCGGACTAGAGATCTCGTGGCCTTTGGAGTATTCCAGGCAGATATTCCGTCCTGAACCGCCCTCGAAAAGCACCGGTGGGCGGCGGTCACCTGAAACGCCCCGCCGCCCGTTCGCGCTACGGCAACTCGGACGAATGGGCGCGGGCGAATTCCCGGAACGACCGAGCAGGCCGACCGGTGAGCTCCTCGACCGTGCCGGTCACCTGATCCTCCTCGCCTGCCCGAATACCGGCGTCGACCTCCCCGAGCGCCGTCGCGAACGCCTCCGGCACGCCCGCCTCGCGGAACAGCTCGGCGCGTTGGGCCGCGCTCACCGGCCGATGCCGGATCGGGCGGCCGGTGACCTCCGCTAGCACCTCAGCGACCTCCGGGTAGGACAACGCCTCCGGCCCGGTGAGCAGGTGTTCGCCGTCCGATGCCGGTCCGGTGAGCAGCCGTGCGGCGACGGCGGCGATGTCCTCGGCGTCGATCCAGCCGAGCCTGCCGTCCCCGGCCGCGCTCACGAGCTCGCCGCGTTCCCGCAGGCCCGCCGCCAGCGGATGGGCGCCGAGGACGTTCTGCATGAACCCCGACGGCCGCAGCACCGCGGCCTCCGGGAACCGCCGCACCGCCCGCGTGAACTCGGCCACGCCCGGTGCGCCGGGCAGGACGATGAGCGAGCCCAGCAGCACGACGCGTCGTACCCCGGCGGCGGCCGCCTCCGCCAGGAACGGTTCGGCGAGCCGCATCGGTTCCAGGTCGGCCGGCGGCGGCACCAGGTACACGGCCCGGACGCCCTCGAGCGCAGGCCGGAAGGAGCCGGGGTCGGTCCAGTCGAACCGGACCTGGCCGGGGCCGGGCGTCCGGGACGCGACCTTGGCTTCCGGCAGCAACCGGGACAGCGGGCGGCCGGTCTGGCCGGTTCCGCCGATGAGCAGCACGGTCATGCTCCCGCCCCCAGGGACTCGATCAACGCGGGCAGTTCCCCGGCGGCCTTCGCCGCCAGCACCGGGCTCCAGTAGTCCCGATAAGACGTGATCAGCCCGTCCCGCACGGTCAGCACGGCGATGTAGGGCATCACGTACGGCTGCCCGGTGCGCACGGTCCGGCCGTGCGCGGTGAACTCGGCGATCACCGTGTCCGGATCGGCCGTCTCGTGCAGCACGTACGCCGGGAAGCCGGTGATGTCGACGCGGTCCGGGTAGCCCTCGAGGTACGCGCGCATTCCCTCGCGTCCGTCGACTCGGGCGGGAGTGTTCGCGGCGAACGGGGCTTCGAAGACGACGTTCGGCGCGAACAGCTCGATCGCGCCCGCCATGTCCTTGGCCAGCAGCGATGTCGTGAACCGGTCGATCACGTCGGCCGGTGTGGTCCGGGTGGTCACGGGTACCTCCTGTGTCGGGGTCACCGTCCACCGTCGGCGCGATCGTGCGCTGCGGGAACGTCCGGCAAAGCCCCGGACCGGCGGTCCGTGGATGGCGGCGGGCGACCGTGCCAGGCTGGAGCGGTGAGCAAACGGGACCTCGGTGATTTCCTGCGCAGCCGGCGGGAAGCGCGCACGCCCGCGGCGGCGGGTCTGCCCGCGGGGCCGCGGCGGCGCACTCCCGGTCTGCGGCGCGAGGAGGTCGCGGTGCTGGCCGGGGTGTCGGCGAACTACTACGAACGGCTGGAACAGGCCCGCGGCCCGCATCCGTCGCCGCAGGTGCTGGATGCGCTGGCCCGCGCGCTGGGCCTGTCCGGGGCGGAGCGGGAACACGTGGCGCGGCTCGCCGAGCACGCCCCGGCGCGCTCCGAGCCGCCGGAGGAGCTGCCCACCTCGGTGCGGCGACTGCTGGAACGGCTCGGTTCGGTGCCCGCCTACGTGCTCAACGCCCACCACGACGTGCTCGCCTGGAACTCGGCGGCGGCCGCGTTGCTGGTGGACTTCGCTGCGCTGCCCGCGCGCGAGCGCAACATCCTCCGGTTGTCGATGGCCGGGGGGCCGTTGGTGTGCGAACCGTCCGACGGCTTCGTCCGGCAGGCCGCCTCCGAACTGCGGCAGGCGTCCGCGCGCTACCCGGCGGACCGGCGGCTCGGTCAGCTGGTGCGGGACTTCGCCGCCCACAGCCCGGAGTTCGCCGCGCACTGGCGGGAGCAGGAACTGGGCGTCGGCGAGGCCGTGCCCAAGCGCATCCGGCATCCCCGGCTCGGCCTGGTCGAACTGGAAATCCAGGAGCTGCACGTGCCCGGGCATGATCATCGGGTGGTGTTGCTGACCGCGGAGCCGGGATCCGCCTCGGCCGCGAAGCTCGACGCGCTCCAGTCCGGGCCGCGGTTGCGCGCCGTACCGTGACCGCGGTTCGCCCTCCGCGTCCCCGGTTCGTGGGTGATCATGGGAGTGGGACCGAACGGGGAGGGTGGATGGCCGACATCGACGTGGGTCCGGGCGAGAGCACCGGGTTCGAAGGCGCATTGCGGCGGCGCGGTGACCGGACGGCGCGGGTGCTCACCGAGGTGTTCTCCCCTGCGGTGATCGTGCTGCTGCTGCCGATCGCGGTGGCCTGGAGCGCCACGCACTCCCCGGGGCCTGCGCTGGGCTGGGGCGTGTTCGTCGCGCTCACCAGCAGCGTGCTGCCGATGGCGGGGATCGTGGCGGGCTCCCGGCTGGGCTGGTGGGACGGGCACCACGTGCGCAACCGCGAGGGGCGGCTGATCCCGTTGTTGCTGCTGATCGTGTTCAGCTCGGTCGGGCTGGGCGTGCTGGTCCTCGCCGGTGCGCCGCGGCTGATGGTGGCGTTGGACCTGGCGATGTTGTCGGCGCTGCTGGTCGTCGGGCTGATCACGGTGTGGTGGAAGGTCTCCGTGCACACCGCCGTGGCGGCGGGCGCCACCGCGATCTTGGCCGAGGTGTACTCGCCGTGGTTGCTGCTGCTGTGGCTCCTGACGGCGGCGGTGGGCTGGTCGCGGGTCCGCCTCGGCGACCACACCCCGGCTCAGGCCCTGGTCGGCGCGTTGGTCGGCGTCGCAGCAGGTGCCCTCGGCTACCTGCGGGTGGCCTAGCGCCCGATCCGGGCGAACGGCCCGTTCGTCCGGTCGAAGGGGACGTTCACCCGGTGCCGT
Source organism: Saccharopolyspora gloriosae (assembly GCF_022828475.1). Classification (GTDB taxonomy): domain Bacteria; phylum Actinomycetota; class Actinomycetes; order Mycobacteriales; family Pseudonocardiaceae; genus Saccharopolyspora_C; species Saccharopolyspora_C gloriosae_A. The sequence continues at coordinate 6,568,564 of NZ_CP059557.1, read as the reverse complement.
CAGTGCAGTGAACGGCCCGTTCGTCCGGTGGGGCCGGGCGAAGGAGGCGTTCACCTCAGGTTCGGCGTTGGGGAGCCTGGTAGGCCCAGTGCCACGCCAGCTCCAGGGGGCCGCGGGTGAAGCGGCGCAGCCACCACGTCGCCAGCGGCATCAGGGTCGCGCACAGCACCGCCCACAGGCCGATGGGCCACCACGGCCGGTACTCGTCGAGCCGGGCGGCGAGCCCGAATCCCCAGCCATAGCACAGGATCGCGGCGAGCAGGTTCTGCGCCACGTAGCCGGACAGCGCGGTGCGGCCGACCGCGGTGATCCCGACCCGCAGCGGTCCGGGCGCGGCGGTCCGTCCCAGCACGACGGTCGTGATGAGCCCGAGCAGCCCGAGCGCGACGACCGGTGGCAGCACGTAGCGGTCGATCAGGAACCACTGCCCTCCGCCCAGCGTGGTGAGCAGGTTCAGCGGGAGCGCCACGCCGAGCCCGGCCACCATCAGCCGGTTGCGCAGCCGCCTCCCGCGCGCGTCCGCTTCGAACACGCCCGCTCGGCGCAGCCGTGAGCCGATCAGGAACATCGCGATGGACATCGGGATGATGAACAGCGCTTCGAGCCGGTACACGGCGAACCCGGTCAGCCGCTCACCGACCTGCTCCAGATAGGTGCCGTCGGTGAACAGCGCCGATCCCGGTCCGGACATTGAGTCGTTCGACGCCAGCAGCGCGGCCGTGCCCAGCGTCATCGCCAGCGCGTGCACCGCTGCGCACCCGATGATCCAGCCGCGCACGGCGCGATCGCTGCGGCCGATCAGGTAGGCGACGATCACCGAGGTCACCGCGTAGCTCATCAGCACGTCGAACTCGAAGATCAGCACGTAGTGCAACGCGCCCTCGACGAACAGCAGCGCCGCGCGCCACAGGTACCAGCCGGGCCAGCGGGCTCCGCGGCGTCGCGCCGAGCGGTACTGGAGTTCGAGGCCGACGCCGAACATGAGCGTGAGCAGCGCCAGGAACTTCCCGTTGGACAGGAACAGCAGCAGCGACGCGATGGTGCCGTCGCCGCTGAGCAGGCCGGTCGGCCCGGCCGGGTCGGTGAAGATTCAGACGTTGGAGGCGAAGGTGCCGAGGATGGCCACGCCGCGCACGACGTCGAGGGCGCCTATTCGGCTGCCGGTGGGCGCGGGTCGAGTGGTCGTCATGTCGTCCCCCAGGACTTCGGTTTTATAATGCAGGCGCATGGTAAACGCGCCGAGAAAGCGTTTGCAATGCATCTGCATGAAAAAGAGGTGGAGCGTGCCCAAGCAGGTCGATCACGAGCAGCGGCGCAAGCAGATCGCCGAAGCGCTGCTGCGGCTGGCGGGCAGAGGCGGTATGGAGGCCGTCAACCTGCGCGACGTCGCCGCCGAAGCCGGGATCTCCATGGGGTCCGTGCAGCACTACTTCCGCACGAAGGAGCAGATGCTGCAGTACGCGGCCGGCTATGTGAACGATCGTGCCGCCGAACGCATCCGCGCCCGGATCGAGGCGACGGACGAACCGCACTCCGCGCGGACGGTGGTGCGGGCGGTGCTGGTCGAAATGCTCGCGCTGTCAACGGAAAGCCGGCAGGAGTACCTCGTCACGATCGCGTTCTTCGTGCGCGCGCTCGCCGAACCGGACCTCGCCGCGCTGTACCGGGAATGGTGGCCGCAACTGGAGCAGTGGATCACCGACCTGCTGCGCGGCGCGCAGGAAGCCGGGGAGATCGCCGCCGGGGTCGACGTGTGGATGGAGGCCCGGATCCTGCTCGCCGTGCCCGACGGCCTCTCCATCGGCCTGCTGCTCGGCCATCACGGCGAGGCGGACTCCGTGGCGATGATCGACCACGCCCTGGACCGCGTCTTCGCCTGCTGACCGATCAGATCGGGGCCTCGGTGTGGACGAGGTCGCCGCGGACGGCTTCGGCCGCCCCGTTGGTGTTCTCGGCGAGCCACACGTCGAACTCCTCCAGCTCGCCCTCCGGGACCCGCACCACGAACCGAACCGACTCCGAATAGTCCACATCGGACACAGTGAATCCCTTGGAGCGCAGGTCGTTCTCCAGCTTCCCCGCGAGCAGGTAGTCCACAGTGGTCGACACGAGCCGCATGGGGCGCAGCTCCGCGAGGCCCACGTGCTCCAGCGCCGCCGACACCGCGTTGCCGTAGGCGCGCACCAGTCCGCCCGCGCCGAGCAGCGTGCCGCCGAAGTACCGCGAGACCACGGCGACCGTGCGAGTGATCTCGTTGTGCCGCAGCACCTCCAGCATCGGAACCCCCGCCGTGCCCGCGGGCTCCCCGTCATCGCTGGAGCGCTGAGTTCGCCCATCCGGACCCAGCACGTAAGCCGAACAGTGGTGCCGCGCCTCGTGGTGCAGCTTGCGGCGGCGCGCGATGAATTCCCGCGCCTGCTCCTCCGACTCGACGCGGGCGAGTGCGCACAGGAACCGGGACCGCTTGATCTCCAGCTCGAATTCGCCTGATCGCCGGATTGTGCGCACCCGCGCCCCTTTCCATTCGCAACGCTTCTACCAGCGGTTATGGTGACGTCAATCACTGAACGGGCTCATTTTGCCCGCAATGAGCCGGTGAGCGAGACCGATACCGCAGGTCACGGTATTCATATGCACGTCACTCGGACGCGGTTTTCCGTTCCGCTGCGACGGCACGTAACGTCCTCCCTCATGGAGCAGTCATCGAGTCCGCTGGAGCCTGGCACCCGGGTGCGTGCCTCGTTCGGCCGGTTCCGCGATCAGGTCGGCACGGTGGTGGAGACGGCATCGGGACTTCCCGAGGTCTTCGACGGCCCAGTGCTGTGGGTCCGGTTCGACGGCAACGAGGAGCCCGGCCTGGTAGCGGGCCGTTTCCTGGAATCCGCCGCCTGAGCTGGTCCTTCCGCGCAGGGGAACCTCGTCGGCTGTGTTCAGCCCCAGACCTCCTGAGCGGTTTGCACGACCAGGCGCAGTTTCGCGACTTCCTGTTCGTAGGTGAGGGCGTTGCCCTCCTTGGTGGAGGCGAAGCCGCACTGCGGTGACAAGCAGAGCTGGTCCAGGTCGATGTAGCGGGACGCTTCGTCGATGCGCCGCTTGAGGTCGTCGGCGGACTCCAGCTCACCGCTCTTGGTGGTCACCAACCCGAGCACGACGTGCTTGTCCTTCGGCACGAAGCGCAGCGGCGCGAACCCGCCGGAGCGAGCGTCGTCGAATTCCAGGAAGAACCCGTCCACGTCGAGCCCGCCGAACAGGGCTTCGGCGACGAAGTCGTAGCCGCCCTCGGCCACCCAGGACGAGCGGTAATTCCCCCGGCACAGGTGCGTGGTCACCGCCATCGACGCGGGCCGGTCCCGGATCGAGGCGTTGATCAGCTCGATGGTCCGCAGGTGCTCGTGCTCGGCGTCGTCGCCGCGCGCCGCCAGCTGCTCGCGCTGCTTCGGGTCGTTCAAGTAGGCGAGGCTCGTGTCGTCGAGCTGCAGGTAGTGGCAGCCCAGCCCGGCCAGCGCGTGCACCTCGGCGCGGTAGGCGGCGGCGAGGTCGGCGCGGAACTCGTCCAGATCCGGGTACACCTCCGGGTCGATCGAGGCGCGACCCCCGCGGTACAGCGTCATCCCCGGCGAGGGGATGGTGAGCTTCGGCGTGGCCGTCCTGGTGCGGTCCGCGAGCGCCTTGAACGCGTCTTCGAAGATCGTGTGGTCCAAGCCGATCTTCTCGTTGATCCGCATGTCGGGGGTGGCGAACTCGATGTCCCCGTCGGCGTTGCGGAACTTCACGGTCAGCGCCGAGTCCTCGGAGCGGTTGATGCCGCGCAACTGGTACAGGAAGTCCATGTGCCAGGAGGCGCGGCGGAATTCGCCATCGGTGGCGCTGGAGAGACCGACCTCTTCCTGCATGGCCACGACGTCGGTGATCGCCTCGTCCTCGATCCGCTTCAGCTCGGCGGCATCGATGCGTCCGGCGGTGAACTCGTCGCGGGCGGCCAGCAGGTTCGGTGGACGGAGCAGGCTTCCGACGTGGTCGGCGCGGAACGGTGGGGATACGCGAGGACTCATGCCTCGGCAACCTACTTCCCCGCGGATCGGGTGGCCGACCCCCGCTGTCGCCCAGTGGATTACCCTCGCGCATTACTCCATTCGAGAGATGTTCATCACTGTATGTGAGGAGCGACAACTCGGATCCGCGGGACGCTTGGGTAAAATCGGCGAGCCAGCCAGCTTCGCAGGACGGATGGATACGATGCGCGTTCTCGTCATCGGAGCCGGGATCGGTGGCCTCGCAGTGGCCAAAGGTCTCATCGACGCCGGTCACGACGTTTCGGTCTTCGAACACGCGGACGCGCTACGCGACGGTGGCGCCGCGGTGACGGTGTGGAGCAACGGCACCGCCGCACTGGGCCAGCTCGGAGTCACCCTCGAAGACGTCGGCCGCCCGCTCCACAGCTTGAAATCGATCACCGACACCGGGCGGCTGCTGTGGGAAGCCGACCTGGCCGACGTCACCGAACGCCTCGGCTCGCCCACCATCGAAACGCCGCGCCGCCTGCTCACCGGCAAGATCGCCGCCGCGCTGCCGGAGCACGCGCTGCACTTCGGCCGCCGCTGCATCGCCGTCACCGAAACGCCCGAGCGGGTCATCGTGGACTTCGCCGACGGCACCAGCGCCGAAGGCGACGTGCTGATCGGCGCGGACGGTCAGCGTTCCGTGGTGCGCCGCGAAATGCTCGGCGGCAGCCCCGCGCGGCTGACCGGCTGGGCCAGCTGGCAAGGACTCACCCGGAGCGATCTTCCGGTGGCGCACGGGCATCAGACGGTGAACATCGCCGGCCGCGTGGCGCACTGCGGATTCATCCCCGCCGGTGACGGCCTGCTGCACTGGTGGTTCGACCTGCCGTGGCGGGAAGGCGACGACCCGCTGACCGTCCGCGATCTGCGCCGCATGTTCGCGGGCTGGGCGGACCCGGTGCAGCCGCTGCTCGCCGAGATCGGCCCCGACGACCTCGGTTTCTTCCCGCACATCCGCCACGTCGTGCCCCGCGTCTGGGGCGGGGCGCGCAGCACGCTGCTCGGCGACGCCGTGCACGCGATGCCGCCCGCGGTCGCGCAGGCCGCCAACCAGACGCTGGAGGACGCCTGGCTGCTGTCCCGCCGGCTCGCCGACGTGGACGGCGCCCCGGAGGAGGCGCTGCGGGCCTACGAGCAGGAACGGCGTTCCCGCGTGCTCAAGGTCTCCCGCACGGCCGCGTTCACCTCCGCTCAGCGCAGCACCCCGCTGCAACGAGTCGGCAGGCTCCCGAAGTGGATCGCCACTCGCAGTCAGGTCGCCTCACTCCGCTCCGGAAGCACGGTTCTGCGGCCCGTTCCCGCCTGAGCGTTCCCCCTGCTCGCCGGGGTGTCCGGGTAGCGGGTCCTCAGTGAGCCTCTCGCCGCGGGATCTTCTTCCGGAGCGGCTCCGCCACGGGGGAAACGCCGTCCTCGCGAGAAGACAGCTGAGAACCCGCCGGTGGTCGATCTGCGCGCGTGGTCGCCGCTCATCGGCTTCGCCGCTGACAGATCAAAGGATCAACTGCCATCTTGCGCGCCGGCGGCTTCTCGGGTGTGAGGTCGCAGCGCTCGATCGCCTTGTGGGATCACCTCGTCATGTCGTGGGTGCCCTGGTTGTGGCGCTGAAAGTCGATCAAGGACTTGAGTCGGCTGGCCGGAGAACGGCGAACTCGGGTGCGTCGCGGTGTAGTGGTGCGCGACCTCGTAGTCCACCGGTCGCCGTGCCCGCTCGTCGGCGGCGTGCAGCGGAGCCCAACCCTCCGGCTTCCGCTTCTCCAGCACCCACAGCTCCCCCTCGCGGCGGAGGCGGTGCTCCCAGCCCGCCTGGTCCACGACCACGCCGTCCCGCAGCGGCATCGGGGCCAGCACTCCCGCGCCGAACCCCACGTCGGCCTGGAAGTCCGCCCCGTCGACCCGCACCGTCAGCAGCATGTGCGTCTCCGAACCGGACGCCCGCTGCGGTTGCACCCGCGCGATCCGCCGCCGGACCTGGTAGCCGAGGCGTTCCAGCGCGGCCGCGAACAGCAGCGCGTGCTCGAAGCAGTAGCCGCCGCGCCGCCGGTCCACCAGCTTGTCGGCGACCACGTCGAGTTCCAGTCCGGGATGCGGCCCGAGGATCACGTCGATGTTCTCGAACGGGATCGCGCGCACGTGCGCTTCGTGCAGGCTCCGCAGCGCTTCCGCCGACGGAGGCAGTCTCGGCTGGTCGATCCGGCGCAGGTAGGCCTCGACATCGAGGGCGTCGGTGGACCACGGGCCGGCGTCGAGTGCTGTGGTGTTCACGTCGTCGATCCTGAACTTCCGAGTCCGCGACGAGTCAACCCGGCACCGGATATGAGAAGGCCCGCTCGACGGTTCGTCGAGCGGGCCTTCCTGGCTGCTGGTGGCTCAGGCCCCGAAGACGTCCGGGTCCGGGCCGACGCGGGTATCGGTGTTGAGGCCCGCGATGACCGCCAGGTCGTCGTCGGCGAGCTCGAAGTCGAACACCTCGATGTTCTGCCGGATGCGCGACGGCGTCGCCGACTTCGGGATCACCACGTTGCCCAGCTGAACGTGCCAGCGCAGCACGATCTGCGCGGGGCTCTTGCCGTACTTCTCCGCCAGCGAACCCAGCGTCGGATCCTCGAGCAGGCCCTTGCCCTGGCCGATCGGGCTCCACGCCTCGGTGAGGATGCCGTGCTCGCGGTGGAACGCGCGCAGGTCGCTCTGCTGGAGGTTCGGGTGCAGCTCGATCTGGTTCAAGGCCGGCACCACGTCGGTCTCCTCGAACAGGCGACGCAGGTGCGGGATCTGGAAGTTGGAGACCCCGATGGCCTTCGCGCGGCCGTCGGCGTACAGCTTCTCGAACGCCTTCCAGGTCTCGACGTACTTGTCCTGACCGGCGGCCGGCCAGTGGATCAGATACAGGTCGACGTAGTCCAAGCCGAGCTTGCCGACGCTCTCGTCGAACGCCTCCAGGGTGCTGTCGTAGCCCTGCTTGTCGTTCCACAGCTTGGTGGTGACGAACAGGTCTTCACGTCGCACGCCCGACTCGGCGATCGCCTTGCCGACGCCTTCCTCGTTGCCATAAGCAGCAGCGGTGTCGATGCTGCGGTACCCGGCCTCGATCGCCGTGGCCACCGGCTCGATCACTTCTTCCGGCGGTACCTGGAAGACGCCGAAGCCGAGCTGCGGGATCTCCGCGCCGGTGTTGAGCGTGAGGTTCGGAACCTGGGTCATCTACTCGTACCTCCGAAGGGGTCGCACGTTGCCGGGTCATCCGCGTCCTCGCCCGCGGATCACTACTCGGTGCAACCCGCCCGCGCGGCCGCGGATTCCTGGCTTGAGGCGTCCTCCATCACAGCACGCGGTCCGGGCTGAAGCTATCCGGCGACCAGTGACTGAACGCCTCCCGCGCACGGAGCAGGCGGAGGTTCAGGACCTTCGGCCCGGGGTGCGGGTGACCAGCGCAGACGTGAACGGGGCCGGTCACTGCGGTGAGTGACCGGCCCCGTTCGGTGTGACGATGATCAGTGCGCGGGCGTGGCCGCCGGAGCCTCCGCCGAGTCGGTCTCGCCGCGGTGCGAGGTGACGACGTCGCCGGAGCGCGGCGCCCGGTCCAGCCAGCCCGACAGCAGCGCGAAGCCGAGTCCGATCACGGCCAGGATCGCCCCGACCCAGCTGGGCGCGGTCAGCCCGAACCCGCCTGCGATGACCAGGCCGCCGAGGTAGGCGCCGAGCGAGTTCGCGATGTTGAACGTGGACTGGATGCTCGCCGAGCCCAGCGCGGGAGCCTCCTTGGCCTTGTCCAGGATCCGCGCCTGGATGCTGGGGATCGCCGCGAAGCCGGCCAGCCCGACCACGAACACGTTGATCGAGGTCAGCACCATGCTCTGCGCGGTCACCAGGAATCCCAGCAGCGACACCGCGAGCAGCGCGAGGAACACGTACAGCGTCTTCATCGGCGCCCGGTCCGCGAGCCGTCCGCCGATGATGGTGCCCGCGGTCATGCCCAGTCCGAACAGTGCCAGCAGTGCCGTGGCCATGGTCGGGCTGAAGCCGGTGACGTCGGTGAGCAGCGGCTTGATGTAGCTGTAGAAGGAGAACGTGGCCGCGAAGCCGAACACGACGACGGCGAACGCCAGCCACACCTGCGGACGGCGGAACGCGACGAGCTCGCCGCGCAGGCTCACGTCGGTGGGCTTGGGCTGCTGCGGCACCAGGGCGACGACCGCGAGCAGGGCGATCACGCCGATGACCGCGACCACGCCGAACGTGAAGCGCCACCCGAAGGACTGGCCGAGCAGGGTGCCGAGCGGAACGCCGACGATGTTGGCGACGGTGAGGCCGATGAACATCATCGAGATGGCCTGGGCGCGCTTGTCCCGCGCGACCAGCCCGGCGGCGACGACGGCCCCGACACCGAAGAAGGTGCCGTGCGGCAGACCGGCGATGAACCGGGCGGCCAGCAGGGTCTCGTGGGTGGGGGCGAACGCGGAGGCCAGGTTCCCGACGACGAACAGGGCCATCATGCTGATCAGCATCGTCTTGCGCCGGACGCGCATGCCGCCCGCCGTGAGCAGTGGCGCACCGATGACGACGCCCAGCGCGTACAGCGAGATGTAGCCGCTGGCGTCGGGCAGCGACACGTGCAGGTTCGAGGCCACTTCTGGCAGCAGCCCCATCATCACGAACTCGGTGGTTCCAATGCCGAAAGCTGCGATGGCCAGGGCCAACAGGGCAATGGGCAAGGAGGTCTCCTGAATGCGAAAGTGCCGGACCGGGTCAGTGCTCCGAACCCGCCTTCCGGCTGAGGGCGCGCGTGGTCCCCGCTGCTTTGGCGGTCGTCGGTACTCGGAGCTCTCTCAGGAAGACCGGCTGTCGCTGGCGGCTCCCCGGACGCGTCCAACACTAGTGCCCGCGCGCCGTGTTCCCGGCGGGACTATGAAGCGGACCACTGTCGTGCGGGGTGGTTTCCACTCGTTCGGTTCAGTGCGAACGCGCCATGGGAGGCATCGGCCACAGTGGAGCGGGCGTTACGCCTCCGGGCCAGGTTTGAAACGATTTGTGCGAGGTCAGTTCATCGGCACGGTCGGGTTGTGCAGTGTGCCCAACTCACTCTGAGTCCTTTGTGGACTTTTCTGGGCGGGAGTGGCGCCCGCCCACGTGCGCCTCCGCCTCCAGCCGGTCCTGCATGTGCGGGTAGTGCAGCTCGAACGCGGGCCGGATCGAGCGGATGCGCGGCAGCTCGGTGAAGTTGTGCCGCGGCGGCGGGCAGGACGTCGCCCACTCCAGCGAGTTCCCGTGCCCCCACGGATCGTCCACGTCCGCCCTGATCCCGAAGCGGTTGCTCACGAACACGTTCCACAGGAACGGCAGCATCGAGATGCCCAGGATGAACGCGCCCACGGTCGAGGCGATGTTCATGCCGGTGAAGCCGTCCGTGGGCAGGTAGTCCGCGTAGCGCCGCGGCATGCCCGCGTTGCCCAGCCAGTGCTGCACCAGGAACGTCGTGTGGAAGCCGATGAACGTCAACCAGAAGTGGATCTTCCCGAGGCGTTCGTCCATCATCCGGCCGGTGAACTTCGGGAACCAGAAGTAGATCCCCGCGAACACCGCGAACACGATCGTGCCGAACAGCACGTAGTGGAAGTGCGCCACCACGAAGTAGGTGTCGTGCACGTGGAAGTCCACCGGCGGCATCGCCAGCAGCACCCCGGTGAGCCCGCCCAGCAGGAAGGTCACCAGGAACCCGACGGAGAACAACATCGGCGTCTCGAACGTCAGCTGGCCGCGCCACATCGTGCCGATCCAGTTGAAGAACTTCACCCCCGTCGGCACCGCGATCAGGAACGTGGTGAACGAGAAGAACGGCAGCAGCACCGCCCCGGTCGCGAACATGTGGTGCGCCCACACGACCGCGGACAGCACGCCGATCAGTAGCGTCGCGAAGACGAGCCCGGTGTAGCCGAACAGGGGTTTGCGGCTGAACACGGGAAAGATCTCGGTGACGATGCCGAAGAACGGCAGCGCCACGATGTAGACCTCCGGATGCCCGAAGAACCAGAACAGGTGCTGGTAGAGGATCGCTCCGCCGGTGGCCGGGTCGAACACGTGCGCCCCGAGATGCCGGTCCACGAGCAGTCCCATCAGCGCCGCCGTCAGGATCGGGAACGCGATCAGGATCAGGATGCTCGTCACCAGGATGTTCCAGGTGAAGATCGGCATCCGCCACATCGTCATGCCCGGAGCGCGCATGCACACCGTCGTCGTGATCATGTTGACCCCGCCGAGGATGGTGCCCAGCCCGCTGACCAGCAGCCCGGTGATCCAGACGTCCCCGCCGAGGCCCGGGCTGAAACCCGACCGGGACAGCGGCGCGTAGGCGGTCCAGCCGAAGTCGGCGGCGCCTCCCGGGAAGACGAACCCGCTGATCACCAGCAGCCCGCCGAACAAGAACAGCCAGTAGGACAGCGCGTTCAGCCTCGGGAAGGCCACGTCCGGGGCGCCGATCTGCAGCGGCAGGATGATGTTCGCGAAGCCGAACACGATCGGCGTGGCGAACAACAGCAGCATGATCGTGCCGTGCATGGTGAACAGCTGGTTGTACTGCTCGTTGGACAGGAACTGCATTCCCGGCTGCGCCAGCTCGCCCCGGACCAGCAGCGCCATCAGCCCGCCTGCCATGAAGAAGCTCATCGCGGTGCCCAGGTAGAGCTTGCCGATCTGCTTCGGATCAGTGCTGCGCGCCCACGACACCAGCTGGGAGCTCTTCGACGGGCGAGATGCGGCGGGGGCCGGCTGCTTCGGGATGGGCGACGGGGTTTCGTGCACGGTGGCCATGCCGGCTCCTCTGGCGTGGACCGCCGACAGCCGAGCCTGCGCTGTCGGTCGGGTGACCTGGACGGAGGCGCTGCCGGGGCGGGCGGAACTGCCTCGGCGCTCAGTCTTGTGCCGGTCCGGAAGGCCTGCAATCCGGTGCGTTCCGCCGAAGGGATGAGGTCGGGGCGCCGAGGCGTTGTCCTGACTTGAGCGGCACGGCCGGGTCCGCCGGCTCGTGCGGAACGACCCCGCGCACGGGCGGGAGGACTCGGAGGACCGACATGGCACTGACACTCGGCGGCGGCCCGCTCACCACGAGGCCGCCGGAGGCCGTCAACTACCGGATCGACGGCCCGCCGCACCGGCTGTTCCTGCACGATTTCCCGCGCCGGGTGCGGGCGTTGTTCGGCGGTGAGGTGGTGCTCGACAGTTCCCGCGCGCAGCTGCTGCACGAGAGCAACCTGCTGCCGCAGCTCTACGTGCCCGCCGAGGACGTGCGAACGGAGCTGCTGGAGCCGACGTCGCACAGCACGCACTGCCCGTTCAAGGGCGACGCGTCGTACCACTCGGTGCGGGCGGACGGGCGGGTCGCGGAGAACGCGGTGTGGCACTACCCGCGTCCGGTGGAGGCGGCGCCGTGGTTGGAAGGCCTGGTCGCCGTCTACTGGGGTGCGATGGACGCCTGGTTCGACGAGGACGAGGAGGTCTTCGGCCACATCCGGGATCCGTACCACCGGGTGGACGTCCGCCGTACGAGCAGGCACGTGCGGGTGCTGGCCGGGGACGTGGTCGTCGCGGAGAGCCGCCGCGCGAAGCTGCTCTCCGAGACCGGCTTGCCGAACCGCTACTACCTGCCCCGCGAGGACGTGCGCACCGAGCTCCTGGAGCCGAGCGCCACCCACACGGTCTGCCCGTACAAGGGCACCGCCTCGTACGTCTCCCTGCGCGCGGGCGAGCTCGTCGTCCCGGACGCCGCCTGGTCGTACCCGGATCCCTTCGACGGCGCCCGAGCCATCGCCGACCACGTCTGCCTCCACGCCGAACCCCTCACCACGGAGATCGACGGCACCCCGCTCCCCTGACGTGAACGCCCCCTCCACCCGGCGACACCGGTCAAACGGGCCATCCACCCAGACGGCCCCATGGGTCAACGGCCCCTTCGCCCGATAACGCCGGTCAAAGGGGTCATTCACTCGGACGGCCGGGCGGGGCCGGTGTCCCCTATGCCCGTTGATCCGAAGGGCTGGTTCAGCCGAGCAGCGCCGCCATGGCCATCCGGTGCAGGAGCGCCGTCATGGCCGTGGTGTCGAGGTGCGCGCTGTACGGCGTGGAGTTGATCAGCCCGAGCACCGCGTGCACGGTGGCGCGCGCGGTCGGCCGGTCGAGTTCGGGGCGCGCGAGGCGCAGCACGTCCACCCACACCTCCACGTAGCCGCGCTGGGCCTCCCGAACCCGGTGCCGCTCGTCCTCGGCGAGGCTGTCCAGGTCGCGCAGGTGCACGCTGATCAGCGCCGGGTTGGTGAGGGCGAACTCGACGTGCCTGCGCACGAGCTCGTCCAGTGCGCGCAGCGGTTCGGCGGTGGAGCTCGCGCGGCTGCGCCCGGCGTCGAGCAGCCGGTCGCTGATGCCGGTGAGCATCTCGGCGAGCATCGCGTCCTTGCCGCGGAAGTGCCGGTACAGCGCGGGTCCGGAGATGCCGACGGCCCGGCCGATGTCGTCGATGCCGACTCCGTGGAATCCGTAGCGCGCGAACAGGCCTGCCGCCGCGTCGAGGATCTGCTCGCGGCGACTCGGTCGAGTGGTGGCCGGTTCGCTCATCGGCGCCGATACTAGACGCCGAGGTTAGTCACCGTTAACATCTGGCCGTAGTTAACGATGACTAACTCGACCGGATGTAGCCGGAGCCGGAGGAACGTCGGTGGATGCACCCGTCCTGACCAGCACGATCGATGCCAAGGCCGAACGGCCCGCTCGCTTCGCCGCCGAGCACGAGGCACTGGTGGACGACCTCAACGCCCGGCTCGCCACCGCGCGGCTCGGCGGACCGGAGAAATCCCGCCTGCGCCACGTCGAACGCGGCAAACTGCTGCCCCGCGACCGGGTGGACGCACTGCTGGACCGAGGTTCGCCCTTCCTGGAGCTGTCCCCGCTGGCCGCGCACGAGCTCTACGACGGCGACGCACCCTCGGCCGGGATCATCACCGGAATCGGCCGCGTGGCCGGACGCGAATGCGTGATCGTCGCCAACGACGCCACCGTCAAGGGCGGCACCTACTACCCGATGACGGTCAAGAAGCACCTGCGCGCCCAAGAGGTGGCGCTGCACAACAACCTGCCGTGCCTGTACCTGGTGGACTCCGGCGGCGCGTTCCTGCCCAGGCAGGACGAGGTGTTCCCGGACCGCGAGCACTTCGGGCGGATCTTCTTCAACCAGGCCACCATGTCCGCGCGCGGCATCCCGCAGATCGCCGCCGTGCTCGGCTCCTGTACCGCGGGCGGCGCCTACGTGCCCGCGATGAGCGACGAGGCGGTGATCGTGCGCGAGCAGGGCACGATCTTCCTCGGCGGCCCGCCGCTGGTGAAGGCCGCCACCGGCGCCGAGGTGACCGCGGAGGAGCTCGGCGGCGGCGACCTGCACTCCCGGACCTCCGGCGTCACCGACCACCTCGCCGAGGACGACGCGGACGCGCTGCGCATCGTGCGCTCCATCGTCAGCACCCTCGGGCCGCGCGCGCAGCGGCCGTGGGACGTGCTGGCGCCCGAGGAGCCCGCGGTGTCCCCGGACGACCTCTACGCCGTCGTCCCCACCGACAGCAGAACCCCCTACGACGTGCACGAGGTCATCTCGCGGATCGTCGACGGCAGCCGCTTCGCCGAGTTCAAACGCGACTACGGCACCACGCTGGTCACCGGATTCGCCCGGCTGCACGGGCATCCGGTGGGGATCGTCGCGAACAACGGCATCCTGTTCGGCGAGTCGGCGCTCAAGGGCGCGCACTTCATCGAGCTCTGCGACAAGCGTTCGATTCCGCTGGTGTTCCTGCAGAACATCTCCGGGTTCATGGTCGGCCAGGAGTACGAGGCGGGCGGCATCGCCAAGCACGGCGCGAAGATGGTCACCGCCGTGGCCTGCGCTCGGGTGCCGAAGTTCACCGTGGTCATCGGCGGCTCGTTCGGGGCGGGCAACTATTCGATGTGCGGGCGGGCGTACTCGCCGCGCTTCCTGTGGATGTGGCCGAACGCCCGGATCTCCGTGATGGGTGGTGAGCAGGCCGCGTCGGTGCTGGCCACGGTGCGCCGCGACCAGTTCGAAGCGCGCGGTGAGCATTGGCCCGACGACGCCGAGGACGATTTCAAGAACCCGATCCGCGAGCAGTACGAGCAGCAGGGGCACCCGTACTACTCGACGGCGAGGTTGTGGGACGACGGCGTAATCGACCCGAAGCAGACCAGGTCAGTGCTGGGCTTGGCGCTATCGGTCGCGGCGAACGCGCCGCTGGAACCGGTCGGCTACGGCGTCTTCCGGATGTGACCAGGAGTCCTCTCGTCATGGCCTGCGTAGTGGGGCACTCAGCGGAACCTCGGCGGCTTGCTCGCTGCGGGATCGATTCGTCCGATACGCGGAGAAATCGCTGTCCTCGCGAGGAAGCCGCCGAGAACCCGCCGGTGGTCGACCTGCTCAGGCTGATCACTGCTCCGCCGCTGACAAGACGCAGATCAAAAGATCGTGCGAGTACTCCGCAAGCCGAGGCGTTCGGCGAACGGGATTTTCCAAGTGTGCCAACGGAACGAGGTGAGTGCGGTGGCGACCGATGCGGTACCGGCCGATGCCGGTTCGGGTGGCCGGATCGACGCGGTGCTGGTGGCGAACCGCGGTGAGATCGCGGTCCGGGTGATCCGCACCTTGCGTGCGCTGGGGATCCGGGCCATCGCCGTGCACAGCGACGCCGACCGGGACGCCCGGCACGTCGCCGAGGCCGACACATCCGTCCACATCGGACCGAGCAGCGCCGCGCAGAGCTACCTGTCCGTGCGGCGCGTCGTCGACGCGGCCCTGCAGGCCGGTGCGCAGGCCGTGCACCCCGGCTACGGATTCCTGTCCGAGAACACCGAGTTCGCGCGGGCCTGCGGCGAAGCCGGGCTCGTCTTCATCGGCCCGCCCGCGTCGGCGATCGAGGCGATGGGCGACAAGATCCGCGCCAAGGCCACCGTCACCGAAGCCGACGTGCCCGTCGTGCCCGGCCGCAGCGACCCGGACATGACCGACGCCGACCTGGTCGAAGCCGCCCGCGAGGTGGGTTTCCCGGTGCTGCTCAAGCCGTCCGCGGGTGGCGGCGGCAAGGGCATGCGGCTGGTGGCGGACCCCGCGGAACTGCCTGCGCAGATCGCCTCCGCCCGACGAGAGGCCGGCGCCGCGTTCGGCGACGACACGCTGTTCGTGGAGCGCTTCGTCACCCGCCCCCGGCACATCGAGGTGCAGGTCCTCGCCGACGCGCACGGCCGCGTGGTGCACCTCGGCGAACGCGAGTGCAGCCTGCAGCGCCGCCACCAGAAGATCATCGAGGAGGCGCCGTCGGCGTTGCTCGACGAGGAGACCCGCCGGCGCATCGGAGCCGCCGCGGTCTCCGTCGCACGGTCGGTCGGCTACGTCGGAGCGGGAACCGTGGAGTTCATCGTCTCCGCCGACCGGCCGGGGGAGTTCTTCTTCATGGAGATGAACACCCGGCTGCAGGTGGAGCACCCGGTGACCGAGCTCGTCACCGCCGTCGGCGGCCTGCGCGGATTCGACCTCGTCGAGTGGCAGGTCCGGATCGCCGCGGGTGAACGGCTGCCGTTCACGCAAGCCGACCTGTCGCTGGACGGCCACGCCGTGGAGGTCCGCGTCTACGCCGAAGACCCGGCCCGCGGTTTCCTGCCCAGCGGCGGGCGGGTGCTGGCGGTGCACGAACCCGTTGGTGCGCGCGTCGATTCCGGCATCTCGCCCGGCATGGTCGTCGGCTCGGACTACGACCCGATGCTGGCCAAGGTGATCACCTGGGGTCCCGATCGTCCTGACGCGCTGCGCAGGCTCGATGCGGCGCTGAGCGAGACGGCGGTGCTCGGGGTGACCACGAACGTCGCGTTCCTGCGGGCGCTGCTCGGCCATCCCGAGGTGCGCGCGGGCGAACTCGACACCGGGCTCATCGAGCGGAACCTGGCCGATCTCACCGCCGACCCGCTGCGGCCGGAGGTCCTCGTCGCCGCCGCGCTCGCCGATCTCGCCGCCGCCGAACCCGCCGGCCCCGTCGTGGACCCGTGGGAGGTGCCCGGCGGCTGGCGGCTCGGTGAGCCCGCGTGGAGCGCGTGGCGCTACGACGGCACCGAAGTGCGAGTGCGCGGCCGCGCGGCCGACGCGGAGGTCGAGCTGGACGGCGAAACCGGGCCGGCCAGCGCTTTCCTGCACGGCGATCGGCTGACCGTCACCTACGACTCCCGCGTCCGCCGCTACCGCTGCGCCCGCGACGGCGACACCACCTGGCTCGCCGCCGACGGCAGCGCCTGGGCCGTCACCGAGCACCGGCTGCTCGCCCAACGAGCCGAGCGCGGCGCCGGATCGGGCGGTGCGATCACCAGCCCGATGCCCGGAACCGTGCTGTCCGTCGAGGTCGACACCGGCCAAGAAGTCCACAAAGGACAGACGTTGTTCGTGGTGGAGGCGATGAAGATGGAACACACCGTCACCGCCCCGCTGGACGGGACCGTCACCGAGGTCACCGCCCGCCCCGGACGGCCCGTCGCGCTCGACGAGGCGCTGGCCGTGCTCACCGCACACCCCTCCCACCCCGAGGAGTCCTGACATGATCGACCACCGGCTCGGCGAAGACCACGAAGCGCTGCGCGAATCGGTGCGCACCTTCGCCCGCAAGGAAGTCGCGCCCGTCATCGGCGACTACTACGAACGCGAGGCCTTCCCGTACCCGCTGGTGCGGACCATGGGGTCGATGGGCCTGTTCGGGCTGCCCATCGAAGAAGAGCACGGCGGCATGGGCGGCGACTACTTCACGCTGTGCCTGGCGCTGGAAGAACTCGCGCGGATCGACTCCTCCGTCGCGATCACCTTGGAAGCGGGCGTGTCCCTCGGCACCATGCCGATCCGCCGCTTCGGCACCGCCGAACAGCAACGGGAATGGTTGCCCCGGCTGTGCGGCGCCGAGATCCTCGGCGCGTTCGGCCTGACCGAACCCGGCGGCGGCTCCGACGCCGGAGCCACCCGCACCACCGCCGTGCTCGACGGCGACCAGTGGGTCATCAACGGCTCCAAGTCGTTCATCACGAACTCCGGAACCGACATCACCGGATTCGTCACCGTCACCGCCGTCACCGGCACCGCACCCGACGGCGGCAAGGAGATCTCCACGATCATCGTGCCCTCCGGCACGCCCGGCTTCACCGTCGCGCCGAAGTACTCCAAGGTCGGCTGGAACGCCTCCGACACCCACGAGCTGTCCTTCGACGACTGCCGGGTGCCCGCCGCGAACCTGCTCGGCGAACGCGGCCGCGGCTACGCGCAGTTCCTGTCCATCCTCAGCGAAGGCCGCATCGCCATCGCCGCGCTCGGCACCGGACTCGCCCAGGGCTGCGTCGACGAATGCCTGCGCTACGCGGGGGAGCGCGAAGCGTTCGGCCACCGCATCGGTGAGTACCAGGCGATCCAGTTCAAGATCGCCGACATGGAGCTGCGCACGTACAACGCGCGACTCGCCTACTACGACGCCGCCTCCCGGATGCTGCGCGGCGAGCCGTTCCGCAAACAGGCGGCGCTGGCGAAGCTCACCTCGTCCAACGCCGCGATGGACAACGCCCGCGACGCCACCCAGATCTTCGGCGGCTACGGCTTCATGAACGAGACTCCGGTCGGCCGCTTCTACCGCGACGCGAAGATCTTGGAGATCGGCGAGGGCACCAGCGAAGTCCAGCGAATGCTGATCGCCCGCGAACTGGGGCTGTGACCCGAACAGCGGCCTGAGGTAAGCGCGTGTTCGTTCGGGTCCCGGCATGAAACTGCCGGTGGAGGCGGTCGGGGGGCGCCTCCACCGGCAGGGCCGGGGTGATCTCGAGAATGAGGTCGGGGGTCGGTCGGGGGTTTTAGGGGGTCGGCCGGGTCAGCGAATGCGCGCGGCCGGGTCGGAGTCGGGAGTCAGCGGATGCGGCCGCGCGGGACGGTGATCTCGGCGTCGGTTTCGCCGCCGTAGGAGTAGGCGTACGGGTCGTACCCGGGCTGCTGCCCGAAACCCGCCTCCTGCTGCGGCCAAGCCGGCGTCCCGTCGTACTGCCCCTGCATCGGGTCGCGCGACGGCGGCCCCGGCGCGGTGGCCGGTTCCGGTTCGGCGGCCTCCGACAGGTGCTGCATCACCCAGTCCCGAGCCAGCGCACCCGGGGAGGTGCCCTGGCGGGCCGCGAGTTCCTTGAGCTGTTCGTTGGCCATCAGCGGCAACCGCAGCTGGTGAACCTCAGCGCCACCGAAACCACGGCCGGTGCCGGTGGTTTCGAGGTCGTCCTTCGGGGCCAAGGCCGCGAGGTACGAGTCGAGCTCGTGATCCGGCTCGTTGGCCTGCTGCTGGTTGGGGGATTTGCCCCGCTGATCCTGCTGCCGGCGTCCGGTCTTGATTCGTCCTAGAGCCACGCGCACACGATAACGGTTTTGTTGCGAAACATGGAGTGTTGTGTCCGTACTCATGAGCGCGTGTCGGTATTCCGCGCCATCGCGGGCCGTCGGAACAGGAGTTTTCGCGCGGGCGCCGACCGGCGGGCGGTGCGGAGATCCGGAGCAGCCGATCAGCGGAACCGCCTGGCGATCGTGGCGCCCCGGACAGCGGAGGACCCCCACGCCAGGGGGAGGAGCGCGGGGGTCGGAGGGGATCTCCACAGTCGCTGACCGGGGGTGGGTCAGCTTCACGATTGTGGCATGGCTCCCCCATTTTTGGGAGAGACAAGGGGCGACCAGTGCTACTCGATGTCACCGGAGTCGCCCGGATGCCAGTGAACTTCACCGGGCGGTGAGCAGCCCCGTCCCCGTCGGCCGATGCACGCCGAGCGGCGTCCTCCGCGATCATGCGTACCTGTTGGACTCATCCGAACGGAGCAGCCCTGAGCTGCGAGCCGGGCTCCCGGGCGCGAACCCGCGCGGTAGATCCACCCGCTCGCGCCGATCCGCCGCTCACTGCGCCGCGAACGCGGAGCCCGGCTCCGCCACGCCATCGCTCAACGCAGATGACGGCCCGCGAGCTGCGATGATCCCTGATCGCGGTGAGCGGCTCCAGAAGGCGGCCGGTCACCTGCGGCGGCCGCTTTCCAGAGTGGACGAGGCGGCAGGTGCGGCTTGGACGGTCGGCCGGTCCGAAGTGGATCGAACCACGGTGAGTGATTACGCAACGTCTCAAACGAATCACTCTGTGGGGGGCTGCGGCTGTGTACAAGCTGTGGATAACCTGCGGCCGAAACCCGAGCCGGGGAGGCGTCATGTACGGGTCGCTGGACGTACGGAAGTTCTTGTCCCAGCAGGAAGAAGCCGCTAACCGATCATCCTCGGTGGTGCCTGCGCCGCGCAGCGGCGAGCCATCGGGAATCACCGACGAACAGGTGCACCGGGCGCGGGTCGCGGTGGCTCGCAGTTCGGAGGACGCCGAGGACTGCCGGCTGCTGCTCGACATGCTCGGGCTGGTCCCTGACGAGGAAGGTGAGCCACCTGTCACGCGCTGAGCCGGGGTGCCGCCGAGTCCTCGGAGCAAGGGCGCGGTGTACCGAAACGGGGCTGTCTTCCCGCGAGGACGGGCACCCCCCGGTGGCTCGCCTCGCGGGAAGACATTGAGCCCGGTAACGGGCCCGGGGAAAACATACCGTGCGGTCTCTTTCGCGTTCCCTCCAGGTCACCGGTCGATTCCGGCAAGATCACCAACGGGACACGGGAACGGCGGATGGGCACGTGCAGGGGTGGCGGGGTAACTTCGCGTGGCGTAGTTGATCATCCTTTCGTGGGTCGTGCCACCAGATCTAGTTAACGTCGAGATCTCGCGCTGAGCATGGCCGACATTCCAGCCGCCGGAGCCGTGCCATGCCCCAGCAGCGTCGGGCGCAAGTCACCCGCCGTGTCATCGTCGTCGCTGCTGCCGAGGAGTTCGACCGCGTCGGCTTCGATGCCACACCGCTGAGCGCGATCCTGCGTCGAAGCGGGGTCACGAAGGGCGCGTTCTACTTCCACTTCCCGTCCAAGGACGCCGTCGCGGCGGCGCTCGTGCGCTTCCAAGCCCAGGTCTGGTCCAAAATCTGGCAGCGCTGGACGTCCCGCGGGCTCGATCCGCTGACCACCGCCGTCGAACTCGTCGACGAAGTCGCCCGGGTCCTGGAGCGAGACGTGGTGGTCCGCTCCGGAGCTCAACTCGCGATGCGGGACCAGGACACGATCGCCCGCTGGGAGCGGTTGCTCGCGGGCCTGCTGCGGAGTTCCGCTGAGCACGGGCTGCTGCGCCCCGACGTTGATCCCGCGGCCGCCACCCGCGTCCTCTGCGCCACGCTCGTCGGCGTCCGGGTGCTGAGTGCGAGCCGCACGATCAGCTCGGCCCAGCGGACCGACGAGATCTGGCGGCTCATCCTCGGCGGCATCGCCACCGCCGACTGGTTACGCGACAACCCGTCGGTCCCGGCCGCAGCCTTGCGCCCCAGCTGAGACCGCCGTCACAAAGATCGAATTTCGCCCCGAAGTCGCCCCGGACGGCCGCGCAGGCCTGGTTTCAGCGGCGGCGCACTCCGGCGAGCCTCATCCGGATGAGTTGCCGGCCGAGTGAAAAAAGCTGGTCAGATAGCTACACTCGCGGATGGCCGCGGTCGCCCCGGGGAGCGCGGAGCAAGCTCATGTCGCTTAAGCACCCCCCGGTGCGAGGGGTCTTGAGGCGTGTCGTAAGCTTTCATCACTGCCAACGGGGCGCCCCGAAAGGGAAAAGCCGGTTGGAGGTAAGGCCGGGTCGGTGTCGAATCGGCCAAGCCCCCATCGTCTAGCGGCCTAGGACGCCGCCCTTTCAAGGCGGTAGCGCGGGTTCGAATCCCGTTGGGGGTACGCAACAACAGAACATGGCCCAGTGGCGCAGTTGGTTAGCGCGCCGCCCTGTCACGGCGGAGGTCGCGGGTTCAAGTCCCGTCTGGGTCGCCAGAGCGATCGGTTGAGAGCCGGCCGCCATGGCCAGGTAGCTCAGTTGGTACGAGCGTCCGCCTGAAAAGCGGAAGGTCGGCGGTTCGACCCCGCCCCTGGCCACGCTCTTGAGCTGGCACAAGCAAGCCCCACCGGGTTCCGGTGGGGCTTCTTGGTTTTGGTCGTGCCGGGGCGGTGAGAGACGAAGACAGCCCTCGTCGAGGTGACGAGGGCTGTTCGGCCTGGTGGGGTACGGGATGCCTCGGCGAGATCGGGGTCGGCCGCTCGATCACGTCGGATGGTGCTCACTGCACGGGGGACTGCCGCATCGAGGTGCTCAGCGTGTACTTGTAGATCCACACGCCGTGCGGGCGCTGGTGGTCCTTCACGTAGGCCGCGAGGGGCTCCTCGCCGTCGCGTGGCACCGGTAGCGGGGACAGCGGACCGCCTGCGGCGCCGGCGGGCAGGGTGATCTCCCGGCCATCTTCGGGGCCACCGAACAGTTCGATCCGGGTGTGCAGGTCCACGGGCGATCCCTCCCCATATTCGGAGTCGTGAGTACGGCCAACGCGTTCGACCGCGGGCAACGATGGCCGGTTCCCCTGCCCACTCAAACGAGTGAAGCGGAACTCGGTTGCGCAGGAAAACAAACTTCACCCGGACGTAGGACGCCCCCGCGCTCAACCGGCCTGGGGGTCACCGGGAGTGCGGGGGCGTGAAGTCCACCCCTGGGGGTCAGGTGGACACTCTTAAGGTTACTTGGTGGTATGCGGATTGTCTCTAGCTGCAGAGATCTTTTTTCGAAGGATCAGCCCGGTTCCAGGCCTCCCCCCAGAGCCTCACGCATCGGTGAAGCGCACTACGGCCAGCGCCTGATCGTCGTGCCGCTTCGGCCGCGGCCAGCGCACCCCGCCCGGGTCGGACATCTCGGCGGCCCGCACCTGATCGAGCAAGGCGTCCGGTCCGTTCCGCACCGCTACTGCCAGCATCGCCGACCAGTCCTGGTAGATCCCGTAGTCCTGAACACCGCAGGACACGCCGTCGGTCATCACCATGGCCGTGGTGACCTCCCGCCGGGGAATTCGGGCGCGGGACGCGTGCGCGGCGGCCTCCGGAACCGCTTCGGCGACCCAGAAGCCGCCGTCCACGTTGCGCCACTGCGAAGTCCGCTGCATCGCGGAGCCCAGTGCCTCCCGATGCCCGGCGCCGAATCCTTCGCCCGAACGGAGCCGGTCGCGATATCCGGTGCCGGGCCGGCGCCCGCTGCGCGAGCGCAACGAGGCCAGCTGCTCATCGGTCACCGCCCGTGCCCCGTCCGAGGTGTCCAACACGATCGGGCTGTCGGCCAGTACCAGGGCTTCCACGTGCTCGTCGTCCCAGCGCAGCAAGGAAGCCGTGCTGGACGGGGACGCGCCGGGTTGCAAGCCGAAGGTCACCACCAGCTCCGCGATCGCGCTCGCGAGCAGGTCCGCCAAGTCGGCTTCGGGCTGCGCGAGCCGGGGTTCCAGCGCTTCCGCCAGCCGAGCCGCGTACCACCCGCCGGTGCGGGCGCCGGGGTGCAGTGACGTTGCGCCGTCGGATACCGCCACCGCGTTCGGCAGCACCAGCACCACGTCTTCACTGGCGGTCGTTCCCGGTTCCGGCGGGGTCAGGCGATCTCCTGCCCGTTCGGCCACCTCGACATTCGGCATGCCCTGATTATCAGCGTTCGCGAATCGTCACGAAGGGCAGGAACAGCTGCGTGATCGCTCCGATCGACACCGCGTACAGCACCGTGCCGAGGCCCACGCTGCCGCCGAGCGTCCAGCCGACCGCCAGCACTCCGATCTCGATCCCGGTCCGCACCAGCCGCACCGACCAGCCGGTGCGCGCGTGCAGTCCCGTCATCAGGCCGTCCCGCGGCCCCGGCCCCAGGCGTGCACCGACGTAGATCGCGGTGGCCAGGCCGTTCAGCACGACGCCCGACACGATCAGCGTGAGCTGCCACGGGAGCCATTGCGCGGGCGGGAGCAATCCCAGCACCACGTCCACCGACAGCGCGATGACCACCACGTTCGCCACCGTCCCGATGCCCGGCCGCTGTCGCAGCGGAACCCAGAGCGCCAGCACGATCACACTGGTCACGGCGGTGATCGCGCCGAAGCTCCAGCCCAGTCGCTGGGTGAGGCCGTCGTGCAGCACGTCCCACGGCGACAAGCCGATCTCCGCTCGGACCATCAGCGCCATGCTCGTGCCGTACAGCGCCAGGCCGGCGAACAGCTGAGCCAGCCGAGCGGCCGGGCGAACGGTGACGGGTACCGATGAAAGATCCACCTTGGGCGACGTTGAAACCATGTGTCCTTGGTACTGACTGATTGGCCTTGTTTTCGAGGGCCAATCTGAAACTATTGGACTCATGACCCGCGTGATGGGACGAATCGGCGGCCGCGGCATCGCGGAACTGCTCGGCAGCTGGAACTCCGGCCGGGCCACGTCCACCGGTCTGCACCAGGCGGTCCGGCGGCTGGTGCTCGACGGCAGGCTCCCGCCAGGGACCAGGCTGCCCGCGGAACGCGAGTTCGCCGACGCGCTCGGTGTGAGCCGCACCCTCGTGGTGCGGGCGCTCGACCTGCTGCGGGAGGAAGGGTTCGCGGCGAGCAGGAAAGGCTCCGGTTCGTGGGTCCGGCTGCCCGGAGATCACGCGCACGCCGATACCGGCGGTTGGCAGCCCGTGACCCCGGGTCTGATCAATCTCGCGCAGGCCACGCTCCCCGCGCCGCCGGAGCTCACCGCGGCCCTGGACCGGGCGCGCTGCCGCTTCCCCGAGCACCTCGGCGGCCACGGCTACCAGGCGTTCGGCCTCCCCGAACTGCGCGAACGCATCGCGGAGAGCCACACGCGCCGCGGCCTGCCGACCTCACCGCAGCAGATCCTCGTCACCAACGGAGCGCAGCACGGGTTCGCGCTGGTGCTGCGCGCCCTCGTGTCGCCGGGTGAGCGGGTGCTGGTGGAGCACCCCACCTATCCGAACCCGTTGCAGGCCATCCGTGGTGTGGGTGCTGAAGCGGTCGCGGTGCCGATGCTGGCGCAGGGGTGGGACATCGAGCTGATGGCGGCGACGTTGCAGCAGGCGATGCCGAAGCTGGCCTACCTCATCCCCGATTTCCAGAACCCCACCGGCATCCGGATGACCGCGCAGGATCGGGAACGGCTGGTCACGATGTTGCGCCGCACTCGCACCACGGCGGTCGTCGACGAGACGCTGATCGATCTGGACCTGACCGGCCGGACTCCGCCGCCACCGGTCGCAGCGTTCGGAGAGGATCGGGTGATCACGCTCGGGTCCGCGGGAAAGTCCTTCTGGGGTGGTCTGCGGCTCGGCTGGGTCCGGGCCTCGGAAGATCTGGTGCAGCGTCTGCTGCTGGATCGGGCCGCGGTGGACTTGGGCAGCCCGATCCTGGAGCAGTTGCTGCTCGCCGAGCTGCTGGCCGAGGCGGAGCCGATGCTGCGGCGGCGGAGGGCGCACGTGGCCGAGTTGCGGGATTCGTTGATCGAAGAGCTGGCCGAGCGGCTGCCCGATTGGACTTTCCGGGTGCCCGACGGTGGCTTGTCGCTGTGGTGCGACCTGGGTGTACCGGTGGCGGGCAGGCTCGCGGTCGCCGCCGAGCAGCACGGGTTGCGGCTGGTTCCGGGAACCCGGTTCGCGGTGCGGGGAACGATGGAGCGGCACCTGCGGATCCCGTACACGTTGCCCGTTGATCAGCAGCGCGAGGCGGTGCGGCGGCTGGCGGTGGTGGCGGCGCAGTTCGACGGTGTCGCCGAACCGGGTCCGCTGGACATGCCGATCAGCTGACCCGGACCGCCTTCCGGCACGGCCCCTCGTCGTGCCGGAAGGCGACCTCGGGTGTGGCCCCGGTGCCGCAGGGGCAGTGCGGCTCCGGGGCCGGGGCGCTCGGACGGTGCTCAGGACAGGTCAAGGTTCCTGGGCACGCGGGCCGAGAGTCGCCCCCGATACCGGTCCTGCCGGACGCGGTCGGCTGGACCGGGGACTGCGGTGGAGTGTTCGCACGCAACCACGCGGTGCGCGTGCGGGTGCGAGGCGGTTCGGGATCAGTCCGGTGAGGCGGACGGCTCGATCAGCGCGATGCCGTGCAGAGTGGCCGTTTCGATGTGGCCCCCCGCGGCCCGCACGGGGCCGGGCAGCCATGGCTGCGTCGGCAGGACGGCGTGCATCCAGCGCAGTCCGTGGCCCAGGCCGGGGGGTGTGGCGGTCGCAGTGGCGATGGGGGCGGCCGGTGGTGCGATCGGTGGCACCGGAGCCGATGTCGGCGGCTGCCGGTGGTCGCTCCGCGGCGGGCTCGCGGTGGCGCTGTGCCTCTGGTCGGTTCCGGTGCCCTCGGCGAGATGCTCGGAGTCCACTGTGGCCGGTTCGTCGGCGGAGTTCGCAGGCGGTGCGGCCACGGGAGCGGCGATGTGCGGCGCGGGTGGTTGCGGAGGCTCGGCTCGTCCGGAACGCCGCAGGTCGTCGAGGGTGGTGTCCGGCATCCGATCGGACGGGCGCGTTGTGTCGGTGTCGGGTTCGGTGAGCGAGTTCTCGACGGGGTCCGCGAGCTCGGGCTCGTCGGCCGGGCCGAGCTGCGCCTGGACGTCGGAGGCGATGCCGGAGACGAGCTCCGCGACCCCGAGCGGTCGTGCGGAGTCGGGCGTGGAGGGTGAGTCGTCTTGGACGGATTCGGTGTCCGCCGAGTCGATGTCGGTGGACGTGGCGGTGGCCGGTAGTCCGGCGGAACCGGATTCCACGTCGGCCGCAGCGGTGCTGGTGCCGGATGCCGGGGCCACCACCTCGATCACCGGCGCCGTGACGGCGACGACGGGCATCGTCGTGAGGTGCGGTGTGCTCGGTGTCGCCGTGGCGAGCCCGGCTCCCAGCAGCCAACTGCCGCCGGCGATCCCCGCGACGGCGATGCTCCGCGCAGTCCACGCGCGCAGGCGCGACCAGTGTCTGCGCTGCGCGCAGCTACCGGTCACTCTCATCACCGCCTGTCGGTTCGTGCTGAACACGAGGGGTTCAATGGTCCCCTCGCCATAGGATGAGTGGCAGCCCTTCTCGGTATCAACCACCCGGATAGGCGGTGTCTTACCACCGGTTGCGGCGAATGTTCTTGGCTCGGTGCCACTGGGATGCCAACGGATTTCACCCGACAGCATGCCTCAAGTGGACGATCATAGTGACCGATCGCACAGTGTCCCTTGTGGATTCGACGTGGGGAACCGAGGTGACGCTCGCGGAGCTCGGCGAGCACTGGGCGCGCTACGGGCACGATCTCCTGGTGCATGATCCTGGAGGCCCCGGCGAATGCCTGGTCCGCCGGGGTGAGCTCGTCGCGGCGCGCGGCTCGCTCGATCCGGCGCTGTCCCGGTTGCGGCGTTGGGTGGACCGTGTCGAGCACGATGACGACCTGCAGCTGGCCCGGGTCCGGCTGCGGACCGCCGAACGGGACCGTTGCATCGACATCGCGGGTGAGGTGCCCGAGCTCAGCGCCAACCACGTGCACGTGGGTTCCGCGACGATGTTCGGCACTCCGGTGATGTTCGGTACCGGTGCCGATCCTGGTCCGGCGGAGCCCGTCGAGGAACCCGCTCGGCAGCGGTGGGGCGTCACCGTCGCGGTGCTCGACACGGGCTGCGATCCGCATCCGTGGTTCGCGGCCCGGGACTGGTTCGAGGCGGTGCCGGAGGTGCTCGACGCGGACGACGACTCCGATCAGGACCGCCAGGCGGGGCACGGCACCTTCGTATCGGGCGTGCTGCTCCGGCACGCTCCGGGCGTGACGATCCGGCCGCGCCGGGTGCTGTCCTCGCTGGGCTTCACCGATGATCTGACCGTCGTCGCCGGATTGCGGGCGCTGCGACGGGAATCCGCCGCGCGGGTCGACGTGGTGCTGCTGACCGCCGGATGCCACACCTCGGGGGACCGGTGCCCACCAACGGTGCGTGCCGAGCTCGCGCGTTTCGGCGACGCCGTGGTGGTGGCGGCCGCGGGCAACCACGGTTCGTCCCGTCCGTTCTGGCCCGCGGCGTTGCCGGAGGTGCTGGGAGTCGCGGCTTCCGGTGCGGACGGTGCGCTCGCCGGGTTCTCGAACTCCGGCGATTGGGTCGACGCCTGCGCGCCGGGGGTGGATGTGGTGAGCAGTCACGTCCGGATGTCGCCGGGAACCGATGGCGCCCGGCGGTACGGCTTCGCGCGCTGGAGTGGGACGTCGTTCGCCGCGCCGCAGGTCGCGGCCGGGGTGGCGACCGCTGTCCGAGACGGTCACGGCGTGCGGGACGCGGCGCGGGTCGCCGCTCGCCGTTACCCGTTCGGGGGTTAAACGCCGCGAAGTGAATCTGTCCGGCGTGCTCGCTCCTCTTACTTGTGACCCGATCATGAGGGGAGGGAGCGAGATGCACGCCGTGCACGAGATTTCGGAGCCGGGTGGTGCCCCGGACCTGCTGGAGCGCGCCGCGACCGGTGAGGCGGCGGCCTGGCGGGAGCTGGTGGATCGCAACACCGCGGTGGTGTGGGCGGCTGCCAGGGCGTATTCGCCCACGGCGGCCGATGCGGAGGACGTGTGCCAGGTGACCTGGCTGTTGCTGGCGGAGAACCTCGGCAGCCTCCGGGATCCACGGGCGTTGCCGGGCTGGTTGGCGACGACCGCGCGGCGCGAGGCGGTGCGGTTGTCGAAGGCCCGGCATCGGGAGTCCCCGGTCGATTGGGACACCGGCATGTTCGACATTCCTGATCACGCCGACGGCCCGGAGGTCAGCGCGCTGCGTTCGGTCGCGGTGTCCCGGATGTGGCAGGCGTTCGCCCAGATGTCCCGGCGCTGCCAGCAACTGCTGCGGGTCGTGGCGGTGGCGCCGGACGCCAGCTATGCGCAGGTGAGCCAGGCGTTGGGGATGCCGAGGGGCAGCATCGGGCCGAAGAAGGGCCGCTGCCTCGCCGCGCTGCGGGAGCGGCTGGCCACCGGCGGGGTCGTCGAGGAGGCCGCCGGATGAGCCCGCGGATGCCCGCTGAGCTGCGGGTGCTGCGCGACCTGTTCCAGCTCTGCGATCCACCACCCGGACAGGTCCGCACCGCGGGTTACGCGGCGGCGGGGATGGCTCGCGGCCGGTCCGATGCGGCCGCGCTGGAGCTCGTCGGCGATTCGGCGGACGCTCCGGCTTCGGTTCGTTCGTCCGCGTCGGGTGAGGCGGAGCCGCGGGTGCTGACTTTCCTGATGCCGGGCCGGGTCGTGGAGCTGGATCTGGTGCCGATGGTGGAGGGACTGTTCCGGGCCTCCGGAATGGTGATCAGCCGGGCTGGACAGGGCCGGCCAGAGGGTGAGGTGCTGCTGCGGCACCCCGGTGGCCAGTGCGTCGCGGAACTCGACCGGTTCGGCGCGTTTCGGGCGACCGATGTGCCCGCGGGGCCGCTGGGCGTGGTGTTCCGACAGGTGGGCTCCGCGCCCGCCGTAGCGGATTGGCTGGTCTGTTGAGCGCGGCGGCAGTGCTGGCGCCGACGGCGGATCCGATCTCTGCCGCCCTGCGGTGGCGGGACCGGGTCGGCGCAGATCCCGACGGTGCGGTTCAGGCGGCGGAGCACTGGCTCGCGCGTTCCGGGGATCGGGAGCTTCGGGTGCTGGCGAGGCACATCTGCGCGCTGGCCGCCGTTGAACGGGGCCGGTCAGCGGAGGCGTGCAGGCACGTCCGGCTCGCGTTGTCGGCGGCACGGCACGCGCGGCTCTGGGAGCGGGCCGCGCAGGTGCAGTTGACCTCGGCTTGGATCGAGCTGAACCGGGGCGACCCGGACACGGCGTGGCGGCACTTGGCGGAGGCGACGGAGCGGCTCACCGGTCAGGACGCGGTCCGGGCGATGTGCCTGCGGGGTGTCCTGCTGTGCCACCAGGACCTCCAGGAGGAAGCCGATCTGGCGCTGTCCGCGGCGTTACCGCGGTTGCTCGAGCACGGTGATCACCAGTGGGCCGCGAACGCCTACGTCGCACGAGGCCTGGCGCACCTGTACCGCAACGGCCTGGACTCGGCGGAGTCCGACCTCGCCGCGGCGGAGGCGCTGTTCGGCTCCGACGGCCGGGACAACCGCGCCGCACTGTGCAGGCACAACCGGGGCTGCGTGGCGTTGCGCGCGGGGGACCTGCCTCGTGCGTTGCAGCTGTTCGACCAGGCGAGGACGGCGGGAGTCGATCCCGACGAGCACCCGGAGGTCCGCATCGACCGGGCCGAAGCGCTGACCGAGGCGGGACTGCACGACCAGGCCAGGGTGGAACTGCGCCGCGCCGCGGACCGGTTGCGGCGACTCGGCAGGCAGGCGCGGCTCGGTGACACGTGGCTGACGCTCGCCGGGTGCGCGCTGCGCGCGGGAGACCCGGAAGCCGCGATCGGCCCGGCACGGAACGCGGCCAGGTTGTTCCGCTCGCAGCGACGGCGCTCGTGGGCCGCGCTGGCCGTCGCGACCGAGCTCCAGGCGCGGCTGCGGATGGGGCAGGTGTCGCGGTATTCGCTGGCCGCCGCGAAGCGCGCGGGCCACGCGTGCGCGGCACACGGCTGGACGACGGCCGCCGCCGAGCTGTGGCTCACCGCCGGACGCGAAGCGACCAGGCTGGGCAGGAGGATCACGGCTCGCACCTTGCTGGAGCTGGCCGCGACCGGACGTGGCGAGGTTCCGGGCTCCACCCGGCAGCTGGCCGTGGGCTGGCTGGGCGAGGCGCTGCTCGCGGCCGACGCGGGGGACGACGACAGGCTGTTCGACAGCTGCCGCCGGGGGCTGCGAGCGGTGGAGACCTACGCGACCGGGATCGCCGCCTGGGAACCGCGGATCGAGGCGTTCGGCCTCGCCGAGGAACTGGGCGAAGTGGCGGTCGGAGCTGCGCTGCGCTCCGGTGATCCGCGGTTGGTGTTGCGCTGGGGAGAGCGGTATCGGCTGGGGTCGGCGCATCGCCCGCCGGTGCGCCCGCCGGAGGACCCCGAGTTGGGATCGGCGCTGGTCCGGCTGCGCTCGGCGGTGTCCGGCGCGATCGCGGCTGACGGGACGAGGTTGCGGACCGCGCTGTCCGAGATCGGCGCGCTGGAGCGGCGGGTCCGGGATCGGGCGCTGCTGGTTTCCGGTGGCTCGGCGGACGCCGCGCAGGTCGCCGGGGTCGACGAGGTGCTGAGCGCGTTGGGCGAGGACGTGCTGCTCACCCTGTTCGCGCACGACGGGCGGGTGCACGCGGTCGCCGTCGTCGACGGTCGAGCGGAGCTGCACGACCTCGGTCCGGAGGCGACGGCCGTGCTCGAAACCCAGCGGTTGCGGTATCTGCTGGCGCGGCAGGCGGAGTCGGGTGACGGGCGGGTCGGCGCGGTGTACGCGGGTGGCGCCGCCGAGGCCGCGACGGCCGTGCAGCGACAGTTGCTGGCACCGGTGGCCGCGGCGTTGCCCGCGGGCAGGCGGCTGGTGGTGGTGCCGACCGGATCGCTGCACGCGGTGCCGTGGGCCGCGTTGCCCGCCTGCCGGGGCCGTGGCGTGACGGTGGCTCCCTCGCTGCGGACCTGGCTGCGCGGCCGGGCGGATGCCGAGCTGGAACGTTCCTCCGGTGAACCGGTGTGGGTGTCCGGGCCGGGGCTGGAGCACGCCGAGCGGGAGGTCGCGGCGTTGCACGAGGCCGGCGGCGGGCGCTTGCTGGCGGGTGCCAACGCCGACGCGGAGCGTGTGCTGGACGCCGTGGACGGAGCGCGGATCGCGCACATCGCCGCGCACGGCCGGTTCCGGGACGATCAGCCGTTGCTGTCCTGTTTGGACCTGGCGGACGGTCCGCTCTACGGCTACGACCTGGACCGGTTGCGGCGCGGGCCGCGGACCGTGGTGCTTTCGGCGTGCGAGGCGGGCCGTTCGGTGGTCGGCCGCGCCGGGCAGCTCACCGGCCTGGCCGCCACCTTGCTCGGGCGCGGTACGGCGACGGTGATCGCCAGCGTCGTTCCGGTGCCGGACGAGCGCACGGCGGAGGTGATGCTCTCGCTGCACTCGTTGCTGCGACGCGGTGTCGCTCCGGCGGAAGCGCTCGCCGCGGCCCAGGCGACGCACGGCGAGTCCGGCTTCCTCTGCCTGGGATTCGGAGGTTGAGCATGAGCCGGACATTCACTGCGTCGGTGTCGCGCGACCAGCTGGAGGGATCAGCGCCCGGCAGCGCGCGATTCCGCCGAACTCGCGTGGAGGACGCGTCGGGGCCGAGCGGTTCAGGACTCGGCGAGGCCGTGCAGTCGCCGAATTCCCTCGTCGAGCACCTCGTCCCGCTTGCAGAACGCGAAGCGCACCAGATGCCGAACCGGATCCGGGTCGTCGCAGAACACCTGCACCGGGATCGCCGCCACACCGACCCGTTCCGGCAGTTCCCGGCACAGCTGGGCGCCGTCGGTGAATCCGAGCGGCCGCACGTCCGCGCAGATGAAGTAGGTGCCTTCCGACGCGAGCACGTCCAGGCCCGCTTCGGTGAGGCCGTTGGCGAGCCGGTCCCGCTTGAGCTGCAGGCCATCGCGCAGCTCCCGGACCCAGTCCAGTTCGTTGCGCAGCGCGTGCGCGACCGCGGGCTGGAACGGGGCACCGCCGACGAAGGTGAGGAACTGCTTCGCCGCACGGACCGCGCCGATCAGCTCAGCGGGACCGCAGGCCCAGCCGATCTTCCACCCGGTGGCGCTGAAACTCTTGCCCACGCTGGAGATCGCCACCGTGCGCTCGGCCATTCCCGGCAGCGTGGCCAGCGGGGTGTGCGCCCGGCCGTCGTAGAGCAGGTGCTCGTAGACCTCGTCGGTGATCGCGATCAGGTCGTGCTCGCGGCAGACCTCGGCGATCACGGCCAGTTCGGCGTCGGTGAGGACCGTGCCGGTCGGGTTGTGCGGGGAGTTCAGCACCAGCGCCCGGGTGCGCGGCCCGACCGCCGCCCGCAGGGCGTCCAGGTCGAGCTCGAACCGGTGATCCGGTCCCTGCCGCAGTCCCACGGTGCGGCGCACCCCGCCCGCCATGGCGACGGCGACCGGGTACGAGTCGTAGTAGGGCTCGATGAGCACGACCTCGTCGCCCGGTTCCAGCAGCGCCAGCATCGAGGCGGTGATCGCCTCGGTGGCGCCGACGGTCACCAGGATCTCGCCGTCCGGGTCGTACTCGATCCCGTAGTGCGCCTTGCGATGCTCGGAGATCGCGGCGCGCAGATCGGGTTCGCCCGCGCCGGGCGGGTACTGGTTGACCCCGTCGGCGATCGCCTGCTGCGCGGCCCGGAGCATGCCCGCCGGGCCGTCGGTGTCGGGGAAACCTTGCCCGAGGTTGACCGCTCCGGTCTTGCGGGCCAGCTCGGTGATCTCGGCGAAGATCGTCGACGTGAAGGGGCGCAGCCGAGAGGTGAGAGCAGGAGTACGCACGGAGCTGAACCTTACCGGCATTTTTTGATCTTGTTCCGATCGGCGGGACGGGAGCCGGACGTCGTTGAGCCCGCTTCGCCGGCGGGTCGGCGGCACGCCGTGCGCAGCCCGCGACGGTCGGTCACCGGGGGCCGTTTCGGGCACGATCTCACCGGCGGCGCCACCCGCTGCTGTAACAATCGTGGAGTGGCACAGACTGCGGTAGCCGATTCGGACGAGCTCAAGCGGCGGGCACTGCGACGGATGAAAGCAGTCGCGGGCGGGCTGCTGCTGGCCGCCACGGTGATCTACGTGATCGCCCGCTGGCAGGAGAACGCCGGCGCCGCGGCATGGGTCGGCTACGTCCGGGCGGCCGCCGAAGCGGGAATGGTCGGTGCGCTGGCGGACTGGTTCGCGGTGACGGCGCTGTTCCGGCACCCGCTGGGACTGCCGATCCCGCACACCGCGATCATCCCGACCCGCAAGGACGCGCTGGGCCAGAACCTCGGGACCTTCGTCGGCGAGAACTTCCTGTCCGAGCCGGTGGTGCGGGACAAGCTGGGCCGCGCCGAGATCGGCGCGCGCGTCGGCACCTGGCTCGACGACGAAGGCCATGCCGAGCGGGTCACCTCCGAGCTGGCCACCGCGGTGCGCGGCGCCGTGCAGGTGCTGCGCGACGACGACGTGCAGGCGGTGCTGGAGCAGTCCGTGCTGCGCAAGATCCTGGAACAGCAGTGGGGGCCGCCACTGGGCCGGATCCTGACCCAGGTGTTCGCCGACGGCACGCACCACAAGCTGGTGGACCTGATCTGCGACCGCGCTTACGACTGGGCGCGGGACAACCACGAGACCGTGCTGCGCGTGGTGAGCCAGCGCGCCCCGTCCTGGTCGCCGAGGTTCTTCGACGGCATGGTCGCCGACAAGATCTACGCCGAGGTGCTCTCGTTCGCGTGGGCGGTGAAGACCGACCCGGACCACCAGATGCGCAAGGCGGTCGACCGGTTCCTGGTGGACTTCGCCCACGACCTGCAGCACGACCCGAAGACGATGGAACGGGCCGAGCAGATCAAGCAGCAGGTGATCGAACACCCGGAGGTGCAGAACCTGGTCGCCTCGGCCTGGAGCACCGCCAAGAAGATGCTGCTGGACGCGGCGGAGGACCCGTCCAGCGAGCTGCGGCTGCGGGTGCGCGACGGATTGCGCGGCCTCGGGCGCAGGCTGGCGAACGAGCCGGAACTGCGCGGCAAGGTGGACGGCTGGCTGGAGAGCGCGGCGGTGTACGTGGTGTCGCACTACCGCACCGAGATCACCACGCTGATCACCGACACCGTGGAGCGCTGGGACGCGGAGGAGACCTCCCGCAAGATCGAGCTCCAGGTGGGCCGGGACCTGCAGTTCATCCGGATCAACGGCACCGTCGTGGGCGCGCTGGCCGGCTTGGTGATCTACACGGTGTCCCAGCTGCTGCTGTGACCCGCCGGTGAGCCGGCGGGCGCCTCAGCTCTCGGCGGCGTGTCGTTCGCGCCAGGAACGCGCCTTCTCCCGGTTCCCGCAGACCCGCATCGAGCACCACGTGCGGGACTTGTTGCGCGAGCGGTCGTAGAACGCCCACAGGCAGTCGTCCGCCGGGCAGATCTTGATCCGGTTCCAGTAACCCGTGTGCACCAGGTGCACGGACGCGGCGAGCACCCGGCTCAGCGCGTCATGCCCGCCGAGCACCGGCACGCCGTCCCGCAGGACGACCGGTACCGGCCAGGTGATCGTGTCGACTTCGGTGTCCCTGGCGGGCGCGGACCGGTCGCAGGACACGGCGCGGCGCATGGCATCGCGGACGCGTCGTGCCTGGCCGCGTTCGCCCGATTCGCCCAGGCCGCGTCCGGCGGACCACTCCCGCCACTCGTCGGCGGAGTCCAGGATGTCCGTGTCCGTTTCGGCGTCGCAGGTGTTGAGGAAGGCCAGCACCAGCTCGACGTCGCGTTCAGCGTCCCGGTCCGCGGCCTGGTTCGCAGGGACTCGGTCAGCGACGGCTCTGCTGTTCACGAACACCATCGTAGGCGATTAGCCGGTTGCAGCGTGCGTCGATAACTTGCATACTCCTCGAACCGGTTACTAACTACCGTAATGAGTTCGACGGTTAGGGGGAGTCATGCGATCCACCGAAGCGGCGACGCGGGAGCAACGGCTGGGCACCGAGCAGGCGGGTGACATCGGGAGCCGGCCGCGCTTGCTGGGGGATTTCGTTGTTCGCTGGGCGCGGAGCGTCGCGCCACTGGGCCTGGGTGCCGCCGTCGATCCAAGGGGTGCGGTCCCGGCTCCGCGCGTCCCGGGCGACTCGTCCGCCGACCGAGAGGAATCGTCATGACAACCACTTCCACGCTTTCGATCGCGGCGTTCGCCATCGACACCCCGGACCCCCGCGCGCTCGCCGAGTTCTACGGGCGCTTGCTGGGCTGGGAAGTCGCCGAGTCCGAGACGGAGCCGGATTGGGTGGAGCTGGCCGACCCGGCGGGTGGGCCACCGCTGGCGTTCCAGCTCGACCCGCACTTCGTCCCGCCGACCTGGCCGGACCGGACTCGGCCGCAGATGATGCACGTCGATGTGCGGGTGCCGACTTTGGAAGAGGGGCACGAATGCGCGATGCGGGCCGGTGCCCGGCAACTGCCGCAACCGGCGGATCGGACTGGGGCGAGCTGGCGCGTCTACGCCGACCCGGATGGTCACCCGTTCTGCATGTGCGCGGCGGAGTGATCCGTCGGAATCAGTGTTGGTGCAGGTGGCGGGTTCGGCGAGGGTGGTGATCGTCTCACCCGGACGGTGCAAACTGGCTGCTTGCAATAGTTAGCACTCGTGGCTACCGTGGACCCAGCCGGAGGGAGCAAGGTCGATGGAGCGCGTGGACAAGACCGTCAACAAGGCCGTGAACCAAGCGGTCAGCGACCTCGGCGGTTACATCCGCGCGCAACGGAGCAGCGCCCAGATCTCGCTTCGCGAACTCGCCAAGAGTGCGGGAGTGTCCAACCCGTACCTCAGCCAGATCGAACGCGGCCTGCGCAAACCGAGCGCGGAGATCCTCCAGCAGATCGCCAAGGCGCTGCGCATCTCCGCCGAGGCGCTCTACGTGCAGGCCGGAATCCTGGAGCAACGCGAGGGCGGCCCGGTCGTCGACGCCATCCTCGCCGACCCCGATCTGGATGAGCGACAGAAGCAGGTCCTGCTCGACATCTACGCCTCGTTCCGGCGCGAACACGACGGGCACGGCGACGTGCCGAACCAGCACCGCACCGATTCTTCCGATGAGGAGTGAGCATCATGCCGACCGAGAACAGCACGAAGACCCAGGCACAGTCCGGCCAGGGACTGGGCGACGCCGTCGAGCAGGCCCGCACTCCGCTGCTCGCCGCACTCGGTGCCGGTGACCTGGCCGCCCAGACCATCGCCGACACGCTCGGCAAGCTGCGCAGCCGGTTGAACGAGGGCGCGGAGTCGGCCCGCACCGGCGTCAACGAGCTGCCGAACGACCTCAAGGAGCGCTTCGACCCGGCGGAGCTGCGCAAGCGCGTCGACGCCTACACGCAGTCGGCGGTGCAGCTCTACGGCTACCTCGCGGACCGGGGCGAGACGACCTTCGAGCGCATCCAGGCCCAGCCCCAGGTCAAGCAGGCCTGGAGCCAGCTGGAGCAGGTGCAGGGCCGGGTGGACACCGCCGTCGGTGACGCGCGGGGCCTCGCCGACGACGTGCTGGGCAAGGTCACCCGGACCACCCGTTCCTGGGGCGAGCAGGCCGCCGAGAACACCGAGAAGGTGACGTCGGAGGCGGCCGAGAAGGTCCGCGAGACGGCGAGCGACGTGGCCGACACGGTCGAGGAAGCCGGTTCCGACGCGGCGACCGCGACCCGCAGCACCAGCCGCAAGACCGCCAACCGCACCGCTGCGGCCAAGAGCGCGCCGAAGAGCACCGGCACCGCGAAGACCGGCACCGCGAAGAAGGCGACGGACAAGTCCGAGAACTGAGCCGAGCCGATGCGAACCCGGTCACGCGGCAGCGGCGGGTTCGCCGGGTAGAGCGAACGAGCGGGACTCCGGCGCGGCTATTCCGGGGTCCCGCTCACACGTAGGGTGGAGTGGTGGAGTTGTCATTCAGCGGTCCGCCGGAATTGCTGCTGCAGTTCTGGATTTTGAAGGTCATCTGGCTGGCCGGTCTGCCGCTCGGGCTGTACGCCTTCGTGCACGCCCTGATGCAGCGCGCCGACGCGTTCACCGCGGTCGGCAAGCTGTCCAAGCCCGCGTGGCTGGGCATCACCGGGGCGGGCCTGATCATGCTGGCGGTGTTCACCAACGGGCCGATCACGATCATCTGGCTGGCGGGGCTGGTCGCGGTCCTGGTCTACCTGCTTGATGTGCGCCCGAAGGTCGCCGATGTGCAGCGGGGCAGCTCCTGGTAACCGGTGGCGGTTCGGTGCTCCCCGCCGAGGGCGAGTTGCCGTCCGGGGCGCGCTGGCGTGCCCACGGCAAGGGCGACCCGATCACGTTGGTGACGCACGGCCTGGGCGCGACGCCCGGTGAGGCGCGCATTCCCGCGTCCGGTTTGCCGGGCACGCGTGTGGTGCTGACCTTCGCTGGCCACGGCGAGGCCGCCGACGCACCCGCGGGCTACTGGGATCACGGAGTGCTGGCCGAGGACGTGCTGGCCGCCGCGGACGCCACCGGCGCCACTCGCGCGGTCGGCGTCTCGCTGGGAACCGGCGCGGTGACGAGGGCGGTCGCGAGCCGCCCGGACCGGTTCGAACGGCTCGCGCTGCTGCTGCCCGCCGTGCTGGACGGAGCGCGCGAGGTGTCCTCGGCGTGGGCGTTGGAACGGCTCGCCGAGGCCGTCGACGCGGCGGAGGCCGACGGCGGCGCCGCGCTGCGTGAACGCGTGGCGGGTGAGTTCCCGCCCGATGTCGACGTGGGCGAGCACCTCGAACTGCGAGTGGCCGCATTGCGCAGGCTGGGTCCGGCGTTGCACTCCTTGGCGGACCGGCCGGTGCTGCGCGATGCCGCGGCGTTGCGCGCGGTGCGGGCGCACGCGCTGGTCATCACTGGGACCGATGATCCGCTGCACCCGGTGCCGGTCGCGCGGGAGACCGCCGCCGCGATTCCGGGTGCCCGGCTGGAAGTGCTGCCGTCGGTTGCTCCGATGTTCACGCATCGACCTGAACTGCGGGCTTTGCTGGGCGCTTTCCTGGGCAGCTGAGGCCGTCCTCGCACGCGCTCGTATCGTCGGCGCATGTCTGCTGACTGGTCACTCGCCGCCGGAACTCTTTCGGTGGTACCCGCATCGGACCGTCCTGAGCTGCTCGCCGAGCCCGTGCTGGATGCCGTGACCGCGTTGCCGCCGCAGGACGCGGCGCTGGTCGGTGTCACCGAGATCGACCCGGATGTCGCGGACACGGCGGCATTCTGCGCGCAGTACGGCTCGCCGCTGGAGCTGTCCGCGAACTGCGTGATCGTCGCGGGCAAGCGCGGCGGGGACGTGCGGTACGCGGCGTGCCTGGTGTCCGCCACCGCACGCGCCGACGTCAACGGCGTGGTCAAGCGACGCCTCGACGTGCGCAAGGCTTCGTTCGCGGCGATGGACGAGGCGGTCCGGCTGACGTCGATGGAGTACGGCGGGATCACTCCGTTCGGGCTGCCCGCGGAGTGGCCGCTGCTGGTGGACGCGGCCGTGGCGAGCGCTCCGGCCCTGGTGGTCGGTAGCGGCCTGCGCCGCTCCAAGATCATCACCTCGGGCGCCCTGCTGTCCGCCCTGCCCGCGGCGGAGATCCTCCCCGACCTGGCCCGCGAAGCCCCCACGGCGACCTGAGGTGAATGCCTCCTCCGGCCGACCGGTTGAACAGGTCGTTCACGCCACCGGCCGTACCAGGTGAATCTCCCCTTTGCCCGGTCGGACCGGGCGAAGGGACGTTCACCCCGATCGGGGGTCAGAAGATGACGGTGCGCTTGTCGTGGACCAGGACTCGGTCTTCGAGGTGGGCGCGCAGGCCGCGGGCGAGGACGATCTTCTCGATGTCGCGGCCCTTGCGGACCATGTCGGCGGCAGCGTCGGTGTGATCGACCCGGGTCACGTCCTGCTCGATGATCGGCCCCGCGTCCAGTTCCGGAGTCACGTAGTGGCAGGTCGCGCCCACGAGCTTCACCCCGCGCGCGTACGCCTGGTGGTACGGGCGGGCGCCGGCGAACGACGGCAGGAAGCTGTGGTGGATGTTCAACGCTCGCCCGGCCCACTCCTCGCACACCGCGGGCGGCACGATCTGCATGAACCGGGCCAGCACGATCGCGTGCGGATCGTGGCCGTCGATCAGTGCCCGAATCTCGTGGAACGCGCCGTCCTTGGCGGCGGGATCGGCGCCGCCGGGGAACGGCACGTGGTGGAACGGCACGCCGTGCGCCTCGGTGATCGAACGCAGCCGCGGGTGGTTCCCGATGACCGCCCGCAGATCCACGTCGAGCTCCCCGGACGCGACGCGCCCGAGCAGGTCGTGCAGGCAGTGGCCTTCCTTGGAGACCAGCAGCACGACCCGTCGCCGCTCGGCGGTGTCGGTCACCTGCCAGTTCGTGCTGCCCAGCTCGTCGGCGACGCGGGCGAAGCGCTGCCGCAGCTCCGCGACGTCGAACGGCAATGAGTCCGCGCGCACTTCTTGGCGGGTGAAGAACCAGCCCGTCTCGGTGTCGGTGTGGTAGCCGGCTTCCACGATCCAACCGCCCCACTCGGCGAGGAACGAGGCGATGCGGGCCACGATCCCGGTGCGGTCCGGGCAACCGAGGGTGATGACGAATCGAGAGGACACGGTTGCGGAGTATCGCACTGCCCCGAGCAGCCCGTTCAGCGAACTCGCCCTGGTCGGCCACGGTGACTTCCGCTACCGCCCGGACGACGTCGGTGATCAAGGCGGTGGAGCTCTGCTGCCGCCTACGCGCCGCTCACGTCCCCCGGCACGGGAGCGACCGCGGCCCAGTCCACGGTGACCTCGCCCAGCCGCCACCGCCGCGGGCGATCCCGCACCGGCCAGCCGAGAGCGGCGAGCAGCCGCACCGACTCCGCCCAGCGCGCCCGCGGTCCGAACGGCGCGCGCGGCGCGGCCCTGGCCCAGCAGGCGTCGAGGTCGGTGAGCAGTTCGTGCACCTTCTCCCCCGGCACGTTGCGGTGGATCAGCGTTTTCGGCAGCCGCTCCGCCAGGTCCGACGGTCGGTCCAGATCCCCGGGCAGGCAGGCCAGCGTGAGCGTCCGCGGCCCCGACCTGTCCAGCGTGACCCAGCAGCAGCGCCGCCCGATCTCGTCGCAGGTGCCCTCGACCAGCAGTCCGTCCGGGGCGAGGCGGCCGCACAGCTCGTCCCAGGCCTTCCACGCCTCCGGCTCGGTATACTGGCGCAGCACGTTCAGCGCCCGCACCAGCGCCGGGCCGTCCTGGCCGCCGATGCCCGCGGCCAGGCCCGCGAGTTCGAAGCCGCCGCGGCGGAAGTCCAGCGCGGGCGGATCGGCGACGGCCTTGCCCGTGGTCACCCGATCCGGGTCGATCTCGAGGCCGAACACCCGCGTGTCGGAGCGCACCGGTCGCAGCCGGGCCGCCAGCTCGACGGTGGTCACCGGTGTCGCCCCGAACCCGAGGTCGATGACCAGCGGATCCGTTGCCGAGGACAGTGCGCGGGAAACCCACGGAGTACCGGCGATCCAGCGGTCCACCCGCCGCAGCCGGTTCGGATTCGTGGTCCCGCGGGTCGGCGCACCGAGCGCGCGTGCTCGGCCCGCCGCCAGCCGGGGTGCCCGCTTGCGAGGCTGGTTCATGTGACGGCCGCCCAGGTGGTGAAGATCATCCAGGTTCAGTTCGGCCTGCGTGCCAGCCACTCGGTGGTGAAGCGCTCTTCGGCGGCCAGCAACTTCTGCACCTGGTCGGCCACGAGGTCCTCCAGCTTCCCGCCGACGAAGGGCATGTTCACCCGCACCTCGCCGTCGACGAGGAACTCGCTGGCGTCGGTGCCGGTCGCCTGGTCGCGCAGCCACATCGAACCGGTGATCGTGCACGGCACCCCGGCGACCTCGGCCGCGATCTCGCCGGTGTAGTGCCCGTCCTGCTCGCGCCGCCAGGACTCGCTGCGGTCGATCACCAGGTCACCCGCGCCCACGACGGTGCGCGCCACCGGCGGCAACGAGTCCGTGCGCACCCCCTGGCGCACCTCGAAGCGCACCGCGTCGCCGTCCACGGTGTGCTTGACGAGCTCGTTGCGGGTGCCCCCGAGCTCGGCGAGGCGTTCCCGCAGATAGTCGAGGTCGATGAGCGCCGCATGCACCTGCGACGCGGGCCACTCGGAGGTGCTGCGGTGCTCGATGCGGCGTGCCATGGGCGGAAGGTTACCTTTGGCAATCGTGAACCCCTCGATGTCCGGCGCCGAAGGAACCAGCGGTGGCGCGCAGCCGACCGGCGAGCCGACGCCCCACGCCCTGTCCGGCCACACGACGCTGCGCCTCGGCGGCCCGGCCGCCGAGTTCGTCCTGGCCGAACACCCCGACCAGCTGGCCGAGGCGGTCCGGGAGTCCGATGCGGCCGGTCAGCGGCTGCTGGTGATGGGCGGCGGCTCGAACCTCGTGATCGCGGACGAGGGCTTCGACGGTCGCGTCGTGCGGATCGCCACCCGCGGCCGCCGCTACGACATCGTCGACGGGTTCGTGCAGCTGACGGTCGAAGCGGGCGAGGACTGGGACGACGTCGTCGCCGACACCGTCCACCAGGGACTGGGCAACCTGGAATGCCTGTCCGGGATTCCCGGGCTCACCGGTGCCACTCCGGTGCAGAACGTCGGCGCCTACGGCGTGGAGATCTCCGAGATGCTCGTCTCGGTGGACCTGCTGGACCGGCACACCGGGCGGATCCGCACCGTGCTGGCCGACGACCTCGGGTTGGTCTACCGGGGCAGCGTGCTCAAGCACACCGCGGACGCGGTGGTGCTGCGCGCCCGCTACCTGCTGCGCGACGGCGGTGAATCGGCGCCGATCCGGTACGCGGAGCTGGCCCGCGAACTCGACGTGACCCCGGGGGCGCGGGTCGACGTGACCAAGGTGCGCGAAGCGGTGCTGCGCTTACGGCGTACGAAGGGCATGGTGCTGGACCCGGACGATCACGACACGTGGAGCGCCGGTTCCTTCTTCACCAACCCCATCGTGGCGGCGGCGGACCTGCCGGGAGTGCTGGAGCTGATCGCCGCCCGCGTGGGGCCGGACGAGCGCGTGCCGCAGTATCCGGCCGCGGAGGGGAGCACGAAGCTCTCCGCCGCCTGGTTGATCGACCGCGCCGGGTTCGGCAAGGGACACGCCGGTCCCGGCGGCAGGGCCGCGCTGTCCGACAAGCACACCTTGGCGTTGACCAACCGGGGTTCGGCGAGCACCGCCGATCTGCTCCACCTGGCGCGTGAAGTGCGCGAAGGGGTGCGTGCGGCCTTCGGCGTGTCACTGGCGCCCGAGCCCGTACTGGTGGACTGTTCGCTCTGAGGCGCCTGGCGCGGCTCGTGCTCCCCCGGACGGAGG
Source organism: Saccharopolyspora gloriosae (assembly GCF_022828475.1). Taxonomy (GTDB): domain Bacteria; phylum Actinomycetota; class Actinomycetes; order Mycobacteriales; family Pseudonocardiaceae; genus Saccharopolyspora_C; species Saccharopolyspora_C gloriosae_A. Next base: position 6,526,620 of record NZ_CP059557.1, on the reverse strand, counting down.
TGCGGTTCCGGTGCGGTGCGGACCGGATTTCACCCGCCTGCTGACCGGCCGGAAGAGTGACTCTTCGTGACTATCGGTTAACCCTGAGTGTTAAATGGTTGCTGGAGGGGGCGCCATGCTCAGCATAAGGGAACTTCGGGACAGAGCGGTCATCAGGCCGATCAAGCGCGCGGTCGAAGATCAGCTGCTGGACCTCCCCGGCGTCACCGCGGTCGACATCGGTGAGAAGCGCACCGCGGGCCGGTTCACCGGCACGCAGGGCATCGTCGTGTCCGTCGCCCGCAAACGCCCGGCGGACCGGGTGTGGCCGGGCACGCACATCCCCGCCGACGTGCTCGGCATCCCCACCGACGTGATCGAGGAGAAGCCGCTCCTGCAGCACGCGCACACCTGCGCCGAGGAGTCGGTGGCGTTGCGCGGGCGCGGGTTCGCGCACGACGGAGCGGTCACCGGTGGAGACGGGCTGGCGCCGTGCCGATCGGTGCAGCTCGCGCCGCCGGACGCCCGGTACGCGGGCCGGTACCGGCGCACCGGAACGCTGGGTGCGCTGGTCATCGGGCATCCGCCCGCGGTCGCGACGATGGGCCTGACCACGTTCGACGTGGCCTGCCTCGACGACGGCTGGGCGGTCGGCGATCGGATGGTCGATCCGGACACCGGCCACGTGTACGCGGACCTGGCGCGGGGCGCGCTGTCCGGCCGGGTGGACGCTGCGGCCGTCACGCTCGGCAGGGGCGTCGACCACTCCCCGGTGATTCCGGGCATCGGTCCGGTGACGGGGCAGTGCGCCGCCTATCCGGGTGAGCAGGTCCGCAAGTGCGGATACGGCAGCGGCGTCACGAGCGGGGTGGTCACCTCGGTGGACGTGACGCTGCGGGTGGATCACGGCGCGGCGCTGGGCGTGCGGGTGCTGCGCGAGCAGATCCGCATCGACCGCCCGGCGTCCGAGGGGTGCTTCCTGCAGGCCGGGGACGCCGGCGGCGCGGTGGTCAACCACGACGGCCGGATCGTCGGGTTGCTGTTCGCGGGGACTCGCAGCGGCATGACCGGGTTCGCGAGTCCCATCGTCGACGTGCTCGCCGAGCTCGACGTGGAGTTGTGCGTGCTGCACCGCCAGCTCCAAGTGTGATCGCCGATGTGCGGTGAGTTAGCCCACGACCGTGATCACTCATGCGGTCGTGCTCGCGTGCGGTCGGCGGCGGAAGCGGTGTCGATCACTCGCGGCGCGTGCTCTTCGTCCTGGTCATGGTTCTGTCGAGTGAGTTCACGGCCTCCGATCGAGCGGTTCACGCGGACTGGGGGCGCGCGCAGCGGCGATGCTGTGACCGGACACACTGTTGATCGGCGACATCTTCTCTGGTCGCCGTACGTCTTCGGGGTAGTGAGAACCATGTCGGAACGGATCGGGGTCAAGGAGTGTTGAGCAGGGTGGGTCGGTCGCGGGTACGGCTGCTGTGGACTGCGCTGGTGGGCGCGCTGGCGGCCGTGCTGCTGATATCGGGTTGCGGATCGCAGTCCGCAGGCGGTGGCGGCGCCGGGGGTGGCGCGCAGGCGCAGGCGAAGCCCGCGGCCAAGGTGCACCTCGAACCCGGTGGCGGGTCCGACGTCAACCCGGCCGCGCCGGTGAAGGTCGGCGTCGAACGCGGCAAGCTCGACGAGGTCACGCTGACCAACGGCGACGGCAAGGAGGTCGAGGGCGAACTGGCCGCCGACGGCCTCAGCTGGACCGCCGGTGAGCAGCTCGGTTACGGCAAGACCTACACCTGGTCCGGCGAGGCCACCGGCACCGACGGGCAGAGCGTTCCGGTGCAGGGCAGCTTCACCACCGTGTCCCCGGCGAAGACGGTGCGCGCCACCGTCAACCCCACCGACCACACCGAGGTCGGCGTCGCGATGCCGATCAGCGTCAAGTTCGACAACGCCGTCACCGACAAGGCCGCCGCCGAACGCGCACTCCAGGTCCGGACCTCCGTGCCCGTCGAGGGCGCCTGGGCGTGGCTGTCCGACAAGCAGGTGGACTGGCGGCCGAAGGAGTACTGGCCCGCGGGCACCCAGGTCGAGGTCGACGCCAAGCTCTACGGCGTGCACTACGGCGAGGGCGAGTACGGCCGTTCCGACCTGACCTCGAATTTCTCCGTCGGCCGGTCGCAGATCGTGAAGGCGGACGCCGCCACGCACCAGATGATCGTCGAGGAGGACGGCAAGCAGATCGCGAGCTACGCCGCGAGCTACGGCAAGGACCACGATCCGGAGCTGAACACGCCCAACGGCACCTACATCGTGATGCAGAAGAACCCCGTCGAGATCATGGACAACCCGCGCTACGGCTACACGGACGTGGAGAAGAAGTGGGCCGTGCGGATGTCCAACCACGGTGAGTTCATCCACGAGAACGAGGAGAACCGCGCCAACCTCGGCAAGGTCAACACCTCGCACGGCTGCATCAACCTGTCCGAGGCGGACGCCAAGGCGTACTTCGACGGTGCCCTGATCGGCGATCCGATCGAGGTCAGCGGGGCGGTCACCACGATGGAGCCGCGCTTCGACGTGTTCGACTGGATGCTCGACTGGGAGCAGTGGAAGCAGAAGTCGGCGTTGTGATCCGGCGCTTCGGCGCTCAGGTCCCGTGAGGGCGGTTCGGTCCGCTCTCGCGGGACCTTTTTCGTGCCGTCCGCGCGGGCCGGGTCTGTGAACACCATCACGGGATGTTCGGTGTTCGGGCTCGTCGATGCGGGCGCCGAGGTAGCGTCAGCGGGCTGCGATCCGGTGTGCAGGAATGTTTTCCCCGGCCCTGGCGTCGAGATGCAGAGCGTCCGAAACGGATCGGACGTCCGCGCGAGGACGTCCCCGACAAGGTTTGCGATAGGTCTCAGTCGATGACTTCTGGCACCGCCCGGATGCGGCCTCGCCGCGCCGCCGTGTTCTCGCTGCACACCTCCCCGCTGGAGCAGCCGGGCACCGGTGATGCGGGCGGGATGAACGTCTACATCGCCCAGACGGCGACGCGGCTGGCCGAGCTCGGCACCGAAGTGGAGATCTTCACCCGCGCCACGTCCTCGGACGTGCCGCCGGTCGCGGAGCTCGCGCCGGGGGTCACCGTGCGGCACGTCGTGGCGGGTCCGTTCGAGGGGCTGGACAAGAACGAGCTGCCCGCGCAGCTGTGCGCTTTCGCCGCGGGCGCGCTGCGCGCGGAGGCGCGGCACGAGCCGGGGTTCTACGACATCGTGCACTCGCACTACTGGCTGTCCGGGCAGGTCGGCTGGCTGGCCAGGGAACGTTGGGGAGTGCCGCTGGTGCACACCGCGCACACCTTGGCGAAGGTGAAGAACACCGCGCTGGCGGCGGGTGACACACCGGAGCCACGAGTCCGGGTGCTGGGCGAGGAGCAGGTGGTCGCCGAGGCGGACCGGCTCGTCGCGAACACCGAGGTGGAGGCCTCCGACCTGGTCCGGCTCTACGACGCGGACCCGGCGGAGGTGGCGACCATTCCACCGGGAGTGGATCTGCGCCGGTTCACGCCGGGCGACTCGGCGGCGGCGCGCGCTCGGTTCGGGTTGTCGCCGGATGCGCTGGTGTTCGCGTTCGTCGGCCGCATCCAGCCGTTGAAGGCGCCGGACGTGCTGTTAAGCGCGACCGCCGAGTTGCTGGCCCGGCGACCGGAGCTGCGCGCGCGGCTGGCGGTGCTGGTCGTCGGCGGGCCGTCGGGCAGCGGGCTGGAACGCCCGGAGGCGCTGCAGGAGCTGGCGCGGGAGCTCGGCATCGCCGATGTGGTGCGGTTCCTGCCGCCGCAGGGCGGGGAGGCGTTGGCCGATGTGTACCGGGCCGCGGACGTGGTGACGGTGCCCAGCTACAACGAGTCGTTCGGCCTGGTCGCGCTGGAGGCGCAGGCCTGCGGGACGCCGGTGGTGGCGGCCGCGGTCGGCGGCCTGCCGGTGGCCGTGGCCGACGGGCGATCCGGCCTGCTGGTGCCGGGGCACGGCACCGATCAGTGGGCGGACGCGTTGAGTTCGGTGGCCGATGCCGGTTTACGCACCCGGCTCGCGGCGGGGACGGTGGAACACGCGGAGACGTTCTCCTGGGACCGCACCACGGAGTCGTTGCTGGAGACCTACGCGCGGGCGAAGCGGGCGTTCCATTCGCAGTTCAGTCTGGAGGTGACGGCGTGACCGTCGCGGAGACCATCAAGTCCGCGCTCGACGCGAGCGAACTGGACTACCGGCAGGAGGCCGACGGCCGGTTCTTCGTGACGTTGCCGGGCACGAAGAAGCTGCAGACGAACTGCTGGCTGATCGTGGCCGAGCACGCGCTGGTCGTCGAGGCCTTCGTGTGCAGGAAGCCGGACGAGGCGCACGAGGACGTGTACCGGTACCTGCTGCGCCGCAACGCTCGGCTCTACGGCGTGCACTACACGATCGACGGAACCGGGGACGTTTTCCTGGTGGGCCGGGTCGGGCTGCACGCGGTGACGGCGGAGGAGATCGATCGGGTGCTGGGGCAGGTGCTGGAGGCCGCGGACGGGGACTTCAACACTCTGCTGGAGCTGGGGTTCGGCACCGCGATCCGGCGTGAGTGGGGCTGGCGGGAGTCGCGCGGCGAGTCGTTGGCGAACCTGCGGCCGTTCGAACAGCTGGTGCGGCGAGACGGTCCGCTGGCACCCGCGGACGAAGAACCGGCCTGATCCCCGCACCCCGTGGGCTCTTGAGCGCCGCTGGTCGGACCAGCGGGCGCGAGGGGCGGCTCGGGAGAGAGGGGGAGTCGCGAGCTCGAACCGCCCCACGCGTGAGGTCCCGCCTGCGGGCCAAGTGGGCGGGGGGCACCCGAGGCCCGGCGGGGCGTGGTCCGACGGGGGAGACGAACCACGCTCTTTTTTTGCCGCTCTCGTCCGGACCGGGGAGTGCGTGGGAGCCGGTCCGCGAGAGCAGTGTCAACTTCGCAGAGTCACGCACTGGCCACAAGTCCGATCTATTACTCCATTGGAGTGATCTTACTCACCAGAGGTAACGCTGTGGATTAATCCTCCCGGCATAGCGGTCTCGAATGTGAGTGGCGACACTTTCGTGTCACGACGACACGGTGAATAGATAACCGTCGAGTGACGACCGCAACCGATTTCCAAGGTCACTGCCAGCGGTTGGCTTCCCCCGAAGATCATCACTCGATTCGGTGACGGACTGCGCTAAGTGATCGATGTTGCGATGGTTGTTGCGTCCGACAACTGAAAGAATCTCATGTTCGATGAACTTTTGCCCGATGTTGGAGTAGCGCGAGTTGACCTGATCGGACCAGTCCGAGGTGTGGCGCATCGCTCCGGCCGATCGGCCGCCTCCCGAACGGTCGGACGGTCTCCGGCGGGCCGAATCGAGAGGGTGCGCGAAGCCCCGCCGCCTCCGGTCCGAGCCACGCCCCGAAGGCGCGGCGGCGGGGGCGCACGGCGAGAACGGCTTGCCATAACCTGAGCCCATGACTGTCGGGACTCTGGTACTGCTGCGACACGGCGAAAGCACCTGGAACGCCGAGAACCTGTTCACTGGCTGGGTCGACGTTCCCCTCTCCGAGAAGGGCACGACCGAGGCGCGGCGTGGCGGCGAGCTGCTGCGCGAAACCGGTGTGCTGCCCGACGTGCTGCACACCTCGTTGCTGCGCCGGGCCATCACCACCGCCAACATCGCGCTGGACGGCGCCGACCGGCACTGGATTCCGGTGCGCCGGGACTGGCGGCTCAACGAACGGCACTACGGCGCGCTGCAGGGCAAGAACAAGAAGCAGACGCTCGACGAGTACGGCGAGGAGCAGTTCATGCTCTGGCGCCGCTCCTACGACACGCCGCCGCCGGAGATCGAGCCTGCCGACGAGTTCAGCCAGGAAGGCGACCCGCGCTACGCCGACCTCGGCGCAGACATGCCGCGCACCGAGTGCCTCAAGGACGTCGTGACGCGCCTGCTGCCGTACTGGGAGAGCGCGATCGTGCCGGACCTGCGTGCCGGTCGGACCGTGCTCGTCGCCGCGCACGGCAACTCGCTGCGCGCGCTGGTGAAGCACCTGGACGGGATCTCGGACGCGGAGATCGCCGGACTGAACATCCCGACGGGCATTCCGCTGCGCTACGACCTCGACGAGCAGCTGTCGCCGACCAATCCGGGCGGCACCTACCTGGACCCGGACGCCGCGGCCTCGGCCGCGGCCGCAGTGGCCAACCAAGGACGCTGACCCGAGTATCGCCTCGCCGCCGGCGCGCTGTGGGCGCCCGGTGGCGAGGCGAACACCGTCGGTGGTCACCCGGGCGACACCTGAGCGAAGGTGTCGCCCGTTTTTCGTCCGCTCCCTGTTCACGCAGGGCGGCGCGGCAACTGTCCGCAACTGAACCAAGCTCCACTTCCGAGTGAATCAGAGGTGAAGAACCCCTCGATTCATGTCGCGGGTGTCACGGATCGCGCTTGCGGGCTGGTCCGGTACCGCATTCCCCTGCTTACGATGCTGACGTGACCGCATTGGGCTATACCGCCCTGATCATCGGCTTGCTGGCGATCGGTGTGGCGGCCGGATACCTGGCCGCGCGGACGGCGCGGCACCGCGAACGCCGTCGGCCCGAGGGGCCGACCGTCGCGGAACTGCTGCAGCGACTCGTGCACACCACGAACAACGGCATCGTGGTGCTCAACAGGTTCGGCGACGTGGTGCTGAACAACCCCCGTGCCGACGAACTCGGCTTCGTCCGCGACAACCAGGCCGACGTCCGCGCCCGCAAAGCGGCCGAGCAGGCGCTGGAATCCGGCGAACCGGTACCCGTGGACCTGTCCCCGCTGAACCGCACGTCGCTGCGCGGCCGCGGACCGGCCGCGGTGCTCGGCGAGGTGCGACCGCTCGGCGACGGGTTCACCGTCATCGACGCGGGCGACGAGTCCGACGCGGTCCGGTTGGAAGCGACCCGGCGGGACTTCGTGGCCAACGTCTCGCACGAGCTCAAAACCCCGGTCGGCGCGCTCGCGCTGCTGGCCGAAGCGGTGATCGACGCTTCCGAGGACGCCGACGAGGTCCGCCGGTTCTCGACCAAGATCCTGCACGAATCGACCCGGCTGGGCACCCTCGTCTCCGAGCTGATCGCGCTGTCCCGGCTGCAGGGCGCCGAACGCCTTCCGGAACTGACCACCGTCGAGGTCGACGTGGTCGTCGAGGAGGCGCTGGGGCGCTCCCGCATCGCGGCCGAGTCCGCGGGCATCGAGATCACCCTCGACGACCCCAGCGAGCTGCTGCTCGACGGGGACCGCACCCTGCTGGTGACCGCGCTGAGCAACCTCATCGACAACGCGGTGTCCTACTCCCCGCCCGGTTCGCCGGTGTCCATCAGCCGCCGGATGGTCGGAGACTTCGTGGAGATCGCCGTCACCGACCGCGGCATCGGCATCGACCCGCAGCACCAGCAGCGAGTGTTCGAGCGGTTCTTCCGTGTCGACCCGGCCCGCTCCAGGGCCACCGGCGGAACCGGACTCGGGCTGGCCATCGTCAAACACGTCGCCGCCAACCACGGCGGCGAAGTGAAGCTGTGGAGCAGGCTCGGGACCGGCTCCACCTTCACCCTCCGAGTGCCTCGGCACGGTGCCGACGCGGAGGCGGACGGTACCGGCGAGCAGAACGCGGCGACCGGTTCGGAGCTCGCCGGCTCCGAGCAGCCCGGGGGCGAGGCCCGGACGGACGCCGCCGCGTCGAGTACCGAACAGGGCCGGGCGAACACCCGGCCCGAGACCGATAGTGCGGACGGGGTCGCAACCGTCGAAACGGGAGGAGTCCGGTGACCAGGGTGCTGATCGTGGAGGACGAGGAGTCCTTCGCAGACCCATTGGCGTTCCTGCTGCGCAAGGAGGGTTTCACCGCCGCGGTCGCGACGACCGGGCAGGACGCGCTGGACGAGTTCGATCGCAACGGCGCGGACATCGTGCTGCTCGACCTGATGCTGCCCGGCATGAGCGGCACCGACGTGTGCAAGCAGCTGCGGCAGCGCTCCGCCGTACCGGTGATCATGGTGACGGCGCGGGACAGCGAGATCGACAAGGTGGTCGGGCTCGAACTGGGCGCCGACGACTACGTCACCAAGCCGTACTCGGCGCGGGAACTGATCGCGCGGGTGCGCGCGGTGCTGCGCCGTGGCGGGGAGGCCGAGGACCTGCAGCCGCAGGTGCTGGAGGCCGGCCCGGTGCGGATGGACGTGGAACGGCACGTCGTGACGGTGGCGAGCGAGGAGATCAGTCTGCCGCTCAAGGAGTTCGACCTGCTCGAGTACCTGCTGCGCAACGTGGGCCGGGTGCTGACCCGCGGGCAGCTGATCGACCGGGTGTGGGGCGCGGATTACGTAGGCGACACCAAGACGCTGGACGTCCACGTGAAGCGCCTGCGCTCCAAGCTGGAGCCCGACCCGGCAGAACCCCAATACCTCGTAACAGTCCGTGGTCTGGGGTACAAGTTCGAGGTTTGAGCCGGTCGTTTTGGTTTGGTGGTCGGGTGGCGGAACCTCAGTTGGTCTCTCGCTGCGGGATCTTTTTCCCGAGTGGCTCCGCCACGAGGGAAAAAGCTGTCCTCGCGAGAGACCAACTGAGAACCCGCGGGTGGTCGCCCTGCTTACGTGGGCTATGCGCTGACGCGCATACAGGCACGGCTTCGCCGCAAGGCACGGCCCTCGGCCGCGAGGCAGGCGTGGCTTCGCCCGCCCTTCGCGGGCTTCGCCGCTAAAAGGCACGGCTTCGCCGCCAACTGCACGGCTTCGCCGCCAGTTGCGCGGGTTTGCCGTACTTCGGTGTTGGTGAGGTGAGGGCGGTTGAACCGGAGGGCGTTCCGGGTGGGCCGTTCGTCGGGGGGATCTGTGGCTGTGGTCCGGTTCGCACTGATTCGTGGCCCCCACCCGGGTCGGGGCCTTGGTTGCGGCCGGTAACGTTGTCGGACATGCGCCTAGGGGTGCTCGACGTCGGATCCAACACCGTCCACCTGCTCGTGGTGGACGCGCACCGTGGTGCCCATCCGACCCCGATGACATCAGAGAAGACCGTGCTGCGGTTGGCCGAGCGGATCGGCGCCGGCGGGAGTCTCGGCGCCGACGACGCCGATGAGCTCGTCGGCACCGTGGCCGAGGTGAAGCAGGCCGCCGAACAAGCGGGCTGCGAAGACCTGATGGCCTTCGCCACATCCGCGATCCGCGAGGCCGACAACGCCGCTGAAGTGCTCGCCCGGGTGCGGGACGAGACGGGCGTGGACCTGCGCGTGCTCTCCGGCGAACAGGAGGCGCGGCTGACGTTCCTGGCCGCGCGCCGCTGGTACGGCTGGTCCGCGGGCAGAGTGCTGCTGCTCGACATCGGCGGCGGCTCGCTGGAGATGGCCATCGGCATCGACGAGCAGCCCGACCTGGCGGCCTCGCTGCCGCTGGGCGCGGGCCGGCTGGTTCGGACGAGGCTGCCGCAGGACCCGCCGAGCCGGCGGCAGGTGGGCGAGCTGCGGGAGTGGCTGGACGAGCAGCTGGCGGCGACGGCGAAACGGTTCCGCAAGAGCGGCAAACCCGATCGTGCCGTCGCCACCTCCAAGACGTTCCGCTCGCTGGCGAGGCTGACCGGTGCGGCGCCCGCGTCGGCGGGGCCGCGTGTGCCGCGCACCCTCACCGAGAGCGGCCTGCGCCAGTTGTTGGCGTTCATCACTCGGATGTCCGCGGCCGACCTCGCCGGCCTGGACGGGGTCAGCAGCGCCCGCTCGCACCAATTGGTCAGCGGGGCGCTCGTCGCGGAGGCGGTGATGCGGGCGCTAGGGGTCACTGAACTGGACATCTGCCCGTGGGCGCTGCGGGAAGGAGTCATCCTCCGGCGGCTGGACCACGCCAATGGAGAGGACCACACTGCCATGCGGACCCGCCTAGAGCTCGGGCCGTTCGACGCGGAGCGGTCCGCCGCGAACGGGTCGGATGCGGCCCAGGGAACTGGACGGCAAGCCCACTACGGGGCACGGTGGAATCGATGAGTCGGGACAGCGGGTCCGAGCACCCGAGCCAGCGCACTGTCGCGGAGCTGCTCGCCGAGTACGGCGGGGGCTCGCAGAAGAATGCGCACCGGCGGCGCAGGCGTGCCGAGGATCCCAGCGAAACCGCCCCACAGGCGATCATCGAACGGGTGCTCTCGGACAGCGGCACCATGCGCGCGATCAAGCCGGACGAAGACGCCGCCACCGGCCAGGCCGAGGGCGCCGCCCCGCCTGCTCCGGAACGTCCGCAGGCGCCGCACGGCGGTACCGGGCCGCAAGCTCCGGTTCCGCCGAACGCCGGGCCGCCCGCACCGCCCGCCGCTCCGCAGGCACCCCAATACGGCGGCCCGCCTTCCGGCCCGCCTTCCGGGCCGCAGCCCGCTGGTCCGCCGCCCGGCCCGCCGCGCCCCGGGCCGCAGCCGAACGCGGCGCCGCCCGCCGCTGGTCCGCCGCCCGCCCCAGCCGGCCCGGTTCCGCCGAACGCGCCGGGACCGCACGCAGGCCCGGCTCCCGCCGCGGAACCCGCACCGCCCGAGGACGACGTCGCCGATCCCGATCAGGGCTCCGGCTTCTGGGCTCGCCGCTTCGCCGCCGCGGGAGCACCGCCGCGCGCGACCGCTCCGGCCGAGCCCGACACCGGGCACGCGGACGCGGAGATGACCGTCCAGCAGCCGGCGCTGCCCGGACACGCCCCCGCGGGGCCGCCGCCCGTCGAGGGCGTCACCGAGCAGTTGCCGAGGGTGGAGGCCGAAGCCAAGAGCGCGGGAGCCGAAGGCACCGCGATGATGGCCTACCCCGGAACGCCGGAAGCGCCGCAACGCTCCGATGACCCGTACGACTTCGACGATTACGAGGACTACGACCGCACCGGGAACAGCTACTCCGGTGAAGCGGCCTACGACTACGCCGACGGCGGCGAAGACACCCGGTACCACCGGGACGGCTACGACGCCGATGACGAGTTCGACGACTACGACGAGGCCCTGCCCGCAGGGCTGGACGCCGACGACTACCGGGCCGACGACGCCGACGAGGTACCCGAGCGGACCACCGGCAAGGAGTGGCTGGTACTGGCGTTGCAGGGCGGCGCCGGGCTGGTCTGCGGTGGCGTGATGTGGTTCGCGTTCCGCTGGCTGTGGACGGCGATCCCGATCGCGGCGCTGGTCGCGGCGCTGGCGATCACGGGTGCGTTGGTGTTCGTCGCGCGGAAGTTCTTGCGTACCGACGATCTGCAGACGATCCTGCTCGCGGTGCTGGTCGGGCTGATCTGCACCGTGTCACCAGCCGCACTGCTGATCGGGCAGTGAGATCGGGCTCGACGCCGGGGTGACATCAGGTGGTGGGGCCGCGAAACGCTGGGGCAGGACATGACACCGCAACCGCATATGACGACCGAGGCGAGCCGCCCCGACATCCCGGTCGGGCTCTCCAGCGCGTCCGTGTGGCCGCAGCCCGCGCGGGCCGCGTTCGAGATGGCCGCCGACCTGGGCTTCGACGGGGTCGAGGTGATGGTCTGGGCGGACGCGGTGAGTCAGGACGTCGACGCGTTGCGCAGGCTCGCGCAGGAGCACGGGGTGCCGATCCTCGCGGTGCACGCGCCCTGCCTCCTGATCACGCAGCGGGTGTGGTCGCCGGAACCGGAGGAACGGCTGCGCCGCGCGGTGGTGGCCGCCGGCGACCTGGGCGCCTCGACGGTGGTGGTGCACCCGCCGTTCCGCTGGCAGCGCCGGTACGCCGAAGGTTTCGGTGAGCTGGTCGGCGAGCTGGAGGAGACCAGCGGCATCCGGGTCGCGGTGGAGAACATGTTTCCGATCCGCCCGCCGAACAGGCTGAACCGGTTGCGCGGCGGCCGGGCGGGCGGGTTGTCGGCGTTCACGCCCTCGCCGGATCCTACGGAGGTCGGTTACCGCAACTACACGCTGGACCTGTCGCACGCCGCGGCGGCGCACGTGGACGCGGTGGAGTTGTACAAGCGGATGCAGGACCGGCTCGCGCACGTCCATCTCGCGGACGGCACCGGAGCGCCTCGTGATGAACATCTCGTGCCGGGGCGCGGCACCCAGCCCTGCGCGCAGGTCTGCGAGCTGCTCGCCGCGGACGGTTTCGAGGGCTCGGTTGTACTCGAAGTGAACAGCAGGAAAGCGCGCAACCAGCAGGAACGTGCCGCGTTGCTGGCCGAGTCGCTGGTGTTCGCCCGCTTGCACCTGCAAGCTCCCGGTCGGCCGCGAGCCGGCGATCCCCGCACCGGGCCGTGATCAACTTCGAAACCGGGACGTAGGATCATGGCATGAGTACGATGCGCGCCTCGCTCGCTCATGAGCGACGCCGGCACTGCGCGGGTCGCGCGTGAACGACACCCCTTTCCTCGACACCCTCTCCGTCCGCCCGCTGGGAGACGGCACTTTCGTCGCCGATCTGCACCAGGACTGGGCCGTCGGCGACCGGCCGCACGGCGGTTATCTGCTGGCACTGCTCAGCCGTGCCGCCGTCGGTGAGACCGCACTGGATCCGTTGTCGGTCAGCGCCCAGTACCTGCGTTCGCCGAAGGTGGGGCCGGTGCTGCTGCGCACCGAGCGCCTCAAAGCAGGCCGGACGGTCACCGTCGTCCGGGCGGTGCTGGAGCAGGCCGGGCAGGTGTGCGTGGATTCCACGATCACCCTCGGCGAGGTTCCCGCCGAGCCGCCGACCTGGTCGGATCTGCCGGACATGCCGGTGAATCCGCCGCCGGACGCGGTCGACCTCGGTAGCGCCGACGCGGGCGGGCCGTACGGGCTGGCTCGGGCCTGCGACATGCGGCTGGATCCGCGCGGCGCCGGATTCCTGCGCGGCAGCACCAGTGAACCGCTGCGGCTGCGGATGTGGGCCAGACCCCACCAGGGGCAGCCGGACCTCATGTTCGGGCTCATCGCCGGGGATCTGACGATGCCCGTCACGTTCAACCTGGGCCGCTTCGGCTGGTCGCCGACGGTGCAGCTGACGGCGCTGCTGCGGGCTCGGCCCGCGAACGGCTGGCTCCGGCTCGTGGTGGAGTCCAAAGCGGTGCACGGGCAGTGGTTCGACGAGGACACGCTCGTCATCGACTCCACGGGCCGCCTGGTGTGCCAGGCACGCCAGCTCGCGCTGAGCGCGAAATGAGCCCGCGGGCAGGCCGTGCGCGGCCTGCCCGGTTCGGGCGGGCCGCGGGGTTAGGGTGGCGACTCCGGCCGAAGGACCGCCGACCTTAGGGAGATCAGCCGTGCCGACCGTGCGCATCCACCCCATCCAGCTCGACTTCAAGCACTCGGGCGGCGGACAGGTGTGCAACCTGTGCGGAGCACAGGAGAAGTGGGCCTCGGCGGCCCAGCCGACGGTGCAGGGCGCGGCCTACGACCGCGCACTGCACCTGGCGCACTTGGTCAACGAACACCTCGCCGACGTCCAGACCACCTTCTCCAACGCGGAACGCGGCAAGGAGAAGACGATCACCGACGGCGCCGAAGCCGAGCCCGCCGAGTCCCCAGCGGAGTGATCCACCGGGACGCCCGAAGAGCCGGGATCCCGGAGCTCGTCGACCGCACCAACAGCGGAACCAGAATCCTCGCGGCGAAGCCGTGCATTCAGCGGCGAAGCCCGCGAAGGGCGGGCGAAGCCCCGCCTGCCTCGCGGCCGGAGGCCGTGCCGTGCGGCGTAGCCGTGCTTTCAGCGGCGAAGTCCGCGAAGGGCGGGCGAAGCCCCGCCTGCCTCGCGGCCGGAGGCCGTGCCGTGCGGCGAAGCGTGCTTGTATGCGCGTCAGCGCATAGCCCACGTCGAGAAGCCGACCACCGGCGGGTTCTCAGCGGCCTTCTCGCGAGGACGGCTTTTTCCCTCGTGGCGGAGCCACTCGGGAAAAAGATCCCGCAGCGAGAAGGCCGCTGAGGTTCCGCTACCCGGCCACCTCAGGCGAACGAGCCGAGGTCACTCCACGTGCCGCAGTGCGAGCTCGCCGTCGGCGTGCTGTTTGCGGAGGCGCTTTTTGTCGTACTTGCCGACGCTCGTCTTCGGCGCCTCGTCGATGAACGTCCAGTGCTCCGGCAGCTGCCACTTCGCGACCCGGTCGGTCAGGAACGCGCGCAGCTCCGCCACGTCCACCTGCGCTCCTTCGTGCAGCACCACGGCGGCGAGCGGTCGCTCGTCCCACTTCGGGTCCGGCACGCCCACGACCATCGCCTCGGCCACGGCGGGGTGCGACACCAGGTGGTTCTCCAGTTCCACCGTGGAGATCCACTCGCCACCGGACTTGATCACGTCCTTGGCGCGGTCGGTGAGCCGCAGGAAGCCGTCCGCCGAGAGCGTGCCGACGTCCTCGGTGCGCAGCCAGCCGTCGCGGAACTTGTCGGGGTCGTCGTTGTTGTAGTACGAGGACGCGACCCAGGGGCCGCGCACCTCCAGCTCGCCGACGCTCTTGCCGTCCCACGGCAGTTCGTTGCCCGTGTCGTCGATCAGCCGTGCCTGCACGGCCGAGGACAACCGGCCCTGCGACTCCCGGTACGGCCACTGCTGTTCGCCGGTCGCCGAGCCGGGCGGCCGGGCGACGCTGCCCAGCGGTGAGGTCTCGGTCATGCCCCACGCGTGCAGCACGGGGATGCCGTAGCGCTCCTGGAAGGTCCGCATCAGCGACGGCGGGCACGCCGAGCCGCCCACCACGACCTCCCGCAGCGAGGAGATGTCCTGCGGGTTCTGGTCGAGGTGCTGCAGCAGGCCCTGCCAGATCGTCGGCACGGCCGCGGCCATCGTCGGGTGCAGCGTGCCGATCATCCGGGCCAGCGGTTCCGGCTGCAGGAACCGATCCGGCATGATCAGCGAGGCGCCGCTCATCAGCGCCGCGTACGGCAAGCCCCAGGACATCGCGTGGAACATCGGCACCACGGCCAGCCCGCGGTCGGCCTGCGCCAGCGCCATCCCGTCCGACATGCACACCTGCATGGAATGCAGCCAGATCGAGCGGTGCGAGTAGACGACGCCCTTCGGGTTGCCGGTGGTGCCGGAGGTGTAGCACATGGCCGCGGCGCTGTGTTCGTCCAGTTCGGGCCAGTCGAACGTCTCCGGGCGGCCGCGCAGCAGCTGCTCGTACTCGTGCACCTGAACGCCCTCGGGCGCTTGCAGCGACGCCGGGTCGCCGTTGACGACCACGTGCCGCACGGTGCTCAGCGTCGGGAGGATCTTCTGGAACAGCGGGATCAGGCTCGCGTCCACGACCACCACGTGGTCCTCGGCGTGGTCGGCGATGTAGGTGATCTGCTCCGGGAACAGCCGGATGTTCAGCGTGTGCAGCACCGCGCCCATCGACGGGGCCGCCTGGTAGATCTCCAGGTGCTCGGCGTTGTTCCACATGAACGTGGCGACCCGCTGGTCCCCGGTGACGCCGAGTTCGCGGAGCGCGTGCGCGAGCTGAGCCGCGCGGCGGCCGACTTCGGCGTAGCTGCGGCGGCGGGCCTGCTCCCCGGTCCACGTCGCCACTTCCGAAGCGCCGTGGGCGGTGCTGCCGTGTTCCAAGATCCTGGCGATCGACAGCGGGCCGTCGTGCATCGTGCTCAGCATCGGGATCGGTCCTCCAAATCCGCGCGCGCAGGCGCTCCATCAACGGCGGTGTCGTGGCTGCGGACACACTAACCGCGCAGGTGACGCCTGGGGAGGGTCCTGAGGGGACGTTCTGGCACCCTGATTCGCATGAACACCATTGCCGTGCTGGGCGCAGGAAAGATCGGCGAGTCCCTGCTGTCGGGGCTCCTGCACGCCGGGCGGAACCCGGCCGATCTGCTGTTCACCGAGCGCCATCCGGAGCGGGCCGCCGAACTCACCGCGAAGTACGGCATCGAGCACGTCGAGATCAGTGCCGCGGTACGCCGCGCGGACGTGCTGGTCGTGGCGGTCAAGCCGCAGGACATCGAGCCGCTGCTGGACGAGGTGGCGCCGCTGCTGGAGTCGGCGACGCTGGTGGTGTCGCTGTGCGCGGGACTGCCGACGAAGCTCTACGAGCGCCGTCTCGCCGCGGGCACGCCGGTGGTGCGGGTGATGCCGAACACGCCGATGGTCGTCGGTGAGGCGATGAGCGCCATCTCGGCCGGTTCGCGCGCCGACGAGAAGCACCTGGCGCTGGTGGAGGAGATGCTCAGCAGCGTCGGCCAGGTCGTCCGGGTCCCCGAGAAGCAGCAGGACGCGGTGACCGCGCTGTCCGGTTCCGGCCCCGCCTACTTCTTCTACCTGGTCGAGGCCATGATCGACGCCGGCATTCTGCTGGGCATCCCGCGAGCCACCGCGGCGGATTTGATCGTGCAGTCCGCCGTGGGCGCGGCGACCATGCTGCGCGACGGTTCGGAGGGGCACCCGGTGATGCTGCGCGAGGCCGTGACCTCGCCCGCGGGCACCACCATCGCCGGCATCCGGGAATTGGAGAAGCACGGCGTGCGAGCCGCCCTCATCGACGCGATCGAGGCCGCCAGGGACCGTTCCGTCGAGCTCGGCAGCGCCCACGACTGACTCCGGACCGGGTGGCCGAGGTTGGCTTCATCGGGCGGTTTCGAGATGTGGTGTAGGGGTCCTGACGGGCGGAAACTCCTGAAACCGGGACGTTCGTGCATCGCAGGATTCCCAGGCGTCCCGCTACTCTCGACAGAGCACGTGCGTGTGGAGTCCGTCGGAGGGGAAGCCGACGGCGCGTCACGTGTCTAAGGACTCGGTGAAGCATGTCTGCGAACTCGGAACCCACCCAGCAAGCACCCCCGCAGGTCGGGCAGGTGCAGTTCCTCACCGTGGCCGAAGTGGCCAGGTTGATGCGGGTGTCGAAGATGACCGTCTACCGGCTCGTGCACGCCGGTGATCTCCCAGCCGCACGGGTGGGACGTTCGTTCCGCGTGGCGGAGAACGACGTGCACAGCTACTTGGAGAACGCCTACTACAACGCGGGCTGAAGGGCCGCGTTCTGGCTTCATCGCGGGAAAATCGTCGTCCGCCTCCGGACGCGGCATCAGCCCGTCCGGGGGCTTCGGGCCGCCGTGACGGACCACGTCGTCAGGGCGTCACCGGTGGGCGGGTAGGCTGCGGGATCGGTCGTGCTTGATGCCGGTGCGCTCACCGGCGGTGCGCCACGGGGCCGCACCGGCACGAAATGACATTCGTACCAACGCCGACAGCGAAGGATTCCGCATGGGCTCGGTCATCAAGAAGCGCCGCAAGCGCATGTCCAAGAAGAAGCACCGCAAGCTTCTGCGCAGGACCCGCGTCCAGCGTCGTAAGTTGGGCAAGTAAGGGACTGCCGGACTCCGGCTCCGCCCCCGCGGTGCGAGACCAGAGTTTCGGGTCTCGCGCCTTCGCCGCCGCCGACCACTCGGGTCGGCGGCGGTTGCTTTCGTATCCCTTTCCAGGTGGTCGGGGCCGGTTCCGGTTGCCCGGACGGCGGTCCCCTGGTGGGGTGCACGAGGACCAGCCCGCGTTTCCTCGCGCGTAACCGGGGGCGTCGCCTGGGCTGAGTAGCATCGTGAAGAGAGCTCGTGTTTCGCTGTCGCCTTCGCGCAGCTGAAAGCGATCATCCTCCGGCCGGACACTCGGGAGAACCATGGTGCCGAACGTCGTGCTCGTGACGGGCGTCAGCAGTTTCCTGGGCGGGCACCTCGCGGCGCGGCTCGCCGCGAACCCCGAGATCGAACGCGTGCTGGGCGTGGACACCGCGCCGCCGCGACCCGATCTGCGCCGCCGGATGGGACGCACCGAGTTCGTTCGCGCCGACATCCGCAATCCGTTGATCTCCAAAGTGATCGCCGGCGCCGACGTGGACACCGTGGTGCACGCGGCCGTCAACTCGCAGTCCGGCCCCGAGGGGCGGGCGGCGATGAAGGAGCTCAACGTCATCGGCACCATGCAGCTGCTGGCGGCCTGCCAGAAGGCTCCGCAGCTGCGCCGCATGGTGATCAAGTCGACGACGGCCGTCTACGGTGCGAGCCCCCGCGACCCCGCCGTGTTCTCCGAGGACATGGAGCCGAAGGACCTGCCGTCCTCCGGCTACGCCAAGGACGCCGGGGAGATCGAGGGCTACGTGCGCGGGTTCGGCAGGCGGCGACCGGACGTGGACATCACCACGCTGCGCTTCACCCACCTCATCGGTCCGCGCATCGACGCCGACCTCACCCGGTACTTCGCGTTGCCGCTGGTGCCGACCGTGCTCGGCTACGACGCCCGGATGCAGCTGCTGCACTCCGAGGACGCGCTGGCCGTGCTGGAGAAGGCGACGACCCGAGCCCTGCCCGGCGTGTACAACGCGGGCGGCGACGGGGTGCTGATGCTCTCCCAGGCGATCCGGCGAGCCGGTCGGATGGCGGTCCCGGTGCCGCGGCTCGGGGTGCCGGCGATGAGCCGGTTCTTCCGCGGCGCGCGGCTCGTCGACTTCTCCCCGGAACAGATGCGGTTCCTGAACTTCGGCCGGGTCGTGGACACCACGAAGCTGCGCGAGAGCTTCGGGTTCACCCCGCGCTGGACCACGCAGCAGGCGTTCGACGACTTCGTGCGCGGACGCGACCTGCACCCGGTGATCGACCCTGACCGCGTCACGGCGTGGGAACGCGGCGTCGGTGACCTGCTCGCCCGACTGCGGTAATCAGGAGGCCAGATGGCGGACGCCCGAGTGATCCCGCTGCACCCGGCGGATCAGCGGACCGGTGGCGCGCGGCGCGGCCCGGCTCCGCTGCCCGATGCCGTCCCCGCGCCCGAGGACGGCGCCGGTGGCTGGGAGGACACCGTGGCCGATGCGCTGGCCTTCGCTCGCCGCAGGCTGCTCGGTGACTACAAGGTCGACGAGTTCGGCTTCGACGAGGACCTCACCGATCACCTCGTGGTGCCGCCGCTGCGGCCGCTGTACGAGAAGTGGTTCCGGGTGGAGACCATCGGGCTGGAGAACGTGCCCGAGTCCGGGGCGCTGGTGGTCGCGAACCATTCCGGGACGCTGCCCCTGGACGCGCTGATGACCACGGTGGCGCTGCGCGATCACCACGACCCGGGCAGGCATCTGCGGATGCTCGGTGCGGACCTGGTGTTCCGGTTGCCGATGGTCAGCTCCATCGCCCGCAAAGCCGGGCACACCCTCGCCTGCAATCCGGACGCGGAACGGCTGCTGCGGGCCGGTGAGCTGGTGGGCGTGTGGCCGGAGGGCTTCAAGGGCATCGGCAAGCCCTACCGCGACCGGTACAAGCTGCAGCGGTTCGGGCGCGGCGGTTTCGTCTCGGCCGCGATGCGCACCGGGGCGCCGATCGTGCCGTGCTCCATCGTCGGCGCCGAGGAGATCTACCCGAAGCTCGCGGACATCCGCCCGCTGGCCCGGCTGCTGGGTGTCCCGTACTTCCCGGTGACTCCGCTGTTCCCACACTTCGGCCCGCTGGGCATGGTCCCGCTGCCGTCCAAGTGGTACATCGAGTTCGGCGAACCGATCGAAACGGCCGCGTTCGACGAAGGCGCCGCGGACGACCCGATGGTCGTCTTCAGCCTCAGCGACCAGGTCCGAGAGATCATCCAGCAGACCCTCTACCGCCTCTTGGCCAACCGCCACAACGTCTTCCTCGGCTAGCCCCGCAAGACCCCACCCGACGTGACCGAGATCCACAGCGGCGCACCCCCGCTTTCGGCGGCGAAGCCCGCGAAGGGCGGGCGAAGCCCCGCCTGCCTTGCGGCCGAAGGCCGTGCCTTGCGGCGAAGCCGTGCCTTGCGGCCGAAGGCCGTGCCTGTATGTGCGAAGCACATAGCCCACGTCGAAAAAACGACCACCGGCGGGTTCTCAGTGAGTCTCTCGCGAGGACAGCTTTTTCCCTCGTGGCGGAGCCACTAGGGAAAAAGATCCCGCAGCGAGAGGCTCACTGAGGTTCCGCCACCCGACCACCCAAGCAAAACGAGCCAAGAAAAATCAAGAACGGTCCCGGCGGCGGTAGGCGAGCCCCGCTGCGATGGCTCCGGCGACCGCGCTCGCGCCGAGCATGGATTGCGCGCCGATGCGGGCCGCTTTGCGCCCGGTCCGGAAGTCGCGGATCTCCCACCCGCGCGACCGGGCGATGTCGCGCAACCGCTGGTCGGGGTTGACGGCCACCGCCGTTCCCACCGCCGACAGCATCGGCACGTCGTTCGCCGAGTCGGAGTAGGCGGTGCACCGGCGCAGGTCGAGCCCTTCGCTGGCGGCCAGCGCGCGCACGGCGTGCGCTTTCGCGCGGCCGTGCAGCATTTCGCCGACGAGCCTGCCGGTGTAGACGCCGTCGAGGTGTCCGGCGACGGTGCCCAACGCTCCGGTCAGGCCCAGCCGCCGGGCGATGATCTGCGCCAGTTCCACGGGGGTCGCGGTCACCAGCCACACCCGCTGCCCGGCGTCGAGGTGCATCTGCGCGAGCGCGCGGGTGCCGGCCCAGATGCGATCGGACATCAGCTCGTCGTAGATCTCTTCGCTGAGTTCAACTAGTTCGGCGACTTTGCGGCCTGCGACGAACGACAGCGCTTGTTCCCGGCTGGCCTGCACGTCGTCGGCGTTCTCCCGTCCGCCGACGCGGAATTTCAACTGCTGCCAGGCGAATCCGGCGAGGTCGGAGGCGGTGAAGAACTTGCGGGCCGCCATGCCGCGGGCGAAGTGGAACAGCGAGGCGCCCATCATCATCGTGTTGTCCACGTCGAAGAACGCCGCCGCGGTCAGGTCCGGCGGCGCGGTGAGCGAGCCGCCCGGCTCGGCCCCGGCGACGGCGGCTTCGGCGGAAGCCCGGCCCGCGACCTTCGCGCTGTCGAACGAACCTTCCGCCGGGTCCAGCGCGGATGGGCCGCGCACCTGGTGCAGACCGCTGTTCAGGGCATCTCCGGCAGGTGTCTCGTCGAGTTCGTGTTCCGTGTCGCCGCGGCCACGGTGCGCGCCGTGTTCAGGGACGTGGTGCTCTGGGCCGTCGTGGCCTGGGCCTTCGGCTGGGCCGGGCCGGCCCCTGCTTGTCGGCACCGCCGCGCCTCCCGGTCTTGCTCCGGCTGGATGAGTCCTTACTCGGTCGGTCCTGGGAGTTCCAGGGCCGCTGAGCGGGCCGTTTCCACTGGCGGCGACCCGGTTCAGCAGGCCTCCAGCTTAGAGGCTCCCTCTCGGCTCGTTGGCGCGGTCCACGCCGATCGGCCGGGACGGAACGTGATCGTGATCGCCGAGGTTCATCGAAGATCGTCCGGCAGCAGCTGGGCGAGCCGCCGCACCGCGCGGTGCTGGAGCGCTTTGATGGCGCCTTCGCCGCGGTGCATGCGCTGCGCGGTCTCGGTCACCGACAGGCCTTGCATGAAGCGGAGCTTGATGCATTCGCGCTGGTCAGCGTTGAGCTGTCGGATGCAGCGCAGCAGTTCCTGCTGGGTCGCGGCGTCGAGCACGTGCTGTTCCGGGCCGCATTGGGCCTGCGGCCGGTGCTGGGCGTCGGTGAGTTCGGGGATGGGCACTTCGAGCCGGGTGCGGCTGGATTTCACGTGGTCGAGAACGAGGTTCTTGGCGATCGTGATGAACCAGGCGGCGACGTCGCGGCCCTGGTAGCTGACGGTCGCGATGCGGCGCAGGGCGCGCAGGAAGGTCTCGCTGGTGATGTCCTCGGCGAGGCAGTGGTCGCTGACCCGGAACAGCACGTAGCGGTAGACGACGTGCGCGTACTCGTCGTAGAGCTTGCCGAAGGCGTCGTTGTCGCCGTTCTGCGCGGCGCTGACGTGCCGCCAGTTCGCGCCGGGCGCCGGTTCCTCCGTCGATGACTCGGGTTCCGGCCGTGCCTCGGCGGGTTCGGGCTGCCGGAGTGGCTGCGGGGCGGCCGCGGGCGGGCGGCCGGGGAGGTGCGCGTGCCGGTGGGCGGCCGAGTGGACCGGGGCGGGCAACGTGCTGGTGAGCATTGTCTCGACCGACCTCCTGCCGTGGTGGTGACCCGGTTGTGGCGTCTGTGGCCTGCGGATCACCGGGGGCGTGCTGGTCTGGTGCAACGGGATGTTCCGGACTGCGTCGCCGGAGCATACGTGTTGTTACTCATAAGTAGGTAGTGTCTGGGGGTCTCGGATTCATCGCGGTTGCCTTGACGGCCCACAGCACGGTTGGGTGATGTCGAACACCCTTTGCGACACTGCGAGGACGATTAGGACGGCTCCCGCAGGTACGGCGATGGAGGTACGCCCATGTCGACCGATGCGTGCCCGCCCCAGGTCACCGGCGCGTCCGGTGCCGCGACCCCCGATGCGAACCTGGCCGATCTCGTGCGGGGCGCCGCCGAACGCGGGCCGGACCATCCCGCGCTGATCGACATGGCCGGGCAGGAGATGAGCTGGTCCGAGCTGGACGCCGCCGTCACCGGCTACGGATGGCGGTTGCGCGACGAGGGCGTGCGTCCCGGCGACCGGGTGGCGCTCGCGCTGCCCACCGGTTTCGAGTTCTGCGTCGCGCTGTTCGCCGTGTTCCGGATCGGCGCCGTCGCCGTCCCCTTGCCGCCCTCCGCGCCGGGGCCGGAACTGCGCCGCGTCCTCGGCGACAGCGGCGCCCGGTTGCTGATCAGCGGTCGCGAATCGCAGCGCGCGGAGTCCGGCGTCACCGAGCTGGATCCGCCGACCGGCGCCGACCGGGCCGACCGCGCGCTGCCGCGAGTCTCCGCCGACCTCGCCGTGCTCTGCTACACCTCCGGCACCTCGGGGCCTGCGCGCGGCGCGATGCTGGAGCACTCCGCGCTGCTGGCGAACGTGCGCCAATGCGCGGGCCTGCGGCCGATGCCGGTCAACGCCGCGGATCGGGTGCTGCTGGCGTTGCCGATGTACCACGCGTTCGGTCTCGGGCCGGGCATGTTGCAGGTCGCGTTCGTCGGAGCCACCGCCGTGCTGCTGCCGCGATTCGACGCCGAGGAGGCGTTGACGACGATCGCGCGACACCGGGTGACCTGCGTCGTGGGAGTGCCGCCGATGTACCGCGCGTGGTTGCGCACGCCGCCGGATCGGCTGCGCGAGGGCATGGCCACCGTGCGGCTGCTGACCTCCGGGGCGGCCCCGCTGGGCGCCGACGTGGCGGCGGCGGTGCGCTCGGCGACGGGCCTGGACGTGTTCGAGGGTTACGGGCTCACCGAGACCGGCCCGGTGCTGACGACCACGCTCGCCGGGGAGCGGGCCAAACCGGGGTCGGTGGGCCGCGCGCTGCCCGGAGTGCAGCTGCGGCTGGTCGACGCCGACGGCTCGCCGATCGACGAGGCCGACGGCGACACCGGCCGGGTCGCGGTGCGCGGCGCGAACCTGTTCCGCGGCTACTGGCCGGACGCGGCGCACGGGCCGGACGCCGAGGGCTGGTTCCGCACCGGGGACGTCGGCTACTTCGACGCCGACGGCGATCTGCACCTGGTGGACCGGGCCACTGACCTGATCATCGTGAACGGGTTCAACGTGTTCCCCCGGGAGGTCGAGCTGGTGCTGGCCGAGCTCGCCGGGGTGCGCGAGTCGGCCGTGGTCGGCGTGCCGGACGAGGCGCAGGGCGAGGCGATCAAGGCCGTCGTCGTGGCCGAGCCGGACGCCGAGCTGACTCCCGAGGCGGTCCGCGCGCACTGCGCCGCCCGGCTGGCGAAGTTCAAAGTGCCCCGCGAGGTCGCGTTCGCCGGCCAGATCCCCCACTCGCCCACCGGCAAGATCGCCCGCCGAACGCTACGCACGGGGTGACGAGCACAAAACCGCAGGCACGCAGGCTGAGGGACGGGGGTCCGGGCGCCTCGCCGGGTCGGTACGTTGGAGCGAGGTCGGTTCGAGGAGGTCGGCAGTGTCGGAATCGGGGCGCGCGGTCACGTTGTTGGTGCGGGAGCAGTGCCACCTGTGCGAGGTGGCTCTCGCCGAGGTGCGCGAGGTGTGCGGTGAGCTGGACGTGCCTTGGTCGACCGAGGACGTGGACGCCGACCCGGAGCAGCGCGCGGAGTACGGCGACCGAGTGCCGGTGATCTTGGTGGACGGCGTCGAGCACGGTTACTGGAAGGTCGAACCCGATCGGCTTCGCGCGGCCCTGGCTCGCTGACCGTCCCGGCGGCGCCTGATTCCTCCGTCCGGGCGGGAGCGAGCGGCGTCCGTGGCATCCGGTCGGGCGGTGTCGTTGTACCGGTGTGTCGTTTCGCACCGACCTGCTGCTCGCAGGACCGCCGAGACCTGCGCGGACCTCTCCGGCCGACGCCGTTGCTCACCGAAGGCAACGCGCTGACCAGCCGTTTTGGTTGGAGCGGGGCGCATCGGACATCATGGTGGCGGGTGGTCGCGCGGTCGCTGGAGCGGGCGTGCACGGACTTTGTGCCTGTCTTCACAAATGGCTACGGTGGTCTCTGAGCCGTGTCATCGAAGTCAGCGGTTCGCACCCTGGTTCCACGCCGGTGCGCCGCTCGATGAGCGAGCGCGGCGGACGAGCATCACCAAGGCAGGTCAAGGGAGAGCCAGTGACGGCCCACGGAGAGGGCGAGCGGGACGAGGCCGGGCAGCCGGCGGACGTCCCGTCCGGGTCACCCGAATCGATCGCGGTCCCCGCCGCACGCGAGCGGGCGCGGGCAATTCCGGAGGCGGCCGTCGCCCGCCTGGCGGTGTACCTGCGAGTGCTGTCCGGCCTGGAGGAGGGTGACACCCGAACGGTGTCCAGCGAGGAACTCGCCGCCTTCGCCGGAGTGAACTCCGCGAAGTTGCGCAAGGACCTGTCTTACATCGGCTCGTACGGCACGCGCGGCGTGGGTTACGAGGTCGCGGTGCTGATCGGGCAGATCGAGCGGACGCTGGGGCTCACCAAGAAGCACCGCGTCGCCGTCGTCGGCATCGGTAACCTGGGGCACGCGCTCGCCAACTACGGCGGTTTCCTGAACCGCGGTTTCCCGGTGGCCGCGCTGTTCGACCTGGACCCGGATCTGCTGGACGTGCCGGTCGGCGGCATCCCGGTCAGCGCGGTCGACGACATCGTCGAAGTCTGCCGCGAGCGGGAAGTGACCATCGGCGTCATCGCCACCCCCGTCGAAGGGGCGCAGGAAGTCTGCGACCGCCTCGTCGAAGGCGGGGTCGTGTGCATCCTGAACTTCGCCCCGGTCGTGCTGCGGGTCCCCGAACACGTCGAGGTCCGCAAGGTGGACTTGGCGGTCGAGATGCAGATCTTGTCGTTCCACGTCGCTCGGCGGAATCAAGAGGCGGCCGTGGTGCCCGGCATGGCCGGCGACACCGCGGACGTCGGTCCGCCGGGCGGCCAGGTGAACGGCAACGGGAACTCGGATTCCGCGCTGGAGCGCGGTGATGTGGACGGGATGGTGGTTCGGCCGTGAACCTGCTCACCGTCGGGCTCTCCCATCGGAGCGCCCCGGTACGGGTGCTGGAGAGGGTCGCGATCGGCGCCGACGACGTCGACAAGATCCTCGGCGAGCTGCTCGGCCGGACGCACATCAGCGAGGCCTTCCTCGTCTCCACCTGTAATCGCGTCGAGGTGTACGCGGTCGCCGAGACCTTCCACGGCGGGCTGGGCGACGTGACGGAGGTGCTGGCCAGGCAGGCCGGTGCCGAGGTCTCCGAACTCGCCGACCACTTCTACGTGCACTACGCCGGTGCCGCCGTCGAGCACCTGTTCTCCGTCGCGGCCGGACTCGACTCGATGGTCGTGGGCGAGGCGCAGATCCTCGGCCAGCTGCGGCAGGCCTACGGCGTCGCCGACCAGGCCGGAACCGTGGGTCGCACGCTGCACGAGCTGGCGCAGCAGGCGCTGCGCGTCGGCAAGCGGGTGCACGCCGAGACCGAGATCGACGCCGCCGGAGCCTCCGTGGTCTCGGAGGCCCTGTCCGACGCCGAGGCCGTGCTGGGCGGCGTGGCCGGTCGGCGGGCGCTGCTGGTCGGTGCGGGTTCCATGGGCGGTTTAGCCGCCGCGCAGCTGCGCCGGGCCGGGATCGGTTCCGTCGCGATCGCGAACCGCACCGCCGCCAACGGAGCCCGGCTCGCCGAGTCGTTGCGCGCCGAGGGCATCGAGTCGAGCACCGTCGAACTGTCCGGGCTCAGCTCTGCGATCGCCGCCGCCGATCTGGTCGTGACCTGCACCGGCGCGGTCGGAGCGGTCGTCACCCAGGACGTCGTCGCCGAGGCGCTGCGGGACCGGCCCGCCACCGGGCAGCCGCTGCTGTTCTGCGACCTCGGCCTGCCGCGGGACACTGCGCCCGAGGTGGCCGAGCTGCCCGGCGTGGCCGTGGTGGACCTGGAGACGTTGCAGGCGCGGCTGACCGCGCAGCGCGGCGGAAGCGAATCCGAACGCGCCGCGTCGATCGTCGCCGACGAACTGCGCGGATACCTGGCCTCCCAGCGGTCCGCCGAGGTCACGCCGACGGTCACGGCGCTGCGCAAGCGCGCCGCCGAGGTCGTCGACGCCGAGCTCCTGCGACTGGACTCCCGGCTGCCCGAACTGGACGGCCCGGTGCGCGACGAGCTCACCCGCACGGTGCGCCGCGTGGTGGACAAGTTGCTGCACGCGCCGACCGTGAAGGTGAAGGAATTGGCATCCGTTCCCGGCGGCTCCGGTTACGCCGAGGCGCTGCGGGAACTCTTCGAATTGGACCCGCAGGCGCCCGCCGCGATCGGCACGCCCCGCTCGGCGGAGGACGTTCCGGTGACCGGCGCGCGTTCCGCGCAGGCGCTGCTGCGCGACTCGTCCGGCCAGGAGCCGGCTGAACAGGATGGTGAGGACCGGTGAACAAGACGCTGCGCATCGGCACCCGCGGTAGCGCGCTCGCGATGGCCCAGAGCGGCATGGTCGCCGAGCAGCTCGAGGCCGCGGGCTACCCGACCCAGCTCGTCGAGGTGTCGACGCCGGGTGACCGTTCGATGGCCCCGATCGCCGAGATCGGCATCGGTGTCTTCACCTCCGCGCTGCGCGAGGCCCTCGCCGACGGCGAGGTGGACGTCGCGGTGCACTCCTACAAAGATCTGCCGACCGAACAAGACCCCCGGCTCTCGCTGGCCGCGATCCCGGTCCGGGAGGACCCGCGGGACGCGCTGGTGGCGCGGGACGGTCTGACGCTCGGTGAACTGCCTCCGGGATCCCTCGTGGGAACCGGTTCGCCGCGCCGCGCCAGCCAGTTGGAGGCCCTCGGCCTCGGTCTGGAGGTGCGTGGCATTCGCGGCAACGTGGACACCCGCCTGCGCAAGGTGACCGACGGTGAGTTGGACGCCGTCGTGCTCGCACGCGCCGGGCTGGCCAGAGTCGGCCGGCTCGCGGTGATCACGGAATCGCTCGATCCACTCCAGATGCTGCCCGCGCCCGCTCAGGGTGCGCTGGCTGTGGAATGCCGCGTCGACGACGTGGACAACGAGCACCTGCTCCAGTCCGTTCTGGATGATCAGGCCAGCCGCGCCGCGGTGGCCGCCGAGCGCGCCATGTTGGCTGCGCTGGAGGCAGGCTGCAGTGCGCCGATCGGCGCGCTGGCCGAGGTGGTGGAGGACCTCGACGAGGACGGCAGCGTGGCACAGCGGCTGTCCGTTCGCGGGGTCATGGCGACCGACGAGAATCGTTTGGTGCGCGCCTCCGCCACTGGTGAGACGACCGCCGCAGAGCAGTTGGGCCTGGCCTTGGCCGCCGAGCTGCTCGATGCCAGGGACGCTTTGCTCAGCGGTCCCGGTAGTAGTTGATGGGGAGTGCCCTGATGACACGCAAGAGCCCAGGACGGATCGCATTCGTGGGCTCCGGCCCCGGTGATGCGGGACTGCTCACCGTTCGGGCGAGATACTTGCTCACCGCAGCTTCGCTGGTGGTGACCGATCCTGATGTGCCCGCCGACGTGGTCGCGCTGGCCGCCGACGGTGCCGAGGTGCGGCCCGCCGTGGGGGAACCCGCGGAGGTCGCGCAGAACTTGGCGGACGAGGCCGGTACCGGCCGTTCGGTGGTCCGCCTGGTCGCCGGTGACCCGCTGACCGTGGACGCCGTGGTCCGGGAGGTCCGCGAGGTCGCCCAGACCGGTGCGGCGTTCGACGTGGTGCCCGGTGTCTCGCCGGGCAGCGCGGTGCCCGCCTACGCGGGTGTCGCGCTCGGCGCCGGTCACACCGAGGTCGACGTGCGCGGCGAGGTGAACTGGGCGGCGCTGGCCACCGCACCGGGTTCGCTGGTGCTGCACACGACCGGCAGCCACCTCGCGGAGGCCGCTTCGGCGCTGATGGAGCACGGCGTGGCCGCGCAGACGCCGGTCGCCGTGACCTCGTCGGGAACCACGGTCTCGCAGCGCACGATCGACACCACGCTGGCCTCGCTGCCCGCCGACGCGGGCGAGTTGCAGGGGCAGCTGGTGGTGACGATCGGTTCGGTCACCGCCGAGCGGTCCGGGCTGTCCTGGTGGGAGTCCCGCGCGCTGTACGGCTGGAAGATCCTGGTGCCGCGCACCAAGGAGCAGGCCGGTTCGATGAGCGAGCGGCTCTGGTCGCACGGCGCCGTCTCGCACGAGGTGCCGACGATCTCGGTGGAGCCGCCCCGCAGCCCCGCGCAGATGGAGCGCGCGGTGAAGGGTCTCGTCGACGGCCGCTACCAGTGGGTCGTGTTCACCTCGACCAACGCGGTGCGCGCCGTGTGGGAGAAGTTCCGCGAGTTCGGGCTGGACGCCCGCGCGTTCTCCGGTGTGAAGATCGCCTGCGTGGGCGAGTCCACCGCGGAGAAGGTGCGCTCGTTCGGCATCACGCCGGAGCTGCTGCCCTCGGGCGACCAGTCCAGCGAGGGACTGCTGCAGGACTTCCCGCCGCACGACGACATCCTGGACCCGGTGGACCGGGTGCTGCTGCCGCGGGCGGACATCGCCACCGAAACGCTGGCCGCGGGCCTGCGGGAACGCGGCTGGGAGATCGACGACGTCACGGCCTACCGCACGGTGCGGGCCGCGCCGCCGCCGGCCGAGACCCGCGAGATGATCAAGACCGGTGGGTTCGACGCGGTGTGCTTCACCTCCTCGTCGACCGTGCGAAACCTGGTCGGCATCGCGGGCAAGCCGCACGCGCGGACCCTGGTGGCCTGCATCGGCCCGAACACGGCCGAGACCGCCAAGGAGTTCGGCCTGCGAGTGGACGTGCAGCCGGAACTGGCGCAGGTCCCCGCGCTGGTGGACGCGCTGGCCGAGCACGCCGCCCGGCTCCGCGCCGAGGGTGCGCTGCCGCCGCCGAAGAAGGCGAAGCGGGCACGCCGCAGCTGAGCCGCAGTGGCCCGGATCTCGTTCGCAACGGGGTCCGGGCCGCTCTCGTTCTCCGCCCTGGCAGGCTCACCAGGGGGGAGGAAACGGACATCCTCGGGTGTCCGAACGCAGATCAATCCGAGCGGGTGGCCGCCCGCGGTCGCCGCTCATCGCCGCGAGGGAGCTCGCCGATGTACCCGTCGCACCGCCCGCGCAGGCTGCGCCGCACCGCCGCCGTGCGCAGGCTGGTCTCCGAAACGAGCCTGGAGCCCCGGCACCTGGTGCTGCCGATGTTCGTGCGGGAGGGCTTGGCCGAGCCGGTCGAGATCAGCTCCATGCCGGGCGTCTTCCACCACACCCGTGACTCGCTGCGCCGCGCCGCGTCCGAAGCGGTCGCCGCCGGTGTGGGCGGGCTGATGCTGTTCGGCGTGCCCGCCGAGCACGACGCGACGGGTTCGGGCGCGGTCGATCCCGACGGCATCCTCAACGCGGGCCTGCGCGACCTGGCCGCCGAGGTCGGGGACGCGACGGTGCTGATGGCCGACACCTGCCTGGACGAGTTCACCGATCACGGCCACTGCGGCGTGCTCGACGAGAACGGCGTCGTGGACAACGACCGCACCCTGCAGATCTACGGCGAGATGGCGGTGGCGCAGGCCGACGCGGGCGCCCACGTGATCTCGCCCAGCGGGATGATGGACGGCCAGGTCGGCGTGATCCGGGAATCGCTGGACGTGACCGGTTTCGAGGACACCTCGATCCTCGCCTACTCCGCGAAGTTCGCCTCCGCGTTCTACGGGCCGTTCCGGGAGGCCGTCGACTCGCAGCTGTCCGGCGACCGCAACACCTACCAGCAGGATCCGGGCAACGGCCGGGAAGGCCTGCGGGAGGCGGACCTGGACCTGGCCGAGGGCGCGGACATGGTGATGGTGAAGCCCGCGATGTCCTACCTGGACGTGCTGCGGGACGTGGCCGGCCTGTCCGACGTGCCGGTGGCCGCCTACCAGGTGTCCGGCGAGTACTCGATGATCGAGGCCGCGGTGGCGCGCGGCTGGCTGGACCGGCGCCGCACCGTGCAGGAGTCGTTGACGTCGATCCGCCGGGCGGGCGCGGACATCGTGCTCACCTACTGGGCGACCGAGGCCGCCCAGTGGTACCGGGAGAGCTTGGGGATCAAGTGACGGCGCCGCAGAATCCCGACCGCGTCGGTGGATCCGACTCCGGCCCGGCGGCGGATCGGCCCGCCCTGCCGCGGCTGCTGAACGTGGCGCGGTGGTTGTGGATCGCCGCCGCGCTGCTCGGCCTGGTACGGGCCTACGTGCAGCTCAGCGACCGGAAGCAGCTGTCGACCGATCTGCGGGCGGCGCTGCCGGACCTGTCGCAGACGCAGCTCGACGACGAGATCAACGGGTTGATCATGTTCAACCTGCTGTACCTGTTGGCGCTGCTGGCGCTGTACATCTCGTTGACCACGCGCATGACGCAGGGCAAGAACTGGGCTCGGGTCGTGCTGACCGTGTTCGGCGGCTTCGGAGCGTTCGGCACGCTGGGCACGCTGCTGCTGATGTCCCAGCTGGGGCAGGCGGAGCTGATGCGGCTGACCCAGGTGCGCGTCGATCCCTCGGATCTGGTGTTCGGCGCGCTGGTGACGGCGGTCGAGGTGGCGGCGTTGGTGCTGATGTTCCTGCCGGAGTCGAACCGGTTCTTCCGGGAGTTCAAGCGGCCCCGGCCACCGCAGCCCTACGTGGCGCCCGGCGGCGATCCCTTCGCCCGCTGACCGGGTCGTGGCCGGCCGGAGTTCGTGGCGGCGTCGGTCGCTTCACGTGATCTAACCTCGATGGTGTGACAGCCTCGCAGGATCCGGAAGCCCGATCGCCGCAACCCGATTCGGCGGGGGAGCTGCTCGGCTCCCGCCCCGCCGACGGCGCCGAATATCGGCTGCCGGACGCGGCGGTCTCCGGCGGCAGGCTCACCGATGTTCCGCGGGCGCCGAGCGCTCCGGCCGCCGAACCGACGACCGGGCCGCCGCCGTCGCCGCGACCGATCGCGTTCGCCGGCTCCGCCGGGCAGGTGTGGGTCGAGCGGTCCACGGCGGGCCGTCCCCGCGCGGTGACCATCGCCTGCGCGCTCGGGGTGGCCGATGTGGTGATCGCGTTCGTGATGCTCGGCACCCGGCTGATCACCACCGACGACCTGATCCTGCAAGCGCTGGGGCAGGCCGACTCGTTCCTGCCGAACGACGGTGACATCAGTGGCGTGTACTACGGCGTGACCACCGGCCTGATCGCCCTGTACGTGCTGCTGGCGGCGGTGTGGGGACTGCTGGTGCTGTTCATGGGGCGCGGCCGGAACTGGGCGCGGGCGGCGCTCACGATCGTCGCGTTCGTGTGGGCGGTGTCGACGTTGCTGTCGCTGGTGGGCACCCGCTCGCACGGTCAGCTGCTGACCTCGCTGGAGGTCGTGCAGGCGCTGAGCCTGGTGGCGACCCTGGTGTGCATGCACGTGACGTCCACTCGGGACTACTTCAGCGGCCACTGATGGGCGCGGCCGGGTTCGTTTCGGCGAAGCCGGTGGACAGCGGTCTCGCCGGATTTCTACTGTTCTGGGGTGACGTCACCGCAAGACCCTTGGCAGCAGGGCGGATACCAGCCGCCGTACCCGTCGGCTCCGCAACCGCCGCCCCATCCGGGCGGGTTCCCGCCCGCCGGATACCCGCCGCGGCATCCCGGCGATTTCGCGGAGGCACCGCGGCGGCCGGTGGCGGTGGAATGCGCGTTCTGGCTCGCGGTCGTCGTTCCACTGCTGGTGACGGTGCTGTACGCGCTGAATTCGATGCGCACGCAGAGCTTCCTGACCGGCACGGTCGGCTCGCCCGGTGCGGACTCCGCGCAGAACCAGGAGGTCGTCGGGCTGATGGCCGGGATCTCCTTCGCGGTCTTCCTGTTCGTCGTGGTGCTCGAGATCGTGCTGACCGCGCTGTGGATCACGTTCGGCTTCAAGCTCCGGGCCGGGCGCAATTGGGCGCGGGTGGTGCTCACCGTGTTCGCCGCCGTCTGGGCGGCTTACTCGATCGGCGGGTTGATCACCGGTGAGCCGGGCCTGACGGACGCGCTCGCCGCGGATGTGCAGACCCCGGCGAGCATCGTCGCCCTCGGCTACGCGCAGAGCGCCCTGGGCCTGGTGGCGATGGTGGCGTTCCTGGTGCTGGTGTACTTGCCCGCGTCGAACCGGTACTTCCAGGCATCGAGGTTCTCAAGGTGAGCGAATCCGCCGTACCGCCCCGCTCGTTGCACGTCGCGATCGGGCTCTGGGCCGCGCTGGCGGCGTTCCTGCTGGTGCAGACGGTGTTCTCCTGGGTGGACCGGGCCGAGTTGGAGCGGCAGATCGTGGTCAACCACGTCGCCGCTCCCGACCAGGCCGGGGCCGTGACGCTGGACAGGCTGCTGCTCAACACCGCGCTCGCCGTGGTTTTCGCCGCCGGGTACGTCGGGGCGGGGGTGCTGCTCCGCAAGCGCAGACCGTGGGCCAGGATCGGGGTCTGCGTGTTGTTCGCGGTTCAGCTCGTGATCGTGCTCGGCGGGTTCTCGTTCTCCATGGCCAACCTGATCGTGCTGGTCCTCGGCGGCGCCGCGGCCTGGTGCAGTTGGACGACGTCCAGTACGGAATGGGTGACCGGCGAGCATGAATGAAGCCGAGACCGGACCGGTGCTCTACGCCGAACCCGGCTCGACCTGGTGGCCGGTGCTGTGGGGTCCGGGGTTCGCGCTGATCGGACTGATCGTTGAGCTCGCCACGCCCGCGGGCGGGGTGAACCTCCCGGTGTGGATCCTGCTGGCGGGCGTGCTCGCGGCGGCGACGGTGCTGTGGGTGTACGCCCGGCGCCGAGCGCTCGCGGTGCAGCTGACGCCGTCCGTGCTGAGCGTCGGCGGTGAGGAGCTGGAGCTGACCCGGATCGCGGCGATCACCGATGTCGGGGCGCCGATGGGCGCGCGGGTGCTCGGCGGCGGCTTCACCCCGCCGAAGGGCACCGGCGAGATCCCGCTGCGCTTATCCGACGACAAGGTCGTCCTGGCCTGGGCGAAGGACCCGGCGACCCTGATCGACGAACTCCGCCCGCTGCTCTCGGAGAGCTGACGCCACCGGAGTCGGCCCGCGCCCCGTCTCGGCCAGGCGGGGTGACTGCCTCCGACCGGCCTTTCACCTGATGGGCAAGGTGAGGTGAATACCTCCTTTCGCCGATGGGATCGCGCGAAGGGGACGTTGAGCTCAGGTCGTGGTCTGGGGTGGCGAGGTGCGTGAGACGCTGCCGGGGTGACGTTCCCGGAACCGTGGTCCGCTGACGGGCCGATGCTCAGCGAGAACACCGCGGACGCGGTCGAACCGCGCGCCGGACTGGCCCAGCCGTGGCGGGCGATGGTCGCGGCGGCCGAACTCGTGTTCGTAGCGGCCCTCGTCGTGGCCGCTTGGTGGTGCTGGGACAGGTCGCAGCTGGCCGTCGAGGTGTCCGGCGCCACCGGCGGGCCGATGCACTCGGTCCGGATCTTCGGGGACTGGGCGGCTCTCGGCATCGCCGCCCCGACCTTGGCGGCGGTGCTGTTCGTGGACGCGATGCGCCAGCTCATGCTCGCCTGGGCGGTCCGCCGCACCCGCACGGCGCGCCGCGAACCCAGCAGCTGACCGGTTCCGTCTGTTGGCCTCCCTCGCCCGGTCCCACCGGTCGAACGGGCCATCGACCTGGTGCGGCCGGTGCGATCAACGCCCCTTTGACCTGGCGCGGCCGGCGTGGTCAATGCCCCATTCGACCCGGTGGTACCGGGCGAAGTGGCCGCTGACCTCGGGACACCTTCAGAGGGTGGGGCGGGTCACCTCATCCGGCCTGGCAGACTGGCGGGCGTGACAGCCGAAACTCCTGGCAACACGAGTCCGAAGTCCACTGCGCGGTCGGCGGAGCTGTTCGAGCGAGCGCTCACCGTGACACCCGGGGGTGTCAACTCGCCGGTGCGGGCCTTCAAATCCGTCGGCGGCACGCCGCGGTTCATGGTCCGCGCGCAGGGCGCCTACCTGTGGGACGCCGACGGCAACGAGTACGTGGACCTCGTTTCCTCCTGGGGGCCGATGGTCAACGGCCATGCGCATCCGGACGTGGTGCAGGCGGTGCGGGAGGCGGCCGTCGACGGCCTGTCGTTCGGCACGCCCGGAATCGGTGAGATCGACCTCGCGGCGGAGATCATCCGCCGGGTGGAGCCGGTGCAGCAGGTTCGGCTGGTCAACTCGGGTACCGAGGCGACGATGAGCGCGGTGCGCCTCGCCCGCGCGTTCACCGGCCGCACCAAGATCATCAAGTTCGCCGGCTGCTACCACGGGCACGTCGACTCGCTGCTGGCCGGAGCCGGTTCCGGCGTGGTCACGCTGGGCCTGCCGACGAGCCCCGGCGTGACCGGCGCGCAGGCCGCGGACACCGTGGTGCTGCCCTACAACGACATCGACGCCGTACGCGCGGCCTTCGCCGAGTTCGGTGACGAGATCGCCTGCGTGATCACCGAGGCGGCGGCGGGCAACATGGGCGCGGTCGCCCCGCAGCCCGGTTTCAACGCCGCGCTGCGCGAGATCACCCGCTCCGCCGGTTCCCTGCTGATCATGGACGAGGTGATGACCGGGTTCCGCGTCTCCGCCGCGGGCTGGTTCGGCCTGGACGGCGTCGCCGGGGACCTCTACACCTTCGGCAAGGTCATGTCCGGCGGTCTGCCCGCGGCCGCCTTCGGCGGTCGCGCCGACGTGATGGAGCTGCTCGCCCCGTCCGGGCCGGTGTACCAAGCGGGCACCCTCGCCGGGAACCCGGTCGCCGTGGCGGCCGGACTCGCGAACCTGCGCGCGGCGGACGCGACCGCCTACGAGGCGCTGGACCGCAACGCGGCCCGCCTCGGCGACCTGCTCGGCTCCGCGCTGACGACGGCGGGCGTGGCCCACCAGGTGGCGTTCGCGGGCAACCTGGTCAGCGTCTTCTTCACCGAGTCCCCGGTGACGAACTTCGAGCAGGCGCAGGCCCAGCAGGCGTGGCGCTTCCCGGCGTTGTTCAACGCCTTCCTGGAACGCGGCGTGTACCCGCCGCCGAGCGCGTTCGAGTCCTGGTTCGTGAACTCGGCGATGGACGAGGCGGCGTTCGAGCGGATCGCGGAGGCGGCGCCGCACGCGGCCGCGGCCGCCGCCGCGGCTGAGGAGCCCACGGCATGAGCGGGACGAAGACGATCGTGCACTTCATGCGCCACGGCGAGGTGCACAACCCGGAGCGGATCCTCTACGGACGGCTGCCCGGCTACGGGCTCTCCGATCAGGGCGCGGCGCAGGCGAAGCTCGTCGCGGAGTTCCTGGCGGGCCGCGACGTGCAGCACGTCGTCGCCTCCCCGCTGCAGCGGGCGCAGGAGACCGCCAAGCCGATCGGCGGCGTCTTCGCGCTGGACGTGGACACCGACGACCGGCTGATCGAGTCGGAGAACCAGTTCGAAGGTCTCCGGGTGTCGGTGGGCGACGGAGCGCTGCGCTCGCCGCAGCACTGGTCGAAGTTGCGCAACCCCTTCCTGCCGTCCTGGGGCGAGCCGTACGTGCAGATCGCGCACCGCATGTTCGCCGCCGCCCAGCGCGCCCGCTCCGCAGCCGAGGGGCACGAGGCGGTGTGCGTGTCCCACCAGCTGCCGATCTGGACGTTGCGCAGGTTCGTCGAGGGCAAGCGGATGTGGCACGACCCGCGCAGCAGGCAGTGCTCGCTGGCCTCGGTGACCAGCCTGGTGTTCCGGGACGAGCAGCTGGTGCGCGTCGCTTACGTCGAGCCGGCCGGCGAGACCGATCCTCGGGTGACCGGGGCATGAGGAGCCTGCTGACCAGGGCCGCGCTGGCGGTGGCGACGGTGAGTCTGCTCGGTGGCTGCGCCACGGCGGGAAAGGACGCCGTGGAGCAGGGCAGCGAGTTCACGTTCGTCTCGCCGGGCGGGCAGACCCGCATCTTCTACCCCGAAGCGGAACGGCAGCACCTCACCAAGCTGGGCGGGGAAAGCCTGTTGGAAGAGGGCAAACGAATCGGTTTGCAGGACTTCCCCGGCGAGGTCGTGGTGGTGAATCTGTGGGGTTCCTGGTGCGGTCCTTGTCGCGCGGAGGCCGATGATCTGCAGGCCGTCCAGGACAAGGCGGGGCCGCAAGGCGTTCAGGTGCTCGGCATCGACGTGCGCGACAGTCGTTCGGCGGCGATGGATTTCCATCGGGATCGCGGGTTGAGCTACCCGTCGATTTTTGACCCGTCGGGTCGTTCGCTGTTGGCGCTGAAGCAATATCCGCGGAGTGCGGTGCCGTCCACCATCATTCTGGATCGGCACCATCGCGTGGCCGCGGTTTTCCTCACGGAAATGCTGGAGAGCGAACTTCTTCCGGAAGTGCAGAAGATCGCCTCGGAACCCGCCTCCTGACGGGTTTCGGCGGTCGAATTCCGCGGGTTGCGCTTTCGTGCGGTGACCGTTTCGTCGAGCGGTGGCCCGGCTTGAGCGGTCAGCGGCGCGGGAGGGCCGGTTCCGGCGTGGGTACCTCGTTCAGCCCATCGACTGGGCCGAACGGTGCTGCGTTCGGTTCGTTCGCCGGAGCGTGATCGCCGCTGTCCGGACCTGAGCCGGCGCGGGCATCACGACGCCCGCCTGTTGCGGGAGCGGATCAGCACGTGCCAGCAGTCCATGCAGGTGCCGCGCCGAACCCACTCGTATTCCGTGCGGCCGTGCAGTTCGACGGCGGTCGCTTCCACGCCGCAATACGAGGTGACGGGGCATTGCGGATCGGCATCCAGCGCACTGGCCGCGAAAGCGTGGCGCCCCGCCGGGATCGGTCGCCACACATAGGCCAGGCCGTGCTGCGGGGGCATCGCGTCGACTCCATTCCTCGGGCGTTCGTCCTGCTGGGAATGAGACCCTCTTGCCACTCGAATGGCAATGTACTTCACCGAATCGAGCGATGGCATGACATCGGCGTAGGAAATAAGTTCCTGCTATGACCAGTGTTCGAGCGCGGGGACTGGGCGCTGAGATACGAGAACTCCGCAAGGCTGCCGGATTGCGATTGGAACATCTCGCGCAGCGGTGTGGGTGGTCCAGGGCGACTCTCGGTCGGATCGAATCCGGTGAGCGAGTGCCGAGCGAGGCCGAACTGACCGCCTTGCTGGACACGCTCGCCGTGTCCGGTTCGGAGCGAGTGCGGTTGTTCGAGCTCGTCCACGCGGCCACCGAGGCCCGCTGGTGGGAAGCCGGGTACGCCGGGATGCCCAGCGCGCTCACCGCGCTGATCGACTTCGAGCGGCTCGCGACCCGGATCACCGACATGGCGCTGGCGCTGGTGCCGGGACTGCTGCAGACCCCGGACTACACCCGCGCGGTGCTGAGCGCGGGCGGCGTGCGGGACGCGGACCTGGAGTCGCGGGTCGCGCTGCGCCTCGGCAGGCAGGGCGTGCTCACCCGGGAGGAGCCGGCACAGCTGCACGCCTACCTCGACGAGTCCGTGGTGCACCGGCCGGTCGGCGGGCACCGCGTGATGGCGGACCAGCTCAGGCACCTGGTGCGGATGGGGCGCAGGCCGAACGTGTCGGTGCGGGTGATCCCGTTCTCCGCCGGCGCGTACGCCGAGCTCAACGGCAGCCAGCTGATCCTGGAGTTCGCCAGGCAACGTCCCGTGGTCCACCTGGAACAGCGCCGCCGCGGCGCGTTCCTGGAGGTGCCCGCGGACACCGCGCCGTTCCTCGAAACCGCCGCCCGGCTGCCCTCGGTCGCCCTCGATCAGGCCGAGTCCGCGCTGCTGATCACGGATGTGGCGGCCGCGATGGAACGAGAGTGTGAGCGCGACGGTGCATTGGCGTAAGTCCAGTCACAGCGGGGAGGAGAGCAACTGCGTGGAAGTCGGCATCACCCGCGTCGTCATCTCGGTCCGCGACTCGAAAGCACCCCGCAACGCAACTCTCGCCTTCTCACCGAAGCTCTGGTCGGCCTTCCTCCGCTCCTTGCGCGCCTGACCACGACCGGTGCCCATGAAACCGCGCACCGAGGCCCTGTGATTTTCGTCTTCTCGGCGGCGAAACCGCGCTTTGCGGCCGAAGGCCGTGCCCTGCGGCGAAGCCGTGCCCGTTCGCGCGAAGCGGTTGGCCCACGTCCCAAAGCCGCTCACTGAGGTTCCGCTACCCGCACGCCCGCGCAAATCACTCCGCAGAGACCCGGGGCCGGTGCGTAGGCAGCCTAGAGTTGTCCCTACCCTCGGAACCGTGAACCCGACCGAGCTAGCCGCGTCCGGCCCGCTGCTTTTCGCGGCCGTGATCGCAGTGCTCGCCGGGACGGTCAGCTTCGCTTCGCCGTGCGTCGTGCCGTTGGTGCCGGGGTACCTGGCTTATCTGGCGGGCGTGGTGGGCGCCGAAGCCCCGCCCGTCGATTCCACCGAGGCTCAGCAGGCCCGCCGCGGCCGGTGGCGGGTGGCCGGTGCGGCGCTGCTGTTCGTGGCCGGGTTCAGCGTCGTGTTCGCCGCCGGAACGGTGCTGCTGCTGGGCTTGTCCGACGCGTTGTTCGCGAATGAGCTGCTGTTGCAGCGCATCGGCGGTGTCGTCACCGTCGCGATGGGTCTGGTGTTCCTCGGCATGATCCCGGCGTTGCAGCGCGACGTCCGGTCGCACCGGGTTCCGCAGGCCGGGTTGTGGGGCGCCCCGCTGCTCGGCGCGGTGTTCGGGCTGGGCTGGACCCCCTGCCTCGGCCCGACGCTGACCGGGGTGATGTCGTTGGCCATCGGAACCGAGGCGGGCACCGGCACCGCCGTGCGCGGCGTGCTGCTCGTCGCGGCGTACTGCATCGGGCTCGGGTTGCCGTTCGTGCTGCTGGCGCTGGGCGCGCGGTGGGCGGTGCGCAGCACGGACTGGCTGCGCCGCCGGGGCCGCGTCATCCAGATCGCCGGTGGCGCGCTGCTGGTCGTGGTGGGCGTACTGCTCGTCACCGGGCTGTGGGGAGAACTGGTCACTGTGCTGCGCGAACCCGTCGCCGGATTCGAGACGCCGATCTGATGTCCCGATTCCGCTCTTTGCTGGCTTTCCTGCGCAACACCTGGCGCGGACTGACGTCGATGCGCACCGCTCTGGTGCTGCTGTTCCTGCTGGCGATGGCCGCGTTGCCGGGTGCGTTGATCCCGCAGCGCTCGCTGAACCCCGCCGAGGTCGACAAGTACTTCACCGAGTACCCGAAACTCGCGCCCGTGCTGGAGAAGCTGGGCGCGTTCGAGGTGTTCAGCTCCGTCTGGTTCGCCTCGATCTACGTGCTGCTGTTCATCTCGCTGATCGGCTGTCTGCTGCCGCGCTGCCTGGAGTACTACCGGCAGTTGCGCGGCAGGCCGGTGCGCACCCCGCGCAACCTGTCCCGGATGCCGCACCACGCTTCGGCCACTGTGGACGGAACGCCGGAGGAGGCGCTGGCCGCCGCGCATCGCAGGCTGCGCGGCTGGCGCAAGGACGAGCGGGAGGAGGACGACGGCACCCGCTCGATCAGCGCGGAACGCGGCTACCTGCGGGAGGCGGGGAACCTGGTGTTCCACTTCGCGCTCGTCGGGCTGCTGGTGACCGTCGCGGGCGGCAAGATCCTCGGCTACGAGGGCCAAGTGATCGTGATGGCCGACGGCTCCGAGTTCTGCAACTCCGGTACGTACAACTACGACTCGTTCCGCGCCGGTCTCAGCGTGGACGGCACCCAGCTGAGCCCGTTCTGCCTGCGGGTCAACGGCTTCGACGTGAAGTACCAGCACACCGGCCAGGTGGCGAGCTACCGGGTGGGCATGGAGTACCAGTCCGGCGCCGACTTGGAGAACGGCAGCTGGCAGCCCTACGACCTGCACGTGAACCATCCGCTGCGGACCGCGGGCGACCGGATCTACTTGACCGGCAACGGCTACGCCCCCCGGTTCACCGTCACGTTCCCCGACGGCCAGCAGCGCACCCAGCTGACGCAGTGGCAGCCGATGGACGTCACCACGATGTTGTCGCAGGGCGCCACCAAGTTCGACCAGCCCGGTGTCACCGACGAGGTGCAGCGGCGGGAGACCCAGCTGGCGGTGACCGGCCTGTTCGCGCCGACCGCCGCCTACCAGGGCAAGGTGCTGAGCTCGCAGTTCCCGGATCTGCTCGAGCCGACCGCGGCGGTGGACGTGCTGCGCGGCGACCTCGGCCTGGACTCCGGGCGCGGTCAGTCGATCTTCGGGGTGGACCAGAAGATGGTGGAGTCCGGGCGGCTGAACAAGGTCGCGCGGGAGAACGTGCGGGTCGGCGAGGAGATCCGGCTCGACGACGGCACCTCCATCCGCTTCGACGGCGTGGAGCGCTGGGCGAACCTGCAGATCTCGCACGACCCGTTCCAGCCGTACGTCCTCGGTTTCGCGATCGCGGTGATCTTCGGGATCAGCGCCTCGTTGAGCATCAAACGCCGGCGGATCTGGGTGCGGGTAGCCCCGGCCCCCGGGACCGGCGTGGACGATCCCGCGCGTACCGTTGTCGAGGTCGGCGGACTGGCCCGCACCGACCAGGCAGGCTACGGCGAGGAGTTCACCCGGCTGGCCAAGGACCTGCTCGGAACGGACGGCTCCGATGCGGAGTCGCCGGGGGCAGCATCCGCACGCGGAAGGAAGAGCTGATGCCGGTCAACCAGATGTTGTCCAACTACAGCGACATGGCGTTCGCGACCTCGGTGGTCGTCTACATCGCCGCCATGCTGCTGTACTTCGCGGAGTTCGCCTACGGCGGGCGCAAGCAGTCCGCCCGCACCCGCGAGGCGCAACTGGTCACCACGGCCGGCGCCGGCGCGGACTCCTCGACCGGCGAGCGGGTCGGCCGGATCGACACTCCGCAGAAGCGCCCGCTGTCCGAGCGGTTCGGCGGCATGGCCGTGTCGATGACGGTGCTCGGCATCCTGGTGCACACCGCTTCGCTGGTGTTCCGCGGTGTGGCCACCGGCCGCGCGCCGTGGGGCAACATGTACGAGTTCGGCTCCGCGATCTGCCTGGCCGCGGTGATCGCCTGGACGATCGTGCTGTTCCGGCAGATGCGCGCCGAGCGCCGGGAGTCCTCGTCCGCGCAACTGCGCGGGCTCGGCGGGTTCCTGCTGCTGCCGGTGGTGCTGCTGCTGTTCCTGTCCGGCACC
Organism: Saccharopolyspora gloriosae; assembly: GCF_022828475.1. Taxonomy (GTDB): domain Bacteria; phylum Actinomycetota; class Actinomycetes; order Mycobacteriales; family Pseudonocardiaceae; genus Saccharopolyspora_C; species Saccharopolyspora_C gloriosae_A. The sequence goes on along the minus strand of NZ_CP059557.1, from coordinate 6,485,313 downwards.
GTGCTCTACGCCCGCGCCGCGCCGCTGCAGCCCGCGTTGCAGTCCTACTGGATCGTGATCCACGTGAGCGCGGCGATCGTCTCCAGCGGTGCGCTGCTGTTCGCCGGTGTCGCCAGCGTGCTGTTCATGCTGCGCGCCCGGCACGAGAACAACCCGCTCAAGATGGTCCGGGTCGGTTCCCGGCTGCCCACCACGCAGGTGCTGGACCGGATGGCCTACCGCGCCACCGTGATCATCTTCCCGGTGTGGACGTTCGCGATCGTCGCCGGTGCGATTTGGGCCGAGGCCGCCTGGGGCCGGTTCTGGGGCTGGGACCCGAAGGAGACCTGTTCGTTCATCGCGTGGGTCGTCTACGCTGCGTACCTGCATGCGCGTGCGACCGCGGGGTGGCGGGGAGTCAAGGCCGCGTGGATCAACATCACCGGCCTGGCTGTCATGATCTTCAATCTTTTCTTCATCAACATCGTCGTCTCCGGACTGCACTCGTACGCTGGACTGTGAGTTCATGATCCGGTCCGGAGTTCGACCGCCGGCCACCCGTTCCTCCGCGGAATCGGGTGGCCGTCACTCGTCCCGGTAAAGATCGAACCGATGTGTGGGAGGTACGGGAACGGTGACCGGACGGTACGAAGAGCCCGAAACGCAACGCGATGCGGGTTCGGCCTCGCCCGGTGCGGACTCGGCGCAGCAGGCGAACGGCACGACGGATCACGCGACCCCGGATTACGGTGACGGCTCGGTGCCCGCGGGACCGCAGCCGTACGTGGAGCCGGGGACCACGCCGAACGCTCCCGTGCAGGGCGCGGCGAGTCCCGGCGGGCCGCAGCCGTACTACCCTGGTGGTCAGAACGTCCCCGGCGGCCAGAACGTCCAGAGTGGACAGTCTTTCCCCGATGCCGGGCCGCAGTATCCGCAGGCGGGTTCGCAGTACACCGAGCAGACGCCGTCCGGGCCGCAGCCGCATCAATCCGGGCCGTTCCCGGCTCCGGGCGGGCCGTCCGGGCCGCACCAGGTTCCCGGTGGTCAGTCAGGTCCCCAGCCGGTGCAGGGCGGGACGTCCGGTCCGTACCAGGTGCCTGCCAACTCGGGGCCGTACCCGGTCGCCGGTGGCCAGTCCGGGCCGTACCAGGTGGGCGGCCAGCAGAACCCGTACGCGCCGGTCGCCGGACCGTTCCCGCAGCAGCAGGGATTTCCGCAGCAGCCGCAACAGGGCGCTCAGCAGCCGGGCGTCGGGCAGCCCGCCGCCGGGCAGCCGGGCCAGCCGCAAGCGGGCCAGCAACATCCCGGCCAGCAGCAGCCCGGCCAGCAGCAAGGTGTGCCGTTCGGGAAGGACCTCGCTTCTTCGCAACTGCTGCGGCAGACCAAGCGCGCCCCGCAATCCGGCTGGCGCAAGGCGCTGTACGTGGCGAGCGGTCGTTCGATCAACCTCGGCGAGAGCGCTTCCGACCTGCGCCGCCGCGAACTGATCGGCCGGATCAACCAGCCGCTGCAAGGCTGCTACAAGATCGCGATGCTGAGCCTGAAGGGCGGCGTCGGCAAGACCACGACGACCGCGACCCTCGGCTCCACGTTCTCCTCGCTGCGCGGTGATCGCGTGATCGCCGTGGACGCCAACCCGGACCGTGGCACGCTGAGCCAGAAGATCCCGCTGGAGACCACGGCCACCGTGCGCCACCTGCTGCGGGACGCGCAACGCATTCGCAAGTACAGCGATGTGCGGTCCTACACCTCGCAAGGGCCGAGCCGGTTGGAGATCCTCGCCAGCGAGCAGGACCCGGCGGTCTCCGAGGCGTTCAGCGAGGACGACTACCAGCGCACGGTGACGTTGCTGGAGCACTTCTACAACATCGTGCTGACCGACTGCGGCACCGGACTGATGCACTCGGCGATGAAGGGCGTGCTCGACGTCGCGGACTCGCTGGTGATCGTCTCGTCCAGTTCCATCGACGGGGCGCGCAGCGCTTCGGCCACATTGGACTGGCTGGACGCGCACGGGTACGGGCAGCTCGTCTCCCGCTCGGTCGCGGTGATCAACTCGGTGCGGCCCGGTTCCGGCAAGGTCGACGTCGACAAGCTCAGCGCCCACTTCGGTTCGCGCTGCCGGGCGGTGTCCCGCATCCCGTTCGACCCGCACCTCGAAGAAGGTGCGGAGGTCGAACTGGACCAGCTCGCCGCCCCGACCCGGTTGGCACTGCTGGAACTCGGGGCGATCGTCGCCGACGATTTCCCGCAGGCCTTCGGCCGCCAGCGCCAGGCCTGAGGTTGTCGGGGCGGCCCGGTCTTTCGTCTTGGGTGGTCGGGTGGCGGAACCCCAGTGAGCCTCTCGCTGCGGGATCTTTTTCCCGAGTGGCTCCGCCACGAGGGAAAAAGCTGTCCTCGCGAGAGGCTCACTGAGAACCCGCCGGTGGTCACCCTGCTCACGTGGGCTATGTGCTTCGCACATCCAGGCACGGCTTCGCCGCGAGGATTCGGCTTCGCCGCTGCCGAGGCGGCGAAGCCCGCGCTCAGTCCTGGTCGTGGTCGTTCTTGTTGCGTTGTTGTTCGTCGAGACGACGCAGGAAATCCGGGTCGTCGTCCGGGGCCAAGGGTGCGGCGCGGCGAGGCTCGTTCGAACCCTCGCTCTCGGCGTCGCGCATCGGGCCGAACGCGCGCCACATCAGCACGGCCACGGTGAGCGCGCCGATCGCTGCCAGGACGTAGATCATCAGGGCACCTCCACTACCTCACCCCGAGATTAGCCGGAGAACGGCGGGTGGTGGGGTGCGCCGATCAGGGAGCATCCGACGGTGCACCGATATTCGGCAATTCGGCGATGGGCCGTGCCCGGCCCGCCTCGGGCGGTACTGACGCGGAGGCGGACCGGACGCGTGCCGATCGTCGGGCGGCTCAGGCGGAGCGGACGTCGTTGGTGAGTTCGGCCAACAGCGTGCGCACTTCCGACTCGCGGAACCGGCGGTGGCCGCCGGGGGTGCGAATGGAACCGATCCGGCCTGCCGTCGCCCATCTCGTCACCGTCTTCGGGTCGACCCGGAACAACGAGGCGACCTCACCGGGGGTGAGCAGCTGTTCCTGACCGTTCTGGCGAGACTGGGGAGTCGTCGCGGTCACAGGGGACCTCCACAATGCGGACGGTTTTTCGGGCATTCCGGTCGCATCCTGGCACTTCGATGGTCAGGTACTCGAACATTCGACTCCAGGTAAAGGGAAGGTAAGGGACGAAAGCGGCGCTTCGGGCGATACGGGGTGGGGGATTGTCGCACTGGCCGTGCTCTACCCTGGTTGACGTGCAGGAACAGCGAACGGCATCGGTAACGGAGTCGGCCCCGCCGACCAACTTGGCGCGGGACATCGCGCTGTACACCGTGGTCAGGCTGGCCATGCTGCTCGCGGTGACCGCCGTGATCGCCCTCTGCGGAGTGCCGCTGCTGGTCGCCCTCGCGGTGTCCGTGGTGGTGGTGATGCCGCTGTCCATGGTGGTCTTCGGCGGACTGCGCCGACGCGTCGCCACCGGCATGGTGCACCGCGCCCGGCGCCGCGAACAACTCCGCGCCGAGCTCCGCGGTGACCGAGGGCAGGCCGATGACCAGGACTGATGCGGACGTCTCCGGCGTGGTGGCGGATCGCTCCTGCGGACGCACCCGATCCTGGACCAGTGAAGCGGTTCGCATCATCGAAGCCGACGCGAACCGCAGCGCCGACACGCACCTGCTGCGATTCCCGCTGCCCTCGGCGTGGGGGATCGACCTTTACCTCAAGGACGAGTCAACTCATCCGACCGGTTCGCTCAAGCACCGGCTCGCCCGATCCCTGTTCCTGTACGCCATTTGCAATGGATGGGTGACGGAGAACACCCCCGTGATCGAGGCGTCCTCCGGATCCACCGCGGTCTCCGAAGCGCACTTCGCCCAGCTGCTGGGACTCCCGTTCATCGCGGTGATGCCGCGTTCCACCAGCCCGGAGAAAGTGGCGCTGATCGAACGCCACGGCGGCACCTGCCACTACGTGGACCAACCGGGCGCGATCTACGACGAATCCCGCAGGCTCGCCGCCGAACTCGGCGGGCACTTCATGGACCAGTTCACCCACGCCGAACGCGCCACCGACTGGCGGGGCAACAACAACATCGCCGAGTCGATCTTCGACCAGCTCGCGCTGGAACGGCACCCGAGCCCGGAGTGGATCGTCACCGGCGCGGGCACCGGCGGCACCAGCGCCACCCTCGGCCGCTACATCCGCTACCGCAGGCACGACACCGGGCTCGCCGTGGTCGACCCGGAACACTCCGTGTTCTACGAAGCGTGGTGCGACGGCGACCCCGGCCGGACCGGGCAACGCGGTTCGCTCATCGAAGGCATCGGCAGGCCGCGGGTCGAACCGTCCTTCATCGGCCAAGCCATCGACCGGATGATCAAGGTGCCGGACGCCGCCTCGATCGCCACCATCCGCTGGGCCGAGAACGTGCTCGGCCGCCGCGTCGGCGGCTCCACCGGCACCAACCTGTGGGGCGTTTTCGGGCTCGTCTCCGAAATGGTGCGCGACGGCAGGACCGGCAGCATCGTCACGCTGCTCTGCGACGGCGGTGAGCGCTACGCCGACACCTACTACGACGACGAATGGGTGGCGGAGCAGGGCCTCGACCTCACCGGGCCGCTCGACACGCTCGCCGAGTTCCACCGCAGCGGAACCTGGCCGCTCGCCGGGTGAGCGACGGCGAGCCCTCCTGCGACACGTAGTCTGCGATCAAGCCACTAGTCCGAGGAGGGGCATGCGCCGGCCGACGATCTCCGCCGCCGTGCTGGTACCCGCGCTCGCCGTCGTGCTCGCCGGGTGCACCTCCGGCGGCCCGCCGCCCGCGCCGAGCAGCACACCCACGACGAGCGGCAGCGACCAGGCCGAACCGGAGACCGTCACCCCATCGATCACCCGCGAAGTGCCGCCGGAACGGCGCCAGGACCTCGCCGGGGCCTCCGCGGAACAACTGTGCGGGCTGATCAACGTCGACGAACTCGGACGGTTCGGCTACGCCGTGCGGCCCGGGGTTGCGCGCGAGATCGGATTCGACCCGCCGGTGCGCGGCTGCCGGTTCGAGGCGCAGAGCGGGGTTCGGTCGATCTTGATCGCCTCCCAGCCCCAGGAGTACGCCGGGCTCGGTGAGGACGAAGTACGGCTCGGCGAAGTCCCTGGGACGAAGACGCTGCGTGCCAACGAGTGCAGCGTGTTCGCGGGAGTCGGGCGGGGGACCCTGCAGGTCACGGTGCAGTCCGCTGAGGCCGACTCTGACGAGTGCGACGCCGCCCAGGGAATAGCTCAGTACGTTCTTTCTGCAGTGGACTGATTCGTCCGGTCGTTTGGCTTTGGTGGTCGGGTGGCGGAACCTCAGTTGGTCTCTCGCTGCGGGATCTTTTTCCCTAGTGGCTCCGCCACGAGGGAAAAAGCTGTCCTCGCGAGAGACCAACTGAGAACCCGCGGGTGGTCGTTTTTTCGACGTGGGCTATGCGCTGACGCGCATCCAGGCACGGCTGCGCCGCAAGGCACGGCTTCGCCGCAAGGCACGGCTTCGCCGCAAGGCACGGCCTTCGGCCGCGAGGCAGGCGGGGCTTTGCCCGCCCTTCGCGGGCTTCGACGCCGACTGCACTGCTTCGCCGCCGACTGCACTGCTTCGTCGTGGTCGTCAGCCGAAGGCTAGGGCCAGGGCCGTTGCGGTTCCCCAGGCGAGCATTGCCAGGCCGGTGTCTCGGAGGGCGGGGATCAGTTTGCGGCCGGTGCCGCCTCGGGTCACCGCCAGGACGGAGTTGATCAGGAGGGGTAAGGCCAGGAAGCCCAGCAGTGCCCAGGAATTGCGGAGGCCGATCAGGACGGTGATCAGGAACGGGATCAGGGCCAGCGTGACGTACAGGGTTCGGGTGTCGCGGTCGCCCAGCAGCACCGCCAGGGTGCGCTTGCCGGTGACCCGGTCGGTGGGGATGTCGCGGAGGTTGTTCGCCACCAGCACCGCGCTGGAGAACGAGCCGATCGCCACCGCGCCGCCGACGCCGAAACCGCTGATCGTGCCCGCCTGCGCGAACATCGTGCCGAGCACCGCGATCAGGCCGAAGAACACGAACACGGAGATCTCGCCGAGGCCCGCGTAGCCGTACGGCCGCTTGCCGCCGGTGTAGTACCAGGCGCCCGCGATGCACAGCGCGCCCACCGCCAGCATCCACCACTGTCCACTCAGGACCACAACGGCGATGCCCGCGATCGCGGCCAGGCCGAAGCAGCCGAACGCCGCGTTGCGCACCGCGATCGGATCGGCGGCGCCGGAACCGACCAGCCGGAACGGTCCGACCCGATCGGAGTCGGTGCCCCGGATTCCGTCCGAGTAGTCGTTCGCGAAGTTCACCCCGGTGATCAGCAAGAGCGACACCGCCAGCGCCAGCAGCGCGATCGGAACGCTCCGCTCGTCCACTCCGGTCGCCGCCCCGGTGCCGACCAGGACCGGCGCGATCGCGTTCGGCCACGTCCGCAGGCGTGCGCCCTCAATCCACTGCTTCACGGTCGCCATGGGAATCATCTTCGCGCATCACTCGTCGTCACTGGCCGAGAGTCGCGCGCAACGACCGCCGGTCCGGTTTCCCCGGCCCGCGCAGCGGCAGCTCGGCGAGGAACTCGATGCGCTTCGGTGTGCTCGGTGCGCCCGCGCGCTCTCGCACTGACCTGCGTAGATCCGCCACGGGCGGTGGCGCCTCGGGATCGGTGGGGACGACGGCGGCGACCACGGCCTGGCCCCATTCCGGATCGTCGACGCCCAGCACGCACGCCTCCCGGACACCGGGATGCTCGGTGAGGACGCGCTCCACCAGGACGGGTGCGACGTTCACGCCGCCGGTGATGATCACGTCGTCGGCTCTGCCGAGGATCTCCAGGCGGTCCCCGTTCACGCGGCCCAGGTCGCCGGTGTGGAACCAGCCGTCGCGGAACGCGCTCGCCACGTCCTGACCTCGGTAGCCGCGGGCCAGCGTCGGTCCGGCCAGCGCGACCGGTCCGGAACCGTCCTCGGCTGCCTCGACGTGCAGCCGCACGCCGTCCAACGGGACACCGTCGTACACGCAGCCCCCCGCGGTCTCGCTCATGCCGTAGGTCGTCACCACCCGCACGCCCGCCGCCGTGGCCTGCTCGCGCAGCGCGGGCGGGGTGGCGGCGCCGCCGAGCAGGACCGCGTCGAACTCGCACAGCGCCGCCGAGGCCTCCGGATCGTCCAGGATGCGGCGCAGCTGGGTCGGTACCAGCGCCGTGTAGTGCCTGCCCGGGGCGGCGAGGGTGCGGCGGGCGGCCGCGGCGAACCGGTCCGGGCGGAAACCCGCAGAGGCGTCCACCGCTTCCAGCGGTGTCTTCGCGAGCAGCGCCCGCACCAGCACCTGGATTCCGGCGATGTGGTGCGCAGGCATCGCCAGCAGCCAGTGCCCCGGACCGCCGAGCCCCCGGTGCGTGGCCTCGGCCGACGCGCGCAGCGCCGAGGCTGGCAGCAGCACGCCCTTCGGGGTTCCCGTCGAACCGGAAGTGGCGATGACCAGGGCGGTCGGGTCCGCCGGATCGTCCTCGCCGGAGCGCAGCGGGGTGCTCACGTCCATCGCTTCGACGGTCGAGGTATCCCCGTCCGGTGCCACCGGGAGCAGCGCCGGACCGTCGCCGTCCAGGGCGCGGCGCAGCGCGGGGAGCACGGTCGACGCCTGCGGGCCTGCCGGGACGGGCAACGGCCGGAGTTCGCGGGCCTGCAGGGGGTCGCGGGTCGGCCGAGGTTCGCGGGCTGACGGCATGCCCGCCATCTTGCGCTTGCCGCCGATCGGGCCGATGCGGAGGTGGGCGGTGAGCGTGCCTTCTGTCACCAGGCCTTCGATCACCAGTTCGGATGATATCGCTCAACTGTTCGACTCGGCGGGTCGATGGTCTTGTCAGAGCGACCTGCGAGCGAAGGCGGTGCGGACGATGAACTCCTGCGGCCACCCGATCACCGGGCGGACCACGGCCCGAGGCGCGGCCCGCCCGGTCCCGGCATCGGCGACCGGCGCCGTCCGGGGTCGGTCAGTAGTACCAGGGGAACGGCGTCCAGTCGGGCTCCCGGCGCTGGAGGAACGCGTCCCGGCCTTCGACGGCCTCATCGGTCATGTATGCCAGCCGCGTCGTCTCCCCGGCGAACAGCTGCTGTCCGACCAGGCCGTCGTCGATCGCGTTGAACGAGTACTTGAGCATGCGCTGCGCCGTCGGAGACTTGCCGTTGATCTCCCGTGCCCACTGCAGGGCGGTCGTCTCCAGTTCGGCGTGCGGCACGACCTCGTTGACCATCCCCATCCGGTGCGCTTGCTCGGCGTCGTAGGCGCGGCCGAGCGCGAAGATCTCGCGGGCGAACTTCTGCCCGACCTGCCGGGCCAGGTAAGCGCTGCCGAAGCCGCCGTCGAAGCTCCCGACGTCGGCGTCGGTCTGCTTGAAGCGGGCGTGCTCGGCGCTGGCGAGGGTGAGATCGCACACGACGTGCAGGCTGTGCCCGCCGCCCGCGGCCCAGCCGGGGACGACCGCGATGACGAGCTTGGGCATGAAGCGGATCAGCCGCTGCACCTCCAGGATGTGCAGCCGTCCGGCCCGCGCCGGATCAACGGTGTCGGCGGTCTCACCGGCGGCGTACTGGTAGCCGGAGCGGCCGCGGATGCGCTGATCGCCGCCGGAACAGAAGGCCCAGCCCGCGTCCTTCGGCGACGGCCCGTTCCCGGTCAGCAGCACGGCCCCGACATCGCTGCACATCCGCGCGTGGTCGAGCGCCCGGAACAGCTCGTCCACGGTGTGCGGGCGGAAGGCGTTGCGGACCTCGGGCCGGTTGAAGGCGATGCGGACGGTGCCCCGTCCGGGACCCTCCTCGACGCAGCGGTGATACGTGATGTCGGTGAAGTCGAACCCGCTGACGGGTTCCCACACGGCCGGGTCGAACAGCTCAGAGACACGCGAGTTCAGCACGCCTGGGACAATAGGGCCCGTCTCGGCGTGCTGAACACCAGGAGGGCGTCGGCCGGTGTGAGCGGCGGCACGTCGCTCGGTCGGGACGACACCGGGTCGAAGCGGTCCGGCGGCCCCGGCGACACTGGGAGCGATCAGGCAGCGTGCGAGGGAGTCCGGGGTGATGGGTTGAATCCGTCCACGGCACAGGCCGAGGTCATCGTTGATGAGCTGATTCGCAATCAGGTTCGGCACGTGGTGCTCTCCCCGGGGTCGCGCAACGCGCCGCTCTCGTTCGCGCTGCACCGCGCGTCGCAGGCGGGCCGGGTCCGGCTGCACGTCCGCATCGACGAGCGCAGCGCGGGCTTCCTGGCCCTGGGGCTGGCGGCGCGCAGCGGACGGCCGGTGGTGGTGGCGGGCACGTCGGGCACCGCCGCGGCGAACCTGCATCCCGCGGTCAGCGAAGCGACCGAGGCGGGGATCCCGCTGATCGTGCTCACCGCGGACCGCCCACCGGAACTGCGGGCGGCCGGGGCCAACCAGACGATCGACCAGCACCGCATGTTCGGGCCGCAGGTCCGGTTTTTCGATGAGCTGGGCGTCGCGGAGAACCGCCCGGGGCAGCAGGCCTACTGGCGCAGCCAGGTGTGCCGCGCCACGCGGGCCGCGCTGGGCACGGCTCGATCCGGTCCGGCGCACCTGAACCTGCCGTTCCGGGAGCCGCTGGTACCGACCGGCGACCTCGAATGGTGCGAGCCGATGGACGGACGCGCCGACGACGCGCCCTGGACCGAGATCGCCGTGGACGGCGGCAGGCCGAGCAGCCTGCGCGGTCCGACGGCGCGGCGCGGGCTGGTGCTCGCCGCCGACGGCAGCGCCGAAGCGGCCGGTGCCTGGGGCGAACGGTACGGCTGGCCGGTGCTCTCCGAGACCGGTGGTGTCGGACTCCCCGGCGGCGCGGCGATCAGCACCGGAATGTGGCTGCTGAACCAGGCCGAGTTCGTCCGCGAACACCAGCCGGAGCAGGTGCTGTGCGTCGGCAGGCCGACGGTGTTCCGCCAAGTGCAGTCGCTGCTCACCGATGCCGGTGTGGAGGTGCTGCTGGCGCACGGCGGCGATGCGGACTGGCCGTCGCCCGGCCACGCGGTGCGGGAGGTCGCGCACACCTTCGACGCCGGGCCGACCCGGACGGCCGACCCGGACTGGCTCACGGCCTGGCAGCAGGCGGACCAGAAGGTGGCGGCCGCGCTGCACGCCGCGCTCGACCTGGAGCGCTGGCCGAACGGACCAGTGCTCGCCAGGGACCTGGTCGACGAGCTGCCCGCCAGCTCACTGCTGGTGCTGGGATCGTCGAATCCGAGCCGGGACGTGGCGCTGGCCGCGCGGCACCGCCCGGACGTCGCGGTGCACCGCAATCGCGGCGTGGCCGGGATCGACGGCACGGTCTCGACGGCGATCGGCGCCGCGCTGGCGCACAACGGTCCGACGTACGCACTGCTCGGCGACCTCACGTTCCTGCACGACGGGAACGGGCTGCTGCTGGGGCCGCAGGAACAGCGCCCGGACCTGACGATCGTGGTGCTCAACGATGACGGCGGCGGCATCTTCTCGCTGCTGGAGCAGGGCGGCCCGGAGCATCGCGGCTCGTTCGAGCGGGTCTTCGGCACCCCGCACGGAACCGACCTAGCCCAGCTGTGCGCGGCGCACGGAGTGGGCCACGTGCGGGTGCGGCAGCGCTCGGACTTCCCGGACGCCCTGCACGGGCCACCGGGATTGCGCGTCGTCGAGATACAGGCCGATAGAGCTGAGACTCGGAGTCTCCACGCCCGCCTCCAAGCCGCCGTTAGTTCCGTACTTGTTGGTTGAGGTTCCGGTCGTTTTGCTTGGGTGGTCGGGTGGCGGAACCTCAGTTGGTCTCTCGCTGCGGGATCTTTTTCCCTAGTGGCTCCGCCACGAGGGAAAAAGCTGTCCTCGCGAGAGACCAACTGAGAACCCGCGGGTGGTCGTTTTTTCGACGTGGGCTATGCGCTTCGCGCATCCAGGCACGGCCTCCGGCCGCAAGGAGTTGGCTTCGCCGCGGGGCACGGCTTCGCCGCGGGGCACGGGTTTGCCGTCAGGCACGGGTTTCGGCCGCAGGGCAGGTGGGACTTCGTCGCCCTTTGCGGGCTTGGCCGCGAAGCACGGCTTCGCCGTTGGCTGCGTGGCTTTGCTGTTGAGGCTCGGCTTTGCTGGTGGTGGGTCGAGAGGGGCTTTTTCTCACTTCTTGGGAGTTCGTGTGGCTTGAATGCGGGTGAATCGGTGCGTGTTCTGTGGGTTGGTGAGTGCTGCTCGCTTGTTCGTGCGGGGATTTCGCGGTCGATTCGATGGATGCTCGGGATGCCTTGTGAACTGGGGAAAGGGCGTTGTTGGCACTTGTTCCGGCTGGGTCGGAGGGGCGACGTGGGGAGATTCGTCGGTGGACATTGCCGAAGTTCGTTCGGGTCTGGGAAAAAAGCTCCACTTCCGGGTTCTCGCGCGGGCCAGATCGTCTTCGTACGCTGCTGGAAAACAAACCTGATCTTCGGGAGGTGCCCTGGTGTTCAAGCGAACCGGTCTACGGGTGGCGGCGGCCGCGTGCTGCGCCGTGGCGTTCCTGGCGACCCCCGCCTCCGCGGGCACCGGCAGCCCCGGGGCGCCGGGCGCGGGCGACCCGTACTTCCCCGAGTACGGCAACGGCGGCTACGACGTGTCGCACTACGACGTGCGGCTGCGCTACGAGCCGCAGGACGACCACCTCACCGGCACCACGACCATCGTGGCGAAGCCGACCCAGAACCTCACCGCGTTCAACCTCGACTTCGCGCTGCCGGTGAAGTCGATCCGGGTCAACGGCAGCCCGTCGGCCTTCCAACAGCAGGGCACCGAACTCACCGTCACGCCCACCGCGGAACTGCCCGCCGGCGCCCAGGCCACGTTCGTCGTCGAATACGACGGCGTGCCCTCCAGCGTCGAGGTCGGCGGAATCAGCCCGTGGAGCCGCACCTCGGACGGCGCACTGGCCATCGGTGAACCGGAGATCTCCGCCTGGTGGTTCCCCGGCAACGACCACCCCAGGGACAAGGCCACCTTCGACATCGCCGTGGACGTGCCCGACGGCACCGAAGTGCTGTCCAACGGCGTGAACACCGACACCTCCTCGCTCGCCGGCCGCACCACGTGGAAGTGGCGCACGACCAAGCCGACCGCCACCTACCTGGCGTTCCTCGGCATCGGCCAGTACGCGATCAACACGAAGACCGGGGCCTTCGGCCAGCCTTTCGTCACCGCTTACGCCGACGGCCTCGGCGAGGCGGAGGGCGCGGCCAAGGCCAGCGTCGAGCGGACCCCGGAGGTGCTGGACTTCCTGTCCGGCCTGTTCGGCGAGTACCCGTTCGAGGCGCAAGGCGGCGTGGTGCCCGCGGAAGGCCTGAACTTCGCGCTGGAGAACCAGACCCGCCCGACCTACAGCCCGAAGTTCTTCCAGAACGGCGCCAACACCTCCGTCGTCGTGCACGAGAACGCCCACCAGTGGTTCGGCGACTCGGTGTCGGTGGACACCTGGCGCGACATTTGGCTCAACGAGGCCTTCGCCAGCTACGCGGAATGGCTGTGGTCGGAACAGCAGGGCACCGGAACGGCGCAGGAACTGTTCGACCACTACTACTCGTCGATCCCGGCCGACGACCCGTTCTGGCAGGTCGCTCCCGGTGAGCCCGGCCCGGACAACATCTTCAGCGACGCCGTCTACGACCGTGGCGCGCTGAGCCTGCACGCCCTGCGCAATGTCATCGGCGAGGAGGCGCTGCTCGACGTGGTGCGCACCTGGGTCGAGGACAAGCAGTACTCCACCGGCACCGTGGAGGAGTTCATCGAGCTGACCGAGCAGCGGTCCGGCAAGCAGCTCGACGAGTTCTTCCACGCGTGGCTGTTCACGCCGGGCAAACCCGCCCCCACTCCGGAGAACGGGATTCCCGCTTCGGCCACGCGAGCCGGAGTGGTCGCCCCGGATTCGGTGGCCGAGATCGACGCCACCCACCAGCACGTGCACGACCACGACCACAACTGATCAAGCCGTGGTCCGGGGTGCCGGGACGATTCGACCGTCCCGGCACCACCGGCCACCGGTCGACTGACGAGATCAGCCGGGACCGTCGAGCGCTTCGCGGACCGGCAGCAGCTTCGCCGCCGCCTCCGCGACCTCCAGATCCGGATCGGATTCGGCGACGATGCCGCCCCCGGCGAACAACCGAGCCCGGCCGCCACCAGGGGCATCGGAGGCACCTTCGGCCTCGATCTGCGCGCAGCGCAACGCGATTCCCAGTTCCCCGTTGCCCGCGTCGTCCACCCAGCCCACCGGACCGGCGTAGCGCCCGCGATCCATGCCCTCCAGGCGCTTGATCAACTCCACTGCCGCTCCGGTCGGAGTGCCGCCGACCGCGGCGCTCGGATGCACCGCGGCCGCGAGCCGCAGCAACGCCCCGACCCCGTTGCTCGCCGCGTGATCGTGCAGCTCACCGGTGATGTGCGAGGCCAGGTGCAACACGTTGCGCAGCCGAAGGACCTCCGGTCGCTCCGGTACCGCCAGTTCACCGCAGAACGGCCGGAGCTCAGCGGCCAGCGACTCGGCGGCGAACGCGTGTTCCGACAGGTCCTTCGCCGACCCGAGCAGGCTCGTGGCGAGATCGTCCGCACTGACACCGGGCCTCGGCCAAGTGGTCCCGGCCAGCACCCGGGACCGGATGCGGCGACCGGTCCGTTCCAGCAGCAGCTCCGGCGTCGCACCGACCAGGCCGTCCACCGCGAAGCTCCAGCAACCCGGATAGCGGGCCGCGAGAGCGCGCAGCAGGTAGCGGGCGTCCAACGGTTCGGACGTGGTCGCCAGCAGATCGTGCGCCAACACCACCTTCCGCACCGCACCCGAATCCGCCCCGGTGCCGTTGACCGAAGCGGTCGCGGGAGCCGAGTCCCCGGACCGCAGGATCCGCACCGCCTGCACCACAGCCCGCCGGTACTGCTCGGCGGACACGGCGCCCGTCTCGTAGCGGACCGTGCCGGGGCCGCCCACCGGTCGCACCGGATGCGGCGACGGCTCCCCGACGGTCGTGATCCAGCGGACGCCGTCGCGGCACCCCACCACGACCTCCGGCACCACCAGCACGGAATCCCCCGGCCGGTCGGCGAACCCGAAGCTGGTGAAAGCGACCGGACCGGTACCCGGCAAGCCCACCTCGTCGCGCACTTCCACGCCCTCGCACCACGCGTGCCACCACGCGTCGGCCGCCGCGAACCGCTCCGGCCCCGAGGTGTCCAAACGCGCCGCGCAACCCCAGCCGACCAGGCCTTCCCCGCCGCGGACCCAGCTCAGCGGAGCCCGGTCGGGTAGCAGCTCCAGCAGCTCCGCGGCATGCCGCGGGTCACCTTCGGGGATCGCGACGGTGCGGACGGTCAGCGGACTCGGGGATGGCGCCACGCGTAGAGCCTAGGTGCGGCGCCCAGAGAAGGTCATCAACCGACTCCTACAATCGGCGATCGTGGCGAACGACGCGGTGTCCCCGGACGCGACCGGACCGGTGGCCGGGGGAGGCACGGACGACGGTGGGCGGTGGCCCGCTCGGCGCATCCGCCGCGCCTGCGCCCGTGGAGTCCTGGTCCTCGGCGTGCTGCTGACCGTGCTCGGCCTGTCCGTGATCGTGGCCTGCGGCATCGACGACCGCACCATCGCCGAATCCCGCGGCGACGGCGTGGCCGAAGTGCTGGACACCTCGCTGACCCGCACCGTCATCCGGTTCAGCACCCCCGAAGGTCAAGTGCACATCCCCCAGGACGGCGTGCTCTACCCCGCCGGCCTGCAGGAAGGGCAGTTCGTCCGCGTCGAATACGACACGCGCAACCCCGACCTGGTCCGGGTCGCCGACCGCGGCATGGTGCTCTCGTTGCTGCCGGTGAGCGCCTGGCTCGCCGGACTCTGGGTCGTCGTCGGCGGGGCGTACTGGCTGTTGCGCCGTGGTTCCCCGTCCCGCGACGAACGCTGAACCGGGAATTCCGTCCCTTTCGCGCCGCTCGGCACGGCGACCACAGTGAGCTCAGGTGACCCCGCAGTAGCGGGTGAACCGGTGGGGCTCGACCCCACCAGCGAGTGTCAAGTGGTCTCGCGACCAGCGGTCCAGCCCGCACCACCCGGTGCGGCCCCCGCGAGGTGGGTGAGCGCGTCATGGACACGAAGAATTTCGGCGACCGGTGGCCCGGGCGGACGTCCGCCGCCGGAGACCAGGACAGGTGGCCCGCATCCAACGGTGCGGCGGCGCCCGGCCCCGGCGGGCAGGACATGCCCGCGCCAGAACCCCAACGGCCCGATTGGATCCTGGCCGCCCCGGCGACTCCGGCGGCGAACCGGGCGGTGCCGGACGGTGCCGTCCCGGCGGATCTCGCGCAGTACTGCCTGATGCTCGGCGACGACGCGCTGCTGCTGGCGCACCGCCTGTCCGCGTGGGGCGTGCGCGGTCCCGACCTGGAAGAGGGAGCGGCGTTGGCCGCGATCACCGTGGACCTGCTCGACCAGGCCCGGCCGCTGCTGGCCCGCGCCGCGGAACTCGAAGGCGCCGGCCGGGACGCCGACGTGCTCGCCTACCACCGCGACAGCAGCCGGTTCCGCAACGTGCGGCTCGCCGAGATCGACTGCGGCCCGGGGCCGGGCGGTGACTTCGCCATGACCATCGCCCGGCTGCTGCTGTTCACCTCGTGGCGCCACGCCGTGTTCGAGCGGCTGGCGGACACCCGGGACCCGCTGCTCTCGGCCATCGCCATGCGCACGTGGCGGGTGCTGCTGCGGCATCGCGAGCACGCCGCGCAGTGGGTGATCAGGCTCGGCGACGGCGGCCCCGAATCGCGCACCCGGATGTTCGACGCGTTGCAACGGGTGTGGCCGCTGGCCGGTGAGCTGTTCGCGGTGCACCCGGTGGAGCGCAGGCTCGCCGCGGCGAACTGCGCGGTGCTCCCGGACGTGGTGCGCATCGAGGTGGCCGCGGTGCTGGACGAGACGCTGTCGGTGGCCCGGCTCGATCTGCCCGACCTCGCCGAAGCGCCCTCGCCCGACACCGGCGGCCGCTACGGGGAGCACACCGAGTCGATGCCGTTCGTGCTCGCCGACATGCAGCACCTGGTGCGGGCCGACCCGCTCGGACCGTGATGATTCCGTTTCCGCGAATGAGTACTTTCCCGCACGATCCACGGCGGTCGTGCGGGCAAAGTAGGCGTGATGCCGGGAAAAACCCGGCGGGTCCGCCGCAGGACCGTCTTGGGGGCGAAGGTGGTACGCGGAAACCGAGCGGAAGGCGCAACTGGAGATGAACGGTTTCTGGTTGGCAGTGGTGGCGGGAATGTTCGCGGGAGCGCTGGGCGCGGCCGGCACGTTGCTGGCCTGGAGCAGGTTCCGGAACCGGCCGGTGCCCCCCGAGGACCGGCCGCAGCCGGCCGGCGAGCCGCCGAAGGACCACGGACTCGGCCGACCGCACCACGCCGACACGGTGCTGCTGCGCGATCTGCACCGATGTGAGCAGGCGGTGGCGCGGGCCAGGTGCGCCGTCGACTCCGTGTCCTCCGCGCGGGCGCGGGAAGCGCTGCTGATGGTGGTGCGCCGGATGGACGCCGAACTCCCCAGCGTGGAGGCGTTGGTGGAAGTGGGGCGCGGCCTCAACACCGGCTCGCGGGGTCTGCCGGACGCCGAACACGGCGATGAAGTGCTCCGGCGGGTGCGCGGGCAGATCGCCGACGTCGCCGAACGCTTCGGCGTGATCGCCGATCACGTGCTGAACATCGTCGTCGAACTCGTCGCCGCGCCCGATCTGCACCGGATGCACCGCCAGGTCGCCGTGCTGCGCGACCAATTCCCGTTGCTGCGCCCCATGTCGGCGGTGTTCGGGTCGGTCGAGCGCACCGCGGCGGCACCGCTCGACCTGCCGGTCTCGGCGCCCGCGCTGTCCGGAACGTGACGGAACGGGCCGGGACGTGACGAATCAGAGCGCGGCCTGCTGCCACCACTCCAGCACGTCACCGGCCACCGCCGGACCCGCCACCAGCAGGCCGCCCATCGGTAACGTCGCAGGCTCGCCCCGCCGGTCCAGCACGGCGGCACCCGACTCGACGGCCAGGGCCAGCGCACCCGCCACATCCCACTCCTCGTAGGAGTCCAACACCGCCGCCGTGGCATGCCCCAACGCGACCTGCGCGATCGCCAACGCCGGAGAGCCCAGCAACCGCACTCCCACCTGGGCCTTCGTCGCGTTGCTGATGAACCGGTCCATGCCCGGCCACGTCCCGCTGCGGGTGAGCTCGGTGCACACGATGCCCGCGCGAGTCTCCTTCTGGTCGGCGAGCCGCACCGGGGTGCCGTTCGCCCGCATGCCCCGGCCCCGCGCGGCCGCGTAGATCTGGGAGCGGTACGGGTCGGCCACCACCCCCACCACCGGGCCGTGCTCGTCCAGCATCGCGAGGCTGTAGGCGCACCACGGCATGCCCGCCACGTAGTTCGCCGTCCCGTCCACCGGATCGACGGACCAGCGGTACCGGGCCGAACCCGACCGGGCCGTGAGCTGGTCGGCGACCGACGTGGACCATTCGGGGTCGGAGTCGAATTCCTCGCCGAACACCGGCACACCGGGGAACTCGTCACCCAGCACGCGCCGCGTGTGCCGCTCCAAGGTGCGCCCCGTATCGGTGACCCAGTCGAACGGTGACTCCGAAGCCGCGGGCCTAGCTCCCCGCCCCGCCGTCGCGGTGATCACGTCGGCGGCATCGTTCGCGAGCCGCCCGGCGACCTCCAGCGCACGGGAAACAAGTCCGGGCTCGATGCCGTGGGAAGGCTGCGAAGGCAAGACCGTCATGCCGCTCCAGTGTCATGACCCCGGGTGTATGCGAAGCCACACCAAGATGGACACAGAAAGAGAACCTGCCGACCTTTGCCCGCGAAGCTGCGAGGCTTGGTGTGCGGGGCGGGGGTTTTGGAGTCTTGTCCGGCTTGGCGTGTGGTGGGGTTTAGGGACTTCCCTGGCTTGGCGTGTGGGCGGGGGTTTTGGAGTCTTGTTCGGCTTGGCGTGTGGGTGGGGTTTTAGGGCCTTCCCGGGCTTGGTGTGTGGTTGGTGTGGTGCGTGGAAGGTTGGTTTTAGTGATTACTTCCAGGGCTCTTGTTGCTGGGGTGTCTGGGTAGCGGAACCTCAGCGGCCTTCTCGCTGCGGGATCCATTTCTCATGTATGTCCGATACACAGCGAAATCTGGGTCCGGGCTGCTGTCCTCGCGAGAAGGCCGCTGAGAACCCGCCGGTGGTCGTTTTGCTTGCGTGGGCTATGCGCTGACGCGCATCCAGGCACGGCCTTCGGCCGCAAGGCACGGCTTCGCCGCAAGGCACGGCCTTCGGCCGCCAGGCACGGCTGCGCCGCGAGGCACGGCCTTTGGCCGCGAGGCAGGCTTGCTTCGCTTTGCCCTTGGCGGGCTTCGCCGCCGACTGCACGGCTGCGCTGCGAGGCACGGCTGCGCCGCGAGGCACTGTCTTTGGCTGCGGGGCAAGCGCGGCTTGGCCCGCCCTTTGTGGCTCTTCGCCGTCGGCTGTACGGATTCTTCTTGGTAGTTGGCTGGTTTTTACGTTGGTGTTCTGGGGGGCGTCATTTGGGGGTCGCCTCTTCGCCGGGGTGGGGCGGGACTGTGTCGTCGTGCGGGTCGCCATCGTGTCGGAGAGTTTCCTTCCGCAGGTCAACGGGGTTACCAACTCGGTGCTGCGGGTGATCGAGCATTTGCGTCGCCGGGGTGACGAGGCTCTTGTGATCGCGCCGGGGGCGGGGCCGGAGGAGCATGCGGGCATTCCGGTGATCCGGTTGCCCGCGGTGGACATCCCGGTGGTGTCCTCGTTGCCGATCGGGTTCCCGACCCGCCGGTTGCTGCAGGGGTTGCAGGACTTCCAGCCGGACGTGGTGCATCTGGCCTCGCCGTTCGTGGTGGGTGCCAGGGGGCTCGCGGCGGCGCGGAAGCTGGGCGTGCCGACGGTCGCCGTGTACCAGACCGACGTCGCCGGGTTCGCCGAGTCGTACGGGCTGGGGTTGACGGCGCGGGCCGCGTGGCGCTGGACGCGGCGGCTGCACTGCGGTGCGGACCGCACGCTCGCGCCGTCGACCTGGGCCGCGGAGGCGTTGCGCGAACACGGCATCCCACGAGTGCACCGGTGGGGGCGCGGTGTGGACACCGCCCGGTTCCACCCGGCGAAGCGCGACGAGTCGCTGCGCGCCGAGCTTGCCCCGAACGGGGAGCTGCTGGTCGGCTACGTCGGCAGGCTCGCCCCGGAGAAGCACGTCGAGCGGCTCGCGGCGCTCGTCGACGTCCCAGGGGTGCGGGTCGTGGTGGTCGGCGACGGACCGCAGCGGGAGGCGCTCGCCGCGGACCTCCCCGGCGCCGCGTTCCTGGGGCTGCGCACCGGCGACGAGCTGGCGCGGATCTACGCGAGCCTCGACGTGTTCGTGCACACCGGCCCGTACGAGACGTTCTGCCAGTCGGTGCAGGAGGCGATGGCCTCCGGCGTCCCCGCCATCGCGCCCGACGCGGGCGGCCCGCGCGACCTGGTGCTGCCCGGCCGGACCGGTTACCTGTTGCCGCCGCACGACGCCGAAGCGCACGCCGAGCGGCTCCGCGCGGCCATCGCAACGTTGCGGGATCCGGGGCTGCGGTCCCGTTTCGGCACGGCCGCGCGGGAGTCCGTCGCGCAGCGGACCTGGCCCGCGCTGTGCGAGCAGTTGATCGGCCACTACGGGGAGGTCATCGGGCGTCCCGGGGCCGACCGGCTGGCCGCGTGAGCGTGCGCTGCACGTAGGCTGCAGGCGTGTCTCGTGCCGGTTTGGACAAGGATCCGCAAGCGGTCGCCGCGATGTTCGACGGCGTCGCGAAGCGCTACGACCTGACGAACACGGTGATGTCGTTCGGCCAGGACCGGCGGTGGCGGCAGATCACCACGCAGGCGGTCGCCCCGAAACCGGGCGAGCGGGTGCTGGACCTGGCCGCGGGCAGTGGCGTGTCGACCGTGGAGCTCGCGCGGTCCGGCGCGTGGTGCGTGGCCGCCGACTTCTCGCTCGGCATGCTGTCGGTGGGCCGGGATCGCGGGCTGCCGATGGTGGCCGCGGACGCGCTGCACCTGCCGTTCGCGGACGGCTCGTTCGACGCGGCGACGATCTCGTTCGGCCTGCGCAACGTGGTGGACACCGTGGCGGGGCTGCGGGAGATGGCCCGCGTGGTGCGGCCCGGCGGGCGGCTCGTGGTGTGCGAGTTCTCCACTCCCACCTGGGAACCGTTCCGCACGGTGTACATGAACTACGTGATGCGGGCGCTGCCGTCCATCGCGCGCGCCGTGTCGTCCAACCCGGACGCGTACGTCTACCTCGCCGAGTCCATCCGGGCTTGGCCGGACCAGCAGGAGCTGTCGGCGAAGATCGCCGAGGCGGGCTGGTCTCGGGTCGCTTGGCGCGACCTCATGGGCGGAGCCGTCGCCGTGCACCGGGCTTTCAAGCCTGAGTGATCGCTGCTCGTTCTGCTTTGGTGTCCGGGTGGCGGAACCTCAGGTGTCTTCCGTTGCGGGGTTATTTCCCGAGTGGCTCCGCCACGAGGGAAAAGCCGTCCTCGCGAGACAGCTGAGAACCCGCCGGTGGTCCTGTTGCTTTGGTGGTCGCTGCTCATCGGCTTACCGCTGACAGGGCGAGTGCGATCGCCGGCGCGTACAAGATCAAAGTTCGGTCAGCCGGAGGGCGAGCAGGCGGTGGCTGAGGGTTTTGCCGTGGGTGTCCAGGGCGAGTGACGTCGTCACCCCGCCGTCGAGCGCCTGGTGGCAGACGAACTGCAGCGCGCACAGGTTCGGCAGTTCGTAGCGCAGGACCTCCCCGCGCACTCGGTCCGCCAGGTGCGTGCGCACCCGGTCGGTGGTGACCTCGCGGCGCAGCAGCTCGAAATCGGCGTCGTCGTGCGGGAACAACGACAGCGTCGACATGTCGCCCTTGTCCCCGGCTCGGCAGTGCGCCAGCTCATGCAGCAGCATCGTCGGCCTCCAGCACCGTCACCCGCGGACGCACCAGGTCGCGGGAGATCGAGGTGGACACGATCCCGATCACGTCGCGCACCGAGGTGCGCACTCCGCCGCCCCCGGCGGGACCGTTCGTGTACAGCGATTCGACCTCGTGGCACACCAGATCGGCCCGTTCACCGTCCGGCGCAAGCGCGGCGACCCGCAGCCTGCACTCGGCCGTGGCCGACGGGGAGTCGCCGAGCTGCCCGAGGACCTCCGCGCGCACCCGCAGTCCGGTGCCGCCGAGCCGTTCGGTGACGACCTCGGCGGCGAGCCGGGCGCGGCGGGCGGCGTTCGGCCCGGCGTAGCTGATCTCGGCCTCCGCGCGGTGACCGGCCCGGTAGCCGACGCTGACCTTGAGCTCATCCGGCCGGGACCGCCCGCGAGCACCCGCGATCCGCACCCGGTCCCGCCCGGCCTCGGTGGCCGTGACCTCGCGGAAGTCCAGCACCACGTCCGGCGTGCGATAACCGGTGGGATCGGTGACTTCGTAGAGCAGCTGTTCCCGCACCGTCGCCCGGCTCACCACGCCGCCGGTGCCGTCGAGCTTCCCGAGCTCCGCCGCACCGTCGGGCGACACGTCGGCGAACGGGAACCCCAAGTCGGCCAGGCCGGGCACGTCCTTGACGCCGGGGTCCGCGAAGTAGCCGCCGGTGACCTGCCCGGCGCACTCCAGCAGATGCCCGACGAGCGTGCCCGCCGCGGTCTGATCGGGATCGGCGAGGTCCCAGCCGAGCCGGTCCGCGAGCGGCGCCAGGAACAGCGACGGGTCGGCCACCCGGCCGGTGAGCACCACCGACGCACCGGTCGTCAGCGCGGGCAGCAGCGCGTCCGCGCCTAGGTAGGCGTTGGCGGACACGACCTCGCCGTGCTCGCCCAGCGCGATCCCGTCCTCCCACGCGGGCGCCGCGAGATCCAGCTCGGCGAGCACGTCGTCACCGGTCACGACCGCCACCCGGCCCGGCAGCCGGTGCTCCCGCAACAGCTCGCGAGTGACCTCCCCGGCCGCGAGCGGGTTCGCCGCGCCCATGTTCGTCAGCACCCGCACGCCCCGGCGAGCCGCCACCGGAAGCAGCCGCTCGAACCTGGCCCGCAGTCGCGGGTCGTAGCCGAGGCCCGGGTCGGCGAGCCTGCGCTGCTGGCCGAGCGCGATGGTGCGTTCCGCCAGGCACTCCAGCACCAAGTCGTCCAGCCCGGCGTGCTCGGCCAGCGCCACCGCGGGCTCGATCCGATCGCCGGCGAAACCGGCACCGCTCCCGATCCGCGTCATCACACCGCACCCGTCAGGACCGCCACCACCGTCATCACCAGCGTCGTGCCGAACGCCCACTTGAACAGGAACCGCTGGTGTTCCCCGAGATCCACCTCGGTCAGGCCGAGCAGGATGAACGTCGCCGCCGTCAGCGGACTCAGCGGGAAACCGGTCGTCATCTGCCCCAGCACCGCGGCCCGTCCCACGGCGAGCGGGTCACCGCCGAGCGCCGCCGCCGTCTCGGCCAGCACCGGCACCACGCCGAAGTAGTAGGCGTCGGCGGTGAACACCAGGCTCAACGGCATCCCCAGCACCGCCGTGATCACCGGCAACACGCCGCCCGCCCCGGCGGGCACGACGGAGACCAGGCTCTCCGCCATGGCCTGGATCATGCCGGTGCCGGTGAGGATGCCGGTGAACACGCCCGCCGCGAAGATCATCGTGGTGACCAGCACGACGTTGTGGCCGTGCTTGGTGAACAGCTCCTGCTGCCCGCTCCAGGACCGCCGGTTGATCAGCAGCGCCAGCAGGAACGCCACCACGAACAGCACTTCCAGGTCCGCGAGCTGCGCCAGCAGCGCCGCCACCAGCAGCAGCGTGAGCACCAGGTTCAACCGGAACCGGATGCGCGCCGGGCCGTCCAGCTCGGGCTGCTCGATCTCGAGCACCTCGCCGACGCCGAGGCGCTTGCGCTCCGCGCGGCCGAGGATCACCGACACCACCAGCACCCACACGACCCCGCCGAGCATGGCGGGCAGGATCGGCAGGAACACCTCGGAGCTGTCCGCGCCCAGCGCCGCCATGGTGCGGGCGGCGGGGCCGCCCCACGGGGTCATGTTCATGACACCGGCGGCGAGCCCGATCACCCCGGCCAGCAGGATCCGCCGCATGCCGAGCCGCTGGTAGATCGGCAGCATCGCCGTGCAGGTGATCAGGAAGGTGGAGGAGCCGTCGCCGTCGAGGCCGACCAGCAGCGTCAGCACCGCGGTGCCGACCGTGATCTTGAGCGGATCGCCCTTCGCCCAGCGCAGGATCCGCGCCACCAGCGGGTCGAACAGCCCGCTGTCGGACATCAGGCTGAAGTACAGCACCGCGAAGGTGATCATGATGGCGACCGGCGTGACGGTGCTCAGCCCGTCGGCGATCAGCTCGCCCAATCTCGGAGCGGCCCCGGTGACCAGTGCCGCCACCAACGGCACCAGGGTCAGCGCGAGCAGCACCGACACCCGTCGGGACAGCACTAAGGCGAGGAACGTCCCGATGGTGACGAACCCGGTCGCGGCGAGCATCGTTGCGGCACCTCCGGCGTTGAGCTGGAAGTACTGTGTCCGGTCCGCATATGCCGGTCAAGCATCGAATCTTGATAGATTCATGCGTTGTGCGGATGGATCTGACGTTGCAGCAGCTCCGGGCGATCCTCGCGGTGCACGAGGAAGGCGGGTTCACGGCCGCCGCCGAGCGGCTGCACCTCGCGCAGTCCTCGCTGAGCCGCACCGTGCTCGACGTGGAGCGCAAGCTCGGCGTCACGCTGTTCGAACGCACCACCCGGCGGCTGACGACCACCCCGGAGGGCGCCGAGTTCTGCGCCATCGCCCGCCGCGTCACCGACTCCTTCGACGCCGGGATGCGGCACTTCGACGGGTTCCTCGCCGGGGCGCACGGACGGGTGCGGGTGGCGACGCTGCCTTCACTCGCGGCGATCCTGCTGCCGCCGGTGATCTCCGCCTACCGCGCCGAGCACCTCGGCATCGGGATGTCGATCGAGGACGCCCTGTCCGGTGAGGTGCTGCGCAGGGTGCGGTCCGGGGACGTGGACCTCGCCGTGACCGTGCTGCTCGACGACACCGGTGACGACCTCGAAGCGCACCCGCTGGCCGCGGACCGGTTCTGCTGCGTGTTCCCGCCGGAGCACCGCTTCGCCGCCCGCGACTCGTTGCGCTGGGACGACCTGGACGGTGAGCCCTTCATCGGGTTCGACGCCACCAGCAGCATCCGGGCGCACACCGACCGCGCGACCGCGGCGGCGCAGGCTCGTCCGGAGCTGGTGGTCGCGGCGCGCAACATCGCCGCCGTCGCCGGTCTCGTCGCGGCGGGGCTGGGCGTGTCGGCGGTCCCCGGCCTGGTCCTGCCGCTGATGCGCTTCGCGGGACTGGAACACCGGCCGCTGCACGCCCCGGAGGTGCACCGGCGGATCGCCGTCGTCCGCGACCCGGCCCGGCCGCTGACCACCGCGGCGGCGGCCTTCCGCGCGGCTCTGCTCACCGCCCACCACACCCCGCTCCCGCCCGAAGCCACCTGGACGACCTGAGGTCAACGCCTCCTCGGCACCGGTCAACGGGGGCGTCCACCTGGTGCCTGCGCTGGAGTGAACGGTCCCTTTGACCGGCGGTATCGGGCGAACAGGACATTCACCTCGCGGGCTCCGGTGCGGTGCCGACGGGTTCGCGGGGTGGCGGAGATGTGCCTCACCTGCGAGGACAGTCACCCGGGCGGCCTATCTTTCGGGGTCGATCGAGTGCCTGCACCGGCCTAGACTCGACAAAGATAGTGAACTCGTTCACAAGCGGGTTCACCGAGTCACGGCGGAGCCGGGCCGGCGTGAGAACCGGTGCGGGTATCAGGTGCGTCCGCGTGCCTCCGCCGTGGCGGTCACCGCACCTGCACGGCAATCAAGGAGTGTCATGACCAGCGCGACCCCCCGACGCCGACCGAACGACGACGCCGACGTGATCGTCGTCGGTGCCGGGCCGGCCGGCTCGACGGCGGCGACGTACCTGGCCCGCGCGGGCCTCGACGTGCTGCTGCTGGAGAAGAGCGTCTTCCCTCGGGAGAAGGTGTGCGGCGACGGCATCACGCCGCGCGGCGTCAAGCAGCTCGTCGACCTCGGCGTCGACACCCGCGAGGAAGCGGGCTGGCTGCACAACCGCGGCCTCCGCGTCGTCGGCGGCGGCGTGACGATCGAGCTGGACTGGCCCGAGCTCGCCGATTTCCCGCCGTACGGCGTGGTCCGGCCGCGCAACGATTTCGACGACCTGCTCGCCCGCAACGCCGAACGCGCGGGCGCCCGGATGGTGCAGCAGACGACTGTGACCGGAGCGGTCAAGAATGAGCGGACCGGCCGCATCGACGGTGTCACCGCCAAGACCGGACCGGACAAGCAGCCCGTGACCTACCGGGCTCCGCTGGTGCTCGGCTGTGACGGGGTCTCGGCCCGGCTGGCGCTGTCGATGGGCATCGACAAGCGCGAGGACCGCCCGATGGGCGTGGCGGTGCGCCGCTACTACGACAGCCCGCGCACCAAGGACGACTTCCTTGAGTCGCACCTGGAGCTGTGGGACCGGTCCACGCCGTCCGAGCCGAAGCTGATGCCGGGCTACGGCTGGATCTTCGGGATGGGCGACGGAACGGTGAACGTCGGGCTGGGCGTGCTGTCCACGTCCAAGTCCTACGGCAAGACCGACTACCGCCAGCTGCTGCGTTCCTGGCTGGACGGGACCCCGGAGGAGTGGGGATTCCGCGAGGAGAACGCCACCGGCAAGATCGGCGGGGCGGCGCTGCCGATGGGCTTCAACCGCAAGCCGCACTACCAGGACGGTCTGCTGCTCGTCGGAGACGCGGGCGGCATGGTCAATCCGTTCAACGGCGAAGGCATCGCCTACGCCATGGAATCCGCCCGATTGGCGGCCGAGTGCGTGGTCCACGCGTACGCACGGCCGGAGGGTCCTTCGCGGGAACACGCCTTGCGCCGGTACCCGTCGGCGGTGTCCGAAGCGATGGGCGGGTACTTCCGGCTCGGCAACATCTTCAGCAAGTTGATTGGCAATCCGACGGTGATGCGGATGGCCACCAAGCACGGGCTGCCGAGGGCCACTTTGATGCGTTTCGTGTTGAAAATGCTGGCAAATCTGTACGACGGCCGCGATGGGGACACGATGGACCGTGTGATCAGCACCACTACTCGGCTCACCCCTAGCGCCTGACTGCCGGAGTCTGGTCAGATGGTCACGTCGGTGTGCGAGAAGTCATAAAGTTAGGTTCGCCTCACTGCGGAGTGGTCACAACCGACCGCATAAGGTGCTGAATCGACGCCAGAGACGTGACCTTCGTCTCGGCGGGGGCAGCGAAGGAGGGCGGTGTCATGGGCGACGCGGGCGCTTCGGGCGTGCTCGATCCGTACATCCCGCTGGTGCTGATGTTCGCGCTGGCACTGGGATTCGCGGTGTTCTCGGTGAGCATCGCACCACTGGTCGGCCCCCGCCGATACAACAAGGCGAAGCTCGATGCCTACGAGTGCGGGATCGAGCCTTCGCCGCAGCCCGTGATGGGCGGCGGCCGGATGCCGGTCGCGTACTACATCACGGCGATGCTGTTCATCCTCTTCGACATCGAAATGGTCTTCCTCTACCCGTTCGCGGTGTCCGCGGACTCCCTCGGTCTGTTCGGTGTGGCCGAGGTCGTGTTGTTCATCGTCACCGTCGGGTTCGCCTACGCCTACGTGTGGCGACGCGGAGGTCTCGACTGGAATTGACGCCCGGGTCGCCGGGCGGATCCCGGACCTGAGCGAGCACTGACCGTTCTCAATGGCGACAGCGGAAGGAGTGCCGAGATGGGCCTCGAAGAGCAGCTGCCCAACGGCATCCTGTTGGCCAACGTGGAAAAGCTCGTCAACTGGACCCGGAAAACCTCGATGTGGCCCGCGACCTTCGGGTTGGCGTGCTGCGCGATCGAGATGATGACGGTCGGCGGTTCCCGCTACGACATCGCCAGGTTCGGCATGGAGCGCTTCTCCGCTTCCCCGCGGCAGGCCGATCTGATGATCGTCGCCGGTCGGGTGACCAACAAGATGGCCCCGGTTCTGCGGCAGATCTACGACCAGATGCCGGAGCCGCGCTGGGTGCTGGCGATGGGCGTGTGCGCCTCCACCGGCGGGATGTTCAACAACTACGCGGTGGTGCAAGGCGTGGATCACGTGGTGCCGGTGGACATGTACCTGCCGGGCTGTCCGCCGCGGCCGGAGATGCTGCTGGACGCGATCCTCAAGCTGCACGCCAAGGTCATGGACGAGCCGATCAACGCCAAGCGCGCCGCGTTGCGCGCCGAGAGCGGGGATCGCACCGAACTCATCGCCTCCTCCGAGCGCTTCGCGCCGAAGAACCGTTCGCAGCGCGAGCGCGCCGAACGGCAGCAGCTGGCGCAGCGCAAGGAGATGGGCGCGGAAGGCCCGCTCGCGGTCGAGACCGACGCGCAGCGGGAGCAGACGCAGCGGCAACTCGGCGCGGGCAGGTGAGCGGGATGACCGACTCGAAGCAGACCACCCCGGACCCCGGCGAGAAGGGCTCCAGCGCGGAACGCGCCGACGAGGGCCTCGAACCGGTCCGGGCCGGTGGCGGCGCGGTCGCCGAACACCGGGAGCCGATCGTCGCCGGCAGGTCTCGGCAGGGCATGTTCGGCGTGCGCGGCTCCGGTGACACCTCCGGCTACGGCGGGCTCCGGTTGCCGCCGCACGTGCCGCAGGCCGCCGAACGGCCCTACGGCGGGTGGTTCGACGAAGTGGCCGACGCGCTGCTGGATTCGTTGCGGGACAAGGGAATCGACGCGGCGATCCAGCAGATCACGGTGGACCGCGGGGAGATCACCTTCTACGTGGACCGCGAGTACCTGGTGCGGACCTGTTCCTCGCTGCGCGACGATCCGGCGCTGCGCTTCGAACTGTGCAGCTCGGTCTCCGGCGTGGACTACGGGCCGGAGGTGCCGCAGCGGCTGCACTCCGTCTACCACCTGACGTCGATGACCTACCGGCGCCGCATCCGGCTGGAAGTGGCGGTGGACGCCGAGGATCCGCACCTGCCGTCGATCGTGTCCGTCTACCCGACCGCGGACTTCCAGGAGCGCGAGGCGTGGGACATGTTCGGGCTGATCTACGACGGGCATCCCGCGCTCACCCGGATCTTGATGCCGGACGACTGGGACGGGCACCCGCAGCGCAAGGACTACCCGCTGGGCGGCATCCCGGTGGAGTACAAGGGCGCCGAGATCCCACCGCCGGACCAGCGACGAGCTTATTCATGAGGCGCCGCGCACTCAGCAGTCACGGCAGGCAGCACGCGGAGAGGTGCTGAACATGACCACCGAACCACTGACCGATCCCACCACGGACCCGGCTCACCCCGCGGAATCGCGGGAAACGACCGAAGGCCGCGTGTACACCGTCACCGGCGGGGACTGGGACGAGTTCCTCGACGAGGCGGGCGATTCCGAACGGGTCGTCATCAACCTCGGCCCGCAGCACCCGTCGACGCACGGCGTGCTGCGGCTGGTGCTGGAGCTGGAGGGCGAGACCGTCACCCAGGCCCGCTCCGTCATCGGCTACCTGCACACCGGGATCGAGAAGAACACCGAGTACCGCACCTGGACCCAGGGCGTCACCTTCGTGACGCGGATGGACTACCTGGCGCCGCTGTACAACGAGACGGCCTACTGCCTCGGCGTGGAAAAGCTGCTCGGCGTGGAGGCCCCGACGCGGGCGCAGACGTTCCGGATCATGCTGATGGAGCTGAACCGGATCTCCTCGCACCTGGTGTTCATGGCCACCGGCGCGATGGAGCTGGGGTCCACCACGGGCATGACCTTCGGGTTCCGCGACCGCGAGGAAGTGCTGCACCTGCTGGAGTTCCTGACCGGCCTGCGGATGAACCACGCGTTCGTCCGGCCGGGCGGGGTCGCCCAGGACCTGCCGGAGAACTACCGGGAGAAGGTCCTGGAGTTCATCAAGGTCATGGACAAGCGGCTGCCGGACTACGCGAAGTTGTTCTCCGGGCAGCCGATCTGGAAGCAGCGCCTCAAGAACGTCGGGTACCTGCCGCTGGACGGCTGCCTGCAACTGGGCGTGACGGGGCCGATCCTGCGCTCGGCGGGCATCGCCTGGGACCTGCGCAAGATCGAGCCGTACTGCGGCTACGAGAACTTCGACTTCGAGGTGCCGACGAGCACCGACGGAGACTGCTTCGCCCGGTTCCTGTTGCGGCTGGACGAGATCCACGAATCCCTGAAGATCATCCGGCAGTGCTTGGACGCGTTCGAGTCCGGTCCGGTGATGGTGGACGACCCGAAGATCGCCTGGCCCGCGAAGCTGAGCATCGGCCCGGACGGCATGGGCAACTCCCTGGAGCACGTCCGCAAGATCATGGGCCAGTCGATGGAATCGCTGATCCACCACTTCAAGCTGGTCACCGAGGGCTTCGACGTGCCACCGGGGCAGGTGTACTCGCCGGTGGAGTCGCCGCGCGGCGAGCTGGGCTACCACTTGGTCTCCGACGGCGGCACCCGGCCGATGCGGGTGCACGTGCGGGAACCGAGCTTCGTGAACCTCCAGGCGTTCCCGGCGATGGCCGAGGGCGGACTGGTCGCGGACGTGATCGCGGCAGTGGCCTCGATCGACCCGGTGATGGGCGGGGTGGACCGATGACCGAGCAGTTCGATTTCACCACCACCGAGCACGTGCTGAGCCCGCCCGGCGAGCCGGTGTTCGGCGAGGACGTGCGGGCCGACGCGCGCAAGCTCATCGAGCGCTACCCGGAGGCCCGGTCGGCGCTGCTGCCGATGCTGCACCTCGTGCAGTCCGAGCAGGGCCACGTCAGCACCGAGGGCATCGAGTTCTGCGCCGAGCAGCTCGCGCTGTCGGCCGCGGAAGTCAGCGCGGTCGCCACGTTCTACACGATGTACAAGCGCAAGCCCTGCGGTGAGCACCTGGTGAGCGTCTGCACGAACACGCTGTGCGCGGCGCTCGGCGGGGACGCGATCTACCGGCGGGTGTCGGAGCACTTGGGCGTCGGGCACGACGAGACCTCCGGGACACCGGGCGAGCAGGGTTCGCTGACGCTGGAGCACGCCGAGTGCCTCGCCGCCTGCGACCACGCCCCGGTGCTGCAGGTCGACTACGAGTACTACGACAAGCAGAGCCCGGATTCGGCGCTGGACCTGGTGAAGTCCTTGCAGCGCGGGGAGAAACCGGACCCGACGCGCGGCGCCCCGCTGACGGACTTCCGCCGCACCGAACGGCAGCTCGCCGGGTTCTTCGACCGGCCCGGCGCCCGGCTAAAGGACACGGTGGACGGACCGTCGGCCGCACCCGAAACGGTGCGCGGCGCCCACCTGGCCCGCGAGCGCGGCTGGACCGCGCCGCCGATGCCGGACGACGCCGAAATCCCGCCGCTGCCCGCGAAGGAGTGAGGGCCATGACCGACGCGAACTCCCCGAACCAGCCCGACGACCTCACGCCGGTGCTGACGAAGCGGTGGCTGTCCCCGAACTCGTGGAGCATCCGCACCTACGAGCAGCTGGAGGGCTACACCGCGCTGCGCAAGGCGTTGCGGGCGCAGCCGGACCAGCTGATCGAGCTGGTGAAGTCCGCGGGCCTGCGCGGTCGCGGCGGCGCCGGGTTCCCGGCCGGCGTGAAGTGGAGCTTCATGCCGAAGGAACCGGTGAAGCCGCACTACCTCGTCGTCAACGCCGACGAGGGTGAACCGGGCACCTGCAAGGACATTCCGCTGATGATGGCCGATCCG
Organism: Saccharopolyspora gloriosae; assembly: GCF_022828475.1. Classification (GTDB taxonomy): domain Bacteria; phylum Actinomycetota; class Actinomycetes; order Mycobacteriales; family Pseudonocardiaceae; genus Saccharopolyspora_C; species Saccharopolyspora_C gloriosae_A. The sequence continues at coordinate 6,454,426 of NZ_CP059557.1, read as the reverse complement.
CATTCGCTGGTGGAGGGCGTGATCATCGCCTGCTACGCGATGCGCTCGCACTTCTCGGCGATCTACGTGCGCGGTGAGGCGCTGCACTGCATCCGCCGGTTGAACAACGCCGTGCAGGAAGCGTATGCGGCGGGCTACCTGGGCAAGGACATCCTCGGGTCCGGTTTCGACTGCGACATCGTGGTGCACGCCGGGGCGGGCGCCTACATCTGCGGTGAGGAGACGGCGCTGCTGGACTCGCTGGAGGGCAAGCGCGGCCAGCCCCGGCTCAAGCCGCCGTTCCCCGCCGCCGCCGGGCTCTACGCGTGCCCGACGACGGTGAACAACGTCGAGACGATCGCCTCGGTGCCGTTCATCGTCAACGGCGGTTCGGACTGGTTCCGCACCATGGGGCGGGAGAAGTCGCCCGGCCCGAAGATCTACTCGCTGTCCGGGCACGTCGAGAACCCCGGCCAGTACGAGGCCCCGCTGGGCACCACGCTGCGGGAACTGCTGGAGCTCGCGGGCGGCATGAAAGACGGCGTCCCGCTCAAGTTCTGGACACCGGGCGGTTCGTCCACGCCGCTGTTCACCGCCGAGCACCTGGACGTCCCGCTGGACTTCGAGGGCGCCGCCGAAGCCGGCTCGATGCTGGGCACCACGGCCCTGATGGTCTTCAACGAGACCGTGTCCGTGCCGTGGGCGGTGATGAAGTGGACCCAGTTCTACGAGCACGAATCGTGCGGAAAGTGCACTCCCTGCCGGGAGGGCACCTTCTGGCTCGCCCAAGTGCTGGAGCGCATGGTCGAAGGACACGGCACCGAGGAGGACATCGACACGCTGCTCGACGTCTGCGACAACATCTTCGGCCGTTCCTTCTGCGCCCTCGGTGACGGTGCGGTCAGCCCGATCACCAGTGGCATCAAGTACTTCCGCGAGGAATTCCTCGCGCTGTGTCAGCAGAACCGGCCCGGCGCGGAGCCGGGCGAGCCCGCACTGGCAGGAGCGGCCCGATGACGGTGGCATCCGAGCGTGAGACGAAGCCGGTCCCCGAGGGGCATGTCCGGCTGACCATCGACGGCGTCGAAATCGACGCCCCGAAGGGCGAGCTGCTGATCCGCACCGCCGAGCGGATGGGCATCGTCATCCCCCGGTTCTGCGATCACCCGCTGCTGGACCCGGCGGGCGCGTGCAGGCAGTGCCTGGTCGAGGTCGAGATGAACGGCCGGGCGATGCCGAAGCCGCAGGCTTCGTGCACGATGACCGTCGCCGACGGCATGGTCGTGAAGACGCAGAACACGTCGCCGGTGGCGGACAAGGCGCAGCAGGGCGTGATGGAGCTGCTGCTGATCAACCACCCGCTGGACTGCCCGATCTGCGACAAGGGCGGCGAGTGCCCGCTGCAGAACCAGGCGCTCAAGCACGGCCGCGCCGAGTCCCGGTTCCACGACACCAAGCGGACCTTCGCCAAGCCGGTGCCGATCTCCGAGCAGGTGCTGCTGGACCGGGAGCGCTGCGTGCTGTGCCAGCGCTGCACCCGGTTCTCCAAGCAGATCGCCGGTGACCCGTTCATCGAACTGCTGGAACGCGGGGCGGTGCAGCAGATCGGCATCGCCGAGCAGCAGCCGTTCCAGTCGTACTTCTCCGGCAACACCATCCAGATCTGCCCGGTCGGCGCGTTGACCAGCGCGGCCTACCGGTTCCGGTCCCGGCCGTTCGACCTGGTGTCCACGCCGGGCGTGTGCGAGCACTGCTCGTCGGGCTGCTCGACGCGGACGGACTGGCGGCGCGGCAAGGTGATGCGCAAGCTCGCGGGCGAGGACCCGGAGGTCAACGAGGAGTGGATCTGCGACAAGGGCCGGTTCGGCTTCCGCTACACCACCGCGACGGACCGGTTCACCCGGCCGTTGGTGCGGGAGAACGGTGAGCTGCGGTCCGCTTCCTGGACGGAAGCACTGCGCAAGGCGGCCGAGGGGCTCATCGCGGCTCGCGACGACCGCGGCGTGGGGGTGCTGCCGGGCGGCCGGTTGACGGTGGAGGACGCCTACTCGTACGCGAAGTTCGCGCGGATCGCGTTGCGCACCAACGACATCGACGCCAGGGCTCGCGCCCACTCCGACGAGGAGCTCGCGTTCCTGGCCTCGACCGTGGTGGGCACGGGACCGGACTCGGGCGCGGTCACCTACGCGGACCTCGAAGCCGCGCCCGCCGTGCTGTGCGTGGCGTTCGAACCGGAGGAAGAGGCGCCGATCGTGTTCCTGCGGCTGCGCAAAGCGGCGCGCAAGGGACGCACGAAGATCTTCCACCTGGGGCAGTGGAACTCGCCCGGCGTGGAGAAGACCACGCGGATCATGAACGACGGCGGACCGGTGCGCACCGGCGCGCTGCTGCCCTGCCCGCCCGGCGGGGAGGCGGCCGCGCTGGCCGAGCTTCCGTCCGAAGTGGACGAATTGCTGCGGTCCGGTGGCGCGGTGCTCGCCGTCGGCGAACGCGCCGCGCAGATTCCCGGGCTGTTCTCCGAACTGGAGCGCACCGCTGCCCGCACCGGCGCGCGGATCGCCTGGATCCCGCGCCGCGCAGGCGAACGCGGCGCCGTCGAAGCCGGGGCGCTGCCGACGCTGCTGCCCGGCGGGCGCGACGTCGGCGACCTCACCGCCTGCGCCGAAGTCGCCCAGACCTGGGGCGTGGACGCCGACAGCCTGCCCGGCACGCCGGGGCGCGACACCACCAGCATCCTGCGTGCCGCCGCCCGCGGCGACCTCGGCGGGCTGCTCGTCGGCGGCGTCGACCCGGACGACCTGCCCGACCCGGAACTCGCCCGGCAAGCCGTGGCGCACGCCGACTTCGTCGTCAGCCTCGAAATGCGGCCCAGCGCCGTCACCGAGCACGCCGACGTGGTGCTGCCGATCGCGCCGAGCGTGGAGAAGTCGGGCAGCTACCTGAACTGGGAAGGCCGCCGCCGCGAATTCGGCGTCACCATCGAGAGCACCGCGCTGCCGGACTGCCGGGTGCTGGACACGCTTGCCGTGGAGATGGACGCGGACCTGTTCACCCAGAGCCCGGCGGCGGCGGGAGCCGAACTGGACCGGCTCGGCCGCGGTACCGGCGCGAAGCCTCCGGCGCCGGACGAGGTGGTGCGCCCCGCCGCACCACCGGGACCGGGCCGGGCGCTGCTGGCGACCTGGCGGCAACTGCTCGACGACGCCTCCCTGCAGGTCGAGGAACCGAACCTCGCGGGCACCCGGCGGGACACGGTGGCGATGCTCTCGCCCGCCACCGCGCAACGACTCGGCGTGCGGGAACGCCAGCACGTCGAGATCCGCGGCGACCGCGGTGCGATCACCGTCGAGGCGCGGCTCACCGAGATGCCCGACGAAGTGGTGTGGTTGCCCAGCGCCTCCGGCCCGTCGCAGGTGAACCGGGTGCTCGGCGTCGGCCACGGCGCATCGGTGGCGCTCGCCCCGGCGATCGCCACCACCAACGGGCATGCGAACGGGCACGTGGGCAACGGGCACAGCGGCAACGGGCACGCCGGACTCGGCTTCGGCGGCGCGGAAGGGAGCCGGTCATGACCCGTACCGCGGAACTGCTCGCCGACGACCCGATCTGGCTGATCCTGATCAAAGTCGTGGTGATCTTCGCCTTCCTGGTGTTGATGACGCTGCTGACGATCTGGGCGGAACGCCGCGTCATCGGCCGCATGCAGCACCGTCCCGGCCCGAACCGGGCCGGACCGTTCGGCATCCTGCAATCGCTTGCCGACGGGCTGAAGCTCGCGTTCAAAGAGGACATCCGGCCGGTGATGGCCGACAAGTGGGTGTACTTCCTGGCCCCGGTGATCTCCGCGACTCCCGCGCTGGTGTCGTTCTCGGTGATCCCGATCGGCCCGGAGGTCACGATCTTCGGCGAGCGCACCGCGCTGCAACTCGTGGACCTGCCGGTCGGCCTGCTGGTGGTGCTGGCCAGCGCCTCCATCGGTGTGTACGGCATCGTGCTCGCCGGGTGGGCGTCCGGTTCCCCGTACCCGCTGCTCGGTTCCCTGCGCTCGGCGGCGCAGGTGATCTCCTACGAGATCGCGATGGGCCTGTCGTTCGTGGCCGTGATCATGTACGCGGGCACGCTGTCCACCTCGGGAATCGTCGAAGCGCAGGCCCACGGCTGGTTCGCGCTGCTGCTGCCGTTCAGCTTCCTGGTCTACGCGGTGTCCATGGTCGGCGAGACCAACCGCGCCCCGTTCGACCTGCCGGAAGCCGAATCGGAACTCGTCGGCGGCTTCCACACCGAGTACGCCTCGCTGAAGTTCGCGCTGTTCTTCCTCGCCGAGTACATCAACATGGTCACCGTCTCGGCCCTGGCCAGCACGTTGTTCCTCGGCGGCTGGCACGCGCCGTGGCCGCTGAACCTGATCGGCGACGGCGTGCTCGACACCGGCTGGTGGGGAGCGCTCTGGTTCCTCGGCAAGACGCTGCTGTTCCTGTTCTTCTTCGTGTGGCTGCGCGCCACCCTGCCGCGGCTGCGCTACGACCAGTTCATGAACCTCGGCTGGAAGCTCCTGGTCCCGCTGAGCCTGCTGTGGATCGTCGTCGTCACCGTGATCCGCGCGCTGCGCAACGAGCAGCTGCTGACCTCGCCGCAGTTCCTGATCATCGGCGCGGTGGTGATCGCGGCGGTCGTGGCCGCCGCCTTCCTGCTCCCGGACCGCAAGCCGGCGGAACCGGCCGAGCCCGAAGCTCCGATGGCGGGCAGCGGCTTCCCGGTTCCGCCACTGGACCTGCAAGTGCCCCCGACCCCACCGCGACGCACCCAGGTGCCGTCGTCCGGGGCCGACGACGCCTCGAAGGAGGGAGCGGGCAGTGTTTGATCCGTTGAAAGGTTTCGGCGTCACCTTCTCGACCATGTTCAAGAAGGTCGTCACCGAGGAATATCCCGAGGTCAAGAAGGTCACCGCGCCCCGGTTCCACGGTCGTCACCAGCTCAACCGGCATCCGGACGGGCTGGAGAAGTGCGTGGGCTGCGAGCTGTGCGCCTGGGCCTGCCCGGCCGACGCGATCTTCGTCGAGGGCGGCGACAACACCGACGAACAGCGCTACTCGCCCGGTGAGCGCTTCGGCGCGGACTACCAGATCAACTACCTGCGCTGCATCGGCTGCGGCCTGTGCATCGAGGCCTGTCCGACGCGCTCGCTGACCATGACCAACGAGTACGAGACGGCCGACGACGACCGGCAGAACCTCATCTACACCAAGGAGGACCTGCTGGCCCCGCTGCTGCCCGGCATGGAGCAGCCGCCGCACCCGATGCGGCTCGGCGAGGACGAGCAGGACTACTACGTGCGCGGCCCCGAACTGGCGCGGCAGACCGGCGTGCCCGAGGGCGAGACCGTTGAGACCGGCCAAGAGGAGGCCCGACGGTGATGCTCGCGGCAACGGCGGTCCTCGCTCAGCAGCAGGCCGCGGACGTGGTCGGCACCGGCGAGGCCGTGACGTTCTGGATCCTCGGCCCGCTGGCGCTGGTCGGGGCGCTCGGCATGGTCTTCGCCCGCAACGCGGTGCACTCGGCGCTGTGGCTGGTGCTGACGATGCTCAGCCTCGGTGTGCTGTACATGGCGCAGAGCGCGCCGTTCCTCGGCTTCACCCAGATCATCGTCTACACCGGCGCGATCATGATGCTGTTCCTGTTCGTGCTGATGATGGTCGGGCGGGACTCCTCGGACTCGGTGGTGGAGGTGCTGCGCGGACAGCGGCTCTGGGCCGCCGTCGCCGGTGTGGCGTTCGCGCTGCTGCTGGTGACCGGGCTGGCCCGGGCGCTCACGAACGTTCCGGTGGCCGCGCCGCTGGACCCGTGGTCGGCCCGCGGCGGCGGTGCGGGCGGGCTCGGCGCGCTGATCTTCACGGACTACCTGTTCCCGTTCGAGCTGACCTCCGCGCTGCTGATCACCGCGGCGCTCGGCGCGATGGTGCTGGCCTTCGGCGGCAAGGGACGCGCCGCGCGGGTGAGCCAGAAGGAACGCGTCGAAGCCCGGCTGCGCGGCGACCGGTCCTCGCCGCTGCCCGGTCCCGGCGTGTTCGCGACGGCGAACTCGGTGGCCACTCCGGCGCTGCTGCCGGACGGTTCGGTGGCCCCCGAATCGCTCTCGGAGATCTTGGACAACCTGCCCGCGGAACGGCTCGCCCGGGAACGCGACGCCGTCACGGGCAACGGAACCGGGCCGGATCCGCACGCGCTGACCGGACGCACCGGCGAACCGGAAGAGCCGGAAATCGGGACCGAGCCCGTCGACGACCTGCCCGAATCCCGGCACGACAACGGTGAGAACGGCACGAACGGGCTGTCCGGCTCCGGGCACCCGTCCCCCGAGGAGGTCCGGCAGTGACCCCGACCTACTACCTGCTGCTGTCCGCGCTGCTGTTCAGCATCGGAGCAGTCGGCGTGCTGGTGCGGCGCAACGCCATCGTCGTGTTCATGTGCGTCGAGCTGATGCTCAACGCGGTGAACCTGACGCTGGTCACGTTCGCCCGCATCGAAGGTTCCGTGCACGGGCAGGTGATGGCGTTCTTCGTGATGGTCGTCGCCGCCGCCGAAGTCGTGGTGGGCCTGGCGATCATCATGTCGATCTTCCGCACCCGCCGCTCGGCCTCGGTCGACGACGCCAACCTCCTCAAGTACTAGGGGGCACCCGTGCTCGTCTCCGTGACCGGCCCGCAGCTCGGACCGTGCGGTAGCGGCCCGCCGCCGGCGTGGCGGCCGCACCGCCGAACCCCGCACCTCCGAACCCCCGTTCGCACTCACAGTAGGGAGAGCCTGGCGTGACGACGACGTTTTCGGCCAGCGGTCCCGATCTCCTCGCGGTGCAGTCCGCGCAGGGCGCCGTCCAGGGCAACGCCTGGCTGCTCATCGCGCTGCCCCTGCTCGGCGCGACCGTGCTGCTGCTCGCGGGGCGCCGCGCCAACGGGTGGGGGCACCTGCTCGGCAGCGCGACGGTGATCGCCACGTTCGCCTACGGGGTCGCGCTGTTCGCGTCCATCGCGCGCGACGCGGAGCCGGTGCGCGAACTGCACGTGTTCTCGTGGATCCCGGTCAACGCGCTGCAAGTGGACTTCGGGCTCCGGCTGGACCCGCTGTCCATGGTGTTCGTGCTGCTGATCACCGGGGTGGGCGCGCTGATCCACCTCTACTCGATCGGCTACATGGCCCACGACCAGCAGGGCCGCACCGGGCGGGACAACACCGAGCGGCGCCGGTTCTTCGGCTACCTGAACCTGTTCGTCGCCGCGATGCTGATCCTGGTGCTGGGCAACAGCTTCCTGACGCTCTACCTCGGCTGGGAAGGCGTCGGCCTGGCGTCTTACCTGCTGATCGGGTTCTGGCAGCACCGGCCGACGGCGGCCGCGGCGGCGACGAAGGCGTTCGTGATGAACCGCGTCGGCGACGTCGGGCTCGCGCTGGCGATCTTCCTGCTGTTCGCGAAGCTCGGCACCACCCAGTACACCGAGGTCTTCGCCCGCGCCGGGGAGCTCTCGTCCGGGGTGCTGCTGGCGATCACGCTGTTGCTGCTGCTCGGTGCCTGCGGCAAGTCCGGTCAGGTGCCGCTGCAGGCGTGGCTGCCGGACGCGATGGAAGGCCCCACTCCGGTGTCCGCGCTGATCCACGCGGCCACCATGGTCACCGCCGGGGTGTACCTGATCGCGCGGTCCAACCCGCTGTACACGCTCTCACCGGACGGCAGGCTGGTCGTCACGATCATCGGCGCCGTCACGTTGCTGGTCGGCTGCGTCATCGGCTGCGCCTACGACGACATCAAGAAGGTGCTGGCGTACTCCACGGTCAGCCAGATCGGCTACATGATCCTCGCCGTGGGGCTCGGTCCGGCCGGGTACGCGCTCGGCATCATGCACCTGCTCACCCACGGGTTCTTCAAGGCAGGGCTGTTCCTCGGCGCCGGTTCGGTGATGCACGCGATGCGCGACGAGGTGAACATGCGCAAGTTCGGCGGGCTCGCGAAGTACCTGCCGATCACCTTCGCCACCTTCGCGCTCGGCTACCTGGCGCTGATCGGGTTCCCGTTCCTGTCCGGCTTCTACTCGAAGGACGCGATCATCGAGGCCGCGTTCGGGCAGGAAGGCTGGCGGGGCTGGGTGTTCGGCGGTGCCGCGCTGCTCGGCGCCGCGCTGACCGCGTTCTACATGACGCGGCTGGTGCTGCTGACGTTCTTCGGCGAGAAGCGCTGGGAGAAGCTGAAGTCCGAGGACGGCCACGACTTCCACCCGCACGAATCTCCGGCGATCATGACCGGGCCGATGATCGTGCTGGCCATCGGTTCGGTGGGCGCGGGCATGTTCCTCGCCTCCGGCGACCGGCTGGTCACCTTCCTCGCGCCGACACTCGGCGAACTGCAGGAATCGCACGGCGGAGCGCTGCCGCACTCGGTGATCCCGATCCTGACCGTGGCGCTCTCCGCGCTCGGCGCCCTCGCCGCGTGGCTGCTCGTCGGCCGCAAGCCGGTACCGGTGACCCGGCCGGAGCGGGTGTCGCCCGTGGTGCGGGCCGCCCGCGCCGACCTCGGCGGCAACGCGCTCAACGACGCCGTCGCCGTGAAACCGACCGCCGGACTCACCCGCGGGCTGGTCACGTTCGACCGCGCCGCCGTGGACGGTGCCGTGAACGGGCTCGTCGCCGCGCTGCAAGGCGGCTCCGGCTGGGCGCGGCGCAGGCAGAACGGGTTCGTGCGTTCCTACGCGCTGTCCATGCTCTGCGGCGGCGTGCTGCTGATCGGCGCGCTGATGGTGGTGGGAACGCCATGACCGACTCGCCCGGTGCCGTCGCGCCGAACAACCCCGGCCCCGAGGCCCCCGATCCGGAAGTCAGGGCCGTGCAATCCCTCGCGCAAAGCCGTGTGGAAGAGGAGATCCGATGACCCTGCTCCTCGCGCTCATCCTGCTGCCGCTGGCCGGGGCGGTCGCGGTCGGGCTGCTGCGCCGCAACGCCCCCGCGGCGAAGTGGACGGCGCTCGCGGTGTCCCTGGCGGAGTTCGCGCTCGCGATCGCCGCCTGGGTCGCCTACGACCCGGCCGGTCCGCGCCTGCAACTGGCGAGCTCGATCGAATGGATTCCCGCGTACGACATCCGGGTGTCGTTCGCCGTGGACGGCATCGCGCTGGTCATGGTCGCCGTGATCGCGCTGCTGATGCCGCTGGTGCTCGGCTTCAGCTGGGGCGAACGGCTGCCGGAAGGCCGCAGCCACGGCGGGTTCTTCGCGCTGCTGCTGGTGGAACAGGCGCTGACGGTGGCGGTGTTCGCCGCGACCGACGTGTTCCTGTTCTACGTGCTGTTCGAGATCATGCTGATCCCGATGTACTTCCTCATCGGCGGCTACGGCGGTGAGCGCGGCAAGCACGCGGCGGTGAAGTTCTTCCTGTACTCGTTCCTCGGCGGCCTGATCATGCTGGCCGCCGCGATCGGCGCGTACGTCTACGCCGCGCAGGCCACCGGCCAGGGCACGTTCGACTGGGCGACGCTGGTGCCGATCCTCGCGGACGCGCCGGTCTCCGTGCAGGTGTGGATCTTCCTGGGCTTCTTCACCGCGTTCGCGATCAAGGCGCCGCTGGTCCCGCTGCACACCTGGCTGCCGGACGCCGCAGAGCAGGCTCCGATCGGCGTCGCGGTGATCGTCGTCGGCGTGCTCGACAAGGTCGGCACCTTCGGCTTCCTGCGCTACAGCCTGCCGCTGACCCCGGAGGCATCCCAGCTGCTGGCGCCGCTGGTGCTGGTGCTCGCGGTGCTCGGCGTGCTCTACGGCTCGCTGCAGGCGTTCGGGCAGACCGACCTGAAGCGGTTCATCGCCTACGTGTCCATCGCGCACTTCGGGTTCATCGCGCTCGGGATCTTCGCCTACACCTCGCAGGCCCAGGTCGGCGCGGTGTCGTACATGCTCAACCACAGCCTCGCGACCGGGCTGCTGATCCTGGTCATCGGCATGATCATCGCGCGCGGCGGGTCCACCCGGATCGCCGACTACGGCGGCATGGCGAAGATCACTCCGCTGCTGGCGGGGACGTTGCTCATCGCCGGGCTCAGCACCCTGTCGCTGCCGGGCACCAACTCCTTCATCAGCGAATTCCTGGTGCTGCTGGGCGCATTCCCGACGCGGCCGGTGTACACCGTGCTCGCCACCATCGGCATGGTGCTCGCCGCCGTGTACGTGCTGCGGCTCTACCAGCGGATCATGCAAGGACCGGTGCGCGGCGACGCGCTCGTCGGCACCGCGGGCGGCCCCGGCGCGGTCACCGACCCGAACAAACCCGGCGCGCACCGGGCACGCGTGCTCGACCTGCAGCCGCGGGAGATCGCCGTGTTGACCCCGCTGATCGTGCTGGTGCTCGCGCTCGGCGTGTACCCGAAGCCGGTGCTGGACGTGATCACCCCGTCGGTCGGGGCGACCATGAGCGAGGTCGGCGTCACCGACCCCGTGACCTCGCAAGGAGGGAACTGAACAGTGGGTGCCACTCAGGTCGCGGTCCACGCGCAACAGCAGATTCCGATCCCGCCGATCGACTACGCGGCGATCACGCCGGTCCTGGTCGTGCTCGGCGCCGCCTGCATCGGCGTGCTCGTCGAAGCCTTCGTGCCCCGGCGCTCCCGCTGGACCACCCAGGTCGCGCTGAGCCTGCTCGCGCTGGTCGGCGCCGGGATCGCGCTCGGCCTGCACGCGCGGGCCGGCGGCACCGGCGTCACCACCCTGTCCGATTCGCTTGCCGTGGACGGGCCGACGCTGTTCCTGTGGGCGACGCTGCTCGGCCTCGGCGTCGCGGCGATCCTGCTCATCGCCGACCGTTCGGTCGAACCGGGCGGGGCGTTCGTCGCCGAGACCGCCGCCGAAGCCGAACAGGACTCCGGGCGGGAACGGCGCGCGACCGGCGCGATCGCCGGGATGCGCACCGAGGTCTTCCCGCTCGCGCTGTTCTCCCTCGGCGGCATGATGGTGTTCTGCGCCGCCAACGACCTGCTCACCATGTTCATCGCGCTGGAAGTGCTGAGCCTGCCGCTGTACCTGATGTGCGGGCTGGCGAAGCGCCGCAGGCTGCTCTCCCAGGAAGCGGCGGTCAAGTACTTCCTGCTCGGCGCGTTCGCGTCCGCGTTCTTCCTGTACGGGCTGGCGCTGCTCTACGGCTACGCCGGTTCGGTGCGGCTCGCCGACATCGCCGAGGCCACCGCGGGCAGTGATCGCTCGGACACGCTGCTCTACGCCGGGATCGGGCTGCTCGTGATCGGCCTGCTGTTCAAGGCGTCCGTCGGTCCGTTCCACACCTGGACGCCCGACGTGTACCAAGGTGCGCCGACCGCCGTCACCGGGTTCATGGCGGCCTGCACCAAGGTCGCCGCGTTCGGCGCGATCCTGCGTGTCCTGCAGGTCGCGCTGCACACCTCCAGCTGGGAGTGGCGCGGCGTGCTGTGGGCGGTGGCCATCGTGTCGATGGTGATCGGCGTGGTCCTCGGACTCACCCAGAGCGACATCAAGCGCATGATCGCGTACTCGTCGATCGCGCACGCGGGGTTCCTGCTCATCGGCTCCATCGCGCTGACCGAACGCGGTCTTTCGGGCACGATGTTCTACCTGTTGGCGTACGGATTCACCACGTTGGCCGTGTTCGGTGTGATCAGCCTCGTGCGAACCTCGGAGGGTGAGGCTACTCACCTTTCCGATTGGGCCGGGCTGGCGAAACGTTCACCGCTGCTCGCCGCAGTGTTCACCTTCCTGATGTTCGCGCTCGCCGGTATCCCGCTGACTAGCGGTTTCATCGGAAAGTTCGTGGTCTTCGAGGCGGCGTTGGCCGACGGAATGGCCCCGTTGGTCGTGGTGGCCCTGGTGGCCAGTGCGGTTGCGGCGTTCTTCTACCTTCGTGTCATCGTGCTGATGTACTTCAGCGAACCGGCCGCGGATGGTCCCACCGTCAGCGTGCCGGGCGCGTTCACGACGGCGGCGATCACATTGGGTGTGGTAGTCACGCTGTTGCTGGGCGTGCTGCCCACGGTGGCTCTGGACTGGGCCGGTGTGGGTGGTTTCGTGTCGTAGAGTGCCCGCCCGTAGGGCGATTCGGTGGGGGAGCGAAGGCGACGGTGACGTGAGCAGCCCATCTGGTGAACCGGTCAGGAACGTGGCTGGCAGTACTGCTGCGAGCGGGTTCGACATCGACGATCCGGCGCTGGCCGAGTCGATCTCCTCGGGGATGGCCAGGGTCGAAGAACTGCTCCACGAGTCGGTGCGCAGCGAATTCGACTTCGCCACTCGCACCTCGCTGCACTTGGTGGACGCCGGCGGCAAGCGGTTCCGTCCGCTGTTCGCGTTGCTGGCGGCGCACTTCGCGGACCCGACGCCGGACGAGGTGATCACCTCGGCGGCGGTGGTGGAGATGGTGCACCTGGCGACGCTGTACCACGACGACGTGATGGACGAGGCCACGATGCGCCGCGGCGCGACCAGCGCCAACATGCGCTGGGACAACTCGGTGGCCATCCTCACCGGCGACTTCCTCATGGCGCACGCCTCCCGGCTGGTCGCCGACCTCGGCGCCGACGCGGTGCGGCGGATGGCGACCACGTTCGAGGCGCTGGTAACCGGTCAGCTCCGGGAGACGATCGGCGTCGGTGACGGACAGGACCCGGAGGAGCACTACCTCCAGGTGATCTACGAGAAGACCGGTTCGCTCATCGCGACCGCAGGCCGGTTCGGCGCCAACTCGGCGGGTGCGAAACCCGAGCACGTGGCGGCGCTGGAGGCCTTCGGCAAGAGCATCGGCATCGCGTTCCAGATCTCCGACGACGTCATCGACATCGCCTCGGCCGCCACGGACTCCGGGAAGACCCCCGGCACCGATTTGCGGGAGGGCGTGCTGACCCTGCCGATGATCTACGCGCGGGACGCCGTGGACACCGATCCGCGGCTGCTCGAACTGCTAGGGCAGCCGCTGAACTCGGACGACGACGTGGCGGAGGCCTTGAAGCTGCTGCGCGAATCCAGCGGTCTGCGGCGGGCGCGAGCCAAGCTCGACGAGTACGCGCAGGAGTCGCGAGCGGTGCTGGAGCAGCTCCCGGCCTGCTCCGCGCGGAACGCGTTGGAGGCTCTGGTTCACTACGTGGTGGCCCGGACCCGCTGACCTCGGCCGGCGGGTGTTCGGGTCGCGGTAGCTCAGGTGACGTGTCGTCATCGGAGCCCCACTTCGGGTAGCGGTACCGGTGTCGGGCCGGTCCGTTGGCCGGTGGCTCTCCGTGGCGATGAATCCGGTTCCACGAACGCGTGGGCCGCGGTCCTCGAGGTGCCGGGAACTGAACACTAGGCGCACTGATCCGCTCTTTCGGGTTTGATCCGAAACCCGATTCGGGGGACGAGCTGCGCCGAGGTACGGAGCGCAGCGTGTTCGGCGTAGCCTGTCGAAGCTCACGGTGCCCCACGTGGCCTTGAGGAGGGCGTCGCCGGTGGTGTGGCTGTTTACGCAGGTGTGGTTGTGGAGTGTCGCCGCGTTCCTGCTCGGATCTTTGATCACCTGGTTGTTGTTCGTGCTGCCGCTGCGGCGGAAGCTGCGCAAGGTCAGGTCCGAGTTCGCGGATCATGAGGACGCGCGCCAAGACCGGCAGGCCTGGCGGGCGCAGGACCCGTCGCGGCCGTCGAAGGTCGAGCGCACCACCGTCCAGCCGCGCTGGGAACAAGAAGCGGACGAAGAACCCCTGCCGGACGTCCCCGAACCGCCGCCTCGGACGGATTCGACGCAGACCGCCCGGCTGCCGCACCCGGCCGCTGAGCAGTCCGCCGCGCAGCAGGCGGCGGTCGACGCCCGGGCTGAGGTCTCGGTGCGCGGCGGCTCGCAGGTCGCCGACCTCGTTGTCGACGACGAGACACCCCAGCGTGCCGAGCAGCAACGTCCGCAGCCGCCGCAGCAGGCACCGAGCAGCCCGCAACCCACTCCGACCGCCCGTCCCATCGGGGCGTGGCAGGAGGACGAGAGCGCTTACGCGGGCCGCTCCAGCGGTGGCTGGTGGCCCAGCCGCGGCCGGGAGGACGACACGGTCGTGCCGTCGAACGCGGTGGGTTCGCCGTGGACCATCCCGCCGAACCACGAAGCCGAGCAGGACACCCCGCGGCCCACCTCCGCCGACATCGGACAGGCCCTCGGTCGTGGTGAGAACGCCGTCGACCCGGCGGCCGACCGCCCGGTGGAATCCGCGAGCACCTGGTTCCAGAAGGACGCCGTGGACGAGGGCGCCGAACCGGAGATCGCCGGATCGCCGCGGGCCGAGAACTCGACCGCCGGCGGGACCGAGATCTTCGCGCGGCCCGACACTGCCGCTGAGACCCCCGAGCGGACCGGTCCGCCCGGACTGTCCGGCGCGGCCGAGCTGTCCGCCGCGCTCGGCCTCTCGGACCTGGCGAGCTCGCCGAAACCCGCGTCCGAACAGCCACGTGACGCAGTCGAACCGTCCCGCGACGAGCCGACGCCCGAACCGTCCCGCGACGACGTCGAGCCCGAACCGGAGCAGCCCGCGGCGTCGGATCGGCCCGACGAGCGCGAGGACCACCACGGCTTCGCCGGAAACCTGCGTGCACTGGTGGAAAGCCGAGCCCACGAGTTCAGCGAACCGGCGTCCGGTTCCGTCCAATCTTCGGACGTGCCGGTGGTCGCGGAGTCCGAGCAGACCCCGCTGCCGCGACGCACGCCCGGCGCCGGACCGCGCCCCGGAATGCAGCAGACCTCCCGTTCGCCCGGCGCAGCCTGGCACGCCGACCCGCAGGCGCAGGCCAACCGCAGGCGCGAGTCACTGGCCACGCCGCAGGAGCCGTCGCAGCAGGACGGGCACATGATCAAGGGTGATTTCGGTTCGCGGCGGTACCACGCCCCGGACTCGCCGCACTACGACCGGGTCATCGCCGAGGTCTGGTTCCGCAGCGAAGCAGACGCGGAGGAAGCCGGCTTCGTCGCTTGGAACGATTGAGCCGGTCGTTTGGCTTTGGTGGTCGGGTGGCGGAACCTCAGTGGCTTCCTCGCTGCGGGATCTTTTTCCCGAGTGGCTCCGCCACGAGGGAAAAAGCTGTCCTCGCGAGAGACCAACTGAGAACCCGCGGGTGGTCGGCTTTGTGACGTGGGCTATGCGCTGACGCGCATACAGGCACGGCTTCGCCGCAAGGCACGGCCTTCGGCCGCGAGGCAGGCGGGGCTTTGCCCGCCCTTCGCGGGCTTCGCCGCTAAAAGCACGGCTTCGCCGCACGGCACGGCCTTCGGCCGCGGGGCAGACGGGGCTTCGCTCGCCCTTCGCGGGCTTCGCCGCCAAAAGCACGGCTTCGCCGCCAGGGTTCGGCTTCGTTGCTAGGTACGGCTTTGTTGTTGGCGGGGTGGCGCCGTGGTGAGCGGCTGGGGTGTTCAGGGTTGCGGGGGGCGTTCCAGTAGGCGGGAGAGCACGACCGTTGAGACTGTTCGGCTGATGAATTCCACCGCGCGCAGGCGTTCCAGCGCGGTTTCCAAGTGGTGGATGTCGGCTGCGCGCAAGTGCACGATCGCGTCCGCGGGGCCGGACACGGTGTAGGCGGCGACCACCTCCGGCAGCGGTTCCAAGCCGCTGCGGATGCGGTGCGTGGGCACGTTGCCGTGGCAGTGCACCTCGACGAAGGCCTCCGTTCCCCACCCCAACGCCTCCGGGTCGACCACGGCCGTGAAGCCGCGCAGGATGCCCAGGTCCAGCAGCTTGTCCACCCGGCGCTTCACCGCGGGAGCGGAGAGTCCGACCACCGCGCCGATCTCGGCGTAACTGGCCCGCGCGTCCGTCACCAGCTGCGAAACGATTCGCTGATCCAAGGCATCCATGCGCAACATAATGCCGTATTTCGCGCAATGGAGCGTTATTGAACGTCGTCCGAGCCCCGATTAGATTTCGTATCATGACGGTCACCGCCGCATTCGCGGATCAGCATGCCGCGCCGCGTCCCCGCACTGCCACGCTGCGCAACTACGTGATGTGCCCGCCGGAGCACTTCGCCGTGGAGTACGTGATCAACCCGTGGATGAACCCGGACGAGCCCGTCGACGTCGCGTTGGCGATGCGGCAGTGGCTGGAGCTCAAGGAGACCTACGAGCGCCTCGGCCACGCCGTGTCGGTGGTTCCCGCGCAGCCGGGACTGCCGGACATGGTGTTCGCGGCGAACTCCGGCACCGTGGTCGACGGCCGCGTGCTGGGCTCCCGGTTCCGCGCCGAGCAGCGCGCGGCGGAGGCAGAGCACTTCCGCCGCTGGTTCGTCGAGAGCGGTTTCCGCGAGATCGTGATGCCCTCGAGGACCAACGAGGCCGAGGGCGATTTCGCGTGGACCGGCGAGCTGCTGCTGGCGGGCACCGGTTTCCGCACGGACCCGGAGGCGCACGCCGAGGCGCAGGAGGCGCTGGGCGTGCCGGTGGTCTCGCTGCGGCTGATCGACGCCCGCTACTACCACCTGGACACGGCCCTGTTCGTCCTGGAACAGGGCGAACACCCGCAGATCGCCTATTACCCGGAGGCGTTCTCTGCGGGGTCGCGGCGGGTGTTGGAGCGGCTGTTCCCGGATGCGGTGATCGCGGACGGCGCCGATGCCGCGTGCCTCGGGCTCAACGGTGTCTCGGACGGCAGGAACGTGGTGCTGCCGCTGGAAGCGACCGGACTCGCCGATCAGCTGCGGCTGCGCGGTTACGAGCCGATCCACGTGGACGTCTCGGAACTGCGCAAGTCGGGCGGCGGCCCGAAGTGCTGCACGATGGAACTGCACGGCTGACGTGGCAGAACAGCTGGGGCGCCGACGGTTCCCCACAACCGTCGGCGCGAGCGATCACTGTTCCAGCACGGCCTGCACGCCGAGTTCGATGTCGATCGTCGGACCGACGACGGCGATGCCCTTGGCGAGCGTCGCCTGCCAGTTCACCGCGTAGTCCTCGCGGCGCAGACTGGTCGTGGCGCGGCAGGCGGCCCGGCGGTCGCTGTCGAAGCCGGGTCCCTGCCAGGTCCGCTGGCCCAGGTATGCGGTGTCGAGCTGCACGCTGCTGCTGCTGCCGCGCAGCGTGAACGCACCGTCGATGAGCCAGCGGTCACCGCGGACCTGGTTGAACTTGGTGCTGCTGAAGTACAGCTTCGGGTAGTTCTCCACGTCGAGGAAGTCCGCGGACTTCAGGTGCGTGTCCCGCATGTTCACGCCGGTGTCGATGCTGTCCGCTTCGATCACCACGTCGATCCGGGAGTCCTGGAAGCGCGGTGCGACCTGGATCTGGCCTTCGAACGAGTTGAACCGGCCGCGGATCTTCGACATGCCGACGTGCTGCGCGACGAAGTGGATCTCGGTGTGCGTGGGGTCGAAGGTCCACACTCCGGGCTGCGGCAGGGCCAGCGAGTTGTCCGATTCCAGCCGCACGCCGCCGAGCGAGGTGTGCTGGTTGACCCGGACCTCGATGCGAGCGCTCTTGCGCTTGAAGCCGCCCGCGCTGATCGAGATCTTGTGCATCCCCGGTTGCACCGTTGCAAGGAATGAGCCGTAGCTGTCCGTCTCGGCGCTTGCGATCTGCTGGTTGAGCCGGTCGGTGATGGTGACGAGCGCTCCCGGCAGCAACTTGCCCATCTCGTCGTGCACCTGGCAGCTGATGACGCCGCCATCGAGGGGGGTTTCCGGGAGATATCCGGCGTTTCCGGCGCCGGGCCGTGGGGCGGCGCCGGTGTTGCGGCGCCTGCGCAATTTGGCGAACATCTGGGATCCTTTCTGCTCTCCCGCCAACCCCCAGGCGGGAAAGTTCTTCATTTCGGTGGCGCGGCCATGCTAGGCCCGATGGATCTTGGCGTCCCGGTCCCATGTGGTCTGATCGCACCGTTGCAGGTCATCGTTGCACCATGGTCGAATCGGTCTGGACCTCTCAGGTGTCGTGGGGCACGCCACGACAACGGAACTTCGGTCGTCCGCCACACGTTTCCCCCATGACTCCCGACGATGTGGACGAGTGACGTCGCAGGTCGAGGGCGATTCGGCGAAAGCCCGGAGGAGACGCACGGTGAGCAGCGACAGACACGGAGGACACGGCGTAGTGGGCGGGCATCTCAACGGACTCAAGACCGCGCTGCTGCTCGGCGGAATGAGCGCCCTGGTCCTTCTGGTCGGGTCACTGTTCGGCCGGATGGGCCTGGTCATCGCACTGGTGGTGGCGCTGGGCATGAACGGCTACGCCTATTTCAATTCGGCAAAGCTGGCGTTGCGTTCCATGCACGCACGTCCCGTGTCCGAAGCGGAGCAGCCCGCGATGTACCGCATCGTGCGGGAGCTGGCCACCTCCGCGCGCCAGCCGATGCCCGCGCTCTACCTCAGCCCGACCCGGGCGCCGAACGCGTTCGCCACCGGCCGCAACCCGCGCAACGCCGCCGTGTGCTGCACGACCGGCATCCTCGAACTGCTCGACGAGCGGGAACTGCGCGCCGTGCTCGGCCACGAGCTGTCCCACGTGTACAACCGGGACATCCTGATCTCCAGCGTCGCCGGGGCACTGGCGAGTGTGGTGACGTTCCTGGCGAACTTCGGGATGCTGTTCGGCATGTTCGGCGGCCACGACGAGGACCGGCCGAGCCCGGTGGCGATGCTGCTGATCGCGCTGTTGGGGCCGGTGGCGGCGGCCGTGGTGCAGATGGCGGTGAGCCGTTCCCGCGAGTACCAGGCGGACGCGTCCGGTGCCGAGCTCACCGGGGACCCGCTGGCGCTCGCCTCGGCGCTGCGCAAGCTGGAACGCGGCACGCAGCAGGCTCCGCTGGCCCCGGACCCGAAGCTCGTGTCGCAGTCGCACCTGATGATCGCCAACCCGTTCCGCCCCGGCGAGAAGATGGCCCGGATGTTCTCCACCCACCCGCCGATCAGCGACCGGGTGAAACGACTGGAAGGCATGGCGGGCCGGCGACCCATGCCCTGACCGCGGTGTCCTGCGGGGCTTCGCTCAGACCGTCGCACCCGCGGAGCGGGCCACTTCCATGACGTATTCGCCGTAGGCGGATTTGGCGAGCTTGGTACCGAGCGCGTGGCACTGGTCCGCGGAGATGAAGCCCATCCGCAACGCGATCTCCTCCAGGCACGCGATGCGGACGCCCTGCCGGTGTTCCAGGACCTGCACGAACTGGCCCGCTTCCAGCAGCGAGTCGTGCGTGCCGGTGTCCAGCCACGCGTAGCCGCGGCCCAGCTCGGTCAGGTGCGCCCGCCCCTGCCGCAGGTAGGCCATGTTGACGTCGGTGATCTCCAGCTCGCCGCGAGGCGACGGGGTCAGGCCGCGAGCGATGTCCACCACGTCGTTGTCGTAGAAGTAGAGCCCGGTGATGGCCTTGTTGGACCGCGGCCGCTCCGGTTTCTCCACGATGGACACGAGCTTGCCCGCGGAGTCGACCTCGCCGACGCCGTAGCGGTGCGGGTCGCGCACCGGGTAGCCGAACAGCGTGCACCCGTGCAGATCCCGAGTGCTCTGCTGCAACACCCGCGAGAAGCCCTGGCCGTAGAAGATGTTGTCCCGAGCACCAGCGCCACCGGGTCGGAGCCGATGAAGTCCGCGCCGATCACGAAGGCTTCGGCGAGCCCGTTCGGCTGCGGCTGCTCCGCGTACTCGATGTTGACGCCGAACTGCGATCCGTCCCCGAGCAGCCGCCGGAACAGCGGCAGGTCCACCGGGGTCGAGATGAGCAGGATGTCGCGGATCCCCGCGAGCATCAGCACCGACAGCGGGTAGTACACCATCGGCTTGTCGTAAACGGGCAGCAGTTGCTTCGACACGCCCTGCGTCAACGGGTGCAGCCGCGTGCCGCTGCCACCCGCGAGCACGATTCCCTTCACCCGGACATCCCTCCAGCGCCTGTCGGTCGTCACCACGGTAGACGAACCGGTCCTGGAGGTAACCGCAGTTTCCCGGTGACAGTGTCCCGTTCCACGCCGATCGGCGGAGCGGCTGAGACGCTCAAGATCAATGTGAATCCGCTCGGGTGGCCCTGAGGGCACGGAGATGCTGGTTCGGGGCGCAGCGGCGACGCTGGGCGGCGTTGCGGCCACTCGACGTGATCGTGTTCGAAGCCGGAGACCGGGTGCCGTGCTTGCCTTGAGCGGCACCCGGCCTGGTTCCACGGACGGCCGGCGCCGAAGCGGCCGGGATCAGCGGAAGTTCTCGAACTGCAACGCCACGTCGAAATCGGTGGACTTCAACAACTGGATCACGTTCTGCAGATCGTCCTTCTTCTTGCCGGACACCCGCAGCTGCTCACCCTGGATCTGCGCCTGCACGCCCTTCGGGCCTTCGTCGCGGATCTTCTTCGAGATCTTCTTCGCCACGTCCTGCTCGATGCCCTGCACGACCTTGCCGCTGACCCGGTACACCTGCCCGGAGCCGGCGGGCTCACCCACGTCGAACGCCTTCAACGAGATGCCGCGTTTGATCAGCTTCTCCTTGAACACCTCGATCGCGGCCCGGCACCGCTCCTCGGTCTCGGACTCCAGCACGATCGCCTCCTGCCCCGACCACTGGATCTTCGTGCCCGTACCGCGGAAGTCGAACCGGTTCGCCAGTTCCTTGGCGGCCTGGTTCAGCGCGTTGTCCACTTCCTGCCGGTCCACCTTGCTCACCACGTCGAACGACGGGTCTGCCACCGCGCATACCTCCTGTTGGAACGAGACGTCTCGCCCGGACACGCTACCGGCCGCACCCCCTCCGGAACCGGTCGACGCACACCTGTATTCTTGTCCCCGCAAGCCAGCGAGAGCTGGCAGGCGACGCCAGGTTGCCCGAGCGGCCAAAGGGAGCTGACTGTAAATCAGCCGCGAAAGCTTCGGAGGTTCGAATCCTCCACCTGGCACACCAGCCGAAACGGCCCGGTGACCTGCACGAACGGTCACCGGGCCGTTTGCTGTCCTATGCGGTTGGACCCGAGCGCCTACGGACCTCTGCGGCTGTCCGCGGACAATGCGCGGACACGGCCGTGGGGGCTCAACCGCCGAGCGCGCGCTGTACCCGCTCCCTGGCTGCCTGCTCGCCCCCGTCCAGGCACTTGGCGTAGACGCGCAGTAGGACGTGCACGCTGTGCCCGGCCCACTCGGCAATACGGGTCGCCTCAACGCCGGCATTAAGCCACGTCGACACTGCGGCGTGACGGAGGTCGTAGGGGCGCTTCGCCAACGGCGATGACTGGACCTCTTTGGTGAACACGTCGGCGCGAGCTTGTGCCCACACCCGGCCGTAGACGCTGCTTCCAAGACGTCCGCCATTACGCACGCCTGCGAACAGCCGACCATCCGGTGCCGTGCCGTGCTTGGCGATGTGGCGGTGCAGGAGCGCGGTGAGCTCAGGCGGGCACGGGACCACTCGCCCGGTGCTGTCCACCCGGTGCTTCAGGTTGCGCGGCTCACTGCGCGCGCCAGAGTCAGACCATGGCTCGGCAATCTCTGGTGTCGCCTTGTCGAGGTGCAGCTCACCCCACCCCTCCGCCGGTATAGCTAGATTCCGCTTGCCAATGTTCGTCGCCTCCTCTGGGCGCAACGCCGCGTAGTACAGCAGCGCGAAGAACGCCGTGAGCCGGTCGCTCCGCTTCTGCACGGCATGTAGAAGCATCCTGGCCTGAAAAGGGTTGGCGACTGAGCGCCGATCGACTTGCTTGAGGGTTGCGGTGTTGCGATTCACCTTCACCTCGTCCAGGGGGTTAGCGGTCAGCAGCTTCTTCTCGATCGCGTAGTCGATCGCGCCGCGGAACGTCGTACGGCGGAGCCGGATGGTGTCCGGCGCCGCGCGTTCGCCACTCTGCTTCAGGTCGAGCGCTCGCAGTACGTCGCGCAGTAGCTCGGGTTTTGCGAGCGCGCTCACCTTGTGGGTGTGGTCGGCGATCCAGCGCAGAGCCCGCCGGATTTCATCCGGATGCTCGCCGTTGCGGGCGCGGGAGCTGAAGGCGGTGCGCAGGGCACTATTCGTGACCTTCTGATCCGGTTTTCCGTTCTCAGTGGTGAGCAGTGCGCTTGTGATCACGATCAGCGAGTCCGCCGTGCTCTTGCGGTGGCCGGGGGACGTGTGCGGCCACTTCATGTCGACGTAGGCACAGGCGAAGTCGAACCAGCTCATCTGATTCGCCGTCGCCCGAGTCATCGACACCGGGAGTCCCGGCTCGTCGACGAGGAACGCTTCGCCCTTGCTGGCGGCGGTCACGAGCTGTGCGTGGAAGCTGCTCGCGAGCGTCTTTCCCTTGAACGACTCGTGATGCTCGTGCGTGCCGACACGCCACCGGACCCGGTAGCTGGTGACCTTGCCGCTGGCGTTCTTACGGGGTTTGGTTTCCCAGATCTGGACGTTGTAGCTGGTGTCGGTCACGCCGCGTCGGCCTCCAGGGTGTCGAGCCAGGTGTCGAAGTCGGTGCGTTTGATGCGCAGTGAGCCGTTGGGGAGCCGGATGCACTTCGGGCTTCGGCCTTTGGCGCGCCAGTCGTCGAAGGTGGATCGGGAGATGGCCATCTCGGTGCAGAACTCGGGGACGGTCATCCAGGTGCCGCTTCGTCGAGTGGGCATGGTTCCTCCAGTTCAGGCCACGGCCGGTTGGGTACGGCTGTCGTGGCAGTCGAGGCATTCCCCGTGGAGTGGTGGGGTTTTGGGGATGCGGTAGCCGACGTCGCAGTCGCAGGTGTCGCAGATGCGGTGTGCGCGGTTCATCGCTCGGATGGCGCGGTGCTGGGCGAGGGTGGGGGTGCGTTTCTCGGTGGCGTGGTGTCCGTCGTAGAGCCAGGCGCGGAGTGGGTCGGTCGGTCGGCGCTGTCGTGGTCGGAGCATTTGGGCGACGGCGGGTTGTCGGCCTGGGCAAAGTCCGGTTTCGCGGAGTTGGCGGCGGGTGAACAGGTGCTCGGGTGCCTCGCCCCAGGGGTAGGTCGGGAGAGGGTGGCGGTCGGCGTTCGGGTCGTAGCAGTCGAGGCTGGTGCGGTAGCGGCGTTCGGACATGGGTGTCTCCCGGGCGGTGAGAGCGAAGGGGGCGTACACAGAATCCACAAAATCCACAAAACCCCGGCGGCTGGTCGTTTCAGCAGGTCAGCGGGCCGTGTTGTGATCTTGCTGGCGTCAACAGAATGTCCACAGAATGTGCACAAAAATCCGTGCAGGTCAGCAGCTTGCGGTGACCGGTCGGACGGGCGGGGCTGAATTTTGTGTCATTCTGTGTCCATTTTGTTGACGCTCCGCACGAGCGGACATGAGTGCCTTGACCTGCGGTTTCGGTGTTTCTGTGGATTGTGTGGATTTTGTGTACGGGGTAGCGGTTCAGGGCCGGTCGGCGAGTGCGCGGTAGGAGGGGTGCGGCCAGTAGGTGGCGCCGGGTTTGCGGCCGGGTCCAGTGCGGGCGGGCGGGTCGGTGCGCAGGATGTGGCCGCGGTCTTCGAGCACGGCGAGGGCGGGGTCGATCGAGGTGGCGCTGGTGAAGTGGCGGCGGTGGGCGGCTTGCACGTCGCGGCGGGTGAATGCGGTGGGTTGGGTGCGTTCGATCCAGGCGAGGATGGTGCGGGCGTCGTCGAGGGTGGCGTCGGTTCCCATGTGGTCGTAGGTGGCCACGGCGTGGGCGAGGAAGTACTCGCCGAGTCGCCGTGCGGCGGTGAAGGTGTCGCGGGTGATCTCGTGTTCGCCTGCGGTGTCGAGGTGGTGGGCGGCGTGGAGGTTCCCGGCGAGGCGGGCGACTGCGCCGGGGTATTTTCCGGCCCAGTCGGTCATGTGCCCGTAGGCCGCACCGGGCCGCAGGTGTGGCTCCACTTCCGCCTGAAGTTCGTACATGGCCTCGTTGGCGTCGCTGCTGAACACGAACGGCACCGGCTTCGACAGTCCCGCGTAGTGGTGCACGAGGGTGCGCATGCGGGTGTCGTAGGCGGTGGCGACCTCGTCCGGGATCGGAGCAGCCGCGCGGGTCTCGCGGAACCCGAGGGTGGAGGTCGGCAGCGAGTACAGGAACCGGCCCAACAGCCCCTTGTCCCGGGCGTCGGTGATGGCGGCGAGGTTCTTGAGCACGATCGGCTGCACGACCAACCCAAGGGTGAGGTGCGCGGCGTCGACGCGGATCTCGTCGCGGCCCTGGCGTTCGACGTCGAGCGGTTCACCGGCGTGGCCGGACAGGAACACGTCGAAGTTCGCGGTGCCGGAGTAGCGCCCGGCGATGATCGAGATGATGCCGCCCTCCGGGGCGAGCACGGCGAGCCTGCCGCCCTGCTCAATCAGGCGCGCGGTGGCCTTTTCCGGGGTGATGTTGTTGACCACGAGCTTCGGCTTTGGCGGCACCACGATGCCCTGAGCGCGCAGCGCGGCGTCGGTGGCGTCGTCGACCGAGGACGGGTCGTCGCTGGCGGCCTTCTCTTCGGCTTCGCGGGCTTCACGCTCGGCGATGCGTTTGGAGAGCTGGGCGGCTTCGATCTTCGGCATGGCATGCTCGCCAAGGTGCTGCTCAACGGCGTACACCGGGGTGGTCATCACTCGGAACACCTCGGACTTGCGGGTCCCGGGCGGGAGGGCGGCGATCAGGAACAGGTTCGCCGGTTCGGTGTAGCCGGGGCGCACCTTGATCGAGGCGCGGCCGCCGATCGCGGTGGACAGCGACGAGAGCGCGACGCTTCCGGCCAGATCCGGCGGGGTCTGGGTGAACTCGGAGACCGCGCCGACCATGTCAGCCAGCCATCCGGGAAGTGCAGAAGTCGGGAACGCGGGCAGATCACGCACGCTGTCCAGCGGGATCGGCGCGTCCTCCCAGCGGGCGGGCTGCTGGTCGGTGGTGTCCGGGACGGCGTGCAGTTGGGTGGTCATGGGCTCCTCCTCTCCGGTGTGGGTGGGGTGGCTCGGGCGCTGGATGCGCCCGAGCCCGGGGGTTTGCGGTTGCGGGGTGCTCATGCGGCCTGATCACCCCGGTTGCGGAGGGCTCGCGGGTGATCAGCGGCCCAACGGAATGCGGAGTCGATCGTGGCGTCGATCTGATCCGGGTTCCACGGCTCGTTCGGTCGCGTGAGAGGCAGCCGGGACATGGCGTGGTGCAGTGCCGTGCGGGCGGTGGCGTCGTCGACGGCTCCCCCGGCTACCAGGCGCCCCAGTTGCAGGGCGGCTTGGTGCAGTGCGTGGTTTTGCGGCCCTGTGCCGGTCGCTGCCAGCCGGTCGCAGATGGACCGGATAGCGGCAGATACGTAGCGGGACACCCGCACAGGAGCGACCTCACGAGGCGCTGAGATCGCCGTAGACGGCTTGGGAGCCAGTGCCCGGACCAACCACCCCGGCGGATCAACCGGTTCGGTGTCGTCGAGGAGTTCGTAGGCGCCTTCCGGAGTGGTCGATCCGGGTGCGACGACGTAGCCGCCTTCGGCGCGGGTGTCGATCAGCGGGCCGAGAATGCCGGCAGTGTTGCGGAGCCCGGCCGGGGCGCGGAAGTAGTGGTGCATTCCGCCGGACGGGGTGGCCACGGTGTAGGTGTCGGGCCAGGGCTGCCCGGAGCGCCGGGTGAGGCTGGCGAGGACTTCCGAGCCGGTGGTGATCCCCAACGTGTTCCAGCCGTCGGCTAGGCGGTGCCCGTGGCCGGGCTGGTCGCAGTCGACGACCAGCAACCCGGACGGGCCGGTGGCGATCCCGATACCGAACGGGATCTCGGACCAGCAGCCGCGGATGCGGTCGGGCTCGGTGGTGGCGCGCTGCTCCCACCCGCGGTGTCCGTTGGCGCAGACGCCCGTTCCGGGGCAGGTGCGATGTCCGTGCAGGGCGGGGCGTTTCGTGCCGGGGCGCAGCGGGAAGACGTGCCAGCCGAGTTCGGCCAGGCATAGCGCCCACGCGCGAAGCTGTGCAGTTGCGATGTTCACGCTTCCTCCAGCTGTCGCAGGGTCTTGAGCCGGCCCGCGCGGGCAGTGTTTTCCCTAGCGACGTCGTCGTAGTGCTGGCCGGCCGCTCGCAGCGCGAAGAAGAGGCCACGGTGGAACACGCATGCTCCGGCAAGCGCCCGGTAGGCGTCGGCCAAAGCGGTACTGCGGTGAGCGAGGACGTACAGCTCGTTCTCCCTCGCCTCCGAGTTCGGGGCGTCGATCACAGCTTTCAGCGCGGCGCCCACGGCCTCGTAGTCGTTGGTGGCGGTGTCTAGAGCGCGAGTGGAGATGGTGATCGTGGTGGTGTGTTCGGTCATCAGGCGGCCTCCCTCGGCAGGTCCCGTTGACGCGTTGGTGCGGCGGTGCGGGTGGGCAGGGTGGTGACGGGGCGGGTGTGCTTGTCGCCGTACATGCGGGTGTCGGCGTGGCCGAGCAGTGCGGGCAGCGTGGTGGTGCGGGCGGTGTCGACGGCTGCACCGATCGAGACCGACACGGCCAACGGGAGCCCGTCGACCAGGTGCGTGGTGGCGAGGTGGCTGCGCAGGTCACGGGCTCGCAGTTCCGCAACGCGCACGTCAGCGAGGTTGGTGAGCAGTACGGCGAATTCGTCGCCGTGCAGCCGAATCGGCACCTCGCCCGGCCTGCATGAGTCGTCGAGATCGGCGGCGATTGCGGTGAGCATGGCGTCGCCGGTGCGGTGGCCGTGAGTGTCGTTGATCAGCTTGAACCGGTCGACGTCAACCAGCAGCAGCCCGACGAGCCCGCCGCGCCCGGCGCGGCGCTGCACCCGCCGGAACACGCGGGTCAGGGCGTCGCGGTTTCCGAGCCGGGTCAGCGGGTCGGTGTGCAACCGGCGGTGCAGCCGGTTGGCGTAGGCCACGGCGGCGGTGCCACCGCTGGCGGTAGCCACCAGCGCGAGTTCTGCGAACATGACAGGTACCTCCTCCTAGGCGAGGGGTAGGGGCGGCCCCGAGGCTTTTGCAGGGCTGAACGGGGCCGCGCCGCTACCTCACGGGGTGACTCAGAACGGGGGCTCGCCGGGGACCGTGGCCGCGGGCGCCGCGGGGGCGCTGCGCTTGACCTTGGTGGGCTTGGCAGTGGCCCAGCGCAGCGACGGGCCGATCTCGGACACGGCCAGCTCCACGACCGACCGCTTGTCGCCCTGGTCGGTCTGCCACGAGCGCTGCTTGAGCGCCCCAACGACCACCACTCGGTCTCCCTTGGTCAAGGACTCGGAGACGTTTTCGGCGGCCTGGCGCCACAGCGAGCAGCGCAGGAACGTCACGTCCCCGTCGACCCACTTCTGGGCGTCGCGGTCGAACTTGCGGTCGTTGGCGGCGATGGTGAAGTTCACGACCGCATCGCCACTGCTGGGCACGAACTTCAGCTCGGGGTCGGCGGTCAGCGTCCCGGCGACGGAGACTTCGGGCAGTCCTTGCATGGCATGTTCCCTTCCGTTCGGCGGATCAAAGAGCGGGGCAGGTGAGGTGCCGGGCGTCGGCGAGCCGGACGGCGAGGCGCTCGACCTGGTCCCAGTGGCGGGTGAGCAGGGTGTGCGCGCGGTCTCGCGCGGCGGTTTCGGTAAGGCTGTCGGCCACGTCGCGGTGCGTGCGGCGGTAGTTGAGCCGGTCACTGCGGCATGACCTGTAGACCTGGCGTCGGGCCTGTCGGAGACTGCGGCGGGAGTGCTCGGAAAGCCACAGCGCTTCGGCCTCGCCACCGGCGACGACGGAGGTCAGGTAGCCGTCGACCTGGTCGTCATCGATCTCCGTTTCGGCGATGTCCACCCGGCCGCTGGTGACGTCGCCGCCGTGGTGCCACACGTGCATGGCCACAACTCGCAGCCCGGACAACGTGTGGAGTACGGCGTGCCCGGCTTCGTGGACGGCGGTGGCGAGCACCGCGGCGGCGATTTCGTCGTCGGTGAAGTCCACGGCGGTCACCGGTGGTCGATCGGGGTGCGAAAGAGCTTGTCGCCCCGCACGACGTATTCGTGGACCTCGGCGGCCCGGCGAGTGCCGGCCCCGGCGGCGGAGAGGTTCTGTTTCGCGTGGTTGAGGACCATGTACATGTCGGCGAGGCGACCGCGGGCTTGGGTGGTGTAGCCGACGTCGTCGGCGCCCTGGGCCAGGCGGCTGCCCAGGTGGTTCACCACCGTGTTGGTGCGGGCGATGACCTGGGAGAGCCGGTGCAGGGACTGCACAAGATCGCTGTGGTCGAGGCGTCGACGAGCGGCGCTGTCGCAGGCCCGCGTGAGGTCGTCGATCACGTCACCGAGGTGTTCGGGCAGGTTCATTGAGCGGTCCTTCCTTCGTGTCGGGTGGGCGTGATCAGGCGGCGATGAGCGCGAGTGCGGTCAAGGCCAGGCCGGTGAGCAGGCAGTAGATGGCGGCACCAATGCGCTGGTATTTGGCGATGGCCAGCACGGAGAGGATCGCCAGGTGCTGGGCTTCGTCGTCGGCTCGCTGGGGACGGTCGAAGTCGGCGACCAGGGCGGCGGGGTCACGCAGGAACGCCGCCCAGCGCAGGAACCCGGACCGGGCGTTGCCGCCGTTGAGGTTCGGTCGCAGCACCCACAGCAGCAGCACGACCGCGGCGGCGGTGGGGATCGCTGCGAGGAACAGCAGCACGACCGCTGCGGTCGAGAGCCCGCTGCGCATCAGGGCGATGACGCCGGCCAGCACCGCGCCGAACAGCCCCAGCAATGAGGTGGCTTTCGCGTCGCCGCGCTGCAACTCGGTCAGCACGCTGGTCTTGGCGTCAGTGACCCGGCCGGTGACCTTGGTGCGGTCGGTGCGGGCGGCGATGTACTCGGCCTTCATCGGTCGAACCCCTTCCATTTCGATTACTCTCCGTACTGTCGGATGGGCGCACGGAGACACAGTCCTGACGTCAATCAAGATCAACTAACGGGATTTCGCGCGCGCACGCGCGCGCTCGCACGTTGGACGGGAGTCCGGGCCTGCGCCTGACGTCTAACGTCAGACGCCGCCGCTTGTCACGCTGCGTGAGGAGTGTCGGTGTCCGTGTGCGGGGTGGCGAGCCGGTAGACGTCGGCGCGGCCGTCCTTGCCGACCCGGTGCAGCAGGGTGCCGGTGAGCTTGTCGAGCTCGCCGGAGACCCACGAACGGCCGCGGCCGTAGGTGGTCTCGGGGTCCGGGAAGTCCCGGACGGTGAACTGAGTTCGGCCCGCGGCGGCCATCTGCTCGACGTGGCTGCGCAGCATCGCCACGGCTTCCTTACGCGTCGGACGGCCTTCGGGGAAGTCCAGGGTCGCGGCGTCGGCGGGCAGTTCGTGTTCGTCGTCGATAGTCAGCTCGGGGTCGGCGAGGTCGGGAAGGTCGATCGGCTCGTCGTCGAAGTCGGCGGCATCCTCCGGACTCAGGTCCTCCAGCGACTCGAAGTCGCCGGTCGGCTCGGTCCCGTCGGCACCCGCGACCATCGTCGGCCGGTCGGTGGCCGGGCTGGTCAGGTCGAGGTGGCGGGCGTCGATGGGGTGCTTCGCGGGCCGGATGCCGGCGTTGTCGTCGATCGCCGCGCGAAGCTGGGCATCGGTGTGGGCATGGGTGCGCCCCGGGGTGGTGTAGCGGGCTTCGTCGATGCCGGGTCCTTCGAGGTAGTTGCACCCGGGGCGGCGGTTCTTCCACCGGTCCGGGCGCGCCCCGCCCTCGATGGTGTCCTCGGAGAGCAGGTATCCGGCGTCTTCGATGTCGGAGACCCCGAAGCACCACACCCCGCCCAGCTGCGAGCGCACGTCGGTGGGCATGTTGCGGAACGTCGCCTTCTGCAACGACAACACGAGGCTGATCCCGGCCGACCGGGCTTCCTGAGCGAGCCGGATCATCGTCTTGGCGTCTTCGAGGACCCGCGGGGACTCCTCAATCCACACCACCAGGTAGGGCAGCCCGTGCTGCTCGAACGCCGCGGGCACCCACTGGTCATAGCCCCACTGGCCGAGCTGCGAGGCGCGGGCGGTGATCAGGCCGGGCAGCCGCTTGACCGCCCTCTTGCACGCCTTCTCCCCGGTCACCACCTTGTACGGGGCATCTCCCAGGAAACCGACCGTCTGCTCCCCCTTGGACGGGTCCATCACGATCAGCCCTGCGTCGCGGCGGGTCAGGATCTCGGTCCAGGGTTCCTTGGCTCCGTGGGACTTCCCGGATCCGTTCATGCCCTGCACGCCGTAGTGCGTGGCGTTACGGCTCTGGGACTTGTCGCCGGGAAAAAAGATGACCTGCGGTTCGGTGTCCTCGTAGACCCCGACCACCACCGGATCCATGATCGAGCCACCCGGCGCGGACGGCCCCGGCCACGGGGTGGGGTTCTTGAGCACGTCGCGCGGCACGATCGTCATCGTCGCCTTCGAAGAGTCGTCGGGATTCTCGGTCACCCGCACCGCGCCCTTACCCAGCCCGAACATGCTGGCGATGCGGCCGGTGGCCTTCTGCACGTCGCTCACCTCCATCTCACCGCGGGGAAGCTGCAACCGGGTGGTGACCCGGTTCGGCTCCACCTGCGTGGCCGCGGGCTTCACCCCGGCCAACTTGACCTGCTCGAACAGTCCGTCCTCTCCCTCTTCGCCGTCACCGCCGCGCTTGAGTGCCTTGTAGATCGACCACGACAGCGCCACCCCGGCGCCACCGACCGCCCACAGCTCCAACAGCGGTGTCTCGGTCGGCCCGGCGATCGTCCCGGCGGTCATCCACGCCGCGGTGATCCCGCTCGTGGCGGTGGCGAACTTCCGGGTCAACGCTGCCCGGGCTCGGGCGCACTGCCAGGTCACCGCGGTGAGCCCCACTCCCATCAGCGACAGACCCGCCGACGCCCACGGCGCCACGGACGGATCGGTGGCCAGCCACTCGTGCACCCCGTAGGTCACCGGCCACACCGCCGCGTATGCCGCCCACTCCGGCGCGTACGGCGCCAGACGCGACGCCCAATGCTTTTTCGGGGTGTAGTAGCCGAACCCCTGCCCGGACTCGGAGACCGAAAGGTCACCGTTGCGGTTGTTCTTGCCAGCCATCGTCACGCTCTCCTTTCCCGGTGGCCTTGACGGTCGCCGAACTGCCGTGTCACCTGGTCACTCGTCGAACTCGAAGCGCCGCGCCCGGTTCTTCTGCCGGGACTCCTGCACCTCCGGCGAGTAGTGCTTGAGGAACGCCATGTACGCGCCGACCGACGACTTCGAGGCGACCTCGATCGCCGCCGCGGCCTGCTTGAGCTGACGGGCCACCAACTTCGACCGCACCCGCGAGTCCATCCCGCCGAACTTCGGGTCCGCCGTCTTCACGTACCGCAACGCCACTTCGAGTTCCTCGGCCGAAACGTGCAGCTCGTGATACAGCGGGTGGAACAACCGCCGCGCGTTCTCGCAGTACTCCCGGATCGCCGACGACGACACGAACTCCGGAGAACCCAGAATCTCTTTACCCATCAGGAAAACCCTTCCGTTGTGACTACTGAGGACACACCGCAGAGAGACGACTCAAGCGGCGAATTCGTGGGTGTCAGCGGCCCTACGGGCGCGGGCGGCGATCAGCGCGGCGCGGGCGGTGTCGTAGCGGACTCCGAGGCGCCGAGGCGCTTCCCGGTACGGCAAGCCCCGCTTCCCGCCGGTCTCACGCCGCCGCTGGCGGTCCAACCGCTCGGCCCGGTCGATCAGCTCGATCGGCAACGCAGGGGAGGCAGTCTCGGACTCGGTTCCGGCAGTGGCGGTGAGCGCTTCCCGGACAGGATCCAAGGTGCTTCCCGGTTCCTCGATGGACTCGCGCCGGTCGATGCCCTGAGCAGGTCCGGAAACGGCCTGAGTGGTTCCGTCGGCCGCTTCCGGCCGAGGCTCGGCCGAGCCTGAATCGGCCGCCTGCACAACGGGCTCCCGGGATACGGCCGGGGCAGGTTCGGGGCTCTGCTGGGCAGCGTTCTCGGCTGCTTCCCGGCGTTCGGCGAGCACCAAGGCCATCAGGTGCGACAGCAGCCACGCCAGCACCACCGGACCCGCACCCACCGCCACCGCCGCAGGCGCAGGCAACAGACCGGTCTCCAACGCGTGCCAGGTGTTCAACCCGAGTGCGGTCCCACCGGCCAGCAGCAGCACCGACCACGCCCACACCCGCACCGCTCCACGACTGGTCGCGGTCACCTCGTTCAGCGCCAGCAGCGTCGCCAGGTCCGTGGTCAACGCGAACACCACCGCCAGCTGCTCCCCGAGCAACGGCCGCACCGCCGCCATCTGCCCGGCGAACGACAACGCCAGCGCCCCGAGCATCACCAGGAACAAGCCGCCCTTGCGGATCACAGCCGCCCCCCTTTGCCCCGGCCGCTGTTCCCGGCGCGGACATGGACGGTGCCGCGACCCAGCGACCGCAACTCGCCGACCAGCTGGAGCCACCACAGCCGCGCCATGATCAGCCCCCACACCGCGCACAACACGGCGACCACGAACATCCAGTCCATCCCCAGCAGCGCCAGGCCGATCGAGCCCGCACCGAACAACACCGGCAACAACAGCAGTTTCACCAGCCGCCACCCCAGCCGAATCGGCAACAACGCCACATCCACCGCTTCAGCCATCACGATTCACCACCCGAAACCGTGCCGTTGCGCTCAACCCAGGCCGACGACCACGCGCTGAGCTCGAACTCGTCGGACTGCCACGAGATCCCCGAATCAGCGGCGAACTCACGCGCGAC
This sequence comes from Saccharopolyspora gloriosae, assembly GCF_022828475.1. Classification (GTDB taxonomy): domain Bacteria; phylum Actinomycetota; class Actinomycetes; order Mycobacteriales; family Pseudonocardiaceae; genus Saccharopolyspora_C; species Saccharopolyspora_C gloriosae_A. Next base: position 6,421,914 of record NZ_CP059557.1, on the reverse strand, counting down.
CCGGACCGCCGTCGCCATGCTCATCAAGGACAGCGGCAAAGCGCGCTGCAACTCCGTGTTACGCACCGCCCACCGGTCCATCCGCCACGCCACCGACCGGGCGCCCTCGTTGACGTACAGCTCGGGGTGGACACCCACCGGACCGTCGATGAGCTGGTACGGCACCGGCATCGTGAACGAGTCATCGCCGACCGACACCGTGCAACCCATCTCGGCGAAACCCCGGTCAACCCAACGAATGCTGGACAGCGTCACGTGCGTGCTCATGCCACCTCACCGCCCCGGACCACCCGGAACGGACGCAACGGCAACACCTGAGCCACCCGCGACACCGAACGCGCGGTGTGCACCGCCGTACGCGCCTTCTGCAACCGCACCAGCACCGCACGCCGCTCCTGCCGCGCCCGGTCCAACCGGCGCCGCGCGACCTCGTCCGGACGGCCCGCGTCCTCCGCGGTCATCACCGCGATCTCCGCCGCGGTCACCCGCTCGTCGACCTCGACGATGTCCGGGTGCTCACCCAGCTCGGCGACCTCCCCGAACAGCACCTCGTCGGTGTCCGGACCAGCCACGTCCTCCAGGTAGTCACCCGGGTACGGCCCCGACTCGAACTCCTCGTTACGCATCGCCTGGCGCACCGTCAAAGCGAAGTAGTCGGGGTCAAAACCCCTGCTCTGGCTGTCGATGGGTTCCACTGCTTGAGCCTCCGATCTAAACAGGTGCGGTACCTGTTGTGAACAAGTTAGGCATGAGTCGGGTGGGCTGTCAACCCTGATCGCGTTCCGGCTCCCGACAACGACGAGACTCCCCGGAAAAGTGCAGGCCAGGCAGAGGACCGCGGGGGGACGAGAGGGGACGGGGAGGGGGGACTGCGCCTTGCCGGGCAGGTCCCCCCTGTGCAAAGTGGGGGCACGTGATCGTGCGGAGGGGTACATGGGAGAGACGTCACTGCTTAAAGCCCGGAGGAGTCTCGGGTTCACTAAGGCGCAAGCGATCAGGAAGCTAAGGGCTGCTGCTGATCAGCTCAAATCACCCTTGTTCGTCACGGACGACAGCATCAATCGGCAGATGCGCTTTTGGGAGAATGGAGCCCGCTCGGTTCCTGAGCAGTACCAATCGGCGTTCTGTGTGGTCTACGGCCTTTCTCCGGCCGAGCTGGGGTTTGTTGAACTGATGCCTACGGAGGTCGAACAAGTCTCCTCTGAAATTTCAGATAGGGTTGACTTTGCTGAGGTCGATAGCTCTCTCGTCGACATCTTCGAGAGTCAGACTCAGAACTTTCGCCTTCTTGATCGCAGGATCGGCGCCGCCAAGCTTTTTAGTCAGACGAGTGGCCATGTTCGTCAGCTCGAAGAAATGCTGAAGTTTGCTCTTCCCGGAAATGACCGCGACATGCTTGCTGCTGCCCTGGCTGAAGCTTCTGCGCTTACAGGTTGGCAGGCTCTCGACATGGGTAGCACTCGGGATGCGTGGCAGTTTCATGAGCTAGCAAAGGTTGGTGCTCGCGAGTCGGAGAATCCCGCAGTTATCGCTCACGTGACAGCGCAGCAAGGCTACGTGCTTCTTGACGCTGATCGGCCTGGGGAGGCTCTCAGTCTGGTGCAGCGTGCGCGGAGTAAGAACACTGGCTCGATTCACCCGCGGATGCAGAGCTGGCTCGCTGCGGCTGAAGGAGAGATGCAGGCGGCTGTAGGAAACGGCTACGCGGCTCGAAAAGCTCTGGATGAGGCGGACCGGCTTCTTCCAGAGGGTTCAGGCGATGGTGACCCCGATCTCCCATTCCTAGCGCTAAATGGCGTGCATCTCGCGAGATGGCGTGGGCACTGCCTCGCGCGGCTGGGTGCGGATGAAGCGGTCTTCGACTTGCAGTCTGCTCTAGACGGACTTGGTGGTGGTGACTTCCGGCGAGCGGAGGCAGGGCTTCGAATCGACTACGCTTTGGCGCTCAAGGCCCGAGGTGAAGAGGTTGAAGCGCGCAAACATGCAAAACGCGCTGAAGAGCTTGCCGGGAATACCGGGTCGGCTCGTCAGCGCGCTCGCATCGAACGTCTTAAGAGTTAGGAATCAGCGAATGCCAAGAAGTGGAGGACTGCTACCAGAGATCCGGAGTTGACTATTTCTCTTGACGCGATCAACCCTCGCAGTTCAGATGTGGGAATCCATCTGAACTTCCCTTCATCAAGCTCACTTGCATCGCTTACCCATTCGGCTCCTCGGGCGAGATAGACATGATGCGGATTGGTCACCGTTCCGATCATTGGTTCAAAAGTAGTTAGGTGTTCGATAGAACGGGGTCTGTACCCGGTCTCTTCCTCTACTTCTCGGGCCGCCGTAATCTCCGGGGCTTCCTCTTCGTTAAGCAGTCCACCCGGAAGCTCATAGTTCCATACGTCAGGGACGAATCGATGGCGATAAGACATCAGCACGTTCTCGCCAGAATCGTCGAGTACTAGAGCCATAGCGGCAGGGGGGAGCCAAACGGTATGGTGCTCGAATCTCTCTCCGGAAGGGACGGTGATGTCAGCTAGCCCGACCTTGACCCATTCGCTCTCGTAGATCGAACGTTTCCCGTGCACAACCCATTCGCCGGTCTTCTCGGGCTGCTCCATTCGTTACCTACCTACCTCCCCGCTGCTGTTGAGCAGCGTCGTCGGCTGTTGGCGCCACAAACGCCCCGGCGCCGTGCCGGATGACGATGGTGCCTTCTTCTTGAAGCAGGCGGTATGCCCGACGCACGGTGTTCCTGGAGACGCCATGCTCGTCCATCAGGCGTACCTCGCTCGGCAGTGGCAGCTCGGCGTCGAACTTGCCTTCTTGGATTCCAGCACGCAAGGCTGCTGCTACCCGCTCGTACGCTGTCGTCGACTCGACCCCCTGGTCCGGCTCGCCTGCGATACGTCGCCCCTGGCCGGGGAGCGCTTCTACCGCTCCCGCAGCCTCCAGTGTCCCGAGTGCCGAACGGATAGTGTTCCGTGCGACACCGAACTCCTTGGCCAGAGTCGGTTCGGATGGCAGCAGGCTGCCTGCTGCGTAAGTCCCATCCTTGATCCTCCGGGTCAGCTCAGCCGCGATGACGCGGTAGGTACCTCGCTGGCTCACATTCACCTCACCGTGCCGCTCGTCCACGACCATTATCCGTGACGCTGGTGCGCTGACGGCCCGCCACGCGGGCGATCAGACGGCGGACGTGCCTCCCCTAGCGAGGCTCGGAGCGCATGGCTACTCAAGGTCCGTGTGCAGCTCCGCGGGGTACGTACGTCCAATGTGCGGACACACAGCCAGATTTTCACTGGTTCGACTCCCTGCTATGCAGGTCAGAGCGGTTGTACTCGTCTCAGTCCCAGCACCCTGTAAATCAGCCGCGAAAGCTTCGGAGGTTCGAATCCTCCACCTGGCACACCAGCCGAAACGGCCCGGTGACCTGCATGAACAGGGTCACCGGGCCGTTTTGCGTTGTCCGGCCGTGTCCGGCTGACTACGGCCGTTGACGGGTGTCTGTGCCATATACGAGCCACAGTCTTGGAGTCGCCGGGCGGCTCGGGAGCCGGCTGCCGAGACGCAGTCTCGGCGCCGTACCGCCATCAGCTTTGGGCGGCCGCACCTGCCGAAGCTCCTGGGCCTTCCCGGCAGCGGCACCCGTTTGCGCCTCCTGAACAGCCTGTACTGCTCGCGGAGTGATACGTCGGCTTGTGCGACAGGGCGGCTGCTGAGCCATTCGGCGGCTGGTACTGCCCAAGAATCGGGACATCTAGAGATTATTAGGGGTCTCGTTTGTCCCGATACGTCCTTGAACAGCACGGTGACGAAGGTTGTGCGGGCTCGAAGAAATCCCGGGTCCGGTCACCCCGACCGCAGCTTAAAAGAGCTTGTTCACAGGTATTTACTCTTGCTCGTGCGGAATCGGGCAGGTCTTCAAGGAGGCAAGATGGTGACTTCAGCGGGTGCCGGCTACTCCTCGGATTGGGTGAGCGAGGCCGGGCTGGCCCTTGAAGAGGGTTATTGCATCACCCTGGTGCGGGGAGCGCGGCCACGTGAGGCGCTGCATCGTCTAGGTGTCAGCGATGCGGCCATTCGGACCGCCACGTGGCCCGAGTTCACGGCTGAGCTTCGTGAGCATGAGCCCGCCCACGTCATCCCTGGTGTTGTCGCTGCGTTCGTCATGGGCGAGCACGTCGTCTTGGTCGAGGACGCCGGGTATCGAGGGCGCTCGCCAGAGTGGGCCGGGTCGGTGTCCCGGGGCACCGAGGCCGTCAACGTTTACCTCAGCCCCACCAGTCTCAAGGAGGAGCTGAGCATCTTCCGGAACGGTGAGCAAGTGGCCTCTATTGATGGTGACGAGCCAGAGGTCATCGAAGGCGGCGATGCGGAACTGGCCGGTCGGCTGATCGAGCTGACCTACGACGCCCTCAAGCCCTGGAACGAGAATGACGCGGCACCCGAGGCACTCAGCGACGGGCGGGTGGACCTGCTTCAGGTCGCCTGTGACCATCTCGGGCTGCAACCGGAGGCGCTGGACATTAGCGGGCCGGTATTGGGGGCACTCGTCGAGTACCGGTAATGATCACATGAGGAGTTGCCGCAGGTGCACGACTTGGCGGCGGAGGAATTCGGCGATGGTGAACCCGGCGATGCGGCTCGTGGGCTCTGGGGGGCCTCGTCGGTCTTGGGCTCGGGCAACGGTGATCTGCTTAGATCGCGCAGCCGAAGACATCTGCGGCAAAGGCGTCAGCAGGCCAACACCCCACCGCCCGGGTGCGCGCGTGGCCTAGTGCAAGATGTGCCGTCAGGGCGTTGGCAAGGTCTTGCGCTGCGGCTCGCGGAAGGAAGCGGTGCGAAGTGTTTCGCGAGGTCCCGGTACTTCCGGTGGTGGTTCCCGTCGCGGCAGCGATCTTCCTGGCCCTGCTGTGGTACCTACACGGACGCGATCGCCTCTCGGCCCCGCGTGCCGCCGTCGCTCTTGCGCTCTGCGTGTACGCCGCCGGAGTCGTCGCGAACACGATCTTCCCGATCTTCTTGAACAAGCCCGCCCGCAGCGCACTGTGGAAGGTCTACCTCGTGCCGCTCGCGGACTACGAGGTCGGCGACGCGGTGATGAACATGCTGGTCTTCGTGCCTGTCGGGCTGCTCGTGCCGCTACTCGTAGCCAAAGCTTCGTGGTGGCGCGTGGTGGCCGTGGCAGCGGCGTTCAGCCTGGCGATCGAGCTGGCCCAATTGGTCACTGGGAACTTCTTGGGCGGCGGCCATGTGGCTGACGTGAACGATCTGCTCTTCAACGTGGTCGGCGCGGTGCTCGGTTTCGGCCTGTTCTCCACATTGTCTCGGGTGCCGGCCGTTGCCGTTCTCATCAACCGGTTCCGCTGGCGCTGACCCGCGTCCGGCGGCCTCTGCGGTGCAGAACGGACAGCCCTCAGCTGTCGTACCGGCATTCGCGAGTGCCGAGGCTCAGCGGGACACCATTCGAGCTCTCCGCTTTGCGTTGTACGGTTGCGTCCCGCCGCTACCGGCGCTGTGCGGTTGGTTCTGGCCCCGGTGTTCGTGGTTGTAGCTGCGGTGCTTGCGCCCGAGGGTGCCACCGCAGGCGTGGTTCGACTTCGGTCGCGGTCGCTCTGGTGACGGGCAGCTGCAGTCGAGGCCGGTTCGGTGGTTTCCCCGCTGGAGCGGCTTGGTCGGACGCCGCTGATCTGGGCTGCTCAGAGCTGAAAACGAAGTCCTCGGGATTGCATCAGTTCAGCCGTTCATGAATCTTGCCGCCCCGTATTGGACCGGTGGAATGAGGTAGCAAGGCCAGGAACATTGCGGACGTTCCGCTTGTGAGGCCCACCGCAAGAGCGGCGATCGGACGAAGTATCGATACCGCGGCGAGCCACGCCTTTTCGGGTTTGGTGGGGTCATCGGCCCGCTCCAGCACGAGCAGGTGCGTGACTAGAGCCAGGATCGAAACCAGGGTGAAGATGCCTAATAGCATCGAGCTCATGCATCGCATCGTGCTAGTTGTTGCGACTTGATGCTGCGGTTCGTCGGTTTGCACCCGTATCGATGTGGTGCCCGTCGAACTTGAAAACCAGGTGATCGACTGCTGTTCGGCCCCTGGAGCAGCTGGCAGAACGGCCCGGTGACCTGAAGCAACAGGTCACCGGGCCGGTTCGTGCTTTCCGCGGCGTCCGGCCGGAGGCTCGCGGGCCGCTCTGCCATAGCGCTGGCCGCCAACGAGTCTGTGCTCGGGCTGAGTCAGATCAAGAGCAGGATGCGCGGGGCTCGGCCCGCGCAGGCGGTGGGATCAGAGGGTGCCGGACTCGGCGATCGTGATCTCGGCCTGGGGGACGCCGCTCGACGAACCCAGCTTCTCGATGGCCGTCACGACGTCCATCCCGTCGACGACCTCGCCGAAGGCGACGTGCTTGCCGTCCAGCCAGGTGGTGGCGACGGTGGTGATGAAGAACTGGGAGCCGTTGGTGTTCTTGCCCGCGTTGGCCATGGACAGCTGGCCGGGCTTGGTGTGCTTGATGGTGAAGTTCTCGTCGTCGAACTTGCCGCCGTAGATGCTCTTGCCGCCGGTGCCGTTGCCCGCGGTGAAGTCGCCGCCCTGGAGCATGAACTGCGGAATGACACGGTGGAAGCCGGAGCCCTGGTAGCCGAAGCCGTGCTCGCCGGTGGCCAGCTCGCGGAAGTTCTGCGCGGTCTTCGGGACGGTGTCGTCGAACAGCTCGAAGGTGATTCGACCAGCCGCTTCACCGTTGATGGTGATGTCGAAGTAGACGTTGTTTCCCATGGCGCCGATCTTTTCACACGGGAAATCGCTGCACGGATTTAGTCGGGGGCGCGGACGCCCGGCCCAGGATTTCGACCTGCGTGTACGTGAATACCGCGAGCCGAGGTTCAGGGCAGGATGCCGACCACTGCCCAGGTGTTGGCCGCGGGTTCGGACGCCCCGGGTTCGGTGTCGGGGCGCCATTCCGTGACGATGGCGGGACCAGGGGCGAGGACGTCGTAGCCGGTGAGCAGCGCCGGGGCCTCGACGATGGGTCGGGGGATCACCGGCGTGGAGGTGCGCTGGTAGATGGCCAGGCCTCGATCGACGGCGGCGGGGGCGAGGTTCTCGCTCGTGGTGTGCGACAGCGCGAGCACGCTCCCGCGGACGCAGGCATCGCGGTAGGTCGCCAGGACGGCCGCCGGGTCCTGCTCGTCGCGCACGAAGTGCAGCACGCTGATCGCGAGCACCGCGACCGGACGGGTGAAGTCGAGCAGCTCGGCCACGCCTGGCGCGGTGAGCACCGATCGGGTGTCGGTCAGGTCGGCTTGGGTCACCGAGACTCGCGATTCGTTGCGCAGCAGCCTGCGGGCGTGGGCGACGGCGATCGGTTCCCGGTCCACGTAGGCGATTCGCGCCGTCGGGTCGATCTGGTGCGCGATCTCGTGCACGTTGCCGACGGTGGGCACCCCTGAACCCAGGTCGAGGAACTGGTTGATCCCCATGTCCAAGCACATCCGCACCACGCGGCCGAGGAACGCCCGGTTCGCACGTGCCGTGGTGGCCACGCTGGGCAGCACCGACAGCTGTTCTTCCGCGGCGGCGCGGTCCACGGCGAAGTTCGCCGAACCGCCCAGGTAGTAGTCGTACATCCGCGCCGCGTTGGGGCCGCTCGTGTCCGGGTCGCCGGTGAGACCGGCCAGGTCCATGGGCGACTGCCGTTCCGGGTTCACCGGAGCCTCCTCTTCTCAGACATCAAGCACCGGAAGTATGCGTGGTGCGGGTCTGCGAACGACAGTGCGAATTTCGCCCTGATCGGCCGCTGTCGGGGCACGGACGATCTCGGTAGCGTCCTGACCGGGAGGAATCATGTACCCCGAGATCGAACCCCACGCGAGCGGGCGGCTCGACGTCGGCGGCGGGCACCTCGTGCACTGGGAGAGCTGCGGGAATCCGGACGGGAAACCGGTCGTGGTGCTGCACGGCGGTCCCGGCTCGGGGTGCACACCGGGCTGGCGGCGCTACTTCGATCCGGACGCTTACCGGATCGTGCTGTTCGATCAGCGCGGCTGCGGGCGCAGCACCCCGCTCGCGGACGAACCGGACGCCGACCTCGCCACGAACACCACGCACCACCTGATCGCGGACGTCGAGCTGCTGCGGCGCCATCTCGGCGTCGAGCGGTGGATGGTGTTCGGCGGCTCGTGGGGATCCACGCTCGGTTTGGCGTACGCGGAGTCGAATCCGGAGCGGGTCACCGAACTTGTGCTGTTCAGCGTGGTCACGACGACCCACCGCGAAGTCGAGTGGATCACCCAGGACATGCGGCGCGTGTTCCCCGAGCAGTGGGACCGGTTCCGCGCCGGAGTGCCCGAAGACGAGCGGGACGGGCGGCTCGTCGACGTCTACAGCCGGTTGCTGCACGACCCGGACCCGGTGGTGCGGGCGCGGGCCGCGCGGGACTGGTGCCGGTGGGAAGAAGCGCACGTCGAGGTGGGGCACGCTCGCCGGGACCCCCGCTACGACGACCCGGATTTCCGGCTGCGGTTCGCGCGGCTGGTCACGCACTACTGGCGGCACGGCGCGTGGTTCGAGGACGGCGAGCTGCTGCGGAACGCGGAGAAGCTCGCCGGGATCCCGGGCGCGCTGGTGCACGGGAGGAAGGACGTGAGCGGCCCGCCGGACATCGCCTGGCAGTTGGCGCAGGCGTGGCCGGACGCGGAACTGCTGTTCATCGACGACGCCGGACACGGTGGCGGAGGCGGCGTCGCCGAAGCGTTGATCGAGGTCACCGACCGCTTCGCCACCAGGTGAGGCCTGGCCGCCTGACCGTTTCCGCGGCACCCGAGAGCGTGGTCAAGCTTGGTAGATCAACTCGTCGGCTTGGGCGAGTCCGTCTCGCAGCGCGGCCTGCTCGGCAGGCGGGAGGCCGTCGCGGAACTCGGGGCCTGCGGCCTTCACCAGCACCATCAGCTTCTTCGCGATCCCGCGGGCCTGGGTGAGCCGGACTTGCGGGGTGGCCAGCGCCGCCCGTGAATCGGTGATCAGCCGCCGGTAGCGGTGGTTGAGCTCGGCCCGCGCGTCGACGACGTCCAACGCGGCCGCCAAGCGGGCCAGCTCGGCCGTGGGAACCTGCTCATCCGACACGCGGGGCAGCTTACGGGCCTGATCCGAGCGGGTCTTCGCTCGGCGTGGTCCTCGGCCGAGCCGGACATCACCCGAACGAATCAGGTTCGAGGGCGTCGGAGCACTCCCCTCCCGAACGACTATGGGGATGTGAAGCGACCGCAGGTGCAACCGGATCCCGCGGCGGCGCTGCTCGGTCTGTACGACGAGGCGCTGCCGCAGGTGTACGGCTACCTGCTCGGCCGCACCGGGGATCACGCGGTGAGCGAAGACTTGGCGGCCGACACGTTCCTGGCGGCGGTGAAGGCCGCCAGGGAACGTCCGGAGCAGGCGCCGACCGTGGCGTGGCTGGTCGGGATCGCCCGCCACAAGCTCGCCGATCATTGGCGGGCGGTCGGGCGGGAACGGCTCGGGCTGGAGCGACTCGGGCAGGAGGAATCACGGGTCGAAGATCCGTGGGACGTGCGGCTGGACGTGCTGTGGGCGCGGGAGGTGCTGGGCAGACTCGGCTCGCACCACCGGGCGGCGCTGACATTGCGCTACCTCGACGGGCTCCCGGTTCCGGAAGTCGCCGAACACCTGGGCCGGACCGTGCACGCCACGGAGGCGCTGCTGGTCCGGGCCAGAGCGGCATTCCGCCGCGACTACGAAAGAACAAGTGACACGCAGGGCACCGAGGGAGGGCGAGGACGATGACCGATCCGTTCGAAGCCCTTCGCGAGCCGATCGTGCCCGCCGAACCGTCCTCGCAGTTCACCGAACGGCTGCGGGAGCGGTTGGAGCGTGCGCTGCTCGACGATCCAGGAGCCACCATGACCACCGAATCCACCAGGCACGCCGACGTCACGGAGCGGACTCGGATGACGCTGACGCCCTACATCGCCGTGACCGGCGCGCAGCGAGCGATCGACTGGTACGGCGACGTGTTCGGCGCCCGGCTGCGGGACGAGCCCTACGTGATGGACGACGGGAGGCTGGGGCACGTTGAACTGGAGCTCGGCGGCACCGTGCTGTTCCTGGCCGACGAATTCCCCGAGATCGACATGCTCGCCCCGGTGCACCGCGGGGGTCCCAGCGTCAACCTGCTGCTCGAAGTGCCCGACGTGGACGCCGTGGTGCGACGCGCGCGGGAGCACGGCGCGACGGCGGTCGGCGACATCGAGGACAACCCGTACGGCAGGGCCGGCCGGTTCCAAGACCCGTTCGGGCACCGGTGGCAGATCATGACACCACCCGGCCGGTCCGTGCCGGAACAAGCCGCGCCCGCACCTCCACGCGCGGCGCGACACGGCGACATCGACTACATCACCATCACCGCACCGGACTCGGGCCTCGCGAAGGAGTTCTACGGCGCGGTCCTCGGCTGGCGATTCGCGCCGGGCAACGTCGAAGACGGGTGGCAGATCGAGGACGTGCGGCCGATGGCGGGACTGCACGGCGGCCAGACCGACGACGTGCACCTGTGCTTCCGAGTCGACGACCTCGACGACACTCTCAACCGGGTGCGGGAACAGGGCGGCGAAGCGGGCGAACCGCAGGAGATGCCCTACGGGCGACTGGCCACCTGCACGGACAACCAGGGGCGGCACTTCTACTTGCTGGGGTGAGGTCGTTCTTCGCCTCACGCCGACGGTGTCGTCTTGGCCGCGGTGGCGGACGGGGGTACCGGGTATCGCGAACGGGTGGAGTGCGTCGGCCGATCGCGTGGAGCTGGGCCGCGCTATTCGTGAGAGTGATCACCGGACGCGGTCCAGCCGCTCCACCGTTCCACCCGCACGACGATGAGCGTCAAGCTCGGCGGGTGCTGTCGGTACTGCTCGTACTTCGCGGCGAGCGCCTCGACCAACTCCGGGCGGCCGGCGGCCTCCGCGAGCTCCGCGACCCCGTCTGCGCGTGCCCACCACAGCTGCTCCCAATCCTCCGAGTAGTCATCCGTCAGCAATGTGACCTGCGGGTTCTGCTCGATGTTGCGGAGTCGGCGCAACGCGGTGGTCGACTTCGGTTTGTGGTCGACTGCGGTCACCAACAGGTCCCGGTCGACCGCGAAGGTCACCGGAACGAGGTGCGGACGAGCCCCGGTATCGGCCGTCGCCAACCGCGCGACCCGAGCCGTCCGGAACCAGTAGTGTGCCTGCTCATGGCTGATGCGCATCGGTTCGGCCACTCCGTATTTTCTAGGTGTGCGAGCAGTTTCCGAACCAGGATCCGACAGCGTCGTCGGTCCCAGCTACGCGGAGCACCGTCATTGGCTCCGCTACCAGGAGTACTTCCCCAGCGGGCTCAGCTTCGACGGTGAACCCGATCTTGACCGAGTTCCGGACGGGGAGCCCGCGTTGCCGGCGGGGAGCGGCCTGCCTGCGGAGAGCTGGTGGTCCTGGCGCGGCAGACGGGTGCACCTGGACCGGATCCAGCGACCGCACGCCCCGGCGAAGCTCATCGCGCTGCACGGCATCGGCGGCTACGGCCGGATGCTCATGCCGTACGGCAGCCTGCCCGCGCTCGCCGATCTGGAGTTCCTCGCCCCCGATCTGCCCGGTTTCGGCCTCACAGCGAGCGGCCTGCGGCAGGTGACCTACGAGACCTGGCTGCGTTGTGTGATCGACCTGGTCGCGGCGGAGCGGCAATCGGACGAGCGGCCCATCGTCCTGATGGGGGTGGGTTCCGCTGGGCGGCTGGCCTACGACGTCGCCGCACGGGCAGGTACTGACGGCTCGGTCGCGGGAATTGTGGCCACCGGGCTGGCCGATCCGCGCCGGGAAAACGTCCGCAGAACGCTGGCGACCACCCCGGAACTGGGCCGCTGGGCCGGCCTGCTCGGACTGCTGCCGGGCTCGGTGCCGATGCCGTTGCCACCGGCTTGGGCGCCGGTGCGCTGGCTGGTGAACATCGCCGCGATGTCCAACCACGCCCAGTTCGCCCACGCGATCTGGGCGGATCCGCTGGGCGGCGGGAACTGGATGTCACTGGGGTTCCTGCGCAGCTTCCTGCTCGCGGCCCCGGCCGTGGAACCGGAGGACTACGCGGGTCCACCGGTGCTGTTGGCCCACCCGGCGGAGGACCGGTGGACGCCGCCGCGGCTGTCCCGGGAGTTCTTCGACCGCCTCGGCTCGGCGGGCCGATTCGCCTCGTTGCACGGGGCCGGACACCTCCCAACGGAGGAATCAGGGCTGGCCGATTTGGACCGTGCCCTGCGTGATTACGTAGACGAACTAGGTTTGACCTGAACCGTTGCTCCAATTGACGGAACCGCTGTCACTGCTCGTGTTTCATGGATACTCTCCGCATGGTCGCTGATTGGTTGCTGCGGCCTTTTTCACATCGCGCGAAGTGGGTTCCCGGCGACAACACGCCACTCGACCCGCCAGGATGGTCGTCGTCGAAGGCGCTGGTCAGTTCGGTATCTGTGCAGGTGACCACACTGTCCATCGCACAATCGACGCCGCGAAGAAAGATCTTGACGTTGTTCGGCCGGGAACTCGGCCCTGGCCAATCGTGCCCGTCGTGAGTCACGATCGGCTCGGCAATCCGGTGCGACATTCGTGTCGCCGGACAGGAGGAGGGTGGATGATCGAGAGTCACCACACCCTCGATCCGGAGGCGACGCTGGACACCCCGCGTCCGCCGGTGCGGGCCGAGGTGGATCCGGCGCGCAGGCGGGTGTTCACCGCATTCTCCATGGGCACGCTGCTCGTGGGGCTGCTGGTGTCCGGGCTGACCTCCTCCTTCCTGGACTTCAGCTACAACTCGAACCTGCTCTACATCGGCCCGCTGCTGGCCATCGGCTTCCTCGTCGCCGAGCAGCTCACCATCGACGTCGACGTGAAACGCGTCGGCTGGACCATCTCGTTCACCGAGATCCCCCTGATCCTGGGACTGCTGACGGCGCCGTTCGAGGTGGTGCTCGCCGCGAACCTGCTCGCCGGGCTCGGCGCCCAGGTCGGCAGGCGTGCCGCGACCCACGTCGTCTACAACGCCGGCGTGATGTGCCTGGAGATCGCCGTCCCGTTCGCGGTCGCGACGGCGGTGCAGCGTTCGCTGCCCCAGCTCGCCCCCGAGTGGTTCGGTCCGGTCCTCGGCACCCTCACCTCCCCGCTGATCAGCTGTGCCTTCGCGCTGGCCGCACTGCACGTGCTCGGTGGCGCGATGCGCGTCAGCGCCGCCGGGCGGCTCTCCGTGCGCACGCTGGCCGTGGGCCTGCTCAACACGTCCGTCGGGCTGATCGGCTACGAGGTCGCCAAGAGCACCCGCTGGGGCTGGTTGCTGGTGGCCCTGGTCGCCGTCGCCGTCGTCGGCCTCTACCGCGCCTACTCCGGACTGCTGCGGGAACAACGCGACCTGGAAGCGCTCAGCGACGTGAGCCTCAGCGTGGCCAGATCCGGTCAGGCTGCCGTGCGCAACCCCTCCGAACCGGAGGAGAACACCACCTCCGTCAGCGAATGGGAACCCGTCGCCGAACGCATCCGCGAACAGCTCAACGCCACCCGCGTCGTGCTGCGCCTGCGCCTCGACCCGCGCGGTGAGGTGAGCACGCTCGTCGCGGGCGAACCGCTCCCGGAGGCCGCTCGGATCGCCGGGCCACACGCCCTGCGCGACGACCCGCTGCTGCAACTGCCCGGCAGCCACGTCCGTTCCTTCCGCACCCTCGAAGCGCCCGACGAGGTGCGCCGCGCGCTGCGGATGCGCGGGGCCTACGAGTCGCTGGTGGTGCCGCTGCGCGGGGCGAGCCAGCTGCTCGGTGCCGTGGAGGCGCACGACCGGGTCAGCCGGTGGCGCGGTTTCGGTCGCGCCGACGTGCGGCTGCTGCACACCCTCGCCAGCCACCTCGCGACCGCGATGGACAACCGGCGGCTGCTGGCGCGGCTGCGCCACGACGCCTACCACGATCTGCTCACCGGGCTGCTCAACCGCGCGGGCTTCCGCGAGATGGCCGCGGAGGAGCTGCGCGCCGGGCGGACCGCGGTGGTGCTGCGGGTGGACTTGGACCTGCTCACCACGGTCAGCGAAGCCCTCGGTTACACCTGGGGCGACCGCATCGTCGTCGCCGCCGGGCAGCGCATGCTCGACGAACTCGGCCCCGAGGTGCCGCTGGCGCGGTTGGAGGCCAACTCGTTCGCGGTGCTGCTCAGCGACCACACCGAGGAGCAGGCGCACGCGGTCGGTGAACGGCTCTGCGAAGTCATCGGCGAGTCCTACCCGCTGGACCGGCTGGTCGTGGAGGCCGGCGGCGTCGCGGGCTATTCCTCATCGGCACCGAGCGACGCCGAGAACGAGAACGACATCGACACCCTGCTCCAGCACGCCGACGTGGCCGTGCGCGCCGCCCGCAACGCGAAGGACGTGGTGCGCGGTTACGCCCCGGCGATGGGCCAGGTGTTCCTGCGGCGCTTCCAGCTGGTCACCCAGTTCCGCCAGGCGCTGGACACCGGGCAGGTCGAGGTGCACTACCAGCCGAAGGTCGCGCTGCCGGGCAGGCAGGTCATCGGCGCGGAGGCACTGGTGCGCTGGTGGCACCCGGAGTACGGGCGCCTCGACCCGGACGAGTTCGTGCCCGTCGTGGAGGCCACCGGCCTGGTCGACGCGCTCACGTCCTTCGTGATGGAACGCGCGCTGATCAAGGTGCGGGAGTGGATGGACCGGGACCTGCGGATGTCGGTCGCGGTGAACCTGTCGGTGCGCAACCTCAACGACGAGTCCTTCCCGGACCGGGTCGCCGAGGCGCTGCTGCGCCACGACGTGCCGCCGGAACTGCTCACCTTCGAGCTCACCGAGTCCTCCGTGATGGAGGAGCCGGAGCGGTCCATGCCGGTGCTGCGGCGCCTGCACGCGCTGGGCGTGGTGCTGGCGGTGGACGACTTCGGCACCGGCTACTCCTCGCTGGCGTACCTGCGGACGCTGCCGGTGGACGAGGTGAAGATCGACAAGAGCTTCGTGCTCGGCATGGGCACGGATCTCAGCGACATGGCCGTGGTGCGCACCATCGTCGAGCTCGGGCACTCGCTGGACCTCGTGGTGGTCGCCGAGGGCGTGGAGGACGACGCCGCCCGGGATCAGCTCGTGGGCATGCGATGCGACATCGCGCAGGGCTACCTGATCTCCCGGCCGCTGCCGGAGGATCGTTTCGAAGCGTGGCTGCAGGCGCGCACGGTGAAGGCTCGCGGACCCAAATCCGAGACGGTGCTCACACTCGTGCATTGATCGGCCACAGTGGTCGGATCTCGGCTCTGAGCGCCTTCTGGTCGCCTCTGAACTGGGATTTCCTCGAACGGGTACCCCCGCTGCGGAGCCGGTGTGGCGGGTGTGTAAAGTTCTAATCGCTCCGCAAGGACATGCCCCAATAGCTCAGTCGGTAGAGCGTCTCCATGGTAAGGAGAAGGTCTACGGTTCGATTCCGTATTGGGGCTCGGAAAACGGCCGCGGTGCTCGGGTATCTGGGTGCCGTGGCTGTTTTGCATGAGGTAACCTCGGTGCCTGACGCTGGAAGGTTCTCCTCGGCGGTGTAGCTCAGTCGGTAGAGCAAGCGGCTCATAATCGCTGTGTCGTCGGTTCAAGTCCGGCCACCGCTACCACTTCGGTTCGCCCACGTCCGTCGAGCGAGCCTCCTAGGACGCAGTACGAGAGAGGAAGGGCACCTCTGTGGCAGCCACCGACGTTCGCCCCAAGATCACCTTGGCCTGCGAAGAGTGCAAGAACCGGAACTACATCACCAACAAGAACCGGCGCAACAACCCGGACCGCTTGGCGATGAAGAAGTTCTGCACCAACTGCGGTACGCACCGCACCCACAAGGAGACCCGCTGATCACAGCGCTCCAGTTGGACTCGAAAACCCGCCCGGCACCGCCGCGGCGGGTTTTTCATGCGCTGCGGGTTTCGGCATGTCTGGCGGCGGCCGATCGCGCCCTGATCGGTAGCCTGCGCTGGTGCCGCTAGACCAGTCATTCATCGGACGTGAATACCCGCCCACGGAGCCGTACGAGGTCGGTCGCGAGAAGATCCGCGAATTCGCCGACGCGATCAAGGACTCCTCCCCGGTGCACCGGGACGCCGAGGCCGCCAGATCCGCCGGTCATCCGGATGTGATCGCCCCGCCGACGTTCGCCGTGATCCTCTCGATGGGTGCGCACCACGCCGTGGTGGCCGATACGGCGCTGGGCCTCGACTACAGCAAGGTCGTGCACGGGAACCAGCGCTTCACCCACCACCGCCCGATCCGGGCCGGGGACGTGCTGCGGACCCAGGTGATCGTGGAGGACATCACGGCCCGCGCGGGCAACGACTTCCTCACGGTGCGCGCCGAGATCACCACCGTCGACGGAGAACCGGTGTGCACCGCGCTCTCGACGCTGGTGGCGCGCGGCACGGCAGAACAGGGGGAACAGGCATGACGGTGCGGTTGTCGGAAGTGGCGAAGGGCCAGGAGCTTCCCGCGCTGAACGTCCCGGTGACCCGCGAGGACCTGGTGCGGTACGCGGGCGCCTCCGGGGACTTCAACAAGATCCACTGGAACGAGCGGTTCGCCACCGAGGTGGGACTGCCGGACGTGATCGCGCACGGGATGTTCACGATGGCGCTCGCCGGGCGGCTGGTGTCGGAGTGGACGGGAGACCCCGGGGCGATCGTGGACTACGGGGTGCGGTTCACCCGGCCCGTCGTCGTCCCGGACGACGGCGTCGGCGCCCTCGTCGAGCTGACGGGGAAGGTCGCCGCGGTCAACGACGATGGGACCGTCAAGGTCACCATCACGGCCCGTAGCGCCGCCCAGGGCGTCCTGGGCGGCGCCAATGCCGTCGTCCGTCTTCCCGCGTAGTCCTCGGTCGTTCTCCGCGCCTCAGCGGTCTTCTCACCGCGCCGCAGGCCGATGTGACGGCAATGTCGCCACGGGCGAACTCGTCGTCCTCGTGAGAAGACCGCTGAGCACCCGCCGCGTACCGGGCCGCCGCTCATCCGCTTCGCGGCAGGCAAAACGTGGGTGCAAGACCCGGTACGCCGTCGGATGCGGTTACTTCGCTTCGCCGAGGAGATCGGCGACGCGACGGACGCCTTCGACCAGGTCCTCGTCGCCGAGCGCGTAGGACAGCCGGAAGAAACCGGGCGTGCCGAACGCCTCACCCGGCACCACCGCGACCTCCGCCTGCTCCAGCACCAGCTCGGCGAGCTCCACGCTCGTCGACGGCCGCACGCCGCGGATCTCCTTGCCGAGCAGGCCCTTGACGGACGGGTACGCGTAGAACGCGCCCTCCGGCTCGGGGCAGGAGACGCCGGGGATCGCGGAGAGCAGCTCCACGATGGTGCGGCGGCGCCGGTCGAACGCCGAACGCATCTCCGCGACCGCGTCCAGCGGCCCGCTCACGGCTTCCAGCGCGGCCCGCTGCGACACGTTCGCCACGTTCGACGACAGGTGCGACTGGAGGTTCGTGGCTGCCTTGATCACGTCGCTGGGGGCGATCATCCAGCCGACCCGCCAGCCCGTCATCGCGTAGGTCTTCGCGACCCCGTTGAGGATCACGCAGGTGTCGGCGAGCTCCGGCACCGCCGCGACGATCGAGACGTGTTCGGCGGCGCCGTACACGAGGTGTTCGTAGATCTCGTCGGTGATGACCCAGATGCCGTTGCGCAGCGCCCACTCGCCGATCGCCTTCACCTGCTCCGGCGGGTACACCGCGCCGGTCGGGTTGGACGGGGAGTTGAACAGCAGCACCTTCGTGCGCGGAGTGCGCGCGGCCTCGAGCTGCTCGACGCTCGCCAGGAATCCGGATTCATCGTCGGTGGGGACCACCACCGGGACGCCCTCGGCGAGGGTGATCGCCTCCGGGTAGGTCGTCCAGTACGGCGCGGGCAGCAGCACCTCGTCGCCGGGATCGAGCAGCGCGGCGAACGCCTGGTAGACGGCCTGCTTCCCGCCGTTGGTGACCAGGACCCGGCTCGGGTCGACCTGCACGCCGGAGTCGCGCAGGGTCTTCGCCGCGATCGCCTCCCGCAGTTCCGGCAGGCCCGCGGCGGGGCTGTAGCGATGGTTGCGGGGATCGGAGCACGCGGCGATGGCGGCGTCGACGATCGGCTGCGGGGTGGGGAAGTCGGGCTCGCCGGCGCCGAAACCGATCACCGGCCGCCCGGCTGCTTTGAGCGCCTTCGCCTTCGAGTCGACCGCGAGCGTCGCGGACTCGCTGATCCCTCCGATGCGGGCGGAGACCCGTGGCTTCGACGTGTGCCCTGACTGATCTTGTGATGCGGCCATGGGAGCATCTTGGCAGAGGTCGGAGGGCCGCGGTCGCGCTCCCCGCCTCGGCGTTCTCCGTTAAACGGGACGTGCGTGCGGGGGGTGTTGAACGATCCCGTACACTTCCCGTCTTGGGATGCCGGTACACCCGCACCCGAGCTCGGTGCAGGCCGAAATCGGGGCTGGCGTATCGTGTGTTCAGTCGCGGCCGACGGCCGTGAAGGGGTGTAGCTCAATTGGCAGAGCAGCGGTCTCCAAAACCGCAGGTTGCAGGTTCGAGTCCTGTCACCCCTGCTCGATGCACACGGTGAGCGGAGGATGCAGGCGTGAGCGACGACCGCGAGCAGGGGCCGGACGAGCAGCAGGATGATGCCGCTCAGCCCTCCAGCGCCGCCGCACGACGCGAGCGTCGCTCTTCCCGTGCCTCCGCTCGACAGGGCGGCGAACGGGCGGACGGGCCGGACAACGGTTCCACCCGCACAACTGAGTCGAAAGGCCGGCCGACTCCCGCACGGGACGGCCGGAAGGGTCGGGTCTCGCCGTTCCGCAAGGCATGGCGCTTCCTGCGCGAGGTCGTCGCCGAGCTGCGCAAGGTCATTTGGCCGACACGCCGGGCACTGATCACCTACACGCTTGTGGTGCTGGTGTTCGTCAGCATTCTGGTGGCGTTCGTGGCCGGTGTGGACGTGCTGTTCGCCAAGGGCGTGCTCTGGCTGTTCGGCTGAGCGCCGTGGCCCGCGGCGAACAGCGGGCCGCTGTCGCGCCATCGACCCTGCGCATAACGCACGAGAGGAAGCGAGACCCACTGTGACCTCAGGAGACGGAACCTCCCACGAGGACCAGGAGTTGACCGCCCGGACCGGTACGCCGGCCGAGGACGAGGTGTCGGCCGCGGCCGACGACGTCGACTCCGCTCGCGGCGCCGACTCCGGCGAGGGCACCGGTTCGACCGAGTCCGCCACCGGCGTCGACGACGAGACATCGGCTTCGGCCGAGTCCGCCGCCGACTCGGAGTCCACCGAGACTCCGGCCGGCGACGACACTTCGGCAGACGACGCTCCGGCGGATGACGCCTCGGCGGCCGAGGAAGCCGAAGACGACGCCGACGAGGTGGAAGCGGACCCGGTCGAGGAGCTGCGCGCCGCGCTGCGCCGCGCGCCTGGCGAGTGGTACGTCGTGCACTCGTACGCCGGTTACGAGAACAAGGTCAAGACGAACCTGGAGACCCGCGCCCAGACGCTGGACGTCGAGGACTTCATCTTCCAGGTCGAGGTGCCCACCGAAGAGGTCACCGAGATCAAGAACGGCCAGCGCAAGCTGGTGCAGCGCAAGGTGCTGCCCGGCTACATCCTGGTGCGCATGGAGCTCAACGACGCTTCGTGGAGCGCGGTCCGCAACACCCCGGGTGTCACCGGGTTCATCGGTGCGACCTCGCAGCCTTCGCCGCTGAGCATCAACGACGTGCTGAAGTTCCTCGCGCCGCAGGCGGAGAAGGAAGCGAAGCCGGAGCCGGGCAAGAAGGCCGCCCAGCCCGCGGCCGCCGCGAAGTCCTCGGTCGAGGTGGACTTCGAGGTCGGCGAGTCGATCACCGTCATGGACGGTCCGTTCGCCACGCTGCCCGCGACGATCAGCGAGGTCAACGCCGACAACCAGAAGCTCAAGGTGCTGGTGTCGATCTTCGGCCGGGAGACTCCGGTCGAGCTGTCGTTCAACCAGGTTTCCAAGATCTGACCGGCTCCCCGCAGCCGTCTCGCGACGGTGCACAGGGGATTCCGGCGGCCACGGCAGGACCGGGCAGGACCTACCGTGGATACGGGCGAAGCCACCGTCGTGGTCCCCGCCCGTGCCCGGCCCGGTGATCGGGTCGGGCGAACGGACACCGAAGACACAGGAAGCTAGAGATGCCGCCCAAGAAGAAGAAGCTCGCAGCGATCATCAAGCTGCAGATCTCGGCAGGCCAGGCCAACCCGGCTCCGCCCGTCGGTCCGGCGCTGGGTCAGCACGGCGTGAACATCATGGAGTTCTGCAAGGCCTACAACGCCGCCACGGAAACCCAGCGCGGTGACGTGGTGCCGGTCGAGATCTCCGTGTTCGAGGACCGCTCGTTCACCTTCGCCCTCAAGACCCCGCCGGCGGCGAAGCTGCTGCTGAAGGCCGCGGGTGTGCAGAAGGGCAGCGGTGAGCCGCACAAGTCCAAGGTCGGCAAGGTGACCGCGGACCAGATTCGCGAGATCGCGCAGACCAAGCTGGTCGACCTCAACGCCAAGGACCTGGACCAGGCCTCGAAGATCATCGCCGGCACCGCCCGGTCGATGGGCCTGACCGTCGAGGGCTGACGACCCGGCACATGTGGGAGGGCTCGCGCAGCCCTACGCGACCACGACTGATCCACCTTTAAGGACAGAGAATGACTAAGCGCAGCAAGGCATATCAGCAGGCCGCCGAGCTGGTCGACCGCGCGCGGCTGTACGCGCCGCTGGAGGCCGTCGAGCTGGCCAAGAAGACCGCCAAGGTCAAGATGGACCCCACCGTCGAGGTGGCGTTGCGACTGGGCGTCGACCCGCGCAAGGCCGACCAGATGGTCCGCGGCACCGTGAACCTGCCGCACGGCACTGGCAAGACCGTACGGGTCATCGTGTTCGCCACCGGCGACAAGGCCGCTGAGGCCGAAGCCGCAGGTGCGGACGCGGTCGGCTCCGAAGATCTGATCGAGCGTATCCAGGGCGGCTGGCTCGATTTCGACGCGGCGATCGCCACCCCGGACCAGATGGCGAAGGTCGGCAAGATCGCGCGCGTGCTCGGCCCGCGCGGACTCATGCCGAACCCGAAGACCGGCACCGTCACCCCGAACGTCACGAAGGCCGTCTCCGACATCAAGGGCGGCAAGATCAGCTTCCGGGTGGACAAGCAGGCCAACCTGCACCTCATCATCGGCAAGGCCTCGTTCGACACCGAGAAGCTGGTGGAGAACTACGCGGCCGCGCTGGACGAGATCCTGCGTTCCAAGCCGTCGACCTCCAAGGGCCGCTACGTCAAGAAGGTCACCTTCACGACGACCATGGGTCCCGGCATTCCGGTCGACCCGGCGCAGACCCGGAACCTCACCGAGGCTTCTGCCTGACGCTGAGCTTCACGAAGCGGGCCGTCCCTTTCGGGCGGCCCGCTTTCGCATGTCAGCAGGTGGTCGGTTGGTACTGGTCGATCTGCCAGCCGCCGTCGGGCTGCCTGGTCATGCGGAACTTGCCCAGCGGCGGGCCGCCGGAGACCTGCAGCGAGCAGGAGTCGACCAAGGCCTGCGAGCCGGTCTGCTGCATGACGTCGTTGGTGAAGCGGGGGCTGCTGTAGGAGTTCGGCTGCGTGACCTGTGCGCCGGCCTTCTGCGCCGCGGTGGTGCAATCGCCGCTCTGGAAGTGGTAGGCGAAGGCGGCCTTACCCGGTTCGGTGAACAGCGCGCAGGCCTGTTCTGGCTGGTGGGCGACGTAGTTGTAGAACGCGCGGATCACCTGCTGCGGGGATTCCGGGGTGATCGGCGCGGCGTCCGGCGGGGCACCGCCGTTGCCGCCGCCACCACCGCCGCTGTCGGTGACTCGGCTGAAGACCCAGAGCAGCAGCAGCAGGATCAGGACGAGGTAGAGCAGCCGCCGGACGAGCTTGAAACGCAGCAGTCCCAGCGCCTTCTTCCACCGCGGCCGCTCCCGCGGGCGCCGGGGCGCGGCGGGCGGCTCCTCGGTGCCGGGTGCGGCTCCCGCGGCCGGGCCGGGTGCGTCGCCCTGCTGCCGTTGCCACTCCTGGAACTTCTGGAACTCCAAGAACTGCTGGTACTGCCGGAGCTGATCGTCATCGGGCGAGGTCGCGTTCGCCGGACGGGCGCGCTGGTCCGATGAGACCTCGACCAGTTCGGCGTCCACCACCTCGGGGGTGTCGGGCGTCGGGTCGGGTCGGGGGGAGCGGTCGTCGCGGTGCGACTCGTTCGGGTCGGCCACGCCTGACATCTTGCCGTGCCGGGCAAGCGCCGTGATCGTCGTCCACCCGATCGGCGCGGCGGCGGCCGAGTCCGCAACGTGCGGGCGCGCTCACCCGCGGCGGCCGCATCGGTGAGCTGCGGGGGTGCCGTCCGAGCCGGTGCGGGGCTGCCGTACGCTTGGTGCAGTTCCACCCAAGACCGCTGGTCTTTCTTCGCGTTCTGCACGAACGCGAGGAACGAAGGTCCCGTTGCGATGCGGGCGGCCCGCGCAGGAGAACGTGGCGGCACCAGAGCGCTCTGCAGCGCCGGTGCCTAGTACGCCCCGTGCCTCGCTGCGCCGGGGCGTTTTTCGTCTCCTCGGGATCGGTTACCGGCTACGAATCCGCCAGCCGCGGATTCCGAGTCGATCGAAGAGAGGAGGCGACATGGCAAGGACGGACAAGGTCGACGCGGTCGATGAGATCGCGAATCGATTCGACAACGCGACCACCGCGGTGGTGACCGAGTACCGCGGTTTGACCATGGCGCAGCTGGGGCAGCTGCGTACCGCCCTCGGCGAGGGCACGACCTACCGCGTCGCGAAGAACACGCTCGTCAAGCGGGCCGCCGAGCAGTCCGGGGTCGAAGGCCTCGACGACCTGTTCGTCGGTCCCACCGCGATCGCCTTCATCGAGGGCGAGCCGGTTGACGCGGCGAAGGCGCTGCGCGACTTCGCCAAGGACAACAAGTCCTTGGTGATCAAGGGCGGCTACATGGACGGCCGCGCGATCTCGGTTTCCGAGGTCGAGCGCATCGCCGACCTGGACTCGCGCGAGGACACCTTGAGCAAGCTGGCCGGCGCGCTGAAGGGCAAGTTGACCGAGGCTGCGGGCCTGTTCGCCGCCCCGGCATCGCAGGTCGCACGGCTTGGCGCCGCGCTGCAGGAGAAGAAGGGCGCCGAGGCGGACTCCTGATCCGCTCCGGCCCGGAACGCCGCGCGCGCCGGGACCCCGCCCGCACATCGCAACGCTCGCCCAGGCGAGCGCAGATCTGAAAGGAACGCCGTCATGGCCAAGCTGAGCAACGACGAGCTGCTGGACGTCTTCAAGGAAATGACCCTGCTCGAGCTCTCCGAGTTCGTGAAGCAGTTCGAGGAGACCTTCGACGTCACCGCCGCCGCCCCGGTCGCGGCCGTGGCCGCCCCGGCCGCCGGTGGCGCAGCCGCCGAGGTCGAGGAGCAGGACGAGTTCGACGTCGTCCTGGAGGACGCCGGCGACAAGAAGATCCAGGTCATCAAGGTCGTCCGCGAGGTCGTCTCCGGTCTGGGCCTGAAGGAGGCCAAGGAGCTCGTCGAGGGCGCCCCGAAGGCCCTCCTGGAGAAGGTCGACAAGGACAAGGCCAACGAGGCCAAGGCCAAGCTGGAAGAGTCCGGCGCCAAGATCTCCCTGAAGTGATCTCGCGCCGTCCGGTTCCGCGTCCATCGGGCCGGAACCGGGCGGCAGGCACTTCCGCATTACGAACGGCCCCGCACCGCGGGGCCGTTCTGCGTTCCATGGGCAAACCGATCGGATAACGATCATCGCGGGGCTCATCGAGCACTGGATCACCTTTCGCCGCCGGTCGTTTCCACGGCGATCACTCGGTGTATTGGAGAACTGGGCGGGCATCGACTCTCGGTGCCCGCCCTTTTTCTGTCCGTGCACAATTCATTGATTTTTTCGGCCTGCGGAACCACGAATTCGGACAGTTCGGAACGGTTTTCGTCCGCCTCTGGGAATCCAAGTGAACTCATGAGTAACCTGTGCCGGTCTCGCTCGTTGCATAGGTGTGACGCTCCTGACGTCGGTTAGTCGAGTCACATATGCGAGGCTCCCCAATCGGGTGCGCTACTGCACCTGGCGGAGTGAAGCCAGCGAGTAACGCGGCCAACGAAGGAACGCGGAGGTGCCGGATGGGTGTCGAGGTCAGGGTCGAGGGCTTGTCGAAGTCCTTCGGCGCGCAGACCATCTGGCGGGACGTGTCGCTCACCCTGCCGACCGGGGAGATCAGCGTGCTGCTGGGACCTTCGGGTACCGGTAAGTCGGTGTTCCTGAAGTCGCTCGTGGGTCTGCTCAAGCCGGAGCAGGGCAAAGTGCTGATCGACGGAGTCGACGTCTGCGACTGTTCGGAGAGCAAGCTCTACGAGATCCGGAAGCTGTTCGGCGTCCTGTTCCAGGACGGCGCGCTGTTCGGATCGATGAACCTGTACGACAACATCGCCTTCCCGCTGCGTGAACACACTCGGAAGAACGAGTCCGAGGTTCGCCAGGTGGTCATGGAGAAGATGGAGATGGTCGGGCTGCTCGGCGCCGAGTCGAAGCTGCCCGGTGAGATCTCCGGCGGTATGCGCAAGCGGGCCGGCCTGGCCAGGGCGCTGGTGCTGGACCCCGAGATTCTGTTGTTCGACGAGCCGGACTCCGGTCTGGACCCGGTGCGCACGGCGTACCTGAACCAGCTGATCGTGGACCTGAACGCGCAGATCGACGCGACCTGCTTGATCGTCACGCACGACATCAACACGGCCCGCACGGTCCCGGACAACATCGGCATGCTGTTCCGCCGGAACCTGGTCATGTACGGCCCGCGGGAGGTGCTGCTGACTTCGCGTGAGCCGGTGGTCGAGCAGTTCCTCAACGGTCGCAGGCAAGGGCCGATCGGGATGAGCGAGGAGAAGGACGCGGGCCAGATGGCCGCGGAGCTCGCCGAGCTCGAAGGCGACAAGGGCGTCCCGGACATCATCCCGCAGCTGGACGTCTCGCCAGGGCTGCCCGAGCGGACCGCGGTGCGCCGCAGGCAGGACCGCGTGATGGCGAACCTGCATTCGCTGAGTCCCGAGGCGCAGCAGCAGATCTTCAAGAGCATGAGCCCGCAGGAGCGCGAGCACTACGGCGTCCGGGCGGGCGGTGCGCCCGTGCCCGCGGCCGCTCCGGCTCCGTCGATGAGCGGCTCGCTGCCGCAGGGCGATGTCGCGCAGGTGCCACGGCAGGCCGCCCCGCCGCAGGCTCCCCAGAATCCGGCGCCGCAGCCCCAGCACCAGGCGCCCCAGAACCAGGCGCCGCACAGCGCAGCGCCGACGAATCCGGGTCCGCACGGATCCGCTCAGCCCGGCCACGGACACGCCCGCCCGTCCCCGCGGCCCCGGCCGCGCGGTGGTGAGCCGTCGTTGCAGTCCGGTTTCCAGCCCGATGACGAACCGGTGAGCGCCCGCCGCCGCTGGTTCGGACGCCAAAAAGGTGGTGAGCAGTGAGCGCACCGCCCACGCGATCGCGGGCGAGAAGCGCAGGGTCCTTCCCGGGTGCGGGGGGATTGCGTGAGACGGGCCGATTGTTCGCACTGGGACTGGACGTGATCCGGTCCATTCCGCGCCGGCCGTTCCAGTTCCGTGAGTTCATCCAGCAGTGCTGGTTCATCGCCAGCGTGACGATCATGCCCACCGCGCTGGTGGCGATTCCGTTCGGCGCGGTCATCGCGTTGCAGCTCGGTTCGCTGACCCGGCAGATCGGTGCTCAGTCGTTCACCGGTGGCGCCAGCGTGCTGGCGATCATCCAGCAGGCCAGTCCGATCGTGACGGCGTTGCTGATCGCCGGTGCCGGTGGTTCGGCGATCTGCGCCGACCTCGGCTCCCGCAAGATCCGCGACGAGATCGACGCGATGGAGGTGCTCGGCGTTTCCGTGGTGCAGCGCCTCGTGGTGCCTCGGGTGCTGGCGGCGATCCTGGTCGCGGTGCTGCTCAACGGCATGGTCAGCGTCGTCGGCGTGCTCGGCGGCTACTTCTTCAACGTGATCATGCAGGGCGGTACGCCCGGTGCCTACATGGCGAGCTTCAACGCGCTGGCGCAGCTGCCGGACGTGTGGATCAGCGAGCTGAAGGCGTTGATCTTCGGTTTCCTGGCGGGCGTGGTCGCGGCGTACCGCGGCCTGAACCCGCCGCCCGGCCCGAAGGGCGTCGGGGACGCGGTGAACCAGGCCGTGGTGATCACCTTCCTGCTGCTGTTCGCGGTGAACTTCATTCTGACCACGATCTACCTCCAGGTCGTGCCGCCCAAGGGGATGTGAGCGGGCATGACGACGATGACGCAGCGCGTGAAGAGCGTGGCTCGACGACCACTGCAGATGCTCGACGATCTGGGCGACCAGATGTCGTTCTACCTGCGGACGCTGGGCTGGATCCCGAAATCGATCACCCGCTACGCCAAGGAGACCCTGCGGCTGCTGACCGAGGTCAGCTTCGGCAGCGGGGCGCTCGCGGTGATCGGCGGCACGGTCGGCGTGATGATCGGCATGACGCTGTTCACCGGCACCGTGGTCGGCCTCCAGGGGTACGCGGCGCTGAACCAGCTGGGCACCTCGGCGTTCGCCGGGTTCGTCTCGGCGTACTTCAACACCCGCGAGATCGCGCCGCTGGTGGCCGGTCTCGCACTGTCGGCCACGGTCGGCTCCGGGTTCACCGCGCAGCTCGGCGCGATGCGGATCTCCGATGAGATCGACGCGCTGGAGGTCATGGGCGTGCCCAGCCTGCCGTACCTGGTGACGACTCGGGTGATGGCCGGGTTCGTCGCGGTGGTGCCGCTGTACGTGCTGGGGCTGCTGACCTCGTACCTGGCGGCGCGCACGGTGACGGTGCAGCTCTACGGGCAGTCGGCGGGCACCTACGACCACTACTTCAACCTGTTCCTCCCACCGGAGGACGTGTTGTGGTCGTTCTTGAAAGTGCTCATCTTCAGCGTCGTGGTGATCATGACGCACTGCTACTACGGCTACCGCGCCAGCGGCGGCCCGGCGGGAGTGGGCATCGCGGTCGGACGTGCGGTCCGCACGGCGATCGTGACCACCGCACTGCTCGACTTCTTCCTCAGCCTCGCGATCTGGGGCACCACGACGACGGTTCGGATCACGGGATGAGTACTCGCAGCGCACTGTTCACGGCGCGGCGCAGACTGCTGGGTCTGGCGCTGTTGATGTGCATCGTGCTGTTCTTCGCATTCACGATCGCCACCTACCAGCGCGCCTTCGAGTCCAGCGTGGACGTGGTGCTCAAGGCCGCGCGCAGCGGCAACCAGCTGCTGCCCGAGTCGGACGTCAAAGCACACGGCATGATCATCGGCAGGGTCGACGAGGTGCGGCCGACCAACGAGGGTGCCGAGCTGCACTTGGCGTTGGAGCCGGACAAGGCGAAGCTGCTGCCGTCGAACGTGTCGGCGCGCTTGTTGCCGCGGACGTTGTTCGGTGAGCGTTACGTGTCGCTGGACGTGCCGGAGCAGTCGTCGTCGACGCGGTTGGCGGCGGGTGATGTGATCTCGCAGGATCGGTCGCGGGCGTCGGTGGAGCTGGAGACGGTGCTGGCGGACACGATGCCGGTGCTGGAGGCGATCCACCCGGACGACCTGGCGGCGACGTTGAACTCGTTGAACCAGGCGTTGGACGGTCGTGGGGAGGAAGTCGGCGACACGATCACGCGGTTGAACGACTACGTCGAGGGGCTCAACCCGTCGGTGCCGCAGTTGCAGGAGAACCTGCGGCAGCTGGTGGGGGTGGCCGAGACCTACGAGCAGGCCGCGCCGGACGTGCTGCAGGCGCTGGGTGATCTGTCGACGACCTCGCGGACGCTGGTGGATCAGCAGGAGAACCTGCGGTCGCTGACCTCGCAGCTGACCACGACTTCGAACGACGCGACCGGTTTCCTGGAGGCCAACGGCGACGACCTGATCAGGTTGGGCGAGTCGGCGCGGCCCACCGCGGACGTGCTCGCCAAGTACTCGCCGTCCTACCCGTGCTTCCTCAAGGGCATGGCCGACTACGTCCCGCTGATCAACGATGCCTTCGGCGTCGGCACCAAGGAGCCGGGTCTGCACATCACGCTCGAAATCGTGCCGAACCGCGGCAAGTACGTCCCGAACCAGGACGAACCCGTCTACGGCGACAAGCGCGGGCCGCGCTGCTACGACTACGTCAACGGTCCCAAGCCGTTCCCGCAGTACCCGCCGGACGGCCCGCTCAACGACGGTTCGGAGCCGCCGCCCGCGGCCCGCACCGGCAACGAGGGCCTGCTGCCCAGCGGCGGCGCACCCGCGGGCACCTCGCCGCAGTCGGCGAGCGCACCGGCCCGGGACGACCTCGGACTGCAGAACTCGCCCACCGAACGGGACATGGTCTCGACGGTGCTGGCGCCGACGATGGGCACGTCCGCGCAGGACGTGCCGGGCTGGGGCTCGCTGCTGGTCGGGCCGGTCCTGCGCGGAGCGGAGGTGAGCTACCGATGAACGCGCGCGGCGTCCTCGGGCCACTGGTCAAATTCGGCATCTTCGTGCTCGTCACGGTGCTGGCCAGCGGCCTTCTGGTGATCACCATCGCGAACAACGACCTGCGTTCCGCGGACTCCTACACCGCCCGGTTCACCGATGCCACCGCCCTCAACGAGGGCGACGAGGTGCGGATCTCCGGGGTCAAGGTCGGCCAGATCGAGAACATCAAGGTGGTGGATCGCCGCCTCGCCGAGGTCGAGTTCAACGTCTCCCAGCGCAAACTGCCCAAGTCGGTGCGGGCGACGCTCAAGTACCGCAACCTGGTCGGCCAGCGCTACTTGGCGCTGGAACAGGGAGCGGGCGCTCCGAACGACTACCTGCCCGCGGGCGGCACGATTCCGTTGGCACAGACCAAACCCGCGCTGGACCTCACGGTGCTGCTCGGCGGGTTCAAGCCGCTGTTCCAGGCGTTGTCGCCGGACGACGTGAACAAGCTGTCCTACGAGATCATCCAGGTGCTGCAGGGCGAAGGCGGCACCGTGCAGAGCCTGCTGTCGCACACCGCATCGCTGACCTCGACGCTGGCCGCCAAGGACCAGGTGATCGGGGAGGTCGTGAACAACCTCAACGGCGTGCTCGGCACCGTCAACGCCCGAGACGATCAGCTTTCCGGGCTGATCGTGCAGCTGCAGCAGGTCGTGTCCGGGCTTTCCGAGGACCGCGAGTCCATCGGGGAAGCGGTGGGCGCGCTGGACGGGCTCACCAACACCACCGCCGGACTGCTCACCGAGGCGCGGCCGCCGTTGCAGCAGGACATCGCCGGACTCGGTGAACTGTCCAAGAACCTCAACGACAACGAAGCGATCACCGAGCGGACGCTGCAGAACATGCCGGACAAGCTGAACACCATTACGCGGACGGGTACGCACGGCGCGTGGTTCAACTTCTTCCTGTGCGGACTGTCCGGCAAGGTCGGCATCGGAGACGTGAACATTCCGCTGCCGCTGATGCCGGTGACCCAGCCGAGGTGCCAAGGATGACGTCTTTCCAAAAACGGAACCCGCTGAAGATCGGCGTGGCCGGGATCCTGGTGCTGCTCATCGGGTTCGTCGTCGCGATGAACTTCGAGCGGTTACCGCTGATCAGCGGCAGCCAGTACCAGGCGAACTTCAGCGAGGCCGCCGGCCTGATGCCGGACAACGAGGTCCGGGTCGCCGGGGTGAAGGTCGGCACGGTCAGCTCGGTCGAGCTCGAGGGCGATCACGTCGCGGTGTCGTTCCGGGTCAAGGACGCCTGGATCGGGAACAACACCACGGCCGCGATCAAGATCAAGACGCTGCTGGGGCAGAAGTACCTGGCGCTGGACCCGCGCGGTGACGCGGAACAGTCCACTTCGGACCCGATTCCGATGAACCGCACGATGGCGCCCTACGACGTGATCGAGGCGTTCAGCGGTCTGCAGCGAACCGTCGGCAGCATCGACACCCAGCAGCTCGCCGACAGCTTCCGGACCATGTCCGACACGTTCTCCGACACTCCGGACGACGTTCGCGGCGCGCTCAACGGGCTCTCCGCGCTGTCGCAGACGATCTCCTCGCGCGACCAGCAGCTCAAGGAGCTGCTGGCGAACACCGCGAACGTGTCCCGCACCGTCGCCGACCGCAACGCGGAGTTCGAGAAGCTGCTCGCCGACGGGAACCTGCTGCTGGAGGAGATCCGGGACCGCCGCGACCAGATCAGCTCGCTGCTCGACGGCACACGCGCGCTCTCCGCGCAGCTGAGCGGGCTGGTCGACGACAACTCCGCGCAGCTCGGGCCGACCCTGGCCCAGCTCGACAAGGTCACCAAGATGCTGCAGCGCAACCAGGACAACCTCAGCCGCAGCATCGAGGCGTTCGGACCGTTCACCCGGGTGTTCTCCAACGTGCTCGGCACCGGGCGCTGGTTCGACACCTACATCTGCGGCCTGCTGCCGCCGTCCGTCGGCCCGCTCAACCCGGAGGGCTGCAAGCCATGAGCACCCGGAAACCACCTCTCACCAGCATGATCGCCATCGCCTGCGCGGTGGCGCTGCTGGCCACCGGCGCCGTGTGGTGGCTGTTCTACGGAGCCAACGAGAAGCGCGTCACCGCGTACTTCTCCGCCGCCGTCGGCGTCTACCCGGGCGGGGACGTGCGGATGCTGGGCGTGCCGATGGGCACCGTCGACGAGGTCACCCCGAACGGCCAGACGGTACGCGTGACGATGTCGCTGGACCGCGACGTGGACGTGCCCGCCGACGTCAACGCGGTGCTCGTGTCGCCGAGCGTCGTCAGCGACCGGTACGTGCAGCTCGCTCCCGTCTACAAGGGAGGGCCGAAGCTCGCCGACGGCGCGGTCATCCCGAAGGAGCGCACCGCGACCCCCGTCGAGCTCGACGAGGTCTACCGCAGCCTCAACGACATCACCGCCGCGCTCGGGCCGGACGGAGCGAACAAGGACGGCGCGCTGACCGACCTGCTCAACACCGGGGCGGCCAACCTCGACGGCAACGGTCAAGCTCTCGCCGACACGCTGCAGCACCTCGGCCAGGCGGGCAGCACGTTGTCCGGCAGCAGCAAGGACCTGTTCGCCACCGTGGACAACCTGCAGCGGTTCACCTCGATGCTCAACTCGAACGATGAGCAGGTGCGCCGCTTCAACACCCAGATGCAGGAGGTCAGCTCGCTGCTGGCTGGGGAGCGCGAAGACCTCGGCGCCTCGATGGCGGAACTGGCCGTCGCGCTGGGCAAGGTCGAATCCTTCGTCCGCGACAACCGGGAAGGGCTCAAGTCCAATGTGGACCAGCTCAACGGGGTGGCGCAGGTGCTGGTGAACCAGAAGGCGGCGCTGTCCGAATCGCTGACCGACGCGCCGCTGGCCCTGGGCAACCTGCAGAACTCGTACAACGCGGCCTCCGGAACCCTCGACACCCGCGCGGTCATCAACGAGCTGAACGAGCCGCCGCTTGTCGGCGTGTGCAAGCTCGTCCGCCAGCCCGCCGCGGGAACTCCGCTGCAACTGCCGGACAACGTGCTCGACGCCTGCAACGCGATCCAACCGGTGCTCGACGGGCTGCTGCCCATCTCCAGCATCGGGGACCTGCTCTCGCAGCTGCAGGGAAATCCGCCCGCGCAGCAGAACGGCGACTCCCCCTTCCCGCTCGGCGGCACCGGTGCCCCGCTCGTCACCGGAGGTGGCCAGTGATCAGCCGCGGAACTCTCGCGCACCGGCGGGCGGCCCGGCCGGGCTCGGCCCGGTTCGGCGCCGGGAAGATCGTCGCCCTCGCCACCACCGCGCTGGTGCTGGTGAGCGGCTGCGGATTCACCGGCGTCTCCGGCTTACCGCTGCCCGGCGGAGCCGACCTCGGCGACAAGCCCTACCAGGTGAAGGTGCGGTTCGCCGACGTGCTGGACCTGGTGCCCAACGCCGGGGTGCGCGTCAACGACGTGCCCGTCGGGAGGGTCAACGAGATCGGACTCGCCCCCGGCTCCTGGGACGCCGAGGCGATCCTCCAGGTCAACCGGGGCGTCGAGCTGCCCGCCAACGCCACCGCCCGGCTGCGCCAATCCAGCCTGCTCGGCGAGAAGTACGTCGAACTGGCCGCGCCGCCCGAACCTGAGGCGCCGCAAGGGAAACTCATCAACGGCGACGTCATCGGCATCGACCGCAGCGGCCGCAACCCCGAGGTCGAGGAAGTCCTCGGCGCGTTGTCGCTGCTGCTCAACGGCGGCGGTGTGTCCCAGCTGCAGAACATCACCCGGGAGCTCAACAACGCGCTCGAAGGGCGCGAGAGCGACGCCCGCAACCTGCTCGGCAACCTCGACGAACTCGTCGCCGGGCTGGACGCGCAACGCGACGACATCACCCGCGCGCTCGACAGCGTCAACCGGCTCTCCGCGAGCCTCAACGAGCAACGCGGCAACATCGACACCGCGCTGCGCGACCTCGAACCCGGACTGCGGGTGCTCAACGACCAGCGCGGGCAGCTGGTCACCATGCTCCAGTCGCTGGACAGGCTCTCCGGGGTCGCCACCAACGTCGTCGACCAGAGCCAGGACGACCTGGTGCACAACCTGCAGGCGCTGCAACCGACGCTGGCGAACCTCGAAGCCGCGGGCGACGACCTGCCGAAGTCCTTCGAGATCCTGCTGACCTACCCGTTCACCGACGGTGCGGCGGAAGGCATCAAGGGCGACTACACGAACCTCTACATCGATGCCGACCTCAACCTCACCAACATCCTCGGCAACCTCGGCCGGGCCAGGCAGCCGCTGATCCAGCTGCCCGGTGCGCCGCCGCTGCCGCTGCAACCGCAGACGCCGCAGCAACCGGGAGCGGGCACCGAGCCCACGTCTCCCGAAACGTCCCCCGCCCCTGAGCCGGACGAGAAAGACGGTGGGCTGCTCGACTTCCTGTTCGGAGGCGATGACTGATGCTCACCCGCAAAACTCGGCTGCAGATCGTCGCGTTCCTGGCGATCGCGCTCGTCGGCATCGGCTACGCGGGCGCCCGCTACGCCGGGCTGGACCGGTTGCTCGGACCGCGCGGCTACGTCGTGACCATGAACCTCGCCGACTCCGGCGGCATCTTCGACAACGCCGAGGTCACCTACCGCGGGGTGCCCATCGGGCGGGTCGGGGAAATGAAGCTCACCAGCGGCGGCGTCGAGGTGCCGCTCGACATCGAGCCCGGTCACAAGCGCATCCCCGCCGACGTCGACGCCGTGGTCACCAACCGCTCCGCCGTCGGCGAGCAGTACGTCGACCTGCGGCCCCGGACCGACGACGGGCCGTACCTGAAGGACGGCTCGGTCATCAAGAAGGCGGCCACCAGCGTTCCGCTTCCGGTCGAAGAGCTGATGACCAACCTGGACGACTTCTCCAAATCGGTGCCGGAGGACTCGCTGCGCACCGTCGTCAACGAACTCGGCACCGCGTTCCGGAACAACGGCGGCAACCTGCAGCGCGTGCTCGACACGACGCGGGAGTTCACCACCGAAGCCCAACAGCACCTGCCGCAGACCCGGCAACTGCTGGAGGACGGCACCACGGTGCTCGCCACGCAGAACGAGCAGGGCTCCGCGATCCGCTCCTACAGCTCCGACCTGAAGCTGCTGGCCGAGCAACTGCGCACCTCCGACCCGGACCTGCGGAAGCTGATCAAGAATGCCCCGCCGGCCGCGCGCCAGGTCAGCGGGTTCCTCAACGAGACCGGGCCGCAGCTGGGCACCTTGGTCACCAACCTGACCAGCACCACCGACCTGCTCGCCGCCAACAACGACGGCATCGAGCAGCTGATGGTGACCTACCCGATGGTCTCCGCGGGCGGCTACAGCGTGGTTCCCGGCGACGGCACCGCGCACTTCGGGCTCGCGCTCAACATCTTCGATCCGCTGCCGTGCACAGCGGGTTACGAAGGAACCGTCAAACGTGCGGGAAGCGACCTCGCGCCGGTGCCGCTGAACACTGATGCACACTGTGCGGAGCCACCGGGGAGCCCGGTCAACGTACGTGGGGCGCAGAACGCACCTGGACAGTGAGACACCCCGACGGCACCGTGAAACGAGGTGACCCGATGACCGAGAACGAGGCCGACCCTGGCCCCGAATCCGAGAACCGCCCGTCCAGGACCCCACGGTCGCCAGTGCTGATCCCTGCGGTCGCACTCTCCATCGCCCTGGTGGCGGCGCTGTTCTTCGGCGTCAGCTGGGCCGTCGCGGCCAACGGGGGCAGCGCCTCCTACGCGGCCGAACGGGACGACGCGTTGCAGGCAGGCACCCAGTCGATCATCAACTTCAACACGCTCGACCACCGCGACGTGCAACGCGGGCTGGACCTGTGGGAAAGCTCGTCCACCGGCCCGCTGCACGAGGACGTCGTGCGCGGTCGGCAGCAGTACGCCGACAGCATCACCCAGGCCAAGACGGTCACCGAGGCGGAAGTCCTCTCCGCCGGGCTCACCGAACTCAACGAACGCGCGGGCAAGGCCCGCATGATCGCCGTGGTGAAGGTGACCGTGACCCCGGACGGCCAGCCGCCCACGGAGAAGCGCAGTCGATACCAGGCCGAGCTGACCCGTGAGGGCCAGGACTGGAAACTCAGCGTCCTCGGTCCCGTCGCGGTCGGCTGAACCCCGACCTGATTCAGCTGTGCCGACTCGTTCGTACTAGGAGTGGTTCCCGTGTCCAGTCCCCGCCGTCCCGGATCGTCGTCGCGGCGGCGCGTCGCCGGTCAGCGCAGCCGTTCCGGTTCCACCGGCTCCAGCACGAGGATCGGGCTCAACCGGCCGGAGGATTCGACCGAGGCCGTTGAGGAGTCCATCACCGAGGTGGGGCCGGACGCCGAAACCGGCTCGGCGGCGCCCGCGGCCGACGAGGCTTCGTCGC
The DNA here is from genome assembly GCF_022828475.1 of Saccharopolyspora gloriosae. Lineage (GTDB taxonomy): Bacteria > Actinomycetota > Actinomycetes > Mycobacteriales > Pseudonocardiaceae > Saccharopolyspora_C > Saccharopolyspora_C gloriosae_A. The sequence goes on along the minus strand of NZ_CP059557.1, from coordinate 6,386,974 downwards.
CTGCGGCGGAGGAGGCTTCCGCGGCCGCGCCCGACGAGACGGACCAGGCCGCTTCGACGGACGCGGAACTCGACGACTCGCCCGCGGAGTCTTCGAACGGTGACGCGACCGGGGCGAACACCACGCCCGCGGCCGAGCCGAACGGTCCGGTGACGACGGGCAAGGCCGGGCGCGCGAAGCGCAACGGCACGACGCACGAGACCACTCCGGCCGCCCGCCAGGAGCCGGTGTACTCGTACCGGCCGGACGTCGAACCGTCCGCCGGAACCGATCCCACGTGGTCGCCGAACGACCGGACCGAACAGGACTCCTCCGAGGCGGACGCGGAAACCACCGCGGCGGGCCGTCCCGGCGGGACCAAGAACCTGATCATCGCGATGGTCGCGGCGACGGTGCTGCTCGTCGGGCTCGCCACCTGGTTCGGCATCGAGGCCTACGGCGCGAACAACGGCAACCGGGCGCTCTCCGACCAGGCCACCACCAGCGAGGTCAACGGGCAGATCACCGACGGCATCGAGAAGATCTTCTCCTACGACTTCGCCGACACCGGCAAGACCGAACGCGCCGCCCAGGACCTGCTCACCGGCGCCGCCGTCGGCGAGTACGAGCAGCTGTTCATCACCGTCAAGGAGCAGGCGCCGATCCAGAAGCTGGTCGTCACCACGACGGTCAAGGCCAGCAGCGTGACCCGGCTGGAAGGCGACCGCGCCGAGGTGCTGCTGTTCGTCGACCAGAACGCCACCCGCACCGACGTCGGCGGCGAGCCCTCGGTCGGCCCGGCGCAGGTCGTCGTCAACGCCGAGAAGCAGGGCGACAAGTGGAAGATCTCCGGCATCACCCAGCGTTGATCTTCGGGCCGGACGAGTGCCCGCCCGGCACTCGCCCGGCTGCTAGTGACTGAGAACCCGACCCGCCGCCCCGGTCACGCCGCGAAGCATCACGGGCCGACGTGCAGGTGGGCGGACCAGCGGGACGGGGCCGCCGGGAAGTCCGCGCGGAGGCGGCGAGCAGCGTCGTGCAAGGCGAGCGCCGCCCGGCCCGTGTCGACCTCCTCGGTGCCGAAGACGGCCTCGTACACCTCGGAGTGCACCTCCACCGCGCAGTCCTCGTCGACCTCCCACAGGCTGCCGATGACGTGCGCGAACCCCGCGAAACCCAATGCCGGAGCCAGCGGTACCGCCGCGGCCGACGGGGCGTCCACGAACGTCGAGCAGCGCCCCAGGTAACCGAACTCGATGTGGTGCAGTCCCAGCTGGCCCAGCTCCACCAAGCCCAAGCCCCGTTGCGGTGGCTCGCGATCCAGCACCAGACCGGCTGCGGGCTGCGCCGGATACTGCGCGCTCGGCTCGCACACGTGGACCCACGCGGTACCCGGCAGCAGTTGCTGGACCTCGGTGGCCGACGTCGACCTCGGGGACAGCACCTCGGCGTCCGGCCAGTACCGGGCGAGGATCTGGTTCTCGCGCGGCAACTCCCGCGCGCCGGGTTCCAGCGAGTCGGCGGCCACCAGTGCCCGGCCCGCGTCCGGCACCGGGCGTCGCCTGGTCTCGTTCAACGAGCCCAACGACGGCGTGTACGAGGACACGACCCGATCCAGTGCGCTCGCGCCGTCCTTCGACGCCGCCGCGTGCAGCGGAAGGAAGCTCAACGCGCCCACCACGCACCACCACAGGCGCGGCCAGCGCTGCCCCTCGGCCGGTTCCCGCACGTATCCCATCCGATCCAGGACGGGGCGGGTGATGTTGTGCCACAACCAGTCGAGCGCCTCCAGCAGGGCGCTCTGATCGCGTTGGTCCGTCGCCGCCAGTGCGGCCCTCGCCTGCTCGGCCGCGGAATCCGGTCCGGCGCCCGGCAGCGGAACCGTCAGCACCCGGCCGGCGAACATGATCAACGCGTCGGAGCGGTAGCGGCTCAGGTTGACCAGCACCACGGAGCCTTCCTCGCCGTTTCCGGCGAGCTCGCTGATCGGCTGTAATCGCAGGTGACCGGCATGAGCCCGATCGGATCGCACCTCGCGGAGCAGGTCCTCCCACGCGTCGACCAGTCGGGCGCGCAACGCGGTGTTCTCCTCCGGGTCGGTCAACGCGGGCTCACCCGGCGGCCGGTCCAGCAGCCTGCGCAATCGGACCGCTTCGTCGGCCAACTCCGGATGATCGCGATGCAGACCGCCCAGCTCGCCGCCTGCGGGCAGGAAGTCCGACAGCAGCGCGTTGCGGCCGTGCTCCAGGAGTTCCACGGCCCGTTCCGGCTCGCCGTTCTCCACCGCGCACGCGGCCGCATCGGCGGCGATCAAGGCCCAGCGCTGCTGCATCGCGGGGGAGGCCACGGCGCGCTTCGCCCGGGTCACCAGCGGCAGCAGCTCGACGGCCGTGGTGAACGATTCCACCGCCTCCGACCACCGCTGTGCCCCCGCGGCGAGCCGCCCGTTCAAGCTGGCCGCCCGCAGCCGCTGATCGGCCGGTGCCGAAGTCTGCGCGGCCGCTTCCCCGAGCACTCGTCGTGCCCAGCGGTAGAAGCGGCGGCGGCCGGTCCGCTGGTGCAAGGACTGCAGCGCGCGGCCCAGGTGCGTCGCGACCGCGGCCCGTTCCGGCGCGTCGGCGGCCATCGCCTCCAATGCCCGGTCGAACCATTCGACGGCGGTCTCCAGCTCGGCGGTGCGGGTGGTGCGGCGGAACCGATGCGCCGAGATCACGCCCAGCTGCGCCCACGCCAGGTGCTGTGCCGTCTCGGGGGCGGTGGCGGCCTGCTCGCACACCTGCTTGGCGCGATCCAGGTCGGCTTCGTCCGCGCTGTTCTCGTACCGGGTGAGCAGGCTCAGCGCCAGTGAGTGCAGCACCTTGCCGTTCTGCGCGACCTCCGCCGAGGCTTCCCCGGCGGCGACGGCGGTGTCCAGCGCGTCCGTTTCCGCACCGTGCAGAAAATGCCTGCGCAGCAAGGCTCCGTATCCGGCCAGCGCGAACGGCTGCTCCGGATCGTCGGGCGCCATCCCGCGCGCGCTCGCCGAGTAGGCCCGCAGCGTGCGGCGCAGCGGCCCCGGTTCTCCGGTGCTGTCGACGTGCTCCGTGGTGGACTCGGCGAGCAGCACCAGGGCACGTCCGAGCAGCGGGTGCCCGGCGCCCAGCACGCCCAGCACGCCGATCAGCTCGCCGATCCCGGCCTCCAGGTCGGCGAGGTCCCCGGCTTGTTCGAAGCGCAGCCGCAAGGCGCTGGCCAAGTGGCACAGCGCATTGCGCCGCGGTTCACCGTCGGCCAGCCCGTCGGCTCCACGTCGAAGGTGCGTGATGCCCTCGTCGAGGTCCTGCGCTGAACCGGTGCGCTGGTAGCGGCGCAGCAGCGCCGCCCCCAGGTTGATCCGCAGCTCCGCCGCCTCGGCGCCGCCGCCGCGGGAGGCGGCGCGGGCCGCCTCCCGGAACGCGTCGATCGACTGGTCGTCCGATCGCGGGTCCTCGGCGAGCCGGGCGTGGGTCTTCAACGCGTTCGCCAGCCGGACCAAGGTCATGATCCGGCGCGGATCGCGGCGCGGGGTCTGCTCGGTGGCGGTGCGGGCCGCCCGCACCGACTCTTCGGCATGCCCGATCGAACCGCCCGAGGTGGCCAGCTCGGTCAGCGCCAACGCCAGGTTGCACTGGTAGAGCACCAGGTCCGGATCGCCCTGGTCCGCCTGCGACGCGGCGTCCCGGTAGTAGTTGACCGCGTCTTCCAGATCCCCGAGCTGTCTGCTGCTCAGGTACATCAGCTGGGAAGCGCTGCCCAGGTTGTTCAACACCCCGGCGCGCGCCGGATCGCGATCGTCGAGCACTCCCGCGGTGGCGCGGAACACCTCGGTGACCCAAGGCAGCCGCGCGAAGTCGAGCGTGGAGATGATCTCGTTCATCGCCGTGATGGCGTCCGCGTAGCGCTGCTCCGGGTTGGGCCGGCCCTGGGGCGATGACGGTCCCGGATCAGCGGCCGGCTGGGTGGGGACGGATTGTCCGTCCGTCCCGGTGAACCACGACGCTCCGGCACCGGCACGTTGCTGTTCCCCGGTCGAACGCGCTTGCCCGTCGGCGAGCTCGTCCGGCCGACCCGCATCGTCATTCATCCCGATTCTCCTGTGGCATGCTCACACGACTATCAGCGTCGCGGCGTCGCGGGACGTTTCACCGTACCGATGTTCGTGGGTACCGAATAGCCCGTGCGCGCGCCGCGGACGGCCTGCTGCCGGAGCACGCGTTCCGTGCACGATCGGCGACTCCCTGCGAGGTCAGGTGGGCGGTGTTCCACTCCCGCGCCCGGCCGGACGACCCGCCCGAAGCCCGGTCGCGTGAGATGGCCGACAACGCTGGCGGCTTTCCGGATCATAGGGGAACAGAGGTCATCTTCGGGGTCGTAACCGGACGAATCCGGGTGCGGTGAGCTACTGCCGGGACTGTGCGAACACTGGCGGAAAATCGCCGAAACAACCGGGTAGTGGAGTTGTGACCAGGCGAAACGGCGACTTCGTCGATCACGTCGAGTGATCGTGTCTTGCGCCACGAGGGTGATCGGAGCGTGATCTCTTGACTGTCGGCTGCGGCGGGTTCACTCTGGTCACCAACACGGGCAGGGCCTCGCGAGGTGCGGCTCCGCAGACGGCTTCCGGGACGGTTCGTCGGCGGGCCCCTCGACAGGTGGCGTCGTAGCGTCTAGACTGCTACTTTGCGCTGCCCTCTTTCCGCTCTCCCCATGACGGGACGTAGGATCGTGGGCGCCATTGCACCCTTGACAGTCGTGTTAGCTGGTTGCCAACGCCTCCTGACGCGGCTGTAGCCAGTTCAGAGTCCCGGAAGGACGCATCTTGGCAGTCTCCCGCGCGACCAAGGTCTCTGCAGCTTCCAACTACACGTCGGGGATCGCTGGGGCACCCAGGCGGGTCTCGTTCGCGAACATCCGCGAACCGTTGGAAGTACCTGATCTGCTCGATCTGCAGGTCCAGTCCTTCGAATGGCTTGTCGGCAATGAGACCTGGTTCCAGCGCCGGGTCGACGCCGGCGATGAAAGCCCTGTCGGTGGCCTGGAAGAGGTCCTCAGCGAGATCTCCCCGATTGAGGACTTCTCCGGATCGATGTCCCTGTCCTTTACAGACCCGCGCTTCGACGAGGTCAAGGCCTCGGTTGACGAGTGCAAGGACAAGGACATGACCTACGCGGCCCCGCTGTTCGTCACGGCGGAGTTCACCAACCACACCACTGGCGAGATCAAGAGCCAGACGGTGTTCATGGGTGACTTCCCGGTCATGACCAACAAGGGCACCTTCATCATCAACGGCACCGAGCGCGTCGTGGTGTCCCAGCTCGTGCGCTCTCCCGGCGTCTACTTCGACAGCTCGGTCGACAAGACGACCGACAAGGACGTCTACAGCGTCAAGATCATCCCCAGCCGCGGTGCGTGGCTGGAGTTCGATGTCGACAAGCGCGACACCGTCGGTGTTCGCATCGACCGCAAGCGCCGTCAGCCCGTTACCGTGCTGCTCAAGGCGCTGGGCTGGAGCGCCGAGGCGATCCGCGAGCGGTTCGGCTTCTCCGAGACGCTGATGGCGACTCTGGAGAAGGACCACACCGCCGGTCAGGACGAGGCGCTGCTGGACATCTACCGCAAGCTGCGTCCGGGTGAGCCCCCGACGAAGGAGAGCGCGCAGACCCTCCTGGAGAACCTGTTCTTCAAGGAGAAGCGCTACGACCTGGCTCGTGTCGGCCGCTACAAGGTCAACAAGAAGCTGGGCCTCGAGCTGCCGTTCGACTCCGGCGTCCTCACCGAGGACGACATCGTCACGACGATCGAGTACCTCGTCCGGTTGCACGCCGGCGACACCTCGATGGGCGAGGGCGACCTGGAGGTTCCGGTCGAGGTCGACGACATCGACCACTTCGGCAACCGTCGCCTGCGCACCGTCGGCGAGCTGATCCAGAACCAGGTTCGGGTCGGCCTGTCCCGCATGGAGCGCGTCGTCCGTGAGCGGATGACCACTCAGGACGTCGAAGCGATCACGCCGCAGACGCTGATCAACATCCGCCCGGTCGTGGCGGCGATCCGCGAGTTCTTCGGCACTTCGCAGCTCTCCCAGTTCATGGACCAGACCAACCCGATCGCGGGCCTGACGCACAAGCGTCGTCTCTCCGCGCTCGGGCCGGGCGGTCTGTCCCGGGAGCGCGCCGGCATGGAGGTCCGCGACGTCCACCCGTCGCACTACGGCCGGATGTGTCCGATCGAGACGCCGGAAGGCCCGAACATCGGCCTGATCGGCTCGCTGGCCACGTTCGCCAGGGTCAACCCGTTCGGATTCATCGAGACGCCGTACCGCAAGGTCGTCGACGGCCAGGTCACCGACCGGATCGACTACCTGACCGCGGACGAAGAGGACCGCTACGTCAAGGCGCAGGCGAACGCGCCGATCGACGAAGACGGCACGTTCCTCGACGAGCGCGTCCTGGGCCGCCGTAAGGGCGGCGAGGTCGAGCTGCTGGCTCCGACCGAGATCGACTACATGGACGTCTCGCCGCGACAGATGGTCTCCGCCGCGACCGCGATGATCCCGTTCCTCGAGCACGACGACGCGAACCGCGCCCTGATGGGTGCGAACATGCAGCGTCAGGCGGTGCCGCTGCTGCGCAGCGAGTCGCCGCTGGTCGGCACCGGCATGGAGCTCCGTGCCGCGGTCGACGCCGGGGACGTGGTGACCGCCGACAAGGCGGGCGTCATCGAAGAGCTCTGCGCCGACTACGTGACGGTGATGGCCGACGACGGCTCCCGCCACACCTACCGGCTGCAGAAGTTCAACCGCTCGAACCACGGCACCTGCACCAACCAGAAGCCGATCGTGAACGAAGGCGATCGCGTCGAGGTCGGTCAGGTCATCGCGGACGGGCCGTGCACCCAGAACGGCGAGATGGCGCTGGGCAAGAACCTGCGCGTGGCCATCATGCCGTGGGAGGGGCACAACTACGAAGACGCGATCATCCTGTCCCAGCGTCTGGTGCAGGACGACGTGCTCACCTCGATCCACATCGAGGAGCACGAGGTCGATGCTCGCGACACCAAGCTGGGCGCGGAGGAGATCACTCGGGACATCCCGAACGTCTCCGAGGACGTGCTGGCCGACCTCGACGAGCGCGGCATCATCCGGATCGGTGCCGAGGTGCAGGGCGGCGACATCCTCGTCGGCAAGGTCACGCCGAAGGGCGAGACCGAGCTGACCCCGGAGGAGCGGCTGCTGCGCGCGATCTTCGGCGAGAAGGCCCGCGAAGTTCGCGACACCTCGCTGAAGGTGCCGCACGGCGAGACCGGCAAGGTCATCGGCGTGCGCGTGTTCAACCGCGACGAGGACGACGAGCTGCCCCCCGGCGTCAACGAGCTCGTGCGGGTCTACGTGGCGCAGAAGCGCAAGATCCAGGACGGCGACAAGCTCGCCGGCCGGCACGGCAACAAGGGCGTCATCGGCAAGATCCTGCCGATCGAGGACATGCCGTTCACCGAGGACGGCGCCCCGGTCGACATCATCCTGAACACCCACGGTGTGCCGCGACGGATGAACATCGGCCAGGTGCTGGAGACCCACCTCGGGTGGATCGCCTCGCAGGGCTGGTCCATCGACGGGGACCCGGACTGGGCGAGGCGGCTGCCCTCCGACCTCTACGAGGTCGAGGCGGGTACCAACACCGCCAGCCCGGTCTTCGACGGTGCTCGTGAAGAAGAGATCACCGGCCTGCTCGGCTCGACCCTGCCGAACCGCGATGGTGAGCGCATGGTCAAGGGCAACGGCAAGGCGCAGCTGTTCGACGGGCGTAGCGGCGAGCCGTACCCGTACCCGGTGGCCCTCGGCTACATGTACATCCTGAAGCTGTCGCACCTGGTGGACGACAAGATCCACGCCCGGTCGACCGGCCCGTACTCGATGATCACCCAGCAGCCGCTGGGCGGTAAGGCGCAGTTCGGTGGCCAGCGCTTCGGTGAGATGGAGTGCTGGGCCATGCAGGCATACGGTGCCGCGTACACCCTGCAGGAACTGCTGACGATCAAGTCCGACGACGTGATCGGCCGCGTGAAGGTCTACGAGGCGATCGTCAAGGGCGAGAACATTCCCGACCCGGGCATTCCGGAGTCGTTCAAGGTGCTCCTCAAGGAGCTGCAGTCGCTGTGCCTGAACGTCGAGGTGCTCTCGACCGACGGTGCCGCCATCGAGATGCGCGACGGGGACGACGAGGACTTGGAGCGTGCCGCGGCGAACCTCGGCATCAACCTGTCCCGCAACGAGTCGCCTTCGGTGGACGACGTCGTTCAGTGACTTCGCCGCCGGTCCGCGGGCATGTGCCTGCCCGCGGACCGGCCTTCGACCCAACCTGGCATTCCCGGCCGGTAGTCGGCCGGACCTTTCGACTAAGGGAGAAGACCCGACGTGCTGGACGTCAACTTCTTCGATGAACTTCGCATCGGCCTCGCCACGGCCGACGACATCCGCCAGTGGTCGTTCGGCGAGGTCAAGAAGCCCGAGACAATCAACTACCGAACCCTGAAGCCGGAGAAGGACGGTCTTTTCTGCGAAAAGATCTTCGGTCCGACTCGGGACTGGGAATGCTACTGCGGCAAGTACAAGCGGGTCCGCTTCAAGGGCATCATCTGTGAGCGCTGCGGCGTCGAGGTGACCCGGGCCAAGGTGCGCCGCGAGCGGATGGGGCACATCGAGCTCGCCGCTTCGGTGACCCACATCTGGTACTTCAAGGGTGTTCCGAGTCGGCTCGGCTACTTGCTGGACCTGGCTCCCAAGGACCTCGAGAAGATCATTTACTTCGCCGCTTACGTGATCACCTCGGTGAACACCGAAATGCGGCACAACGACCTGTCGACGCTCGAGAACGAGATGACGGTCGAGCGCAAGCGGGTCTCCGACCAGCGGGACGCGGACCTCGAGGCCCGTGCCCAGAAGCTGGAGGCCGACCTGGCCGAGCTGGAGGCCGAGGGCGCGAAGAGCGATGTGCGGCGGAAGGTCAAGGAGGGCGGCGAGCGCGAGATGCGCCAGCTGCGCGACCGTTCGCAGCGCGACATCGACAAGCTCGACGAGATCTGGGAGACCTTCACGAAGCTGGAGCCCCGTCAGCTGATCTCGGACGAGATGCTCTACCGCGAGCTCTACGACCGGTACGGCGAGTACTTCACCGGCGGCATGGGTGCCGAGTCCATCCAGGCGCTGTTGCAGGACTTCGACATCGGCGCCGAGGCCGAGCTGCTGCGCGAGACGATCCGCTCCGGCAAGGGGCAGAAGAAGCTTCGCGCGCTCAAGCGGCTCAAGGTCGTCGCGGCGTTCCAGGCCACCGGGAACAACCCCGGCGGCATGGTTCTCAACTGCGTGCCGGTGATCCCGCCGGACCTGCGTCCGATGGTCCAGCTCGACGGTGGCCGGTTCGCCACCTCGGACCTGAACGACCTGTACCGCCGGGTCATCAACCGCAACAACCGCCTCAAGCGACTGATCGACCTCGGTGCGCCCGAGATCATCGTCAACAACGAGAAGCGGATGCTGCAGGAGTCCGTGGACGCGCTGTTCGACAACGGCCGCCGCGGACGTCCGGTGACCGGCCCCGGCAACCGGCCGCTGAAGTCGCTGTCCGACCTGCTCAAGGGCAAGCAGGGTCGCTTCCGGCAGAACCTGCTCGGTAAGCGCGTCGACTACTCCGGCCGTTCGGTCATCGTCGTCGGCCCGCAGCTGAAGCTGCACCAGTGCGGCCTGCCGAAGGAGATGGCGGTCGAGCTGTTCAAGCCGTTCGTGATGAAGCGGCTGGTCGACCTCAACCACGCGCAGAACATCAAGTCCGCCAAGCGGATGGTGGAGCGCCAGCGCCCGCAGGTGTGGGACGTGCTGGAAGAGGTCATCGCTGAGCACCCCGTGCTGCTCAACCGTGCTCCTACGCTGCACCGGCTGGGTATTCAGGCCTTCGAGCCGCAGCTGGTGGAGGGCAAGGCCATCCAGCTGCACCCGCTGGTGTGCGAGGCGTTCAACGCCGACTTCGACGGTGACCAGATGGCGGTTCACCTGCCGCTGTCGTCGGAGGCTCAGTCCGAGGCCCGGATCTTGATGCTTTCGAGCAACAACATCCTTTCGCCCGCCTCGGGCCGTCCGCTGGCGATGCCGCGACTGGACATGGTCACCGGCCTCTACCACCTGACCAGGCTGGTCGATGGTGCCATCGGCGAGGGCCAGGCGTACTCCTCGGTCGGCGAGGCCATCATGGCCTTCGACCGCGGCAGCCTGTCGTTGCAGGCGAAGATCCGGATCCGGTTGCGCGACGTGGTGCCCGCCAAGGAGGCCACGCCGGAGGACTGGGAGCCGGGCAAGCCGTGGCTCGCCGACACCACGTTGGGCCGCGTGTTCTTCAACGAGCTGCTGCCCGAGGACTATCCGTTCGTCAACGACCTGCTGCCGAAGAAGCGGCAGGCGGCGATCGTCAACGACCTCGCCGAGCGGTACCCGATGGTCGCGGTCGCGCAGACCCTGGACCGGCTCAAAGACGCCGGTTTCCACTGGGCCACGCGTTCCGGTGTGACCGTGTCGATCTCCGACGTGGTCGTGCCGCCGCAGAAGAGCGAGATCCTCGACTCCTACGAGCAGCGCGCCGAGCAGGTGGAGAAGCGCTACCGCCGTGGTGCGCTGTCTTACCAGGAGCGCAACGCGGAGCTGGTCAAGGTCTGGACGGCGGCCAAGGACGAGGTCGCCGAGGCCATGGAGAAGAACTTCCCCGAGGACAACTCGATCAGCATGATCGTGAAGTCCGGTGCGGCGGGCAACATGACCCAGGTCGTGCAGCTCGCGGGCATGCGTGGTCTGGTGTCGAACCCGAAGGGTGAGTACATCCCTCGCCCGATCAAGGCGAACTACCGCGAAGGCCTGTCCGTGCTGGAGTACTTCATCTCCAACCACGGTGCCCGCAAGGGTCTGGCCGACACTGCGCTGCGTACCGCCGACTCGGGTTACCTGACCCGTCGTCTGGTGGACGTCTCGCAGGACGTCATCGTGCGGGAGACCGACTGCGGTACCGAGCGCGGCATCAAGATGCCGATCGCCGAGGTGTTCCCGGACGGCACGGTGCTGCGCGACGCGCACGTCGAGACCAGCATCTACGCCCGCACCACCGCCGAGGACGTCACGGACTCGGACGGCAACATCGTGCTCGCCCGCGGTTCCGACCTGGGTGACCCGGCGATCGAGAAGCTGCTCGGGGCCAAGGTCTCCAAGGTCAAGGTCCGCAGCGTGCTGACCTGCGAGTCCGGTGTCGGTGTGTGTGCGGTCTGCTACGGCCGTTCGATGGCCACCGGCAAGCTGGTGGACGTCGGCGAGGCCGTCGGCATCGTCGCCGCCCAGTCCATCGGTGAGCCCGGTACGCAGCTGACGATGCGTACGTTCCACCAGGGCGGTGTCGCCGGTGACGACATCACCACCGGTCTTCCGCGTGTCACGGAGTTGTTCGAGGCCCGGGTCCCGAAGGGCAAGGCGCCCATCGCCGACGCCCCCGGCCGGATCCGGATGGAGGACAACGACCGGTACTGGAAGATCACGGTCATCCCGGACGACGGCAGCGAAGAGATCGTCTACGACAAGCTGTCCAAGCGGCAGCGGCTCGCGGCGATCTCGGTGGACGGCACCGAGCGGCAGATCGCGGACGGCGACCACGTGGACGTCGGCCAGCAGCTGCTGGAAGGTGCGGTCGACCCGCACGAGGTGCTGCGCGTGATGGGTCCGCGAGAGGCTCAGCTGCACCTGGTCCGCGAGGTCCAGGAGGTGTACCGCTCGCAGGGTGTGGGCATCCACGACAAGCACGTGGAGGTCATCGTCCGCCAGATGCTGCGGCGGGTCATCATCATCGACTCGGGTGCCACCGAGTTCCTGCCCGGTTCCCCGGTGGAGCGCTCGCAGTTCGAGGGCGAGAACCGCCGCGTGGTGTCCGAGGGCGGCGACCCGGCTTCGGGCCGTCCGGTGCTGATGGGCATCACGAAGGCCTCGCTGGCCACCGAGTCCTGGCTGTCGGCGGCCTCCTTCCAGGAGACGACCCGCATCCTCACGAACGCCGCGATCGAGGGCGCGAGTGACAAGCTGGTCGGCCTGAAGGAGAACGTGATCATCGGTAAGTTGATCCCGGCCGGTACCGGCATCAACCGCTACCGCAACATCCAGGTGCAGCCGACCGAGGAGGCACGGGCCGCGGCGTACGCGATCCCGTCCTACGACGACGGCTACTACACGCCGGACGTGTTCGGCGCGGGCACCGGTGCCGCGGTGCCGCTGGACGACTACGACTTCGGTCGCGACTACCGGTAACGCGGTTCGCGGTCCGCGGTCGCGGAACAGTGCACGGAGGGTCCCCGCTCGGGTTCGAGCGGGGACCTTCCGCTGTTCGGGGAGGTTCGCGGCGCCGCCGAAGATCGTGCGTGCGGCCGAGCCGAGGGCGTGCCGCAACTTCGTGGAGATCATGTCGGTGTCCCTTCCGCGTCGGCGTGGTCGTGGGACATCCGCCACGGGCCGCCGGACGGCCGCAGGCCGCGGCGGCGCGCCTCGGTGAGCAGGACGAGCTGGTCGTGCAAGAAGCGGTGGCGTAGCGACTCGCATTCGCGGATCGCGGCGATCAGGCCGGCGTCCGAGCACGCGGCGGCGCGTGCGTCCGTGTACGCGTGGGATTCAGGCGGGGCAGGCCCCGGCGGGTGCGACGGAGGTGGTTCAGCCCCGGTGCAGTCGGTCGACGAGCTCGTGGACCGGACCTGTTCGGTCGGCATCGGGGAGCACGCCGGTGCGAGGTGGAGCGGGCGGTGGCGGCGAGATCTGGGTTCCATGACTCCGATCATCCAGAGTCGAACGCCTGTTCGCCATTACACGAGCGAGTGGTCCGCGGCCGGGGGTTCGGAGCGCGGCGGGCGGAGCCTCGAAGGTCCGGTTCATCGCCGCAGAAGCGGAGCGAGGCATCATCGTCCGGCCCGTCGCCGAGCGGGCCTACGTGCGCTGAAGTGGGAGAAGTCGGGCGGAGTGCGCGCTCGGCCTGCGGGTGGCGCGGGTCCTCGACTTCCTGCGCGGATCACTGGGAACGGACCGGTGACCGGGACGGTGGCGTTGCGCGCCGCCACCGTCCCGGATCCCCGGATGGTCGGTGCCCGCCGCCCGTGGGCGGATCGGGGTGCCGACGTTCCGGGGACGTGTCAGCCGACCGGAAAGGTCGTCAGCTCTCGAGCTCGGACAGCGCCTTGCGGACCCGCTCGACCTCGGCTTCGAGCTCGGCGAGCTTCGCCTCGTGCTGTTCCCGAGCGGCGCTCAGGACCTCCTCGATGGCTTCGGAGATGTCCTGGTGCAGTTCCGCGGCGGCCTTGGACACCGCTGCCGCCGGAACCGGCAGGCCCTGGACGACCCGCTTGCCGGAGTGCAGCAGCTCGGCCTGCCATTCGCCTTCAGCGGTCCCCGTCACGGTCAGGGTGAGTTCGACCGTGCGGGTCTTCTTGGCGGTGCTCTGCTTGCGGGCGCGGGGCTTCTTCGCCGCGGGCTCCGGTGTCGCGTTCGCGTCCGCAGGGGCGGCGTCGTCGGACGCCGTCGTCGGCGCGGCGTCCGCCTCGGTCGGGGCGGTACCGTTCTCCGGCTGCGTCGGGGCCTGCTCGGTTTGGGTCTCTTCGCTGGTCACCTGGTCTGCTTCCTGCTCGCCCACGGTTTCTCCTTGATGTGCGCCGGTCGGGGACTCAGGATAGAACACCAGTTCCCCTCGTTCGTGTTGGTGGGAGGGGCCGCCCGGCGCGCGAGGGCACTGTAGCGGGGCACGCCGCGCCGTCGGCGGTCATGGGTCGAGCGTGTCGAGCAACGCTTCCAACGCGGGGCGGAAAGCGTGTTCGGCGGGAGCGGCGTAACCGATCACCACGCCGGGCGGGTGTTCGCCGGGCTGCACCCACCAGGGGCCGAGCGCTTTGAGCTCGACGCCGCGGCTGCGCGCCCGTGCCATGATCTCCGGCTCGTCCGGCCCGCCCGACGCGAGCCGCAAGGTCAGGTGCAGTCCGGCGGAGATGCCCGCCGGGTAGCGCCGATGCCGGGTCCGGAGGCCGTCCAGGCCGTGCAGCAGCTGCTCACGCCGCGCCCGGTACGCCGTCCGGGACCGGCGGACGTGCTGGTCGTAGGCGCCGGAGCGGACCAGCTCGGCGAGTGCGAGCTGGTCGAACACCGGCCCGTACCTGCCGTGCGTCTTCATCTCCCGCACCGGTTCGACGAGCCGGGCGGGCAGCGCCAACCAGGCGATCCGCAGCGCCGGGGCGAGGGTCTTGCTCGCCGTTCCGGCGTAGATCACCGTTTCGGGCGCCATGCCTTGCAGGGATCCGACCGGCTGCCGGTCGAAGCGGAATTCCCCGTCGTAGTCGTCCTCCACGATGATCCTGCCGGCGGCTTTGGCGTCGCGGATCAGTGCGGTCCGGCGCTGTGCCCGCATGGTGACGCCGAGCGGGAACTGATGCGCCGGGGTGATGACGGCGGCGTGGCTTCGCAGCGCGGAGACGTCGATGCCGCCGTCGTCGACGGGGACTCCGTGCACCGTTATCCCGTTGTCCTCGGCGATGGTCCGGTGGTGCGGCAGCGAGGGGTCCTCGAAGTCGATCGAGGAGGCGCCTTGCGCGTGCAGGACCCTGCTGATCAGCGACAACGCTTCGCTGTAGCCGTTGCAGACGATCAGTCGATCGGGCGAAGTGTGCACGGCTCGCGCGCGCCGCAGGTATTGGGTGAGCGCCTCCCGCAGCGCGAGCGGGCCTTGCGGGTCTCCGTAGTCGAGTTCGTCGGCGGGCATGGTGCGCAGGGTGCGGCGGCTCGCCGCCAGCCAGTCCTTGCGCGGGAAGGCGCTCAGGTTCGGCCTGCCCGGCCGGAAATCCCAGCGCGGTGCGCGCGGAGCCGGACGTGCCGCGGGTTCGGGGGGCTCGCCGGTGCGGAGCCGCTCGGCGACGGTGGTCGGTGCACCCTGCCTGGTCAGCAGGAATCCTTCGGTGCCGAGCTGGACGTAGGCACGTGTGACGGTGCCGCGGGCGATGCCGAGATCCTGGGCGAGTGCCCTGGTGGAAGGCACCCGCGTGCCCGCGGCGAGCCGCCCGTCACGGATCGCCGCGCGCAACGCCTCGGCGAGCGCGCCGCTGTCCGGTCGGCCGGAGCAGTCCAAGTGCAGGTCCAGCCCCGATTCGGGCGAACTGGACCGTTCGCGGGTCACGACATCGGACCTTATCGAACACGGACTCGGTGCGGGGGCGCGGAACCCGTTGGCCGCCGCGCCGTCCGCAGTGCCGTTGCGGAGCGCGGTTCGGCGAAGCTGCGGCGAGATCGCCGGACGAGCACGAGCGGCGGCCCGCGAGTCCAACCGTGCTCGTGGACTGCGCAGCACTACTTGAGTTGGTAGACCGATCAGGTGATTCGAGCTCGGTTACGGGGGTTTCGAAGAGCCTGTTGCCGCCTTCGCAGGGCCTCACCGGGCAGGTGGCGGAGGCGGAGCGACGGAATTTCGGGCAGCCGTTGCCCCCGGAGTGAGCCTGCCGAGATCAGGGCCGCCGCACCGGCCGGCGAGGCTCGGACGTCGTGGTATCAGCGTCGACGACCGCGTCGTGAGCAACGTCTCGATGGTGGTGATACCCGCCGTGGCCACCGACGTTCCCCGGAGCACGACACTCGGCCGTTCGATCATTCGGGGGAGCCGGTCTGGTTGTCGGTCAAGTGCGGCAACATTGCAGGGTGCGGTCAACGGGATCGACGCCGTTCCCCGGAACGGCCGCGACGTCCGGGAAATGCTCGGACACGACCCGCCTCAACGGTGTGGCGGCCCTGGCGACCGACGGCTCGCGGCGCATGTCGCAGGCCGTTGCCCCGCACGGTGACCCGACAGGAGACTGGGGATGACCGGTGACACCTCGTGGTTCGCGAACACGCACGGTTCGGCGGTGTCGCGGCGTGAGCCGCGCCCGTTGAGCTGGTCGGACCGGTTCCGCGGCGCGCTGCTCGGCGGTGCCGTGGGCGATGCGCTGGGTGCGGGAGTGCGCACCCGCTCGGCGTGGGACATCCAGCACTGGTTCGGCAAGCAGGGTGTGGCGGATTACCTGCCGGTGTTCGGCAGGCGCGGTGGCGTCACCGAGCTGACCCAGCTCGCCGTGTTCACCCTGGAGGCGTTGCTGCGGGCGCGGGCGGTCAACGGGGAAGCCGCGGACTGGTTACCGACGCCCGTGATCCGCACGAACCACCTGCGCTGGCTCTACACGCAGGGCGTTCCGTGGGAATACGCGATGTCCGGCTACCTGCAGACGCATCCAGAGCCGAGCGGCTGGCTGCTGGAGACGCCGCAGTTGTTCTCCACCCGCAACCCGGCCGGTGGGGCGTTGTCCGGGCTGGGCAAGCTCGCCACGCAGCCTCCGACGCAGGCCGGCTACGACGCGCGGTTCGGTCCTGCGGTGCGCCCCGGATTCGCCGATTGCGCGGTGTGGGCGGCGCCGACGATGGTGTGGAGCACCTCGGAGGACCGCGTGTTCGCGGCGGGCGCCGACGTGGCGCGGTTGCTCACCGATGACTTGAACGTGCACGGTGCCGCCGGGTTCCATGCGGACGTCCTGACCCAACTCATCCAGGGCGACATCGGGTTGTGGGACGCGGTGGGGCTCACCGACACCCGGCTGAGTTCGCTGCACAGCGGCGTCGAGGGTCCCGCGGCGGTGCGCAGGGCGGTGCACGCGGCGATGTTCGCGACTCGCGATGGCCGCCGCCCGCAGCCTGCCGAGCTGGACGCGGAGTTCGACACCGAGCACAAGCCGGGCGAGCTCGGTGCGGCACTGGCCTCGGTCGCGGCGACGGGTGGTTTCGCCGATGCGGTGGTGATGGCCGTCAACGTGTCGGCGGACAGCAGCGTGACCGGTGCGATGGCGGGGCAGCTCGCCGGAGCGCTGTACGGGCCGGAGGCGATTCCGGCGCAGTGGCGCGAAGAACTGGAACTGGCCGACATCATCGAGACGTTGTGCGCGGACGCCGCGGAGGCCTTCGCGCCACCGCCTCCGCCCCCGCCGTTGCCGAAGTGGGCGCAGCGCTACGTCAGTGATCCGCGGCGCGGCACCCCCGCTCCGCGTGAACTCGGTGCCCCCGAGCATGTGACCACCGTGGACAGCGGTCGCGGCCCGGAGCCGGTGCGGGCGGCGGACGGCAGCAACGACCCCACCATGATCATCGATCTCAGCCGGATCGAGCCCGACTCGGACTTCCCGGAGTTCGCCGAGCCCGATCCGGCCCCGGCGGCGGGACGGGGCGTGCGGCCGGTGGATCCCGAACCCGAGCAGGCCCCGGAACCCGAGCAGGCCGCTCCGGCGAACGCCTTCAACCAGACCACCGATCGCACCGACCTGTCGCTGCTCGCCGCGCGCCAGCGCTCCGACGACGATGCCGACGCGTCGCGGCCGATGCCGGACCTCGGTGCCGGTGGTTTCTCGCTGTCCACCGACCGCACCGACCGGGAAGAGCTGGCTCGGCTGGCGAAACTGGTCTCACTGCGCCCGGAGGAAGCCGGCCGGATCCCGGTGGCGGAGCCCGCACCGCGCTCGGAGGACGTGGAAGTGCCCACGCCCCAGGACCCGCGAGCACAAGCCCGGTCGCCGTACGAAGTGCCCGCGGAGCAGCAGCCCGCCGAGCACGCGTACCCGCAGCAGCAGTCCCCCGCGACGCCGTACGAGCGCGGCCGCAGGCGGGCGCCGGAGGCGGAGGAGGACTTCGCCGCACCGGAGGAACCGTCCGACTCCGCCGCGGTGGATTTCCCCGATGCGGACTCGGACGCGTCGCGGCCCGAGGCGGCCGGAACCGAGCGCCTCCTCGCGCCGCACTCCGGTGAACCCGAATCGCCCGGCGCGGAGGTCGAGTCCGAGCCGGAGGAGCATCCTGCCGAGCCGCAGGACGCGCCGGAGACCGATGTCCCGCAGCACGCCCCAGCTCAGCAGGAAGCACCGGTGCACCGCGCCGCCGAGCCGGAGTTGCCGGTCAGCGACGCGCGCGCCGCGAAACCGGCGGCCTCCGGTGGGCACGCGAAATCCGAGACCACCGACGAAGTCGCGCCCTCGCTGACGGAGCGGGTGCTCGGCTGCTTCCTCGGCGGTGCCCTCGGCGACGCGCTCGGCTCGGACCTGGAGTTCGTCACCGCGGAGCAGATCACCGAGAAGTTCGGCCCGGCAGGACCGCAAGGCCTGCGGGAGGCCTACGGCGTGCAGGGCGCGATCACCGACGACACGCAGATGACGCTGTTCACCGCCGAAGGGCTCATCCGCGGCGGCATCGCGCGGCGCATCCTCGGCAGCACCGATCCGTTGCCGGAGATCCAGTTGGCGTACCAGCGGTGGCTGCACACCCAGGGCGTCGAGTGGGAGTCCGCTGCGGGCGCGTTCCGCGCGGTGTACCCGGAACCGGACGGCTGGCTGGTGGAGGTGCCCGGCCTTTTCGTCGCTCGCGCCCCCGGGAAGACGATCTTCCGAGCGCTGGCGCGGTTCGGCGACGGGCAGGCGGCGGGCTCGCTCACCGAGCCCATCAACGATTCGAAGGGCTGCGGCGGCGTGATGCGCTCCGCGCCGATGGCGATGTACTCGCCGGATCCGCCGGTGGCGTTCGAACTGGCCGCGCGGGCCGCTGCGCTCACCCACAGCCACCCGTCCGGTTACCTGTCGGCGGGCGCGTTGGCGGTGATCGTGCAGCAGGCGTTGCTGGGCCAGACCCTCGACGACGGGGTGTGGCTGGCGTTGCAGGTGCTGGAGACCTGGGACGGCCACGAAGAGACGAGCGCGCTGCTCAAGCAGGCCGTGGAACTGGCCGAACGGGGCGATCCCGGTCCTGCCGACATCGCGGAGACGCTCGGCGGCGGCTGGGTCGGTGAGCAGGCCTTGGCCATCGCGGTGTGCGGTGCGCTCGCGGGCGGCGACGACGTGGCGAAGGCACTGCGCATCGCGGTGCACCACGACGGGGACAGCGATTCCACCGGCGCGATCTGCGGCAACATCGTCGGCGCACTGATCGGCGTCAGCGGGTTGCCGGTGAGCTGGCTCGCCGATCTGGAGCTGCGCGATGTCGTCGAGCAGATCGCGTTGGACTGCGTCGCCGAGTTCGGTGACTCGCTGACCCGTGATCCGGACGTGCCGGAACCGGCGGCGAGCGACCGCCCGGCCGATGAGGAGTGGGACGAGCGCTACCCGATCCGGCGCCTGCCGGTGCAGGACGATCGGCGTGGTCTGAGCGATCCCGCGAGCGATCGACAGGACCTGGACGAGCAGCAGGAACCGGACGACCGGCCGGAGTTGGACGACCCGCGGGATTTCGGTGATCGGCAGGTTCCGGACGACCGGCCGGATCCGGGCGATCCGCCGACGGCACTGCTGCCCGCCGTCGGTTCGGTGGAGGATCCGGGGGTGGCGGAGCAGCCGGTGGAACCGGACCAGTCCACGCCGCGCGCGCAGGACACCGAACCGGAGCCGCTGGCGGCGTTCCCCGCTCCGAAACCGTCCCCGCGTCGGATTCAAAGTCCGCAGCCCGCGTACGACGGTGAGAGCTGACCGCACTCCGGCTGCCCGCGGCGAAGGTGTCGCGGGCGGCCGACCGGCTTTCCGGTCAACGGTGCGACCGGAGAGATCCGGGACACAGCGGTGAATGCGTTGATCCGAGCCGCCGCGCGCACCGGTGTTGATACTGTCTCCGCCGCACAAGGACATCGGTTGCGGTGCGTGGACGTCGACCACGGGCGCGACGGCGAGCATGGCGGGGGACGGCGTGCCCGAGGACATCAGCGCTGCTGAGCGGATGGTTCGCGACTGGCAGCAGCGGGCGACCGAGAAGGCCGAGAAGTTCGGCCGCATGCAGGCTCAGATCGAGCAGATCTCGGTCACCGAGAGCTCACGCGACGGCGCGGTTCAGGTGACGGTCGGCTCCAGCGGCATGATCGAGAACCTGGTGCTCGCCGAGAGCGCGGGCAACCGTCCGATGGCCAAGCTCTCGGCCGAGATCATGCGCGTAGTGCAGCTCGCGCAGTCGAAGCTGCCCGAACGCATGCAGCAGGCGGCGGCGGACACCGTCGGCGAGGACGACGAGGCCGTGCGGCACATGCTCGGGCAGGCCACGCGCTTCTTCCCGGAGGCTCCGGAGGAGCCCGAGGAGCCCCCGAAGCGGCCGGGTGTCCAGGAGATGCGCATCGGCACGGAGGAAGACCGGCCGCCACAACGCCCGCAGCGCAGGCCGAGCCGGCCCGCCCCGGACGATTTCGACGACGACGACTTCAGCCGCGGCTCGTTCCTGCGCTGACCGGGGAGTGCTGAGATGCCTGAGCAGATGAACGTCGTCATCGACAGCCTGCGCGCCCACGCGTCCAAAGTGGACGGTGTGGCGGACGAGCTGGACGGAGCCGCAGGCGCCTCCCAGCAGGTGTCGATGGACAACGACGCCTACGGGATTCTGTGCCGACCGTTCGCGTGGCTGGTCGACGAGGTCGAGCAGCACGGAATCGACACGATCAAGGAAGCCGCCAAGGCCATCCGCGACACCGCTGAAGAAGTCCGCGCCGCGGCCGAGGACTACCAGTCGGCCGACGACGGCAACCGGGACATGTTCGGCGGTATGCAGGCGTGACCAATCCGCTCGTCAACGCCCAGAACGCCGCCGACCCCGCCGAGCCGCCGGAGAGCATCAAGGGCATCGGCATCGCCGAGTCCTGGCACGACGTCTCCAGCCTCAACGACGGTTCCAGCTGGATCGAGTCCGGGCTCGCCTACGGCGGGCTGGCGATGGAAGCGGTCAGCGTCGTGGTCGACCCCATCGGCACGTTGCTGTCCTACGGCCTGTCGTGGTTGATCGAACACGTCCAGCCGTTGCAGGACGCGCTGGACTGGTTCGCGGGCGACCCCGAGGGCGTTCAGGCGTACGCGGTGAAGTGGCAGGAGGTCGCGGGGTCGGTCAACGAGGCCGCGGGCACGTACTCCCAGGCCGTCCAGGCCGACACCGCCCAGTGGACCGGTGCGGCAGGCGACGCCTATCGGCGGCACGCCGCCGAGAAGGGCGCGGCCCTGACCGGTGCGGGCGAGCTCGCGGGGACCATCGCCACGGTCGTCGAGGCGATGGGCATGGTCGTGTCGTTCGTGCGCGACTTCGTGCGGGATCTGATCGCCGACTGCATCTCGCGGCTCATCACCTACGCGCTGGAGGCGCTCGCCCCGCCGGTCGTCTCGCTGGCGTGGGTCGTGCCGCAGGCGGTGGCGTTCATCGCCAAGACCGTCTCCAAGATCGCCGACATCGTGCAGAAGCTGCTCAAGACCATCAGCAACGTCTCGCCGAAGATGGCGCGGATGGTCGAGGTCTTCGGCGACATCATGAAGCTGCTCGGCAAGGGCGGGAAGCAGGCGAGCGAGAAGGCCGCCCAGGCAGGGCGGGTCGCCGCGAAGGCCGTCGACAAGCTCGATCTTTCGGGCAAGATCGCGAACAAGGCCGCGGAGAAGGCGTGGCGGCAGGTCGATGACGCCTTCGGCAC
This sequence comes from Saccharopolyspora gloriosae, assembly GCF_022828475.1. Lineage (GTDB taxonomy): Bacteria > Actinomycetota > Actinomycetes > Mycobacteriales > Pseudonocardiaceae > Saccharopolyspora_C > Saccharopolyspora_C gloriosae_A. The sequence goes on along the minus strand of NZ_CP059557.1, from coordinate 6,365,453 downwards.
CGACGTCGTCGGCAAGCACCAGGCGAAGTTCGGACCGGATCTGCCCGGCGGTGATTCCGGCGGGGCGGATTCGAGCGGGGCGGGGGAGTCCGGTGGCGCGCGCGATCGGTCAGCGCCGGGGGATTCCGGTGGGGACGCGCCGCGCTCCGACGGGGATGAATCGCCTGGTGGGGGCGGGAATTCTCGCTCAGCCGCGGACGCTTCCGACGCCGACGCACTGAGCGGGTCACCGCGGGCGGATGCGGGCGCCGGTGCGCAGAGTTCGGCCCAGGGTTCGGCGGACAGCGGCGCTCCGGACGCGGCCAGTGCTCCGCGCGCGGAGGGCGGCTCGGATTCCGGTGGGCACAGTGGACAGTCGGGCGCGACCGGTGGGGGCGCCGAGTCGGGTGGCTCCTCGTCCGGCGGCTCGGGCAGCGGGGACTCGGGCGGTTCGGCGTCCGGCTCCTCGAGCGATGAGCCGGCGCACGGCGGCTCGGCGGCGAGCGGTCCGGCATCCGGCGGCTCGCGGGCCGGTGATGTGACGCCCGGTGGTGCGCAGGCTGATGGCCCGGCCTCTGGTGGTGCGCAGGCGGAGGGCTCGGCGTCCGGTGGTGCGCAGATCGGTGATTCGGCGTCCGGTGGTGCGCAGGCCGGCGGCCCGGCGTCCGGTGGTTCCTCGACCGGTGCTCCCGAGTCCGGTGGGGTTCCGGCGGGCGGGCACGCATCGGGTGGATCTCCTTCGTCGACTCCCGGAACGACTTCAGGTCCGGCCGGGGACGTGCCGAGCCGTCCGGCGACGACCACGGCCTCCGGAGTGGACGCGCCCCCGCGCCCCCAACAGCCCGGACCGGACGCCCCGGCAGCACCGACCCCGCCGCGCCAGGACCAGCAGTCCCCGTCGGCAGGTGGTGGCCCGGCCGCCGCTGGTGGAGCACCGGGTGGAGCGGCCCCGTCGGCCGGCGGAGTCCGCCCCGGTTCCGGCGGATGGACCGGCACACCCGGCAGTCCCGGTTCCGCGCGCACACCGTCCGGCGGTGGTCTGCCAGGGCCGCGCGCCCCGGAAACACCGGGAAGGCCGGGCGGATCTCGTCAGGACGCCCAGCGTCCGTGGGGAGCCGAGCCCCCGCGTCGCCCGGAAGGTCCGCAGCGCCCGGCGCAGCACGGCGGTGAACGCCCGCAGCCGCCTGCCCGCCCGGACGGTCAGCCTCGAGTTCCGCGGCAGGATGGGGCGCGTCCGGATGCACCGCGGGCTCCGCACCAGGACGCGGCACGGGCTCCTGGGGCGCGCCCTGACGCACCGCGCGCCGACGGTCCTCAACCGCGCGCCGACGCGCCGCGTCCCGGTGGGCCGCGCCCAGACGCACCCCGTCCCGGTGGCCCGCGTCCTGACGCGCCGCGTTCCGACGCGCCGCGTCCCGATGGACTGCGCCCAGACGCGCCGCGTCCCGACACACCGCGCGCCGCTCACGCGGACGCCGTCCCCAATGCCCCGCGGCCGCACGGCGGCATTCCACCGCGAGGCTCGGCCCCGCACGGCGGCCCGCCACCTCGGCCGAACGGCGCGGAAGGTTCGGCGCCGACGAGCCCCGGGCACTACCGCGACCTCACGGGCAACCAGGCGCAGGAATGGGGACCCGGCCTGCAGCGCAGTCCGGAGGACGCCCCGAACCGCGCGGATTCCCCGGTCCGCCACGAGCCGCCGCCCACTCCGGAACCGTCGGCCGACCCGAAGCACTCGACCAGCGAATCGATGGCCGCCGAGGAGTCGCTCCCGCACTCCCAGCGGTTCGAGAACGCCTGGAACGTCGACGGACAACGCTTCCGCAAGCTCGACATTTCCGAAGACCTGCACGCGAAACTCGGCTCCGACGTCGAAGCCGTCCGCGCCACCCAAGCCGGAATCTCGATGGTTCGGCACTCCGGGCCGACGTTCGGCAAAGTCCACTTCGACCGGAGCTTGCCGCGCCCGGCCGTGGACCCGAAGCGGTTCACCGTCGAAGTGCACGGCGGGCCGCACGGGGTGCACCTCGGCGGCAAAGAGCTGAATCCGATGGAACTCGCCGAGGTCATCAGGGCTGCTCCCGGCTACAGGCCGGGCGAACCGGTCCGCCTGCTGGCCTGCCGCACCGGCGCCGACACCGGTGACGGAACACCGAACTTCGCCCAGGAACTGTCGAAGGAACTCGGCGTCGAAGTCGTCGCCCCGAAAACCGACGCTTGGGTCGACAACTTCGGCAACATCTACGCCAGCAAGGACAGCGCGTCCTTCGACACCGACGCCTCCGGTGCGCCGCAACCGCGCTTCGACGAGCCGGGCCAGTGGACCGCCTTCCGCCCCGACGGCACCACCGCCGTCCACGACAGCCCCTACCCGCCGGGCCACGAACCGGAATGGGTCCGCTTCGGCCACCAAGCCGAAGCCGCCGAGCGGCGGGGAATGTGGCCGTTCAGGAAGAAGCAGGAGGACGACGGCTTCCAGCCCTACGAGTGGGGGGCTCCGGAAGATCGGCTGCCGCCTCCGGCCGCCCAGAGACCTCCGCCGCCCCAACAGTGGCCTGGTCAAGCACCGCCGCACCCGAACCAGCAGTTCCCGCCGCAGCAGTCGCCTGGTCAGCAGGGCTTCCCGCCGGGCGCGGGCCACAACCCTCCGTGGCACGGCGGGCAGATCGCACCCCCCGGGGGCGGCAACCCGCCGTACCAGGGCGGCCGACAGCCGTTCGCTCCGCAGAACGTCCCACCACAGCAAGCTCCTGGGCCTGCGTGGAATCCACCCGCTTCGCACGGCTCACCGGCCCAGGGGCCATCGCAGGGACCGCCACGTCCGCACGGGCCGAGCGGTCCGCCAGGACCGGCGATACCCCCTGGCGGACCGGCCCCAGGAGGCGCACGACCTCCCGCACCGAACCAGGCTCCGCCGCCGCACCAGCGACCGCAGGCAGGCCCCGGCCACCCGGTGCCGCCACCTGCTCCGCAACGCCCGCACGGCGCCCCGCCACCGGACCCACGACGAATGCAAGCGCCCCCGCCCGATTCCCCCAACGGCACGGGACGACCGCACCCGCAGCAGTCCGGGCCGGCGCCTCATCAGCCGCCGAGCAACCCTGGGCACCCGCATGCCGGGGCGCCTCGGGCGGCCGCACCGCAGCCGCCGAACCGTGCCCCGCACGCCTCCGGTCCGATCGGGCATCGCGCTGAGCAGAACGTCGGACGACATGACGTACCGGGACGGCAAGGGCCTCAAAGTTCGTGGCAGACCCCGGGTGGCCATGGCGCGCAGCAACGGTTGCCGGAACCCGCCACCGATCCGAATCTGCCGCGGCTTCGCGCGCAGGACTCGGGCGGCGCCGAACCGCGGCCGCCGCAACGCGACGCCGGCCAGGCGGTGAATCCTGCGCCGGAACGCTCGTCCGAGCCGGGAGCCGACGTCAATTCGGTCGATGCGAGGCTCAACCCCGATCTCCCCGGCGACCCCGCACCTCCGCGAGCCCGCCACGACACCGATCTCGACGAACCCGACTTCCCGGAACCCCGGACGTCGCGGCACGCCGACGACAGCGAACTCCGCCACGATGTCGAGAACGAACGGACGGGCGAGGACTCACGACCCGGCTGGAACGATGATGACCACCTGCGGGAACCGGATCCAGCGGATTCCGGCGATCGGAGCGGGGGAGATCGGCCAGGCGATGGTGCTGGCGCGGGAGAGCCTCCGGAACATGATTCCGGGGCATGGATCGAGGACGATCACCCGAGCGACCGTCCTTCGATCGACGATCTGATCCCACGGGACGGCGCCGAATTCGATGCGGCTGAGATTTCCGACCAGGTGAAGAGATCCATCGATGGTACCTACGCCGGTTTACGCGTTGATGTGCATGACGTTAGTGTCCAGTCGGACACCATTGGTGTCACTGGCAAGATATTTGATTCTTCGGGAAGTCAGGTCGGGAACTTCACCAGGGATCTTCATAGGACCGCCGATGGGCTGATGGCGAACCATAGAATGCTGCGGTTGGATGAAGGAGTGCGCGCGGGCGGGTTCGCTCGAACATTCAACGAGTCCATGGAGGGATGGTACCGTTCCTCGGGTGTTTCTGCGATAAAATTGCACGCCAATATTGACGTAGGAAGCTATGCTTGGGCTCGCCAAGGATACGATTTCGCCATTCAGGACCAGGCGGTCGAGAAAATACGTCCGCGCTTGGCTGTCGAGATCTCCAAGGCTAAGAAGGAGCTCCAAGAGCTCGCCTCGTACAAGTCGATGCCGGCAGGGTTCGAGCGCGACGCGGCCGAGAGGAAGTTTGGGTCCTTTCGGGACGAGATTGATAAGGCTGAGGAGCTCATGGGGAGGTTTCGTGTCGGTCACCCCAATTTCCCGGAGCCGTATGATATTTCTGATCTCTTCAGGCCGAAAGGATTGGAGGCCGGAGAATCGAAGGATATATCTTGGGGTGGCAAGAGGGTGTTTATGGAGCCCGGTAAAGAAATCGGCTGGCATGGGGTGAAGGTGCTGTGAGGGATGAAGGTGTCGCCCCTAGGGGATGGCCGAAGCAGCAGCGTTCTCGGCGCCTAGGTAAAATTTCGAAGTGGCACGATGCCTGGGCGGATAGACGTGAAGCTGCTACTCCTTTTCGGCCTGAGGGTCGCAAAGAAGGTAGCGACTACAATCTTCATTCTGTCGATGTCGAGGCATCGATCGAGGATCTAAACGATTTTAGTGGCAGAGCTAACGAGATCAAAGGAAAATTCTCGGACAGTGGGCGGATTATTCCTGACCCGGACCCTGCTGAGCGGTTTCGGGGGCCGTGCTCTCGGTAGTGGTCGGGGATGCATTCGATAGAGGTGCCTCCGTGGGGCAGGTCCTTGAGGTGCCGTGGAAGCCGGCATTGCACTTCTTCGATTTCCCACGGAAGGAATTCATACCCCCGCTGGTCGAGTACGCGTTCAGCGCGTCCCCGGTCGAATCGTCGACCTCCGTTCAGCTGATGTCGTTCACGTTGGAAGGTTTGATCCGGGCGCACGTCGCTCGACGGGTGAACCCGGTCGACGATGATCCGATTTCGGAGGTGCAGCACGCTTACCAGCGGTGGTTGTACATCCAAAGCGGTCCGCAGGGCGAGCGTCTCCCCTGGGCGCAGCGCGGTGGTCCGTTCGCGACTCGATTCGCGCAACCGGATGGATGGCTGGTCGGGAACGACGCACTGGTCTCCCGGCAGGATCCGCCGCTTGAGACCGTCCGGGTTCTCGAAGAGTTCGCGCGCACCGGTGTCGTAAGGCGCGGTGAGCGCTCGGTTGCGCGCGGCGGGGCGGTAGTGCCGCGGGCGGCATTGGCCGCCGTGTGGTCGAACGAGGCGGCGGGTGCGTTCGCCGCAGCGGTCGGAATCGCGAGTCTGACCCACGGCAACCCTGACGACTACTTGCCTGCCGGGTTCATGGCTGCGCTCGTTCACCAGCAGATTCGCGATGTTCCGTTCTCCGAATGCCTGGAGGCTGCTCGCGGGGAGTTGGAACGCTGGCCGGGGCATGAGCGGACCTCCCAGATGATCAGGAACGCGCTCGAGCTGAACAAGGAAGTCTGGTCTCCTGCACCCCCCGGTCAACTGGCTGAGAGGTTCCCGGGTGGTGGGGCTGACGGTGCGGAAGCGCTGGGCATTTCGCTCTATTGCGCGTTGGCCAGCGACTACGTGCGTGAAGCGCTCCTGTTGGCCATGAACTATTCGTCGCAGCACCGGTCGGCGACCTGTGCGATCAGTGGCCTGATCATCGGCGCGGAGTGCGGCGTGAACGCCATCCCGAAGGAACTGCGCCAGGTGCCGAGCCTCTACCCGTTGATGGACGAATTGGTGACCGACGCGCTCACCGAGTTCAGCCCGGCGGCCCCGACCGATGCGTCCTGGACACGGCGCTACCCCGCCTGGTGAGGAAATGATGATCAACCGGTTCGCCGTCGTCGTGGGGGTCGGCGAAGTGCCCTCCCGCAGCGGTGGAGGGAACCACGTGGCGTCGCGTTGTCGCGCCACGAGCTACGAGGGGGAGAACAGGTGATTCTCGGGACGCCCATCGCCGGGACGTACGCCCGGACCGGTGGTCGGCTCTTGCCGTTGCTGGAGTCGCGGGACGGTGCCGCCGTGCTCGGCGGGGTTGATGCGCCTGTGCCGCACGAGCAGGTCGACGCCGTCCTGATCGTCCAGGGCGAAGCGCCCGAGCCGGAACGCCCGTTCCCGGCATCGGCCGCCCACGGTGCGCCGACGAACCCGGCCGCGCGTCCGGATGTGCGCGCCGAACTGGCCGGTCTCATCGAACGGTCGAGTCCGGAGGGGTGGCGCGAGGTGCTCGTCGAGTGCGGCGCGCTCGGCACCCGCATCGAGGTCGTGGCGAGCGTCGTCACCGACGGGGGACGGCACACGTGGATCCCGCCGCAGGAGCTCGTCGACGCGCTCCAGCGCAGCCGTGCCGTCGAGTACCGCCCGGAGGCGGGGACCTGGACCATGGCGCGCTGCACCGCGGTCGCCGGGCAGGAACCGGCGTTCGAGACCGGCCACGCCGAGGTTCGGTGGACGCACGGGGAACAGGACCCGCAGGCCGCGTTCGACGAACTCTGCTACTTCCCGCGCGCCCAGGCACCGGAGTGGCTGCTCGCTCAGGCGTTGCGGCACTACGAGAACTACCGCGACGCTCAGGAGCCGGGCGGTCCGGTCCGGATGGTGCGGGTGTTCGACGGCAAGGACGACGACGGGCGTCCTTGGGCGCACCGGCCGGTGCTGCCGTGGGCCGAGAAGCAGCTGCTCCTCGAGTACCTGCTGGACGGCCGGGTCGTCCTGTCCGCCCGCGGCACCTCAGCGGACGAGGTCGACCCGCAGCGTCCGGCGCAGGTGCCCAAGCAGTTCCACACCGACGGCACCTGGGCGTGGCCGCTGGCGGTGGCGTACTACCTGGAAATCCACGACATCACGCCGCCGCGCGACTTCCTCGACCACGTCCGCCGCAACGGCCACCGCTGCCCGGAGATCATCGCCGATCATGCCGCCGAGCAGGCGAAAGCGCTGGTGCTCGGCGCCGATCCGGAGACGATGGACGGTGAGCGCACCGCCGGCGCGATCAACGTGGCCCGGCACCACCTCTCGCGGCTCGGCGTCAGCAGGCGCTTCTACAGCTTCACCGAACCTCTTGAAGGCGGTTGGAGCATGCTGCGCGACGCCGACGGCTGGTGGTCGGTGTTCTGCCTCGACAGGGGCGAGGAGCGCAACAAGTCCCGCTTCCCGACGGCCTACGCCGCCGCCGCGCACATGATCGGCGCGGTGGCGCTGACCAGTGACTCGATGCAGCGTGAGCCCGACGAGTCGCTCGCCGACTACGAGTGCCCCATCGAACCGCTCGAACCGGACCGGCCGCTGTCGCACTACGACGACAGGTCCGTCGTGGTGCTTCCCGAGGGCGCCGAGGTCGACCGGTTCGGGACGGCCGACGGCAACACCGTGTTCGTCCCCGGCACGACGTTGCCGCACCGCTCGGTCCCGCCGGAGGAGGCTCCGGGCGAGTACCACCGGTACCAGGTGGTCAGGGGCTACGAGGTGGTGACCGGCGTGATCAAGCCGGACCACGGGCAGGTCGGCGGCGGCCGGGCCTACTTCCTCCCGCAGCCGGTCGGCGACCTCATCGCGGACGGCTGGCTCGTGGAGATTCAGGCGTGAGAGTGAGGTTCCCGGCCTGCCCGTCGAGTGGGCTGACGGCTCTTGCCCGCCCGGGTAAAGTCGCCGGGAACACCACACCACTAGCTCGGTCCACGGCGCTTCGGGGAAGATCGAGCAGGTCTTGGGGACCCCGTTTTGACCCCCTCAGAACGGGGCGGGTATCTTTGTTTATCGGACCCGAAAGCTATCGGGTCGGTCCGTATGCCCGTGCGTGAGCAGTGACCATCTCGGTGGTCGTGATCGCGGACATGGGCCGTGCGGAACTCTCCTGACAACCCATCGGGTTCGTTCCTGTCGGTGCGCTCCCGCGGGCACCACCAGCGCCGCAAGGCTGAGGAGTGGGCGACACGCCCGACCTCGTGGTGCGGGGGAGGCCCAAGTAAACAGTGCCTGCGAGGTGCTCGGCGCCAGGGCACGTGCCCGGACGCCGACGTTGCGAGCGCCGCCGGGCGAGAGCAACCACGAAGACGCGAACGCTCAAGAGAAAGCCGGTCCATGCCCACCATCCAGCAGCTGGTCCGTAAGGGCCGCCAGGACAAGGTCGCCAAGACCAAGACTGCGGCGCTCAAGGGCAGCCCGCAGCGGCGTGGCGTGTGCACCCGCGTGTACACCACCACCCCGAAGAAGCCCAACTCGGCACTGCGCAAGGTCGCTCGTGTCAAGCTCACCAGCGGCATCGAGGTCACGGCCTACATTCCGGGTGAGGGGCACAACCTCCAGGAGCACTCGATCGTGCTGGTTCGCGGCGGCCGTGTGAAGGACCTCCCCGGCGTGCGGTACAAGATCATCCGCGGGTCCGCCGACACGCAGGGTGTGAAGAACCGCAAGCAGGCTCGCAGCCGGTACGGCGCGAAGAAGGAGAAGAGCTGATGCCCCGCAAGGGTCCGGCCCCGAAGCGGCCGCTCAACGCCGATCCCGTGTACGCCTCGCCGCTGGTCACCCAGCTGGTGAACAAGGTCCTCGTCGACGGCAAGCGCTCGTTGGCCGAGAAGATCGTGTACGCGGCGCTCGAAGGTGCGCGGGAGAAGAACAGCACCGACCCGGTGGTCACGCTCAAGCGGGCGTTGGACAACGTGAAGCCGACCCTGGAGGTCCGCAGCCGCCGTGTCGGTGGCGCGACTTACCAGGTGCCGATCGAGGTCCGCGCCGGCCGTTCCACCACGCTGGCGCTGCGCTGGCTGGTCACCTACTCGCGGCAGCGCCGCGAGAAGACCATGGTCGAGCGCCTGATGAACGAACTGCTCGACGCCAGCAACGGCCTCGGCGCGAGCGTCAAGAAGCGCGAAGACACGCACAAGATGGCGGAGTCCAACAAGGCCTTCGCGCACTACCGCTGGTGACGTCGGGTCGGCTCCTGCCCGCCTCGGCACACCGATTCGACGGCTTGCATCTGCTGTAGGAACGGGGAAGAAACTCGTGGCACGCGACGTGCTGACGGACCTCACGAAGGTTCGCAACATCGGCATTATGGCCCACATCGACGCGGGCAAGACCACCACGACCGAGCGGATCCTGTACTACACCGGGATCAACCACAAGCTCGGCGAGACGCACGACGGCGCCTCGACGATGGACTGGATGGAAGAGGAGCAGAAGCGGGGTATCACCATTACCTCGGCTGCTACCACGACCTTCTGGGAAGACAACCAGATCAACATCATCGACACTCCGGGACACGTCGACTTCACGGTCGAGGTGGAGCGCTCGCTGCGCGTCCTGGACGGCGCCGTCGCGGTCTTCGACGGCAAAGAAGGTGTCGAGCCGCAGTCCGAGCAGGTCTGGCGGCAGGCGGACAAGTACGACGTCCCGCGCATCTGCTTCGTCAACAAGATGGACAAGCTCGGTGCGGACTTCTACTTCACCGTGCGGACCATCCGCGAGCGGCTCAACGCCACTCCGCTGGTGCTCCAGCTGCCCATCGGCACCGAGTCCGACTTCGAAGGCGTCGTCGACCTCGTCAGCATGAAGGCGCTGACTTGGCGCGGTGACGTGAAGAAGGGCGAGAGCTACGAGATCGAGCCGATCCCGGAAGACCTCGTCGAGAGCGCCGCTTCGTACCGCGAACAGCTGGTCGAGGCCGTCGCGGAGACCGACGAGGCCCTGATGGAGGCCTACTTCGGTGGCGAGGAACTCACCACCGAGCAGATCAAGAACGGCATCCGCAAGCTGACCGTGGAGCGCACCGCGTTCCCGGTGCTGTGCGGAACCGCGTTCAAGAACAAGGGCGTGCAGCCCATGCTCGACGCGGTCGTCGACTTCCTGCCGTCGCCGCTGGAGGTGCCGCCGGTCCAGGGCCTGCTGCTGGACGGCGAGACCACCGCCGAGCGCAAGCCGAGCACTCAGGAGCCGTTCGCCGCGCTGGTTTCCAAGGTCGCCGTGCACCCGTTCTACGGGAAGCTGACCTACATCCGGGTCTACTCCGGCAAGGTCACGCAGGGCACGCAGGTCATGAACTCCACGCGTGAGCGCAAGGAGCGCATCGGGAAGTTCTTCCAGATGCACTCCAACAAGGAGAACCCGGTCGACGAGGCTCAGGCGGGCCACATCTACGCCGTGGTCGGTCTCAAGGAGACCACCACCGGTGACACCCTGTGTGATCCGCAGAAGCCGATCGTGCTGGAGTCGATGACCTTCCCGGAGCCGGTCATCGACGTGGCGGTCGAGCCGAAGACGAAGGCCGACCAGGAGAAGCTCTCCACGGCGATCCAGAAGCTCGCCGAGGAGGACCCGACCTTCCGCGTCCACCACGACGAGGAGACCGGTCAGACGGTCCTCTCCGGTATGGGCGAGTTGCACCTGGAAGTCCTGGTCAACCGGATGAAGTCGGACTTCAGGGTCGAGGCGAACATCGGTAAGCCCCAGGTGGCCTACCGCGAGACGATTCGCAAGTCGGTCGAGAAGTACGAGTACACGCACAAGAAGCAGACCGGTGGTTCGGGGCAGTTCGCCCGCGTCATCATCGGGATCGAGCCGATCGAGCAGACTGCGGACAGTGCGACGTACGAGTTCCAGAACAAGGTCACCGGTGGTCGCATCCCGCGCGAGTACATCCCGTCGGTGGACCAGGGCGCGCAGGACGCCATGCAGTACGGCGTGCTGGCCGGCTACCCGCTGGTGGGCGTCAAAATGATCTTGCTGGACGGCCAGTACCACGAGGTCGACTCTTCGGAGATGGCGTTCAAGGTCGCCGGTTCCATCGCCCTGAAGGAGGCCGCGCAGAAGGCCTCCCCGGCGATCCTCGAACCGGTGATGGCGGTCGAGGTGATCACGCCCGAGGACTACATGGGCGATGTCATCGGCGACCTCAACTCCCGCCGTGGCCAGATTCAGGCCATGGAGGAGCGCAGTGGTGCGCGCGTCGTCAAGGCGCAGGTGCCGCTGTCCGAGATGTTCGGGTATGTCGGCGACCTGCGTTCCAAGACGCAGGGCCGTGCGAACTACTCGATGGTGTTCGACTCCTACGCCGAGGTTCCCGCGAACGTGGCGAAGGAGATCATCGCGAAGGCTACGGGCGAGTAATTCCCTGTAGTTCGGCGGCGGCCGGCTCGGCCTCATGATCGAGGCCGCGGCCGTCCCGCTTCCAAACCCGACAGGACTCCGCCTGGCACTAAATCTTCGCGTAACGCGGGGACTGGCTAGTCGTACGGCGGAAAGAGAACTAAGTCCAGGAGGACAATCCAGTGGCTAAGGCGAAGTTCGAGAGGGACAAGCCGCACGTCAACATCGGGACCATCGGTCACGTTGACCACGGCAAGACCACGCTCACCGCGGCCATCACCAAGGTGCTGCACGAGAAGCACCCGGAGCTGAACCCCTTCACGCCGTTCGACGAGATCGACAAGGCGCCGGAGGAGAAGCAGCGCGGTATCACGATTCAGATCGCGCACGTCGAGTACCAGACCGAGAAGCGTCACTACGCGCACGTCGACGCCCCCGGTCACGCCGACTACGTGAAGAACATGATCACCGGTGCCGCCCAGATGGACGGGGCGATCCTGGTGGTGGCCGCCACCGACGGTCCGATGCCGCAGACGCGTGAGCACGTGCTGCTGGCCCGCCAGGTCGGTGTGCCCTACATCCTCGTCGCGCTGAACAAGGCCGACATGGTCGACGACGAGGAGATCATGGAGCTCGTGGAGATGGAGGTCCGCGAGCTGCTGTCCGGCGAGGAGTACGACGGCGACGGCGCCCCGGTCATCCGGGTCTCCGCGCTGAAGGCCCTCGAGGGCGACCCCGAGTGGTCCGACAAGATCATGCAGCTGCTCGACGCGGTCGACGAGAACGTTCCGGACCCGGAGCGCGACACCGACAAGCCCTTCCTGATGCCGGTCGAGGACGTCTTCTCGATCACCGGCCGCGGCACCGTGGTGACCGGCCGGATCGAGCGCGGCATCATCAAGGTGAACGAAGAGGTCGAGCTCGTCGGCATCAAGGACACCGCGCTGAAGACCACGGTCACCGGCGTCGAGATGTTCCGCAAGCTGCTGGACGAGGGCCAGGCCGGTGACAACGTCGGTCTGCTCGTGCGTGGCATCAAGCGCGAGGACGTCGAGCGCGGCATGGTGGTCGTCAAGCCGAAGACCACGACCCCGCACACCGAGTTCGAGTGCCAGGTCTACATCCGGTCGAAGGAGGACGGTGGCCGTCACACCCCGTTCTTCAACAACTACCGGCCGCAGTTCTACTTCCGCACCACCGACGTGACCGGCGTCGTGACCCTCCCCGAGGGCACCGAGATGGTCATGCCGGGCGACAACGTTGAGATGTCGGTGCAGCTGATCCAGCCGATCGCGATGGACGACGGTCTCCGCTTCGCGATTCGCGAGGGTGGTCGTACGGTCGGCGCGGGTCGCGTCACTAAGATCATCAAGTGATTCACCGCGAGGGCCTGCTCTTTCTTTGAAGGGGCAGGCCCTCGCTGGTTTCCGGGTCCGCATCGCGATGCGCACCCGGAAACCACCCCCCGATTCGGGCTGGCATACGGCGTGTGCCATCCTGTATGGGTTGCTCGTTCGGAGCGGCCGGTTTCCCAGGCGTTCATCGCCTGTCAAGGAAAGTCCCGGCCGCTCCGCCACGAGAAACCCCGCGCCCTGGAGTTTCGGAGCAGGACCGGTTTCAACCGGGCCTGGGCGCTGCGACGGGAGTTCTTTCCCGCGTCGCCGTCCGGCAGGGTGCAAAGCAAGAGGTGTACGGGTCTTCGAGAGTGCCCTGCGGGGAGCTCCGTGATCCATCCCAGCGGCGTAGTTCGATGGGACTGGTCTGTTCGCAGCGGGCGACACGCCCGACCGCGTGTACCGGGCACCAGCAACCTGAACAGGGGCGGACCGAGGGCTGAGTTCGACGGGCGGGGAGAAATCCCGGTTCGAGAGCTCGTCGGCCCAGGCCGCGTCGGGCACCCGAAGCCCATGGGCGCAGGCGCCGTCGTCAGCATCGAGCTGAAGACCGCCACAGCGCCGACCACTGGCGGCACGAGACTAGAGGAACGGCAAGCCACTATGGCGGGACAGAAGATCCGCATCCGGCTCAAGGCCTACGACCACGAGGCGATCGACGCGTCCGCGCGCAAGATCGTTGAGACCGTGACGCGCACCGGCGCTCGGGTCGTCGGGCCGGTGCCGCTGCCGACGGAGAAGAACGTCTACTGCGTCATCCGCTCTCCGCACAAGTACAAGGACTCGCGGGAGCACTTCGAGATGCGGACGCACAAGCGGCTCATCGACATCCTCGAACCGACGCCGAAGACGGTGGACGCGTTGATGCGCATCGACCTTCCGGCCAGCGTCGACGTGAACATCCAGTAAGGGTCGGCCCATCGTGAGACGGCTCGTTCGCGGGCCGGCCGTAGTGCGGAGAGAACAAGACTGATGTCTGACAGGCAGATCAAGGGGATTCTGGGCACCAAGCTCGGCATGACCCAGGTCTTCGACGAGAACAACCGGGTCGTCCCGGTGACCGTCGTGCAGGCCGGGCCGAACGTGGTCACCCAGATCCGTACCCCCGACAAAGACGGCTATTCGGCCGTGCAGCTGGCGTTCGGCGCCATCGACCCCCGCAAGGTGAACCGGCCGCGTACCGGCCACTTCACCAAGGCCGGAGTCACCCCGCGCCGCCACCTCGTCGAGCTGCGCACGAATGACGCCGGTGAGTACGAAGTCGGCCAGGAGATCACCGCCGAGCTGTTCGCAGCCGGCACCGTGGTCGACGTGGTCGGCACCAGCAAGGGCAAGGGCTTCGCCGGCACGATCAAGCGGCACGGCTTCCACCGCCAGCCGATGAGCCACGGTGCTCAGGCCGTGCACCGCAAGCCGGGCTCGATCGGTGGCTGCGCCACCCCGGGTCGCGTCTTCAAGGGCATGAAGATGGCCGGCCGGATGGGCTCGAACCGCGTCACCACCCAGAACCTCCAGGTTCACCGGGTGGAGGGCGACTCCGGCCTGTTGCTGATCAAGGGTGCCGTTCCTGGCCCCAAGGGCGGCCTGGTTCTGGTTAAGAGCCCCGCGAAGGGTGGTGCGTGATGAGCGCGACGCTGGACGTCCGTACCCCGGACGGCTCCACCGACGGCAGTGTCGAACTGCCCGCCGAGATCTTCGACGTGCAGGCCAACGTGGCCCTGATGCACCAGGTGGTGACGGCCCAGCTGGCCGCCGCTCGCCAGGGCACGCACGCCACGAAGACTCGCGGTCAGGTCTCCGGTGGCGGCAAGAAGCCGTACCGGCAGAAGGGCACCGGTAACGCCCGTCAGGGTTCGATCCGGGCTCCCCAGTTCACCGGTGGTGGCACGGTGCACGGCCCGCAGCCGCGGGACTACACCCAGCGCACCCCGAAGAAGATGAAGGCCGCCGCGTTGCGCGGTGCGCTGTCCGACCGCGCTCGCGCCGGCCAGCTGCACGTCGTGACGCACGTGGTGGGCGGCGAGTCGCCGTCGACCAAGGCCGCCAAGTCCGCGGTCCGCATCTGGACCGAGGCGAAGCGGGTGCTGGTGGTGCTGAACCGCTCGGAGGAGGCCAACTCCTGGCTGAGCCTGCGCAACCTCGAGCACGTGCACCTGATCGACCCGGGTCAGCTCAACACCTACGACGTGCTGGTCAACGACGACGTGGTGTTCAGCAAGGCCGCTTTCGAGCGGTTCGTGGCCGGGCCCGTGCAGGGCCGCTCCGCCAAGGCAGCAGCCGTGGCAGCGAGCGCTGAGGAGGCACAGCAGTGATCCCCGACCCGCGAGACATCATCTTGGCGCCGGTCATCTCCGAGAAGAGCTACGCGCTCTTGGAGGAGGGCCAGTACACGTTCCTGGTCCGCCCCGGCACGAACAAGACCGAGATCAAGATCGCCGTTGAGAAGATCTTCGACGTCAAGGTCTCCAACGTGAACACGATCAACCGCAACGGCAAGCGCAAGCGCACCCGCACCGGGTACGGCAAGCGCAAGGACACCAAGCGGGCGATCGTGACGCTGTCCCCGGAGAGCAAGCCGATCGAGATCTTCGGCGGACCGGCCGCCTGACCGGCGCTGATTAGGACGAGGTTTCCAGAGAGATGGGCATTCGCAAGCACAAGCCGACGACGCCGGGCCGTCGCGGCTCCAGCGTGTCCGACTTCGCCGAGATCACCCGGTCGGAGCCGGAAAAGTCGCTGGTGCGCCCGCTGCACGGTCGCGGCGGCCGCAACGCGCACGGCAAGATCACGACGCGGCACAAGGGCGGTGGCCACAAGCGGGCTTACCGCGTCATCGACTTTCGCCGCAATGACAAGGACGGTGTGCCGGCCAAGGTCGCGCACATCGAGTACGACCCGAACCGCAGTGCGCACATCGCGCTGCTGCACTACTTGGACGGCGAGAAGCGCTACATCGTGGCGCCGAACGGCGTGAAGCAGGGCGACCGGGTCGAGAGCGGGCCGCGGGCTGACATCAAGCCCGGCAACAACCTCCCGCTGCGCAACATCCCGACCGGCACCGTGATCCACGCGATCGAGCTGCGCCCCGGTGGCGGAGCCAAGATCGCGCGGTCCGCCGGTGCCCGGGTCCAGCTGGTGGCCAAGGACGGGCCGTACGCCCAGCTGCGGATGCCTTCGGGCGAGATCCGCAACGTGGACGTGCGCAACCGCGCCACGGTCGGAGAGGTCGGCAACTCCGAGCACTCCAACATCAGCTGGGGCAAGGCAGGCCGCATGCGGTGGAAGGGCAAGCGCCCGACCGTCCGTGGTGTCGTCATGAACCCGGTCGACCACCCGCACGGTGGTGGTGAGGGTAAGACCTCCGGTGGTCGCCACCCGGTCAACCCGAAGGGCCGTCCCGAGGGGCGTACCCGCCGCAACAAGCCCAGTGACAAGCTCATCGTCCGGCGCCGTCGCACCGGCAAGAAGCGCTGAGCAGGGAGGTAGTAGCACATGCCACGCAGCCTTAAGAAGGGCCCGTTCGTGGACGACCACCTGCTCAAGAAGGTGGACGCGCTCAACGAGTCGGGCAAGAAGACCGTGATCAAGACCTGGTCCCGCCGGTCCACGATCATCCCGGACATGCTCGGCCACACCTTCGCGGTGCACGACGGTCGCAAGCACATCCCGGTGTTCATCACCGAGTCGATGGTCGGACACAAGCTGGGCGAGTTCGCGCCGACGAGGACCTTCAAGGGCCACGTCAAGGATGACCGGAAGTCGCGCCGCCGCTGAGCGGGGGCGAACCAAGAGCAAGGGGTAGCAGGATGACAGCCCGTTCCGACGACACCGCGGCGGATAACACCCGCGCGGTGGCGCGGGCCCGCTTCGTCCGCGTGACGCCGATGAAGGCCCGTCGCGTGGTCGAGCTCATCAAGGGCCGTAACGCCAGCGAAGCCCTGGCAGTGCTCCAGTTCGCGCCGCAGGCCGCCAGCGGTCCGGTGTCGAAGGTGCTCGCCAGTGCCGTCGCCAACGCGGAGAACAACCAGTCGCTCGACCCCGACACCCTGTGGGTGCACCGGGCGTACGTGGACGAGGGACCGACGCTGAAGCGGTTCCAGCCCCGTGCCCAGGGCCGTGCGTACCGGATTCGCAAGCGGACCGCGCACATCACCATCGAGGTGGAGTCGCGGCCGAAGGCGGCCGGTAAGACGAAGAGCCAGAAGGGGAGTGCCCGGTAGTGGGTCAGAAGATCAACCCGCACGGCTTCCGACTCGGCATCACCACGGACTGGAAGTCCCGGTGGTACGCCGACAAGCAGTACGCGGAATACGTTGCGGAGGACGTCAAGATCCGCCGTCGGCTCTCTCGCGGTATGGAGCGCGCAGGGATCTCCAAAGTGGAGATCGAGCGCACCCGCGAGCGGGTCCGGGTGGACATTCACACCGCCCGGCCGGGCATCGTCATCGGCCGTCGTGGTGCCGAGGCGGACCGCATTCGCGGTTCGCTGGAGAAGCTGACCGGCAAGCAGGTCCAGCTCAACATCCTCGAAGTCAAGAACTCCGAGGCCGACGCACAGCTCGTCGCGCAGGGCGTGGCCGAGCAGCTGTCGAACCGCGTGTCCTTCCGGCGCGCGATGCGCAAGGCCATTCAGTCGGCCATGCGCTCGCCGCAGGTCAAGGGCATCCGGGTCCAGTGCGGTGGCCGTCTGGGCGGGGCCGAGATGTCCCGTTCGGAGTTCTACCGCGAGGGTCGCGTCCCGCTGCACACGCTGCGCGCGGACATCGACTACGGCTTCTTCGAGGCCCGCACCACGTTCGGTCGCATCGGCGTCAAGGTGTGGATCTACAAGGGCGAGCTGGTCGGCGGCCTGAAGCAGAAGCAGCAGGAGTCCGAGGTGCGCGCGCCTCGCGGCGAGGGCGGCGGCGGACGTGGCGAGCGCGGTGACCGCGGTGGCCGTGCCGAGCGCGGTGGCCGTCGTCGTTCCGGAGCTTCGGGCACCACCGGTGCCGGTGGCACCGAGGCCGGTCGCGCCGCAGCCAAGGGTGGTTCGGCCGAGAGCCCGGAGCAGGCGCAGACCGCGGGTGACGTGGCCGCCTCCAACGCTCCGGCCGTGGCCGAGCCGCAGGCCGATCAGAAGACGGAGGGCTGAGCAGTGCTGGTCCCACGCAGGGTGAAGTGGCGCAAGAGCCACGCACCGAAGCGCAGTGGCTTCGCCAAGGGCGGCACCCGCATCAACTTCGGCGAGTACGGCATCCAGGCGGTCGAGCACGGCTACGTGACCAACCGTCAGATCGAGTCGGCCCGTATCGCGATCACCCGGCACGTCAAGCGTGGCGGCAAGGTCTGGATCAACATCTTCCCGGACCGCCCGCTGACGAAGAAGCCGGCTGAGACTCGTCAGGGTTCCGGTAAGGGCTCGCCCGAGTCCTGGGTCGCGAACGTCAAGCCTGGCCGCGTCATGTTCGAGCTGAACTTCCCGAACCGGAAGACGGCCGTCGAGGCGCTGACGCGTGCGTCGCACAAGCTGCCGATGAAGTGCAAGATCGTGTCCCGCGAGGGTGGTGACTTCTGATGGCGGCTGGTGTCACCGCTGGTGAGCTCCGAGAGCTGGGCGACGAGGAACTGCTGGCAAAGGTCCGGGAGTCGAAGGAAGAGTTGTTCAACCTTCGCTTCCAGATGGCGACCGGGCAGTTGGAGAACAACCGCCGGTTGCGCGTGGTCCGCAGGGACATCGCCCGGATCTACACCATCATGCGCGAGCGCGAGCTCGGCCTGACGGTGTCCCCTGACGCGACCGAGGAGGGCGCGGCATGAGCAGCCAGCAGGCAGAAGGACAGAGCGCGGTGCGGAACTACCGCAAGACCCGCGAGGGCTACGTCGTGTCCGACAAGATGGACAAGACGATCGTGGTCTCGCTCGAGGACCGCAAGAAGCACGCGCTCTACAGCAAGGTCATGCGCCAGACCACCAAGGTCAAGGTGCATGACGAGGCCAACACGGCGGGTGTCGGCGACCGCGTGCTCCTGATGGAGACCCGGCCGCTGTCCGCGACGAAGCGCTGGCGCCTCGTCGAGGTCGTGGAGAAGGCCAAGTAGGACATCGAAAGCGGGCCGGTCGCCGGTATGTCGGCGTCCGGCCCGCTGCCGGTGATGACCGCGCGTGTCAGGTCGGAAATTTGGCGCGCCAGAGTGTGTTCGCGCGCAGGGTGCGGGCACTTAGGGTCAGGAGTCAGACGTGATCCAGCAGGAGTCGCGACTGCGTGTCGCCGACAACACTGGGGCCAGGGAGATCCTCACGATCCGGGTTCTCGGTGGTTCTGGTCGGCGTTACGCGGGTATCGGTGACGTCATCGTCGCCACCGTCAAGGAAGCAATTCCGGGTGCCGGCGTGAAGAAGGGCGATGTGGTGAAGGCCGTCATCGTCCGGCAGAAGAAGGAAAGGCGCCGCGCGGATGGCTCGTACATCCGGTTCGACGAGAACGCTGCGGTGCTGCTCAAGACCGACGGTGGTCCCCGTGGGACCCGCATCTTCGGTCCGGTCGGGCGCGAGCTGCGCGACAAGAAGTACATGAAGATCATTTCGCTCGCGCCGGAGGTGCTGTGATGAAGATCAAAAAAGGCGACACCGTCGTCGTGATCTCCGGCAAGGACAAGGGTGCTCGCGGCAAGGTCATCGAGGCCTACCCGCAGCGTGCGCGGGTCCTGGTCGAAGGCGTGAACCGGATCAAGAAGCACACCAAGGTCTCTCGGACCGAGCGTGGTGCGCAGTCCGGCGGAATCGTCACTCAGGAGGCGCCGATTCACGTGAGCAACGTGATGGTGGTCGACTCCGACGGCAAGCCCACTCGCGTGGGATACCGGTTCGGCGAGGACGGCAAGAAGGTTCGCGTCTCCCGCCGCAACGGGAAGGACATCTGATCATGACTACTACGGAGAAGATCGTCCCCCGGCTCAAGACCCGGTACCGCGACGAGATCCGCAAGGCACTGCACGAGGAGTTCGAGTACTCGAACCCCATGCTGGTGCCCGGCGTGGTCAAGGTCGTCGTCAACATGGGTGTCGGTGACGCGGCTCGCGACAGCAAGCTCATCGAAGGCGCGGTCCGCGACCTGACCACGATCACCGGTCAGCGTCCCGAGATCCGCCGGGCCCGCAAGTCCATCGCCCAGTTCAAGCTGCGCGAAGGCATGCCGATCGGTGCGCGCGTCACGCTGCGCGGCGACCGCATGTGGGAGTTCGTCGACCGCCTGGTCACGATCGCGCTGCCGCGCATCCGTGACTTCCGCGGCCTGTCGCCGAAGCAGTTCGACGGCAACGGCAACTACACCTTCGGGCTCAACGAGCAGTCGATGTTCCACGAGATCGACCCCGACTCGATCGACCGTCCCCGCGGTATGGACATCACAGTGGTGACCACGGCCACCACCAATGAGGAAGGCCGGCGGCTGCTGCGCCACCTGGGCTTCCCGTTCAAGGAGCAGTGATGTCGGGTATCGCAGGGCGTCGAAACAAGGAGAACTGAGCCGATGGCCAAGAAGGCGCTGATCAACAAGGCCGCGCGCAAGCCGAAGTTCAAGGTGCGCGGCTACACCCGCTGCCAGCGCTGCGGGCGTCCGCGGTCGGTGTTCCGCAAGTTCGGCCTGTGCCGCGTGTGCTTCCGCGAGATGGCGCACGCCGGCGAGCTGCCGGGCGTGAGCAAGTCTTCCTGGTGAGTGCCCGCCCGCTGGGCGATACCCGGTCACGGGTACGCTCGGCGGGCACCACCAGGTCTTTTACCCGCTTCGGCGGGTGGCGCGCGTGCGTGCCGCTGACATGAGCCTGCCGATCGCGCAGGCGCTATCCGACTTCGCCTAGGCCAGGATCCAGACCTCCCGTTCAACGGGGTGAGTCCGGGTCCGTCGGAACCGGGTGAGAAAGGTGGACCAGGTCACATGACGATGACCGACCCCATCGCAGACATGCTGACGCGTCTGCGGAATGGAAGTTCGGCTTATCACGACGAGGTCGTGATGCCGCATTCGAAGCTCAAGGCGAACATCGCCGAAATCCTCAAGCGCGAGGGTTACGTGACGGGTTCCCGTGCCGAGCAGGGTGAGAAGGGCCAGAACCTGGTCGTCGAGCTCAAGTACGGCCCGAACCGGGAACGCAGCATCGCCGGCCTGCGACGGGTTTCCAAGCCCGGTCTGCGGGTCTACGCGAAGTCCACGAACCTGCCGAAGGTTCTCGGCGGCCTGGGCATCGCGATCATTTCCACGTCCGGTGGTCTGGTGACCGACCGGCAAGCCATCAAGCAGGGCGTGGGCGGGGAAGTCCTCGCCTACGTTTGGTAAGGGAGGAGGAGCATGTCGCGTATCGGGAAGCTTCCGATCACCGTGCCCTCCGGTGTCGAGGTCACCATCGACGGGCAGGCGGTGACGGTCAAGGGGCCTAAGGGCACCCTGGAGCAGAACATCGCCGAGCCGATCACGGTCGAGACGGACGATGACGGGTCGGTCCTGGTCAAGCGGCCGGACGACGAGCGCGAGAGCCGCTCGCTGCACGGTCTGTCGCGCAGCCTGGTCAACAACATGGTGCTCGGCGTCAGCCAGGGCTACCAGAAGGACCTGGAAATCCACGGCGTGGGTTACCGGGTGCTGCTCAAGGGCGCGAACCTCGAGTTCTCCCTGGGCTACAGCCACCCCATCGTGATCGAGCCGCCGCAGGGCATCGAGTTCGCGACCGAAGGCGCGACCAAGCTGTCGGTCAAGGGCATCGACAAGCAGTTGGTCGGCGAGATCGCCGCGAGGATCCGCAAGCTGCGCCGCCCCGACCCGTACAAGGGTAAGGGCGTGCGTTACGCCGGCGAAGCCATCCGCCGCAAGGTCGGAAAGACGGGTAAGTGACCATGAGCGAGACAACCACTGCTACGAAGCGCAAGCCCGTGGGCAAGGACATCTCGACCGTGCGTCGGATCGCCCGCGCGAACCGCCACTTCCGGCTGCGGAAGAAGATCAGCGGCACGCCGGCGCGTCCGCGCCTGGTCGTGACCCGGTCCACGCGGCACATCGTCGCGCAGGTCATCGACGACGTCGCGGGTCACACGCTGGCGTCGGCCTCCAGCATGGAAGCCGACCTGCGCACCCTCGAGGGCGACAAGAAGGCCAAGGCGAACAAGGTCGGCGAGCTCGTTGCCGCCCGCGCCAAGGACGCCGGTGTCGAGAAGGTCGTGTTCGACCGGGGTGGCAACGCCTACCACGGCCGGGTCGCGGCGCTGGCCGACGCCGCCCGTGACGGCGGCCTGGAGTTCTGACATGCGTACGACTGAGATGACAACGATCGAGAGGGACGCCTGATGCCTGGACGCACTCGGCGTGACGGCGGTTCAGAGTCCGGCGGCAAAGACCGCAAGGACCGCCGCGACGGTGGCCGTGGCGGGGCGGCCCAAGAGAAAAGCATGCAGTTCGAGCGTGTCGTGACGATCAACCGCGTCGCGAAGGTCGTCAAGGGCGGCCGGCGGTTCAGCTTCACCGCGCTCGTGGTCGTCGGTGACACCGACGGCATGGTCGGTGTCGGTTACGGCAAGGCCAAGGAAGTGCCCGCGGCTATCGCCAAGGGCGTGGAGGAGGCGAAGAAGAACTTCTTCCGCGTCCCCCGCCTCGGCGGCACGATCACGCACCCGGTCCAGGGTGAGGACGCCGCAGGCGTCGTCATGCTGCGTCCGGCCAGCGCCGGTACCGGTGTCATCGCCGGTGGGCCGGTGCGCGCGGTGCTGGAAGGCGCCGGCGTGCACGACGTGCTGAGCAAGTCGCTGGGCAGCGACAACCCGATCAACATCGTGCACGCCACGGTGGCTGCGCTGAAGAGCCTGCAGCGTCCGGAGGAGGTCGCGGCTCGCCGTGGCCTGCCGCTGGAGGACGTGGCTCCCGCGTTCATGCTGCGTGCGCGTGCCGGTCAGGGGGCCTGACGTGGCACAGCTGAAGATCACCCAGACGCGTGGTCTGGTGGGCACCAGGAGCAACCAGCGCGACAGCATGCGCACCCTCGGTCTGCGCAAGATCCGCCAGACCGTGGTTCGCCCGGATGACGCGAACACGCGTGGCCTGGTCAAGGCCGTGCACCACCTGGTGACGGTTGAGGAGGTCGACTGAGCATGGTCATCAAGATTCACGACCTGCGGCCCGCGCCGGGTTCGAACCGGGACAAGATCCGGGTCGGACGTGGTGAGGCTTCCAAGGGCAAGACCGCGGGCCGCGGTACCAAGGGCACCAAGGCTCGCAAGACCGTCTCCCCGCGCTTCGAAGGCGGGCAGATGCCGATCCACATGCGGCTGCCGAAGCTTCGCGGCTTCAAGAACCGCAACCGCGTGGAGTACCAGGGTGTGAACCTCGGCCGGCTGGCCGCTGCGTTCCCGAACGGTGGCACCGTCGGCATCGACGAGCTGATCTCGGCCGGACTCGCCAACAAGGGCGAGCTGGTCAAGGTTCTCGGTGGTGGCGAGCTGGAGGGCGTCAAGCTGGACGTCACCGCGCACGCCTTCACCGGTAGCGCGCAGGAGAAGATCACTGCCGCGGGCGGTTCGGCTACCAAGCTGGAGAGCTGAACGCTCCGGTGATTCCGGTCGAAAGGGCCGGTCGACCTTCGGGTCGGCCGGCCCTTTCGCATGTCCGGGGGCATTCGGGCCGTGTTATCGGCGCTTACAGGATTTCCTGGGAATTCGCGTGGTCGCCCCGTCCTCGTGTAGCGATCGTTGCGGGGACTCCGATACTGAGCAGCGCGGCTGCGCAGGGGTGAGTCCCGGCTTTCGCGGTTATCGTCGCTAACCGACTTTTCGCGCAGGCGCCCGTAGTTGGCGGGGTGAATACGCGATGTCCTGCGGGTATGTGTGAACGATGCGTTCTGCTGCGGTGAACCAGAACTGATCCGCATTGGTGTGGTGTTGCTCGTCGGTGGTCACGCAGTGGAATCGTCTCCGTGCTGTGAGGTGCCGCGAAGGGCCTATGTGCGCTGCTGTTCTGCCCGTTCGGCGGTGATGCGGTGCGCTGATCGAGGTCGACGCGGGGTGACCGACCGTCGCCGGAGCAGTCGGATACGACCGTCCGGGGGCAGCGAAAAGTGTGAGCGGTCGCCGCCGTTCCGGTGAACGGCAGCGCTCCCATTCGCAGGTACTGGCATTTCCGGTGCCCGTTTAGGTTGTTCGGACCAGTGCTTCGAAGCACTCCGTGGTCAGCAATTCTTGAGGAGCGGGTATGCGGCGTCGAACGCTACGAACTGGACTCCCGATAACGGTGATGTCCTTGCTGGCGGCCACCATTCCCGGAATCGCCGGTGCTGCGGCGGCCGACGATGCGAACCCGGCGCGGCACTGCGCCTTCGACGCGGACACCGGTCAGCAGCGCTGCTTCGGCACGCTGGCCGCGGCCGCCGCCAGTGCCAGATCCGAGGCGGCGAGCACGCGAGACGGCGAGGTCGTGCAGGGGACCTTGTTCGACGAGGAGAACTACGGCGGCGACAGCTTCACCATCTACGGCGCCGGGCTGTGCGAGAAGGACGGCAAGGTCGAGTACCAGATCGACCTGCCGGACGACTGGAAGGACCGGGTCACCTCGGTGCAACCGTGGGCGAACTGCTGGATCTGGCTCTACCCGGAACCGAACCTCGGCGGCGAGCGGGACGGGCCGTTCAAGGAGAACACCGGCTACGTCGGTGACCTGATCAACGACCGCACCCAGTCCGTCGGGCTCAGCTGAGCCGTCGCCGAACGCGGCTCCGAACCGGCGCCGCCCAACATCGAGGAGAACCCTCATGTCCCCACGTCGATCCAGCGCGGTCCTCGTCTCGGCGTTCTCGCTGGCGGCGGTGGCCTTCGCGCCGGCCGCGTCCGCCGCGGACGAGCCGACGGTCCGCGAACTCATGGAGAAGTGCGACAACGGCACCGACAGCTGCGTGTTCCACCCGGAAGGCCGGCCGGAGTACTACACGGATTCCGCGCACACCGTCGGCGACCCGGTCTACAACTGCACCGATGGCATCCAGCGCTCCTCGGTGGAGTGGTCGGACACGACTTCGCAGAGCAACAGCGTCGGCTTGTCGATGACCACGGAGGCGGGCTTCGGCAAGGTCTTCTCCATCGCCTACGAGCAGAGCTACGAGCACACCTGGGAGGAGTCGCACACCGAATCCCAGACGACCAACGTGGACACGGAGCCGAACCAGGTGGGCTCGGTCGAGCGGGCCGCGCAGATGCAGAAGGTCAAGGGCACCTACGAGCTGCACTTCGAGGACAGGTTCTACGACCACTACATCTGGTACGTGCCGATGGAGGTCACCGGGCCTGCGCCGGATCCGACCAGCGCGGTCAGCCAGCACGTGCGGGACATGACCGAGGAGGAGATCGCACAGTGCCCGTGACCAGGTCAGTGCTCCGGACGAGCCCGCAGTCCTTGAACGGCCCGGCGGCCGTGCCGTCCAGGTCCGCCGGAAGAGAGGTCATCCGATGATCAACCGCATCGCCACCGCCGCGTCCGTGGCCGTCGCAGCAGGGCTGCTCGTCGTCCCGCCCGCCTCCGCGGCGGAGGAGCCCACCGCGCGCGAGCTGCTGGAGAAGTGCGACAACGGCACCGACAGCTGCGTGTTCCACCCGGAAGGGGAGCCGGAGTACTTCCAGAACACCGAAGAACTGGTCGGCAGCCCCACGTTCAACTGCACCGAGCTGCCGCAGCGGATGGGCGTCTCGTGGTCGGACACCACATCCGAGAGCAACAGCCTCGGGCTGTCGATGTCGACCTCGTTCGGCGAGGTGTTCAAGGTGACCTTCAAAGCCAGCTACGGCCACGAGTGGAAGGAATCCCACACCGAGACCCAGACGACGAACATCGACGTCAACCCCGGTGACGCCGGGCGGGTCTTCCACGGGCCGAAGATGCAGAAGGTGAAGGGCACCTACGAGCTGCACTTCGAGGACAAGTTCTACGACCACTACATCTGGTACGTGCCGATGGAGGTCACCGGTCCCGCCGATGAGCAGGAGAGCACCGTCGTGCAGGACACCAGTCCCATGACCGACGAGGAAAAGGCCGCGAACTGCGGTTGACGGGAGATCAGGGCGGGGTGGTCTTCGTGCCGCCCCGCCCTGTCGTGCGCGGTCATCGCGGCGCCACCGGCACGTTCCCAATGGCGATCTCCGAACGGGAATGACTCGAGGTGCGGCGGATCACCGCCGACTGACGGAGCGTGTTCGGCGACCTGCTAGAGTCGCCCAGGCAGCACCGTGCCGAGCACGGTGCTGTGGATTTTCCAGCCGTGCCGGCCCCGTGTACGAGGAATTGGGAAGCCGGCCATCGTTCGGCCGGTAACCCCGGCTTGCGCAACAGGAGGTTCGCGTGCTCGGCGCCTTCCGCTCGGCTCTGGCGACGCCGGACCTGCGCCGCAAGATCCTGTTCACACTGGGCATGGTCGTGCTTTATCGGCTCGGCGCCACGGTCCCCTCTCCGGGGGTTTCGTACCCGAACGTCCAGCAGTGCTATCAGGAACTGCAGGGCAGTCAGAGTGTCTTCTCGCTGTTGAACCTGTTCAGCGGTGGCGCGCTGTTGCAGCTATCGGTGTTGTCGCTGGGCATCATGCCCTACATCACCGCCAGTATCATCATTCAGCTGCTCCAGGTGGTCATTCCCCGCTTCGAGCAGTTGAAGAAGGAAGGCCAGTCCGGCCAGGCGAAGCTGACGCAGTACACCCGGTACCTGGCCATCGCGCTCGCGGTGCTGCAGGCCACCGGCATCGTCGCGCTCGCCGAGCGCGGTCAGCTCTTCCCCGACTGCTCCGCGGACGTCATCCCGGACAGCTCGGTGCTGAACCTCATCACCATCGTGGTCGTGATGACGGCGGGCGCCGCGCTGCTGATGTGGATGGGCGAGCTGATCACCGAGCGCGGTATCGGCAACGGCATGTCGCTGCTCATCTTCACCTCGATCGCGGCCCGGATCCCCGCCGAGGGCGGCAAGATCCTGCAGACGCACGGCGGCCTGGTGTTCTCGGTGGTCTGCCTGTTCGCGGTGGCGATCATCGCGACGGTGGTCTTCATCGAGCAGGCGCAGCGCCGGATCCCGGTGCAGTACGCGAAGCGCATGATCGGTCGCCGGATGTACGGCGGGACCTCGACCTACCTGCCGCTGAAGGTGAACCAGGCCGGTGTCATCCCGGTGATCTTCGGTTCCTCGCTGCTGTACCTGCCGCAGCTGCTCGGGCAGCTCGCGGGCAACCAGGACTCCTGGTGGGCGCGGTTCATCCAGACCTACATCGTCGACCCGTCCAGCTGGGTGCACATCCTGCTGTACATGGCGATGATCATCTTCTTCGCCTACTTCTACGTCTCGATCACGTTCAACCCGGAGGAACGGGCTGACGAGATGAAGAAGTTCGGCGGCTTCATCCCCGGTATCCGGCCCGGTCGGCCGACTGCCGAGTATCTGAGCTTCGTGCTCTCGCGCATCACGCTGCCCGGCTCGTTGTACCTGGGCATCATCGCGATCCTGCCGAACTTCTTCCTGGGCCTCACGGGTCAGGGCGGGAATCAGAACTTCCCGTTCGGCGGCACGGCCGTATTGATCATGGTCAATGTCGGCTTGGACACGGTGAAGCAGATCGAGAGCCAACTCACGCAGCGGAACTACGAGGGTTTCCTCCGGTAAACTCCCCGAATACGGATGGCGGACACATTGTTTCGCATCGCGGAAGCTTGTGAGCATTCCGCATAGCGCGTGCATTATGGTGTTCGTCCGTGGCGACGCTCGGCGTGGCCCTGGCCTGGGGTGATACCAGGTCGGCCCGCCCGAGCGTCGATCCTGCCGGGCAACGCGCGCGGCGATCAGCATCCGCATTCCACGGGGTGAGTGCGGAGCGCTCGACGAAGGTGGCGGCAGACCACCGCAATGATTCGGAGGCAGACCCTTGGTGCGATTGGTTCTCGTCGGCCCGCCAGGTGCGGGCAAGGGCACCCAAGCGGCCGTGCTGGGCGAACGGCTCGCCGTTCCGCACATCTCCACCGGCGACCTGTTCCGCGCGAACATCGGGAACTCCACGCCACTCGGGCAGAAGGCCAAGTCCTACATGGATGCGGGCGAACTGGTTCCCGACGAGGTCACCAACGAGATGGTCCGCGAGCGGCTGGCGGAGCCGGACGCGCAGGACGGGTTCCTGCTCGACGGATTCCCGCGCACTACGCCGCAGGCCGATGTGCTCGGCGACATCCTCGCCGACAACGGCATGGAACTCACCGCGGTCCTCCAGTTCGACGTGCCGGAGGAAGAGCTGGTGCGCCGCATGCTCGACCGCGGCCGCTCGGACGATACCGAGGATGTGATCCGGCGCAGGCTCGCCGTGTACCACTCGGAAACGGCGCCGCTGCTGGACTACTACCAGGCCAAGGTCCTCAAGATCGACGCACTCGGCTCGGTCGAGGACATCACCGACCGCGCGCTGGACGCGTTGGGCCAGAAGAAGGCCTGACGGGCGCGCACGAACCTGAGGAACGGACGGGAACAGGGTGTTTCGGCGAGGCAAAAGCATCGAGCTCAAATCGGTCGGCGAGATCGAGGCGATGCGGGCGGCGGGACTGGTCGTCGCCGACGCGCTCGCGGCGGTCGCCGCGAAGGCCGAACCCGGTGTCAGCACCGGGGAGCTCGACGAAATCGCCGAGCAGGCGATCCGGGACGCGGGTGCGGTCCCGTCCTTCCAGGGCTACCACGGTTTCCCGGCGTCGATCTGCGCGTCGGTGAACGAGAAGGTCGTGCACGGCATCCCGTCGAAGTCCGAGGTGCTCGCCGAGGGCGACCTGCTGTCGGTGGACTGCGGGGCGATCCTCGAAGGCTGGCACGGAGACTCCGCGGTGACCCTGTCCATCGGCACGGTCGGCGAACGCGACCAGGCGCTGTCCGACGCGACGCGCAAGGCCATGTGGGCCGGGCTGCAGCGGGCGCAGGCGGGTGCTCACCTGACCGACATCTCGCACGCGGTGCAGACCGCGGCGCAGGCGGCGGGCAAGGCCGACGGCATCGAGTACGGGATCATCGCCGAGTACGGCGGGCACGGCATCGGCACCGAGATGCACATGGAGCCGTTCCTGCCGAACCTCGGCAAGCCCGGCCGCGGGCCGAAGCTGCGTGTCGGCATGGCGTTGGCGGTGGAGCCGATGCTGACGCTGGGCTCGGTGGTGACCAGGGAACTGGACGACGAGTGGACCGTGGTCACCTTCGACGGTTCCCGTGCCGCCCACTGGGAGCACACCGTCGCCATCACCGAAGACGGCCCCTGGGTCCTCACCGCCCCGGAACAGTGAGCTGGGCCTGATGCGTTCCTCAGAGCGGCCTGCTCGGCGGGCCGCTGCTCATCGGCTCCGCCGCTGACAGAACACCGATGAAGGCCGGTCATAGGTCTTCGGAACGCCCTCGACGCGAACGCCTCATCCGGCTGTGGACGCCGCCGGATGAGGCGTTCGCTTTGGGTGGTCAGTGCCGCGGTCGGCGGCAGACGTAGACGCGGGCCGGGGGGAAGTTGCGCCAGACCGTGCTGCGCGGCAGCACTTCCTCGAAGGTCTCCCGCAGGATCTCGGTGAAGGCGATCGTGTTCGCCCGCCACAACGTGGTCACGTAGGTGACGGTGGTGAACACGCCTTCGTCCGTCAGCACTTTCGCGACCTCGCCGAGCAAGGCCCGTTGCTGATCGGCGGACAGCAGCGTCCACGGGATACTGCTGATCACCACGTCCACCTGGGTGCGGTTCGCCGTGTTGAGCAGCTCGACGAGGTCTCGAGCGTCGCCTTCGATGACCTCCAGCCACGGCTTCGTGGAGTTCAGGTACCGCACCAGCTCCGGATCGATCTCCACGGCCAGGTGATCGCCCCCGACGGGCAGCCGTTCGCGCAACGCCCCGCTCAACGCTCCGGTGCCGGGGCCGAGTTCGAGGACCGTCGGCGTCCCGCTGGCCGGTACGACCTCCGCGACCGCTCTCGCGACGTGTTCGGAGGTGGGGAGCACGGCACCGACGGTGCCGGGCTGCCGGACGGCGCGCGTGACGAAGGTCCGGTACTCGCGCAGCTTGGCTTGCTTGCTCACTCGGCGCTCCAGGATCGGTACGGGCGGTCAGCCGAAACGGTAACGGCCCGCATGCGGTATCCGGACTACCCCGATACCGCATGCGGGAAATGTCCGGAACGGCCACCCGGAGGAATTCAGTGCAACGGACGGCGGCAGATGTAGTGCAGGATCGGCGGGAAATTGCGCCACGTGGTGTGCGTGAGCACTTCGTCGAAGGTGGTCGCCAGGCGGGTGCGGAACCGCTTGCCGCCTGCGTTGTGCTCCGCGGGAAGGTAGGTCAGCGCGGTGAACGCGCCGTGCGGGGCGAGCACCTTGGTGACCTCGCCGAGGATCCGGTCCTGGACGTCGTCGTCGAGCAGCGACCACGGGATGCTGCTGATCACCGCATCGACCTGGTCGACGCCTCGCTCCGCCAGCAGCGGAACCAGGTCACCGGCGTCGCCGTGGATCAGTTCCATCCACGGCGCGTGCGTTCGCAGGTGCTCCACCATCTCCTCGACGAGCTCGATGCCGATGTGCCGGGAGCCGGTGGGCAGCCGCTCGTGGATCCCGCCGCTGAGTGAGCCGGTGCCGGGGCCGAGTTCCAGCACGACGGGCGCCCCGGTGGTGGGCACCACCTGCCCGACGGTCGCCGCTACCGCGGCCGAAGTGGGAGTGGCCGCGCCGACCTCCCGGGGGTTGCGCACGGCGCTGGTGAGGAATGTGCGGTATTCGCCGAGCCGGCCCGCCGGACCAGATGGAGGGTTCTGGGCGGCGGATGTGTGGTCCTGTTGGGCGGTCACTGCTCTCCTCGAAGCGCGGTTCAGCGGTCGGGAACGGTGGCTGCGGTGCCGGAACCGGTACTGCTCGCGGGGTCCTGGACGGAGCGGAAGCCTTGGTCGCCGAAGCAGTCCGCAACCACGCCGGTCGACATCATCGTCGCGCCGACGGGTGAGATCGAACGTAGACAGCCCACGACCAGTGCCGCAACCACCCGAGTGGGGGGTCCGGCGGGGCTTGCTCGCCTGCCGTCCCGGCCCGTTCACCGAACGTTGGTGAACGGGTACCCAGGGCTTGGTGTCGGCGCCACCGGCCGGTCCGCGCGCGTCCGGCGGGCCGTCGGCCTCGGATGCCGAAGCCGAGCAGGGGTGCGGGGCGATTCCGGACCGGGCCGCCGACCAGGGACGTTGTTCAGCCCCCGGATGAGGGTCGAAACGGCCTGCGCGTACAGTGGAGCAACGGCGCACTCATCGCGCCGGTTCGTCGTGCCTTGTGCTCGCAGGGGGCATTCCGAGGAGTTCTTCATCGGACTCATCGGGTCGTCCCACGGGCGCCTCGCGGGTCACCGCAAACTCAGGGCAGTTCGGGCCGACCGGAGGGCGTCCGTCGCCGGTCCTGGAGGAAAGTCTCCGGGTCGGGTGGCCAGAGGCGCAAGCCTTACTAACCGTCACCGTCACGAAACGCGGAGGACATGGGCAAAAAAGACGGGGCCATTGAGGTCGAGGGTCGCGTGATCGAGCCGCTCCCCAACGCGATGTTCCGCGTCGAGTTGGAGAACGGGCACAAGGTCCTCGCGCACATCAGTGGCAAGATGCGTCAGCACTACATCCGCATCCTGCCCGAGGACCGGGTCGTCGTGGAGCTCTCGCCCTACGACCTTTCCCGTGGGCGCATCGTCTACCGCTACAAGTGACCTCCACGGTGTCCGGGAGACCGGGCACGCGTCCGAGCAGGAGAGCACGACCGTGAAGGTCCAACCTAGTGTGAAGAAGATCTGTGACAAGTGCCAGATCATCCGTCGTCATGGGCGGGTCCTGGTCATTTGCGACAACCAGCGCCACAAGCAGCGCCAGGGCTGATCGCGTCCGTCGCGGACATGTAGCCGTACTGACAATCCAAGGGAACTCCCCTCGCCTGCCGGCTCGTGAGTGAGCCGGTCCACCTCCGGTTCCAGGCCGGGGCTTCACGCCGGATGCGGTGTGGAGGCGGCAGGGGTTGCAGACCTGGAACGACACGAAGGAGACCTGCCTAAATGGCAAGGATCACCGGTGTCGACCTCCCGCGTGACAAGCGCATGGAGGTCGCGCTGACTTACATCTTCGGGATCGGCCGCAGCCGTTCCCAGGAGATCCTGGCGGCGACGGACATTTCGTTCGACGCGCGCGCGAAGGATCTCGACGATGAGCAGCTCGCGAAGCTTCGCGACTACATCGAGAACAATTTTCGGGTCGAGGGTGACCTGCGCCGCGAGGTCGCGGCCGACATCCGCCGGAAGATCGAGATCGGTTGCTACGAGGGGACGCGGCACCGCCGCCACCTCCCGTTGAACGGGCAGCGGACGAAGACCAACGCCCGTACCCGCAAGGGGCCGAAGAAGACGGTCGCCGGCAAGAAGAAGGCCGGGAAGAAGTAAGCGTCGCTAGGAGACCACAACCGCTATGCCACCCAAGTCTCGCGCTGGCGCCGTCAAGAAGGTGCGGCGCAAGGAAAAGAAGAATGTTGCGCACGGACAAGCGCACATCAAGAGCACCTTCAACAACACCATCGTCTCGATCACGGACCCGACCGGTGCGGTGATCAGCTGGGCCTCCGCGGGCCACGTCGGGTTCAAGGGCTCCCGTAAGTCCACCCCGTACGCCGCGCAGATGGCCGCTGAGAACGCCGCCCGCAAGGCCGCCGAGCACGGCATGAAGAAGGTCGACGTCTTCGTGAAGGGCCCGGGCTCGGGCCGCGAGACGGCGATCCGCTCGCTGCAGGCCGCCGGCCTCGAGGTCGGCACGATCCAGGACGTGACCCCGCAGCCGCACAACGGTTGCCGGCCGCCCAAGCGGCGCCGGGTCTGATCGCGGGAAAGGAGTAGAAGAAGATGGCACGTTACACCGGTCCCGCGACCCGCAAGTCCCGCCGTCTCAAGGTTGACCTCATCGGTGGGGACCAGGCGTTCGAGCGTCGTCCGTACCCGCCGGGGCAGCACGGGCGCGCGCGCATCAAGGAAACCGAGTACCTGCTGCAGCTCCAGGAGAAGCAGAAGGCGCGTTTCACCTACGGCATCCTCGAGCGGCAGTTCCGCTCCTACTACGAGGAAGCCAACCGTCGTACCGGACGTACCGGCGAGAACCTCCTGCAGCTGCTGGAGTCCCGCCTGGACAACGTGATCTACCGGTCCGGCCTGGCCCGCACCCGCCGGATGGCGCGGCAGCTGGTCAGCCACGGCCACTTCGTGGTCAACGGCACCAAGGTGAACGTTCCGAGCTTCCAGGTCTCGAAGTTCGACATCATCGACGTCAAGCCGAAGTCGGTGAACACCACGCCGTTCATCATCGCCAAGGAGACCTTGGGCGAGCGGCCGGTGCCGGCATGGCTGCAGGTCGTGCCGTCGAACCTCCGCGTCCTGGTGCACCAGCTCCCGGAGCGCGCGCAGATCGACACCCCGGTCACCGAGCAGCTCATCGTCGAGTACTACTCGAAGTGATGCTTCCCGCCGGCGGCCCGTACCGGTCGCCGGCGGTGGCCGTCCGGGCGGCGGAGCCGGATTCCGTCGTCCGCCCGCGGTTCGCCGCGGGCTTGCCATCCATCGACGTCAAATAGCGGGCGTCGTGAGGTAAAGGAAATTCAACATGCTCATCTCCCAGCGACCCTCACTGGCCGAAGAGGCCGTGACCGAGACCCGCTCCCGGTTCGTCATCGAACCGTTGGAGCCCGGTTTCGGCTACACCCTCGGCAACTCGCTGCGCCGGACCTTGCTGTCCTCCATCCCCGGTGCGGCCGTCACCAGCCTGCGCATTGACGGTGTGCTGCACGAGTTCACCACCATTCCGGGCGTGAAGGAGGACGTCACCGACGTCATCCTGAACCTCAAGGAGCTCGTCACGAGCTCCGAGGAGGACGAGCCGGTCACGATGTACCTGCGCAAGCAGGGTCCCGGTGAGGTCACCGCGGCCGACATCGTGCCGCCGGCCGGGGTCACGGTGCACAACCCGGATCTGCACATCGCCACGCTCAACGGCAAGGGCAAGCTGGAGATCGAGCTCGTCGTCGAGCGCGGTCGCGGCTACGTCCCGGCGGTGCAGAACAAGCAGACCGGTGCCGAGATCGGCCGCATCCCGGTGGACTCGATCTACTCGCCGGTGCTGAAGGTGACCTACAAGGTCGAGGCCACCCGTGTTGAGCAGCGCACCGACTTCGACAAGCTGATCCTGGACGTCGAGACCAAGCCGTCGATCACGCCGCGCGATGCGGTCGCGTCGGCCGGTCGGACTCTGGTCGAGCTGTTCGGGTTGGCGCGTGAGCTCAACGTGGACGCCGAGGGCATCGAGATCGGGCCGTCGCCTGCGGAGGCCGACACCATCGCGGCCTACGCGATGCCGATCGAGGACCTGGACCTGACGGTGCGCTCCTACAACTGCCTCAAGCGGGAGGGCATTCACACCGTCGGCGAGCTGGTGTCGCGCAGCGAGGCCGACCTGCTGGACATTCGCAACTTCGGTGCGAAGTCCATCGACGAGGTCAAGCTGAAGCTGGTGGGTCTGGGTCTGGCTCTGAAGGACAGCCCGCCCGGATTCGACCCGTCGGCCGCGGCCGCCGAGTACGCCTCGGAAGGCTGGTCGGCGGACGACGACACCCCGCTGGGCTCCTTGTCGGTGGCCGAGGACAGCGGCTACGACGACGGTCAGGACTACGCGGAGACAGAGCAGCTGTAGCTGTGATGCGCGGGAGGGCCACCCGATCCGCGCCTTGAGAGGAGCAAGCGATGCCCATCCCCACCAAGGGAGCGCGTCTCGGCGGGTCGCCGGCGCACGAGCGGCTGATGCTGGCCAACCTGGCCACGTCGCTGTTCGAGCACGGCAAGATCACGACAACCGAGGCGAAGGCGAAGCGGCTGCGGCCGCTCGCCGAGCGCCTGATCACCAAAGCGAAAAAGGGCGACCTGCACAACCGTCGCGAGGTCATGAAGACCATCCGCGACAAGGACGTTGTGCACAAGCTGTTCGCCGAGATCGGTCCGCACTTCGCGGAGCGGCCGGGCGGCTACACCAGGATCATCAAGGCGATGCCGCGTCGCGGTGACAGCGCCAAGATGGCCGTGATCGCCCTGGTGACGGAGAAGACCGTCACCTCTGAGGCGGAGGCCGCTCGCGGCACCAAGTTCGCGAAGGACGCCGAGCCGGCCGCCGAGGCGACCCCGGCTGCGGAGGAGTCCGCCGCGGTCGAGACCGAGGCCGTCGAGGCCAAGGCCGACGACGCCGCCGAGGCAAAGGCCGAGGAGGCCGAGAAGAAGGACGAGTCCTGATTCCGGTTTCTGACGCATCGAACGAGCCCGTCGCTCCTTCCGGGGAGGGCGGGTTCGTTCGTCTTCGCTTGGACGTGTCCTACGAGGGCACGGATTTCGCCGGTTGGGCGAAGCAGCCAGGACAGCGCACGGTTCAGGGTCTCCTGGAGGACGCGCTGGCGAAGCAACCGCCCGGCCGGGAGGTAGCGCGGTCGGTCGTGGTGGCGGGCCGCACGGACGCGGGCGTGCACGCCGACGGCCAGGTGGTGCACGTGGACGCGGTCCCGTTCCGCTCCGCGGCCGAGGCGCGGTTTCCCGTTGACGCGCAAGGGATTCCGGTTCTCAACCGGATCGTGCACCGGTGGAACCGCATCTTGCCGGGCGACGTGCGGGTGCGGTCTGCCGAGGTGGCACCGGAGGGGTTCAACGCCCGGTTCTCGGCGCTGCGGCGGCACTACCGCTACCAGGTTTCGGACGCGCCGTGGGGCGTGGATCCGTTGCGGCGGCGGGACACCTTGGCGTGGAACCGCGCGGTGGACGTGGACGTGTTGAACGCGGCTTCGCAGGAGTTGTTGGGGCTGCGGGATTTCGCCGCGTTCTGCAAGCTGCGCGAGGGTGCGACGACGGTGCGCGAGTTGCAGCGCTTCGAGTGGGAGCGCGTCGCGGAGCATCTGATCGTGGCCCGGGTGAGCGCGGACGCGTTCTGCCACTCGATGGTGCGAAGCCTGGTGGGCGTGCTGCTGCTGGTCGGGGACGGCCGCCGGGGCCGAGCCTGGCCCGCGGAGCTGGCGGGCTCCGCCGAACGCACGAGCGCGGTAGCACCCGCCCACGGCCTCACCCTGGTAGGCGTCGACTACCCGGACAGCGCCGAACTCGCCGCCCGAGCGGAACGCACCCGAGCCCTCCGTTCCCTGAGCTGACCCCGCCCACCAGGTGATCACCCCTGGTGGGAAAGGTCCTTCGCTTCAGCCTGCCCTGCCAGCGGCAAAGCCGACAAAGCGCTGCGAAACAAGCCTGCCTCGCGGCAAAGCCGTGCAGTTGGGCTGCGAAGCAAGCCTGCCCTGCGGCGAAGCCGTGCTTGTATGCGCGGAGCGCATAGCCCACGTCATAAAGCCGACCACCCGCGGGTTCTCAGTTGGTCTCTCGCGAGGACAGCTTTTTCCCTCGTGGCGGAGCCACTAGGGAAAAAGATCCCGCAGCGAGAGACCAACTGAGGTTCCGCCACCCGACCACCAAAGCAAAAAGACCCCTTCACCCCCACCGAACAGCGTCAAGGAGCTTGACTCTGGCGCCGGTGTGGAGGATGGCGTTGGCGTAGATGCGTCCGCCGAGGCGCAACGTTGCGGCGATGGCGGCGATGCTGAGCAGCACCGACACCACGCATTCCCATGGGGCGGCGACGCCGAGCGCGGTGCGCATCGGCATCAGCACCGGTGCGAATCCGGGGATCAGCGACAGCACGGCTCCGATGGAGCTTTCCGGGTCGGTCGGCAGCACGCTCACGCCGACGACGAACGGCACCACCAGCACCATGATCACCGGGCTGACGACGCTCTGCAGATCCTCCTGCCTGGACACCAGGGAGGCCGCGGCGGCCAGCACCGTGGCGTACAGGTAGAAGCCCAGCAGGAACCACAGCAGCGTCCACAGCATGGTTCCGATCAGCGCCGTCGACGGCAGCGCCAGCGCGCCGGAGCCGACGCCCGCGGCGAGGCCGAGCCCGCCGATCAGCACGAACTGCACCAGTCCGGCGAGCCCGATGCCGAGGACCTTGCCCGCCAGCAGCTGGGTGGGGCGGATGGTGGACAGCAGGATTTCCACGACGCGGCTGGTCTTCTCCTCCACGACGCCTTGCGCGACGGCCTGGCCGAACATGATCAGGAAGAAGTACAGCAGCGCCCCGGCTCCGACGGCCATGCCGAGTCGTTCGGCGCGCTGCGGGTCGGCGGGTTCCAGCGTCCGCACGTCCACGTGCGCCCCTGCCAGCACGGAGTGCACGTCGGCGGGTTCGATCCCGGCCATCGCGAGTTCGGCGTCGAGCGCCTGCTGCCGCACGACCTCGTCGAGCGCGGTGCGGACCGCGGAGTCGGGTGCGGTGCGCACGATGAGGCTCAGCGCGTCCGGTGCTCCGGCGACGAGGCCGTCCAGTTCGCCGTCGGAGACGAGCTTCTCCCCGGCGGCCTGGTCCGGGATCTGGGTGGCCTGGATGGTGGTGCCGAGCCGGTCTGCGGTGCTCTTGAACGGAGCGGCGACGGCGGTCGCCTGGCCGGTGAACCCGATCTTGGAGGTGGCACCCTGCTGCCCGATGAAGAACATCAGCGCCGCGTAGCCGACCAGGATGGCGAGGATGGCCACGGTGCTGATCAGGAAGGATCGGGTGCGGATCCGCGCGTTGACCTCGCGGCGCGCGACGGTCCACACGATGCGCAGCGGGCTCACGCGGCACGCTCCTCGGTGACGACGGTGCGGAACAGGTCGGTGAGGTCGGGCCGGTCGCGGCGGAACTCGTGCACCGGTCCGGTGGCGAGCGCGGCGCGCAGCACGGCCTGGTCGTCGGTTCCCTCGTCGAGTTCGAGGGTGGTGCGCCCGTCCCGGACGTCGACCACGCGCGTCCCGGTGAGGCCGTCGGACCACCCGGCGGTGGCCAGCGGCGCGTGCACGACCAGCTTCGCCGGCCCCTGTTCGCGCAGGCCGGCGACCGTGCCGCTCGCGACCATGCGTCCGGCGGCGACGATGCCGACCCGGTCGCAGAGCCGTTGCACCAGGTCGAGCTGGTGGCTGGAGAACAGCACCGGGATGCCCCGGTCGCGGGTTTCGCGCAGCACGTCGCTCATCACTTCGACGGCGACCGGGTCGAGGCCGGAGAACGGTTCGTCGAGTACCAGCACGTCCGGTTCGTGGACGAGGGCCGCGGCGAGTTGCACCCGCTGCTGGTTGCCGAGGCTGAGCCGCTGCACCTGCTCGTCGCGGCGGTCGCGCAGACCGAGGCGGTCGGCCCAGTGCACGGCGGCGGATTGCGCGTCGTCGCGGCTCATGCCGTGCAGCTCGCCGAGGTAGGCGAGTTGTTCGGCGACCTTCATCTTCGGGTAGAGGCCGCGTTCTTCCGGCATGTAGCCGAAGCGCCTGCGGGTGTCGAGGTCGAGCGGTGCGCCGCGGAAGCGGACCTCACCGGAGTCCGCCGCGAGCACGCCGAGCGCGATGCGCATGGTGGTGGTCTTACCCGCGCCGTTGCTGCCGACGAAGCCGAACAGTTCGCCCGCGCCGACGGTGAACGCCATGTCCCGCAAGGCGATGGTCTCGCCGTAGCGCTTGGAGATGTGGTCGATCTCCAGGCCGCTGTCCGCCACGTGCAACGCCTCCTCCGGTCCGGTACCGCTTGCGAATCATCGTGCCTGACGAGGTCGAGGGTCGGTCCGGTTCGGGGTACTTCTCAAGGTCGGGGCACGCCCATTCGATCACGCAGGCCGCCGACCGGATCGTGCGGCGCGGGCGCCTCAGTCGAGCAGGCCGTGCAGGGCCTTGTCGACGAGGGCGGTGACCACGGGCAGCGCCGTCGCCCGTAGCTCCGGGCGCAGCCCGAGACGGGTGCGCCGGTCGAGGACGTCGTCGGTGTCGAGCGCGCCTTCGTGCCGCACCGCCCACAGCACTTCGGCGGCGGTGAGCTCGGTTCCGGGCGCGACCGGCTCGGCGAGGTCCGGGTCCAGTTCGGCGAGCGCGGCGACCCGGCCGGCTTCCGTGCCGTAGCGCGCCACGAGTCCGGGCGCCGCCTCGGTCCGGTGCAGCTGCGCCCGGTCCGCGGCCCCGACCAGCGGCACCGCGGTGGTGCGGGAGGGGCCTGCGGGAAGCCCGGCGGCGCGGACCGCGGTGTCCACGGCTTCGGCGGCCATCCGCCGGTAGGTGGTGAGCTTGCCGCCGACGACGGTGACCACGCCGTCCGGCGAGGTGCGCACCGCGTGCCTGCGGGACAGGTCGGCGGAGGCGGCTTTGCGCTTGCCCGCTGGTTCGTCCAGCAGCGGCCGCAGTCCGGCGAACGATCCGAGCACGTGCTCCCGGCCCAGCGGTGCACCGAGCACACCGCGCACCGCGTTGAGCAGGTAGTCCACATCGGACTCCGGGACTTCCGGTACGGCGGGAATGGGGCCGTGCACGGGTTCGTCGGTGAGTCCCAGGTAAGCGGTGCCGTCGGTTTGCGGCAGCAGCAACAGGAACCGTCCGGACTCGGCGGGCAAGGTCAGCGCGGTTGCGGTGATCCCGGCGGCATCGGCGTTGATGACCAGGTGCGAACCGCGGGACGGGCGCAGCTTGATGTCCGGGTCGAGTTCCCCGGCCCACACGCCGGTCGCGTTCACCACGGCCCGGGCCGACAACCGCAGCCGCTGCCCGGTGCGCTGATCGACGGTGTCGGCGCCGTGCCGGTCCAGCGCGGTCGCGCGCACGCGGGTGAGGACGCGTGCGCCGAATCCGGCGGCGGTGCGGGCGAGTGCGACCACGAGCCGCGCGTCGTCGATGAGCTGACCGTCGTAGCTGAGCAGACCGCCGCGAAGTCCCTCGGTGCGCAGGCCCGGCACGAGCGCGCCCGCTTCGACGGCGGGGACCCGGCGCGGTGCGGGCAGCACGGCCATCGGTGTCCGAGCGGTGCGGCGCAGCGCGTCGCCCGCGTGCAGTCCGGCGGTGAGCACCGCCTCGGACTTGCGGGAAACGGTGTCGTGCAACGGGATCAGCTGCGGCAGGGTGCGCACCAGGTGCGGGGCGGTGCGGGTCATCAGCACGTCGCGTTCGACGGCGCTCTCCCGGGCCGTCGCCAGGTCGCCGTGCGCGAGGTAGCGCAGTCCACCGTGGACGAGCTTGCTGGACCAGCGCGACGTTCCCCAGGCGAGGTCGTCGGCTTCCACCAGCGCTACTCGCAGGCCGCGGGAGGCGGCGTCGAGGGCCACTCCGGTGCCGGTGACGCCGCCGCCGATCACCAGCAGGTCCAGCGTCTCGTCGGCCACCGCGGACAGTTCGGTTTCGCGGCGGGCGGTGTTGAGCGAGGTGGCGCGCAGGGAGCCTGCGGGCAGCGGCGTGGTGCTCATGGGGCCTCCGGGAAGGCTGGTCGGGCGGGGGCCGGGCGCAGCGCCGCGTCGAGCAGTGCGGCGAGTTCGCGGCTCATCGCGGCGGGTTCCGTTTCGGCGGCGAGACGGGCGGAGACCACGAAGGACTGGACGAGCAGGAGCAGTGCTCTGGCCTGCGCGGCGGGATCGGAGCGGCGCACCGAACCGTCGAGGTGTCCTTCGGTGAGGTAATCCAGCAGGAAGCGTTCCGCGGCGAGCTGGGTGCTGCCGAGGCGTTCGACGAGGTACGGCAGCAGCAGCTCGGGATCGGTGTCGAGGACCTGCCGCAGCAGGGCCGAGTCCTGGAGTTGCCGGACGGTTTCGAGGGCGGCGACGACCAGCCGTTCGCGGGCGGTGCCGGTGCCCTCGTGCTCCCGGGAGTTCCGCAGGATCGTGCAGAAGTCCCTGGTCATCAAGGTTCCGACGAGGCTGGTGACGTCGGGGAAGCGCCGGTACAGCGTCATCCGGCTGATCCGGGCGCGGCGGGCGATCTCGGTGAGGGTGGTGCGCCGCACGCCGTGTTCGAGCACGCTGTCCCGGGTGGCACGCAGGATCTCGGTGTCCTCGACGCGGTTCGTCGCGGTCCGGGCGGGCAGTCCCGGCCAGCCTGCAGCGCTGTGACGTTGCGACGTCATATGTAACACTGTACTGGTGAGCGAGTTGATCGACCACACCCTGCGAGGTGGCTGGACGCCCTCCGGGGCCGGTGCGGCCCCATTGCCCGCGCACGCCTTGCGCTGGTTGTCCGCGCGCATCGGGCTCGGCGGGGTCACCACGCCGGCCGCGCCCGCGT
This sequence comes from Saccharopolyspora gloriosae, assembly GCF_022828475.1. Classification (GTDB taxonomy): domain Bacteria; phylum Actinomycetota; class Actinomycetes; order Mycobacteriales; family Pseudonocardiaceae; genus Saccharopolyspora_C; species Saccharopolyspora_C gloriosae_A. Next base: position 6,324,713 of record NZ_CP059557.1, on the reverse strand, counting down.
CGCTGCTGGACGTGCCGGACGGCGCATTGCCGGACAAGGCCCGCGCGGAGCTCGCGGAACTGCTCGGGGAGCACCAGGTGCAGACCGGGGCGACCGCTCGCCTGGGGCGTGCCGGTGGCCTGTCCTACAGCGATCTGGTGCGTCGCCGCGACGGCACGGATCTGGCGATTCCGGACGCGGTGTTGCTGCCCGCGGATCCGGCGCAGGTCCAGCAGGTCCTCGAAGTGTGCGTGCGTCACGACGTGGCCGTGGTGCCGTTCGGTGGCGGTACCTCCGTCGTCGGCGGGGTCGCCGCGCTGCGCGGCGGAAAAGCGGCGGTCGTGGCGCTGGATCTTGCTCGGCTGGATCGGCTGATCTCGGTGGATCCGGTGTCGCGGATCGCGGTGCTGCAGGCGGGCGTCCGGGCACCGGAGGCGGAGTCGTTGCTGGCGGCGCACGGCTTCACGCTGGGGCACTTCCCGCAGTCGTTCGAGCGCGCCACCATCGGCGGGTTCGCCGCGACCCGCTCGGCCGGTCAGGCCTCGGCGGGCTACGGGCGGTTCGCGGACATGGTCGAGGGCGTGCGGGTGGCGACCCCGGCGGGGGAGTGGCGGCTCGGCTCCGCGCCCGCTTCGGCCGCAGGTCCCGACCTGCGCCAGCTCGCCGTCGGCGGGGAGGGCGCGCTGGGCGTCATCACCGAGGTGGCGCTGCGGGTGCGGCCCAAGCCCACCGAGATGCGGTACGAGGCGCTGGTGCTGGACGGCTGGCAGTCCGCCCAGGAGGCGGTGCGCACGCTGGCTCAGCAGCGGGTGCTCGCCGACGTCACCCGAATGTCCGATGTGGACGAAACCGCGGTGCAGCTGGAGCTCTCCGGCGGTGTGAAGTCACGTGCACTGCGCACGTTGTTGCTGGGCAGGCGGATCAGTGAGCCGTGCCTGCTGGTCCTCGGCTGGGAGTCCACCAGCGGTGTGGAGCTCAAGCAGCGTCGTGCGGCGACGTTGCGGGCGCTGAGCGGTTTCCGCTCGATGCGACTCGGTCCGCGCGGCGGGGAAGCCTGGCACGCCAACAGGTTCGCCGGTCCGCGGCAGCGAGACGCGCTGCTCGACGTCGGCGTGTGCGTGGAGACGCTGGAGACCGCGACGTGCTGGTCCCGGCTCACCGAGCTGCGCTCGGCGGTGCGCGCCGCGCTGGTGCGCGAGCTGGAGCGCGACGGGCGCGCGCCGATCGTCATGTGCCACATTTCGCACGCTTACGAGACGGGCGCCTCGCTGTACTTCACGGTGCTGGCGGCCCGCAGCGCGGACGATCCGATCGGCCAGTGGCAGCGGGCGAAGACCGCGGCCACGGACGCCATCACCCACCGCGTCCCCGGCCACGACTCGGGCCGGGGCACCCTCACCCATCACCACGCGGTGGGCACGGAGCACCTGCCGTGGCTCGAATCGGAGATCGGTTCGATCGGCACGGGGCTCCTCGCCGCGGTCAAGCGCGAAGTGGACCCGACCGGAATCCTCAACCCGGGCAAGCTGATCCCTTGACCTGAGCAGACCGGCTTGATCGTCGCCTCGCCGACAACAATGCCGTGCTTTGCGGCGTAGCCGTGCTTGTGGCGGCGGAGTCCGCGAAGGGCGGGCGAAGCCCCGCCTGCCTTGCGGCCGAAGGCCGTGCCTTGCGGCGTAGCCGTGCTTTTGGCGGCGAAGTCCGCGAAGGGCGGGCGAAGCCCCGCCTGCCTTGCGGCCGAAGGCCGTGCCTGTATGTGCGAAGCACATAGCCCACGTCAAGAAAACGACCACCGGCGGGTTCTCAGTGAGCCTCTCGCGAGGACAGCTTTTTCCCTCGTGGCGGAGCCACTTGGGAAAAAGATCCCGCAGCGAGAGGCTCACTGAGGTTCCGCTACCCGACCACCAAAGCCAACCGAGCAGCGATCAGACGGTAACGAGCATCTTGCCGGTGTTCTTGCCCTGCAGGAGGCCGAAGAAGGCGTCGGGGGCGTTGCGCAGGCCCTCGGTGACCGTCTCGGTGTAGTGGATCTTGCCGTCGCGCACCAGCGGTGCCACGTCGGTCTGGAACTTCTCCCGCAGGTCGGCGTGGTCGATCACGATGAAGCCGCGGATGTTCAGCCGCTTCTTCACGATCTTGAACATGTTGCGCGGACCGGGGGAGGGGTCGGTGTCGTTGTAGACCGAGATCGCTCCGCAGGCGGCGATGCGGCCGAAGTCGTTGATCTCGTCGAGGGCCGCCTCCAGGTGATCCCCGCCGACGTTGTCGAAGTACACGTCGATGCCGTCGGGTGCGGCCTGCGCGAGCTGCTCGCGGACCGGGCCGTCCTTGTAGTTGAAGGCCGCGTCGAAACCGAGGTCCTCGGTGATGTGCCGGACCTTCTCCGCCGAACCCGCGCTGCCGATGACCTTCGCCGCGCCCGCTTGCTTCGCGAGCTGGCCGACGAGCGAGCCCACCGCGCCTGCGGCGCCGGAGACGAAGACGGTGTCGCCCTCCTTGAACCGGGCGATCTCGAACAGGCCCACGTAGGCCGTCATGCCCGGCATGCCCAGCACGCCGAGGTAGGCGTTGAGCGGCGCGGCGTCCGCGTCGACGGGCACTGCCCGCTTGGCGTCCACCGTCGCGTACTCGCGCCACCCGAGGTAGTGCAGCACGTGCTGGCCGACCTCGTAATCCGGCGAGTTCGAGGCGATGACTTCGCCGACCGCGCCGCCGTCGAGGGGCTTGCCGAGCTGGAACGGAGGCACGTACGACTTGACGTCGTTCATCCGGCCGCGCATCGCCGGGTCGACGCTCATGACCTTGTTGCGGACGAGGATCTGGCCTTCGCCGGGCGCGGTCACCGGGGCTTCGGTGATGTCGAAGTTGTCCTGCGTCGGGAAGCCGTTCGGGCGGCTCGCGAGCCGGATCTCGATGCCGGTGTCCGGAAGTCCCTGGGTCGTCACGCTGGCCTCCATATACGAAACTGATTCGTGTCGGAAATAGTGTGCAGCAAGGGTCGCCGTCCACATGATGGCCGCGCCCGGTGACCCGTGCGCGATGGCGCCCCGATGGAGAAACCTCGCGGTGGGGCGGATCATTCCCGGCGGCGCGGTGGTATCGCTAACGAAATCGAACCAGGTCCGCCCGAAGAGGCAAGATCACTCCGGGTTCTTGCCCCGGCGCAACGACGGCGACCAGCGGGACTTCTCCAAGGACCTGCGCAACGTCATGTACGCCGACTGCACCGAGGCGATCAGGTCCTCCGCGCGGCCCGGAGCCACCCGGCGTTCCGGCGCGGGCATCGGCGTCACCCGCATCCAGCGCTCGTCCCACAACGCCTGCATGGCGTGCTTCCAGCGCCGCTCCACGTCCTCGATGACCTCGTCGCGGACCTCCGCGGCCTCCGTGATCCGCTCCCCGGCCGCCGCGACCTCCTGCGCCAGCCGAGCCGACTTCTCCCGCTCGTGCTCGCGCATCCGCTCCGCCGCGCTGGTCGCCGTCGCGATGATCTCCTTGTACCGCGCCGCCGCCGGAACCTCGCTCATTCCGCGTCCTCCCGATCGCCCGTCGGTGCCGCCGACGCGTCGGTCAAGTCGAACGGCAGCACCACCTCCGGCTGCGCGTGCACGGAACGGTCGAAGAACAGCCCGCGCCGAGCCCGCGGCGACCAGTGCACCAGCTGGCCCGCGGCGAAACTGGACAGCTCCTGGCCGTGCACGTCGAACGCCACCCACGCGCCGATCTCGTCCACCGGTCCCATCAGCGTCGTCTTCAACCGCTGCGCGCTGCGCCACCAGCCCAGCACGTGCACCCGCTGCTCCGGCCCCTGCTTGAGCAGTTTCCGCAGCTGGTCGAGGCCGCTGGTGAAGGTGCTCGGGTCCTTCTTCTCCATCGCCGAGTGCGCCGCGTCGACCCCGTAGCACAGCACGTACTCCGGAACGGTGTCCGCGCCCTCGCTGGTGGCGCGGTCGTCCACCTTCGCGGCGAGCTCGGGGACGATCTTCACGGCCTGGTCCACCCCATGCTGGATCAGCACCTCGTGGCCCATTCCCTCCAGCGCCTCGGCCAGTTCCGCGGCGTCCGACGCGACTTCCTCGACCAGGCTCAGCAGCGTGAACCGCACCTGGCCCGTCCGGTGCTGGCGGGCCAGCGACAACGCCGCCGCACCCAGCACGCTCACCGCGTCCACTCGCACCGAGCCGATCACCGCGATGTTCCGGCCGGGAGAGCGGTCCATCCGCATCACCGCCGCCGTGCCGTTGACGTCGATCACCTGACCCAGCAGGGCCTTCGCAGGCGTGGAATCCGGCGACAACCGGGTGAAGTCCGGCAGCGAGGCCAACGCGGGCAGCAGCGAACCGTCGAACAGCCGGGGCGGCACCGAGCTCTCCGGCCGCATCTCCCACAACCGGCGCTGCAGCTCGTCGAAAGTGCCCTTCGTCGTCGAGTCCGGGATCCGCGCGACCTCGTTGCCGTGCTTCACCCCGGACTCGTGGTTGAGCACCGCGTGCCAGCGTGGCAGCTCCAGCGCCGCATCGTTCTGCTCGGCCAGCACCCGGCGTGCCTTCGGCAGCGCGATGCGCAGGATGAACTGCTCGAAGATCGCCGGCTTGCCCCAGAACGCCTCGATGCCCGACACGTCCTGGCTCGCCAGCACCAGGTGGATGCCCTGCGACCGGCCGCGCCGAGCCACGTCCTCCAGCAGCGACGTGGCCTGCGCGGACACGGTGTCGCGCTGGGAGAACAGGTACTGGAACTCGTCGATCACCGCCACGATCCGCGGCCAGCGGCCCTCCGGGTTCTCGGCGCGCAGTTCCTCCAGCTTCGTGACCTCGTGCGCCTTCGCGGCATCCGCGCGAGTGCGCATCTCGGTGGACAGGAAGCGCAGCAGCGCCAGCCCGAACTCGCGGTCCTCGTTCACGTTCACCCCGACCAGCTGCGCGTGCGGCAGCCACGTCGGATCCCGCCTGCCCGGCGTGAACTGCGCGAACGACACGCCCTCCTTGAAGTCCAGGAGGTACAGCTCCAGCTCGTCCGGCGAGTACCGCGCGGCCATGCCGCCGAGCATCGAGTACAGGAAGTTCGTCTTGCCCGATCCGCTCGGCCCGCCGATCAGCGTGTGCGGACTCGCGTCACCGAGCGTCACCTTCACCGGTTCGCCCTCGCGGAAACCCGCCGGCGCCTGCAATCCCGAAGCGGACCGCTGCGCCCACAACGACTCCGGGACCAGGTCCTCGAACGTGCGGACCCGCGAGCGGCGCGCGATGAACTCGGCGGCGATCGCCGAGCACGCCTTCGTCACCGCTTCCCGCGACGGCGCCGGGTCCAGCCGCACCACCGTCTCCGGTCCGGTCATGCTGGTCCGGGCGTCCTCGGCGTGCAGGTTCACCGATTCCACCGAACTGTTCACGGTCATCGGCAGATCGGCCACGATCAGCTGCACGCCGCAGGCCAGTCCGTTGCGCGCCACCCGCTGCAACTGCTGCTGCTGTTCCTCGCGCAGCGGTTCACCGTCGCCGAACAGCACCGCGACGCGCCACGGCTCGTCGCGTCGTCCCGTCTCCTCCGCCAGCGCCCGCAGCGAGATGTGGCCGCCGTTGAGCGCACTGGTGTGGATCCGGCGGATGTGGTCGGAGAGCTCCTCCAGCATCTCGCCGAGCCGCGTCGGATCGTGCGCGGTGAGCAGGCCCGCGTTCGTCAGCGGGTACAGGCCGGGCAGCGTCCCGGTCAGCTGCGCCACGTCCCACACGTGCACGCGCACCAGGCCCGGCTTGTAGTGGCTGAGCATGCGCAGCACCAGGTTCTGCACCAGCGCCTCGCGCGCCTCGCCCGCCTGCCTGCTCGAGGTGATCCGCAGGTGCGCCTCGTCGAGCAGCGGTACGGCCACCGGGAACGAGCGCGGGTCGGGGGATCCGGGCACGTGGCCGGTGCCGATGCGCCACAGCTGCGGCGGAGCCGCGCTCGCCTCGGCGGCGCCGGTCTCGCCCAGCCATTCCTGCCACTGGCGTCCGGCGGTGCCCGGTGCGGCCTCGGCGACCAGCGCGGCCAGCTGATCGGGACCTTGCCCGGTCCAGCCGGTGAACACCTGCTCGCGTTCGGCGCGGGCCTCGTGCAACGCTCCGTCGAACGCCGGGCCGGGTTCGCCGCCGACGACCGACGGGTCCCGCTCGGCCCTGGCCAGCCCGGCGGCGGCGATGCGCTGAGCGAATTCCTGTTGGGCGTAGGTGGCGCAGACCCGGTCGAACTCGTTCTCGGCGGCGCCGAGGGCGGTCGCGACGGTGCTCCGCAGGTGCTCGAAGGCCGTTTCGATGCTGCTACGCCGCTCGTTGCGTTTGCGCACACCCCACCTCGGCACCTGGTGTTACAGACCGTGAGGAAACTACCACTCGGAAGTTGTCGTTCACGGGTCGTGGTGGCGCGGACCACCACGTTCCGACTTCGCTACCGCCGACCGGCGGCGGCCTTCCCGGCAGGCGGCTCACAATCGCATCGCGAACGCGCGCAACGTCTCGACCACGTGCGAGAGCGAGGACAGCGTGCGTTCCAGTTGATCATCGGCTCGGCGCAGCTCCGGCGGCACCACCGTCTCCGGGTGATCCGGATCCAGCCGGGCCAGCGCGGCCTGCGACTCCGACAGCGCCCGACGTCCGGTGGTCAGCTGCTGCCGGGCCTCGTCGAGCTTGGCCTCGGTGTCGCGCAGCGCGGCCACCAGCTCCGTCAGCGACGACACGTCACAGCCGCCCGGCCCAGCCGTCGGCCGTTTCGATGCTGTTGCTGATCGAGCTCTTCAGCAGGTTGAGATTCTGACCCGCCTCCGCCAGCATGTTGCGCGCCTGCAGGATCTCGTCGTGCCCGCTGCCTTGGATGGCCTGGGTCAGCATGTTCTGCGCGTCGTCCAAGGAGGCACGTGCCTGTTCGAGCGACCCGAGGGCTTCGTCGGCCTTCGCCTTGGCTTGGGCAACTCCGTTGCGAACATCGTCCACGCTCGCCATGTGCGGCCAACCTTCCGGGAACTGATCGGGGTGTGTCGATCCACAAGTTAGCGCCCGCCATTAGCCCGTTCGCGGGCAGGGCGGGCGATGTTGATCAGGGGTGGCAACCGCGGCGAAGATCGTCCCGACTCCCACCGGGAAGCTCTTGATGAGCACTCGTGGAAGACCTCCGCCCGGTCATCTCGCAGGCTGCCGATCCACCGAGTCGAGCACCGGCGCGGCCGCGCTGAGCTCCACCGCGGCGATCCCCGACGGCGGAGTCGGAGCCGCCGACCACCGGGACACCGCCGACCGGTCCTGCATCCGCAACCGGGACCAGCCGTTGCCGCCGAGCGTCTGCACCGCGTTCGCCACGATCTCCGCGGGCTCGCCCAGCGACGGACCCAGATCCAGCACTATCCGCACCATCGGGGGGCGCTCGGTCCAGTCGGTGATCGTCGAGTGCCTGGACAAGCGGCTCGCCAACGCTCGGGCCGGCCACTCCGCGCCCGCCCGGCGCTCGGTCACCACGTCCACCAGCAGCTCCAGCCTCGGCCGAGGTCTGCCCTGTTCGTCCACATCGCTGAGCACGGGCTCCGGTTCGGCGACGGGCTCGTCCGGATCGTCGAGCCGGAAATCGGAACCGCCCGGCAGCTCCGAACCGGCCCACGCCTCGACCAGCAACCGTTCGCCACCCGAGACCAGGCCTTCGACGAGATCCGGATCGTCGATCACCGTCCACGCCGTCGGCGGCTCGCACGCCACCCGATGCCCGCCGTAACGGGGACCGAGCTCGCGCAAGAACATCCGCACCGCGCGCGCCAGCGCCGCCGGACCCGCCTGCACGCCCGGTTCGGACACCGACACGCCGACGGTGACCGACCAGCAGCCCGGTTCCTCGTCGGAGCAGTCGCCGGACTCCACGATCCGGCCACCGACCTGGCGCAGCAGTGCACGGCACGCGTCGCGTGCGGAACGGTCGTCGTCGGCGCCCACGACAACGGTGATGAGCAGTTCCAGCCCGGATTTCTCAATCATCGCCGGGGCATTGTCGCGCATCCGGTACCCCGGAACGAAGGGTTGATCAGGTGAACCACGTCGCCGTCCCGCTCACCGGGAGGGGCTGTGGCGGTACTCGGCGAGCTCGGACGGCGTACCGGTCGATCCCGGTCGGGCGAGCGCGAGCAGATCGTTCACGCGGTGCGATCACCGCGGCCCGCCCGTTGGGCGGAACGTGAAACGGTCCCGCCGACGGAGTGTCGGCGGGACCGTTCAACGGGGATCGTGGGTCAGCCGCTCGTGCCGCGGCCGCTGGAACCACTGCCGGTCGAACGACCGCTGGAACCACCGGACCCGCCCGAGGAACCCTGATCGCTCGACCGCTGGTGCTTGCCGCCACCGGTCTGGTCCTGCACGTCGAACCGCTCACGACGGACCTCGTCCTGCACGGTCCGCTCCTCGGTGACCAGCTCGGTGCGCATCCGGATCCGCTCCACCGGCACCGATTCCTTCGTCACCGTCGGATGATCCTCGTGCAGCACGACCTCCTGCTCCTCCTCGCTCAGCGATGAGGTCGCGGGCATCGAGCCGCGTTCCGACTCGCCGATCGGCTCCCGCTCGATGCGCACTTCCTCGTGGCTGATCGGCACCGTGACGGTCTGCTGCTCGGTGACGACGTACTTGCGCACCCGGACCCGGCCCGTCTCGACCTGCTCGGTGTTCACCCGCAGCCGCTCCTCGGAGCGGGTCATCGACTTCATGCCCGCCGCCTCGCCGTCGCGAGCCGTCGCCGAACCCGCGGTCGTGCCCGAACCGGTGCGGGTGCCGCTGCTCTGCATGGTTCCCGAGCCGGTCATCTCGCGGGACTTCGAGGCGTCCGTGGCGCCGGTCGCCGCCGAGCCGGTCGTGGTGCTGCGGGACTCCTGCTCGGTGGTTCCGCTGGACGTCCGCCCACCGGCCATCGCCGCGCCGCCCGCCGCGGCACCACCGGCCGCCGCGGCACCACCGGCCGCCGCGGCACCACCGGCCGAGCCTCCGGTCTTCCCGGCCTCTTCCGTACCGGTCTGCTGCTGCGGCACGTCGCGCTGCTGCTGCTGTGGCGACGTCGAGCCCTGCTGCAGGCCGTAGTAGTCGTAGAGGTCGTGACCCTCCTTGTCGGAGAGGTGGCCCTGCTCGGCGTCGACCCGCGGGGCGTCGCGGACCTTCTCCTTCGTCACCCCGACGTTGATGCCCTTGTCATCCCGGTCGGCGCCGGACAGCGGCACGAAGCTCTCCTTGGTGCCGAACAGGCCGGTGCGGACCGTGACCCACTCGGGCTGGTGGTTGGCGTCGTCGACGTAAACGTTGCCGACCCGGCCGATCCGGTCGCCTTCCCGGTCGTACACCTCGCTGCCGATTAGGTCCTGTGCACGCTTGACGTCCTTCATGACTACCGCCTCACTCGTCTGCGGGTTCGCAGCTCGGGCTCGTCGCTTCGGCCGGGAGCGCAGAAGTGCGCCGGGCGATCCGGCCGCTGTGCGGTGCCGCGTACTCACGTTGTGCCCGGCTGAGGTGGGCGCCAATCGGTTCCGCGGCCCACTTCACGCATGTGGGTGAGGGGTAGTCGGATGTCCGGAGAATCCGACCGACACGTTGTAGCAAGACCAACGAACGGGTAATAACAGTCGCGCCTACGAGTGATCGACTCTCGATGGCCGGGTGACCAGGTCAGGTGTTGAGCTCGCGCCCCACGAAGGTCAGCACCTCGTCGACGACCTCGGCCCGGTTCGTCTCGTTGAACAACTCGTGCCGGGCACCCGGATAGATGTGCTCGTAGAAGTCCACGCTGCGCACCCGGTCCATACCGGTGCGGGTATCGGCCTCCGGGACCAGCTCGTCGTCCTCGCCGTGCACCCACAGCGTCGGCATCCGCAGCGTCGGCCCGTCGTTCACCGCCTCCAGGCAGCGGTCGATCATGCGCAGCGTGGCGCGCTTGAACGAGCCGTGCCACACCAGCGGATCCGCCTCGTACGCCCGGCCCACCTCGGGGTCGCGGGACAACGTCGACGGATCGATCGGGGCCTGCGGGATCTCGTCGCACTCCAACAGGTCCAGCACGTGCCAGGTGCCGAGCACCGGACCCGACAGCACCACCGCCGCCAGCTCGTCCTGGTGCTCCTGCGCGAACCGCACCGCGAACAGGCCGCCCAGGGAATGTCCGATCAACACCACCGGCAGCTCCGGGTGCCGTTCGGACACCTCGCGGCGCACCGCCTCGAGGTCGGCGACGACGTGCTCCGCCTCGCCGATCAGGACCCGCTCGCCCGGCGACTCCCCGTGCCCCGGCAGATCCGGGGCGACCACCAGTGCTCGCGCCGGCACCAGCTGCTCCGCGAGCCACTGGTACCGGCCGGAGTGCTCGCCGTAGCCGTGCACCAGCAGCGCGATCCAGCCAGGGGCGCGTCCGGACCACTCGCGCACAAAACGCTCACCCTGCGGTCCTTCGACGGAGCGCTGAATTGCCTCGATCATGTCCATCACCCCAGCACAACCGATCCCGCAAGGCCAGTACCCGGGACAAGCCTGTCATCGGCACAGCAGAGGCGGCGCCGCGCACGACGACGCCCGGCGCCACGGGGGCGCCGGGCATCGTGATCGAACCTGCTCAGGCGTGGTAGGCGCTGTTCTCGATCGAACCGAACCCGCACACCGAGCCCAGGTCCCAGCTCACCGACAGCGGGTCGTGCTCGTCGGGCGGGGTCACCAGGGCGCCGGCCGGTTTCGGCTGGCACGGCCCTTGCTCGGACTCGCCCTCGTGCGGGACCGCGGTCCAGTGCAGCGTGGAACTCGCGGACTCACCCGGCGCCAGCTGCACCACCTGCGGCGCCGGACTCGGGGTCCGCTCCATCTTCGTCGGCAGCTCCGCGCCATCGGCGCCCATCAGCTGCATTCCCCCGTAGCCGTACAAGGTGCAGGTCTCGCCGCTGGTGTTGGTCAGCGTGAGCTCCGCGTACCGCTGGCCGGCGCCCGCCTCCCCGTGCTGCGCGCTGCCGGAGAGCATCGACGTGTGGCAACGCTCCACCTCGGTACGAGGCTCGGCGGCGGCCTGCCCGGACGTCGCCGAGCCGCTCTCCGCCGCCGGCGACGGAGCGGCCTCCGTCGAGGGCTCCTGGGATTGCGAGGCGCTGGGCAGCGGAACGGTCGGCAACGGTGCCTCGGACGTCTGCGGGACCTGCGCCTGGCCCGTCAGCGAGCCGCAGCCACCGAGCAGCGCCACGCCGAGCGCCACCACCGTGACCTGGTAGAACTTCAGGTTCCCTCGGTTCGTCTTGCTCGGTTTCCGGCCATCCAGTCGTTGCGAGAACACGGTTGACCACCTCCATCGGCCGCCTCGGTACGGCCCGTCGTCGCTATCCGGTCCGCTGTTCTGAAGACGTCTGGCGCCACAGGTGGTTGCACGTCCTGACACGGTCCGCCCGGAGTTCCCCCGGATGGAGGCGCCGCCCGTTCGGGCCGCCCCCACTGTGCCGCCGCCCGAACCGGTCCGCGACCTGCGCGCGCGGCGGAGCTTGATCGTGATCGGCGATCGAGCCAGTGGAGAACACGACATGATCATTGGCGTCAGAACAGGACCGATCGGGTGGCGGTCTTGACCTGAACGGCGGAACTCGGTGATCGTTGACCTTCGATACGTTGGATATGAGAACTGCCCCCGGCTGCGGAGAACAGCGTTCCTCGCCTTCGGAAAGAAATGCCGGCACCGGGGCCGGCGGAACAGACCGCGAAGAGAGACGAGACCGCCGATCCGGTTCGTGTGGCGTGACTCGCGCACCGGGCCGCATCCGGTGAAGTGAGGGGGTTCGGGGATGGCGAGCATTCCGGGAATCGATGTCGCGCGATATCAAGGAGAACCGGACTGGGCCGCGGTTCGCGGCGCCGGATTCGCGTTCAGCTACATCAAGGCGACCGAAGGCGTCGGCTATGTGAGCCCGACGCTGGATTCGCAACTCAACGGCGCCCGCGCCGCCGGACTGGTCACCGGGCTGTACCACTTCGCCCGTCCGGACACGAACTCGCCGCAGGCCGAGGCCGCGGACTTCGCCGGGCAGCTGGCCCGGACGAACTCCAGCGGCGCAGGGAACCTGCCGCCGTGCTTGGACATGGAGACCGAGGCCGCTGACCTCGGGGCGTGGATCAAGGGCTTCGTGGACGCGCTGCGCGGCCACACCGGGCGCAACGAGGTAGTCGTGTACGCCTCGTCGTCCTGGTTCAGCGACAAGCTCGCCACGGACTCGTGGGTCGACCCCGGAGTGTTCCTGTGGGTCGCGCACTACGGGCAGCCGCCGGGGCAACCGGGCTTCCTCACCGACCGGGTGGCGATCCACCAGCACGCCTCCGACGGGCAGGTTCCCGGCATCGGGGGAACACCGACCTCAACGTGTCGCTGGTGGACCTGCCCGTGCTCACGGGTGGCACCGCCCCGCCGCCTGCACCGCCCGCACCGCCCGCGCCCGAGACCTACGTGGTGCAGCCGGGGGACACGCTCTCCGGTATCGGCGCGAAGGTCGGGGTGGCCTGGCAGTCCATCGCGCAGGCCAACGGCATCAGCGACCCGAACCTCATCTACGTAGGACAGGTCCTCCGAATTCCTCGTTGATCCGAGGGGGAGCTGGGCTCTTTTTGCTCGGGTGTCCGGGTGGCGGAACCTCAGCTGTCTTCTCGCTGCGGGATCTTTTTCCCTAGTGGCTCCGCCACGAGGGAAAAAGCTGTCCTCGCGAGAAGACAGCTGAGAACCCGCGGGTGGTCGTTTTTTAGACGTGGGCTATGTGCTTCGCACATCCAGGCACGGCTTCGCCGCCAAGCACGGCTTCGCCGTAAGGCATGGCTTCGGGTGGGAGGCGGGTGGGGTTTCGCTCGTTCTTCGCGGGGTTTGCCGATGGTGGGGTGTGGGTGAGGAATTCGCAGGTGGCTGTTGGTGTCGCGAGGGTTCGAGTTCAGGTGAGGACGGGGGAGCGGGCGAGCACTGCGCCCAGGCCGTAGGCGGCGCCCATGATGGTGAGTTCTGCTGCTGTCCAGGTGATGAAGGTGGTTCGGTGGTGGCGTTCGATTCTGGGCAGCAGGCGGTATCGGGCGTGGCCCCCCAGGAGCGCCAGAAGTACCAGCAGTGCGGTTTTGAGGAGCACGATTCGGCCGTAGCCGATGGTGAGGAGACCGTCTAGCCCGCCGTCGGCGGCGGTGAGTTCGGTCAGGCCGTTGAACAGGCCGGACAACGCGACCACGGTGATCGCGGCGGTCGCGAGACGCGAGTAGCGCGGCAGCGTGGTGGCCAGCAAGCCCCGGCGCGGGGCGACGAACAAGACGATCGCGGTCAGCCCACCTGCCCAGACGGCGGCGGCGAGCACGTGCAGCTGCACCGAGATCATGCTCAGGTTGTGGTACTCCCAGTCGGTCGCGTGCCCGGTCAGCGGCATCGGCAGCAGGCCGAGCAGAGCGAGCACGGTGCGGAGATCGTCGACGAGTCCCTCGTTCGCGGCGGCGTCGCGATTCGTTGCGCCGGTGTCCGCCCGGCCGTCCCGCACGACGCCGATCAGGCCGAGGACCGCGCAGCCCGCCGCGCACACCACGCTCAGCGCCAACGCGGTTCCGGCGGGAACGCCGGTGACGTACCCGGCGACCTCCTCCGTCGTCGGGACCCCGCCGGCCAGTTCGGCTGCGTAGAGCACGAGCAGCAGCAGCGCGCAGATCAACCAGGCCAGCGCCGCGATCACCGCGGCCCGCCGGGACAGCGCGAGGTGCGCGCGGGCGTGTTTGCTCCGGTCCGGGAGCAACCTCGGCAACAAGCCCAGCCCGACCGTCGCGACGGCCGCGAGGTCCAGCAGCGCTCGCAGCGGCGGTGCGGCGAAGCCGACGGCCGCGCCGGGAGTCGGCAGGCCGGGCACCTCACCGGCGGCGATGTGCGCCGCGGCGGCGAGTGCGGCGGCCACGGCGAGCACCACGGGCGCGATGGCCGCGAGGAGGACGGTCTTGGTCCCCGTCGCTTCGCGGCGTCCGGATCGATGATGTTCGGGGCCGGTCCCGGTGTCGGCGGACATCGCAGCATGGTCGCACCTGGTCGCGGGGAAGAAGGAGCCGACGGCGGCCGGGAACGGTTCAGCGTGTTGGACCGATCACGATTCCGCATGGAATAGTTGATCTTGAATGTGCCGCGCGTTGTCCGTTGGCGTGCGGTTATTCCTGCGGCATAACGATTTCTGCCGGTTCGGATCCACTGCGTCCGCGCGGCGTGAAACCATCGTTCGTTGTGTTGCTGACAAAGGTCTCAGCGGGGTTGTTCTACAGTCGTGCACGTGGATCAAGCGGGCGGTAATGCGGGGGCGGGGTATGTGGCGCATACCCCGCCGCGGCTCGCGCCCCTGGATTCACGAGCAGAAGACTGGTCGGCACGACTGAAGGCGCACCGACCGCGCTCGTCCGTTCACGGCGTGCATTCTTGTTATCCGGCTCGGCGGACCGTGCGGCTTCGGCGTGTTTCCCGCGCGGTCGCCGTTCACCGCTATTCGCCGATTGTTTCCCCGCAGGTTCTGGAGAGGTCGGAAACCTTATCGGGCGAGCCGGTGGCGACGGGGTCCTCAACGCTCACGACCGCGACCCCGGAGGGCTTCGGCAGCGGCCTCCGGGTGATCCCTTACGCGGAACGGAGCGTGCTCGGCGGATCCGCCGGTGACGTCCGGGGCGGGGGCTCGGATGTTCGGGGGAACCGGGTCCGGCTGCGCTGGGAGAACTGGTCGAATGGTCCGAACCGCGCACATGCGTGGTCCTGCTCGGCGCATCATGGGGGAGACCGATCCGCGGTGACGGCGACGGATGCGGGTGTGTCCTGCGAATGATCGGGTCAGGGAAATTGAGGGTGCCCGCCCCGATGTGGGGCAGGCCCGCGATGGGCGAGATTGAGCGGTGTGGACGGACAGCAGAGGCTGCCAGTGACAGCTTCCCAGGGCGGAGCCGGTGGACATCGCATTGCGGACTCTCCGGTCGTGCGGTGCGCGGACTCCGCGAGGGCCGTGGCCTGGAGGTCCGTGACCTGGACCTTGGGATCCTGGAAGCTGGGAACCTGGAGATGGGGCGTGGATGTTCCAGGTGACCGGCAGGTGATCTTCGTAGGGCGGGGTGCGACGTGACCACACTCGCGGTGGCACTGGCGGCGCTGGGCGCCTGCGGTTATGCGGTCGGTGCCCGGCTGCAGCACGCAGCGGTGCAGGACATGATCGGCGACGGCGGGCTGAAGGTCCGCAGCCAGGTGCGGTTGCTGCGCGATCAGCGGTGGCTGTTCGGCCTGCTCGCGCTGGGCAGCGGTGCGCTGCTGCACGCGTGCGCACTCGGTCTCGCTCCGTTGAGCGTGGTGCAACCGGTCGGGGTGCTGGCGCTGCCGATCACGGTGCTGCTCAACGCCCGGCAGCAGGGCGTGCGCACTCGCGACCTGAACGTGCACGTCGTGCTGGCGGTGCTGGCTGCCACCGGAGGTGTCGGGGCGTTCGTGTTCCTGGCCGCGGGCAGCGCCACCGCGACTCCGGTTTTGCCGGATGAGCAGATGCTGGCCACTCAGCTGGTCGCCGGCGGCGTGCTGGCTCTCGGCGTGTTCGGACTGCTCACCCGGTCGAAGGTTCGCTGCATGGCCTACGCCGCAGGCTGCGCGGTCGCCTACGGGCTGGTCTCGCTGCTGGTGCGGGCCGTGGTGCAGCAGCTCGGCAGCACGCCGCTGCTGACGATCAACCTGCTGCCGGTGGTCGTGATCGTGGTGGCGATGGCCGTGGGCGGCTGGCTGTTGCAGCACGGCTACGCCAGTGGTCCCCCCGATCTGGTCGTGGCCTGCCTGACGGTGATCGACCCGCTGGTGGCGGTGGGCCTGGGCATCGGCCTGCTGGGCGAGGCCGACGCGGTCGGCAGCGCCACCGCGGTCGGCGAAATTCTGTGTGCCGTGATCGCGTGTGCCGGAGTGTTCGCACTCGCCCGGCACCACCCGGACACCCAGGACAAGCGAGTGCAAGCAACCGTGACCGGCGACGGCAACGCCGACGCTCGGCGGATACGTTCTGACGGGAGTTCATCTTGACTTCGCAACCGTTCGGCGGAGATCGGCTGCGCATCGTGATCGGCGCGGTGATGTACCCGCCCGAGGTGAACGGTGCGGCGAACTTCGGCCACCGGCTCGCCACCGGGCTGGCTCGCCGCGGCCATGACGTGCACGTGATCTGCCACTCGGTGGATCGGCAGGAGAGCACCCGCGTCGAGGACGGGGTGACGGTGCATCGGGTCGCGTCGTACCGCACGCCGGCGCACCCCACGTTCCGGGCGTGCCCGCCGTGGCAGGCGTCCGCGGTCGCGGACCGGCTGCTCAAGGAGATCCAGCCGGACATCGTGCACGTCCAGTCGCACTTCTTCATCGGGCGCGGCCTGATCAACGCCGCTCGTCGGCAGGGCATCGGCCTGATCGCCACCAACCACTTCATGCCGGAGAACATCTTCGGCTACGTGCGGATCCCGCGAGCCCTGCAGAAGGCGGGCGCGTGGCTGCTCTGGCACAACCTGATCAAGCACTACGGCAAGGCGCAGCTGGTCACCGCCCCGACGCCGCGGGCGGTGCAGCTGCTGCAGGAGAACGGCTTCTCGAAACCCGCGGTGCCGGTCTCCTGCGGTATCGACGTCGGCCTGTACCGGAGCCGGGCGCAGGAGGTGCGCAAGCAGGATCCGGAACCGGCGACCCGCACCATCCTGTTCGTCGGCAGGCTCGACGAGGAGAAGCACATCGACGACCTGCTGCGGGCGATGGCGCTGCTCAAGACGACCCACCCCACCCGCCTGGAGATCGTCGGGGACGGCAGCTGCCGGGAACCGCTGGGCGAGCTGGCCGCTGAGCTCGGCATCGAGGACCGGGTGCACTTCGCAGGCCTGGTCGACGAGCAGGAACTGCTCGACGCCTACGCCAGGGCGGACCTGTTCTGCATGCCGAGCATCGCCGAGCTGCAGAGCCTGGCCACCATGGAGGCGATGTCCGCGCTCACGCCCGTCGTGCTGGCCGACGCGATGGCGCTGCCGCACCTGGTCGAAGCCGGGGAGAACGGCTGGCTGTACCCGCCGCGGGACGTGCACGCGCTGGCTCACTCGATCGACGACGTGATCGCCGACCGCGACACCATCGACCGGATGGGCGCCGCCGGCGAGCGCTTGGTGAGTCGCAAGCACGACATCGACGCGGTGCTGGGGCGGTTCGAGTCGATCTATCGGCACGCGCTCGCGCACGACGACGAGATGACGCCGGTCGAGCTGCCCGCCGAGCTGGCGAGCTGATCCGCCGTCATGACCAGTCGTCCACCCACTCCCGACTCCGCGGCCGCACCGGAACCGGTTCTGCACCCGGAACCGCGCGTTGAGCGGATCGAGGGTTCCGACCTGCATTTCTGGATTTACCGGCCCGACGCCGGCAGGTCCCCGGATCGCCGGAGCTCCGGCGATCCGGGGACCGCGATGCCGGAGCCCGGCACCGGTGCCGATGAAACCGGCGATGATCCGCTGATCGTCATGGTGCACGGGCTGCGCGGCACCCACCACGGACTGGAACCGATAGTCGAACGGCTGCCCGGGCGCACCGTCGTCGTTCCAGACCTGCCTGGTTTCGGGGATTCCGGTCCGATGACCGATCGAGCGCACGACGTCGCCGGGTACGCCGCCGTGATCGTCGAGCTGATCGAACGGCTCGGCGGGCGGGAGCGGCCGGTGGTGCTGCTCGGGCATTCGTTCGGCTCGATGGTCGCGGCTCATGTCGTGTCCTGTGATCCGGAGTCGGTGGCGCGGCTGGTGCTGGTGAATCCGATCTCGACTCCGGCGCTGCACGGGCCGAGAGTGATCTTGTCCCGGCTGACTTCGCTCTACTACACACTGGGCACGGCGTTGCCGCCGCGGCTCGGCCGGGGCCTGCTGGCGAACCGCCTGGTGGTGCGGGCTGCGGGCCAGGCGATGCTCCGGACCCGTGATCCGCAGGTGCGTCGTTTTGTGCACGAGAGCCATTTGCGGCACTTCAGCCGGTTCCACAGCCCTGCGCTGCTGAGCGAGACCTACGCGGCCTCGGTGACCGGCACGGTCGCGGACTACCGCGCGGCGCTGCGCCTGCCGACCTTGTTGATCGCGGGCGAGTCGGACGAGATCGCGCCGGTCGCCGGTCAGCGCGAACTCGTCGCGGGCCTGCCGGACGCCGAATTGGTGATCGTTCCCGGCGTCGGCCACCTCGTGCATTACGAGACGCCGGCCGCCGCCGCTGAGGCGATCGACCGCTTCTTGGGAGAGGCATGAGCGCACGTCCCACCGACGCGGCCGGACCGAACGGTTCGCCAGGCCCCGTCCACTCGGCTGATCCGGCCGTCCCGGACGGAGGTGGGCGGCCCGCGAAGGTGTTCGTGGACGCCCGGTGGACCAGGACCGACGCGCACGACGGGATCAGCCGGTTCGGGGCCGGGCTGATCGAAGCGCTGCACGCCCTGCACCCGGTGACGATGCTGATCCACGACGAACGTCAGCTCGCGCTGCTGCCCGAAGGCGTGCCGCACATCAAGATCAACAGCCCGTTCTCGGTGCGGGAGCTCGTCCTCGCGCGCAGGCTGCACGCGCTGGGCGCCGAGGTGGTCTTCAGCCCGATGCAGGTCATCGGTGGTTTCGGCCGCCGGTATCGGCTCGTGCTCACGCTGCACGATCTGATCTACTACCGGCACCCTGCGCCGCCCGGTTTCCTGCCGTCGCCGGTGCGGGCGATCTGGCGGCTGTACCACCGTGCCTACTGGCCGCAGCGGCTGTTGCTCAACCGCGCCGACGCGGTGGTCACCGTCAGCGAGACGACAAGGCGGTTGATCCGGCGCCATCGGCTCACCAAGCGGCCCGTGACCGTGGTGCACAACGCGCCCTCCGAGCCGCCGGAGCCGGATAGGGACGACGCCGAGCAGGTTCCGGCGGGTCAGGTCCGCGAGCTCGTCTACATGGGTTCGTTCATGCCCTACAAGGACGTGGAGACGTTGCTCGCGGGAATGCGCTCGCTGCCCGGGCACCGCCTGCACCTGTTGAGCCGGATCGCGCCCGCCAGGGAAGCGGAGCTGCGCGCACTGGTGCCGTCCGGTTCGGACGTCGTGTTCTGGAACGGCATCGAGGAGGAGGCGTACCGGACCCTGTTGCGCCGGGCGGCGGCTCTGGTCACCGCTTCGCGGGACGAGGGTTTCGGATTGCCGATCATCGAAGCGATGCATGCCGGAACTCCTGTCGTGTGCAGCGATCTGGACATCTTTCGCGAGGTCACCGGTGGGCACGCCCGGTTGTTCCCCGTTGGTGATGCCGCGGCTTTCGCGGCGGCGGTCCGCGAGGTGGACGATCCCGAGCAGCGGGCGGAACTGGTGCGCGGCGGCCGTGAGCAGGCCGCCGGTTTCACCTGGAACCGATCGGCCCGGCAGTTGTTGCGCGTGCTGACGCCGGGCCGATCCGTGCCGGAGGAGTCGGCATCCGAAAGGCCTGCCGACGATGGATCAGCGTGACCAGACCTTGATGGCACGCGCGACGTAATCGGACCGGGGCACGAAGGATCCGGGCGGATAGGTGGAGAAGTCCGCGTGCGTGTCGCAGGTCGGATCCTGGTACACCGTCACCGGTTTCCCGGTCTGGTTGACGAAGGACTTCGTCTCCGGCTGCGGTGGCAGCGCGACGCATTCCTCGAGTGCGGTCGTGCGCAGCTCCGCCCGGTGCGGTTCACCCTGGTACTCCACGTGCGGGTAGGCGCAGAAAGCCCCGTCCAGGCAAGGAATCGGCTCGGCCGGTCCTGCTTGCGCGACGGTCCCGCCGAGCGCGCTCAGCGCTATCCCGGCGGCGAGTACCGGTGCGAGCACGGCCCGTCGCGAAATCCACAGTGGACGGGCCTGGGGACGCGTGGTCCTGATCTTGGAAATGGCGGCGTGCATGAGCGATCACCTTTCACGGCAAGGGAAATCAACGGAAGAATCGTCATTCGGGCCGTCGTTGCGGCCCTGACGAAATCCAGATTCCCGAAACCGCGATCAGAGCGCCAGCACTTTAACCGGATACACCCCGACCGTGTGGTTTCCGGCCCGCCGCCGCGATATCGCCGACGACGGACCGGAAACCCCGGATCACCCCGCCGGCCTGCTGACCAGCGACCGCGTGACCCGGACGGCGCCCTGCCGGACGGCGCGCTCCACCGCCCACCGCCGGGCGCGGAACTCCGCGATCGGCAACGAGATGGCCACCGACGCGGTCACGCAGCCCGCCGGGTCGAACACCGGCGAGGCCATGCACGCCAGACCGGGCTGGAACTCGGCGATCTCCAGCGCGATCTGCGACTGGTGCACGTGCGAAAGGTGATCCTCCAGCGCGGCGGCGGTGCGAATCGTCGACGGCGTGCACGGAACCATCCCGGCCTGCTCCAGGTAGCGCGCACGCTGCTCCGGAGCCATCGCCGCCAGCATGATCTTGCCGAACGCCGTCGCGTGCGCGGCCTGGTGGAAACCCACGTCCAACGGCTGCACCCGAGGCCGCCGATCGGAATCCTCCACGTGCGCGATGACGACCTCGGTGTCCCGGTAGATCGCGTAGTACGCCGCCGCATCGGCGTGCTGGTGCAACCGCCGGATCGCCCCGGCGATCTCCGGTTGCACAGCGAGCTGCCGGGACAACGCCTGCCCGAGGAACCGAGCCTTGTAACCCAGCGCGAACACGTGCTGCTCCGTCAGGTGCACCACGTGTCCGGCCTCCACCAGCGTCGTGAGCAGGTGATAGGTGGTCGGCAAGGTCAGATCGAGCTCGGCGGCGAGGTCCTTCGCGCTGATCCCGCACGGGGAGGCCGCGATGGCCTCCAGCACCCGCAACGCTCGGCCCACCGACTGCAACGTTCCCGAAGGCGCCTTGGCGCCGGTGGGCTGCGGGTCTCGTCCGCCGGTGGGCAGCGCGCTCATGGTTCTCAATGTAGGCCAGACCGGCCGGTGGTCCCGCCCGATCCGTAACGGGTGTCGAGCAGACCACGACACCAACCGGCATTGCCCTCGATGCTGACGCGGGTCGTGCGCGCGAACCGCAGCTTGGCCGAGAGGCCCTCGACGGGGACGGCCGCGCCGTTCTCGTCGATCATCAGCAGCGCGTCCGGCCCGGACGGCAGCCCGAGCTGGTCCCGGCGTCTGCGCAGCCGATCCAGCGCGGCGCCGCCCTGGAGACCGCCGAGCCGGACGTGCACCAGATCGTCCAGTTCGGTGCCCGCGCGGAGCAGTTCCTGCGCGACTTGTTCCTGGTAGGCCAAGTGCGCTTTGCGCAGGAACGTGCGCCGCAGCTCCTCCAGCTCACCGGCGGCCAGACCGGGGAACGCGGCGTCGAAACCGTCGCCCGCCGCGACCCCCGCGTTGATCTCCTCGGAGGCGAAGTGATCCAGCAGCCGGACCCGCACCCGCCGCACACCGGGCAGTTCCGCCACGGCGTCGTGCGCGTCGGCGACCATCAAATAGGCGAAGTTCGGCGCGCAGAAGTACGTGGGCAGCCGGAGGTCGACGTGCACGTCGTCCCCGTCGACCTCCAGTCCCGCCACGAAGTCCAGCTCGGTGACGGGCTGGTCGAGCTCCGGGTCGAGCACGGTGTCCAGCGCCCGCCACACCTCGGTTTCCAGGCTCACGGCGGTGGTCATGACGACATCGCCTCCTTGTTCAGCTCCGAAGCGACCGGCTCGCGTCCAACCGGGATCTCCGGCTCGGCGGCGCGCATCCCGGCGGGCACCTCGATGTCGTAGAGCGCCGCGGCGTTCAAGCCGAGGATCTTGCGCTTGATGTCGGTGGTGAGCACGCCGTACTCGGACTGCATGTCCTCCGGGATCTGGAAGTCGACGAACTGCTCCACCAGCCACTTCGGCGTCCAGATCGCATAGTCGCTGGAGAAGGTGATGCGGTTCTCGTCCAGCCAGAACAGCAGTTCACCGATGATCTGCGCGAAGTAGCGCGGCCGGTGGTGCATGAACGCCATCGCCACCGCCAGTCCGCCGTAGACGTTGGGTTCCTGGGTCGCGATCCAGCAGAAGTCCTCCAGCCGCGGCAGGCCCACGTGCTCCACGATGAAGTTCAGCTCGGGGAACGCCGAGGCCACGTCGTCGACGTCGGCGACGTCGAAGGCGTCCCGGTTGAGCGGGTAGATCGTCGGTCCCTTGTGGATGTGGATGTTGCGGATGCCGAGTTCCTGGCACTTCTCCAGGTACCGGTAGGACCACGGGTCGGTCAGCTTCCAGCCCTTCGACTCGCCCTTCCACTCGGCGGTGTAGAGCTTCGTCCCCTTGAGCTGCCAGCGCTCCGCCAGCCGTTCCAGCGCGGCCAGCCCGGCCTCACCGTCGCGCGGGTCCCAGCCACCGTTGACGATGAACTTGTCCGGGTGCTTCTCCGCCAGCGCACCGTCCTGTTCGGTGGTGTTGAAGCCGTTGACGAAGAAGTCGGTGAGGTAGGTCGGCTGGAAGATGGCCTTGTCGACGTAGCCCACTTCGAACAGGTCGTGGAGGATCTTCTCCTCGCTCTGCTTCTGGAACTGCTCGTGGGTCCACAGCGCCGACTCCGGGCTGAGGTTGCGGTGGTAGTCGTAGAAGCAGTTCAGGAAGC
Organism: Saccharopolyspora gloriosae; assembly: GCF_022828475.1. GTDB lineage: Bacteria > Actinomycetota > Actinomycetes > Mycobacteriales > Pseudonocardiaceae > Saccharopolyspora_C > Saccharopolyspora_C gloriosae_A. The sequence continues at coordinate 6,302,137 of NZ_CP059557.1, read as the reverse complement.
CCTCGCCGTAGCGGTTGGCCTGGTTGGCCGGGGTCCCGTCCCACGCGTGGATGTGGCTGTCGACGATGAAGTACTGAGTGCCGTCTTTTTCGTACATGGTGAACCTCCGTGGCGGGACGAGTCAGGGAACGAGGATGGCGCGACCACCGGGAATGCGTCCGGCGTCGAGGTCGGCGAGCGCGTCCAGCGCGGCGTCGAGCGGGTAGGTGCGGGTGCGCAGCGAGACCTTCCCTTGCGCGGTCAGCGTCATCAGCTCGTCGAGGTCGTTGTAGGAGCCGACGAGGTTGCCGATCACGTTGATCTCGCGGGAGATGATGTCGATGGTGGGCACGTCGACCCGGCCGCCGTAGCCGATGACGAAGTAGGACCCGGCGTCCCTGGTCATGGCGACCCCGTCGGCTTCGGTGCCGTTCTCGCCGACGAAGTCGAGCACCACGTGGGCGCCCTTGCCGCCGGTGAGGTCCCGCACGGCGTCGACGTGGTTCCCGTCGGCGGCGACGGTGTGGTGCGCGCCGAGCTGCTCGGCGAGCTCGAGCGCCTCCGGTGACCGGTCCACCACGGTGATCTCCGCGGGGGTCAGCGCCACGAGCGATTGCAGCCCGATGTGCCCGAGCCCGCCCGCACCGATCATCACGATGTGCGTGCCCGGGTAGAGCAGCGGCACCGCTTTGCGCACCGCGTGGTAAGCGGTGAGCCCGGCGTCGGCGAGCGCGGCCACCTCGGCGGGGGCCAGCCCGTCGTCGAGCTTGACCACCGAGCGCGCGTTGGTGCGCAGCAGCTCCGCCATCCCGCCATCGGTGTCGATGCCGGGGAACAGGGAGTTCTCGCAGTGCACGTCGTCGCCGCTGCGACACGCTCGGCACAGTCCGCAGGTGACCAGCGGATGCAGGATGACCTTGTCGCCGGGTTGCACGTTGCTCACCGCGCTGCCGACTTCGCGGACGGTCCCGGCGTTCTCGTGGCCGATGATGTACGGCAGTCCGACGCCGCTCTTGTCGGCCCACTGCCCTTCGATGATGTGCAGGTCGGTGCGGCACACGCCTGCCGCGCCGACTTCGACCAGCACGTCCAGCGGTTCCCGCACGGCCGGATCGGGGACCGATTCGACCACGGGTTTCTCGCCGTATGCGTGCACTCTGACGGCTCGCACGACGGACTCCTCTCCGTTGAGCTGTGTCCTGGTTCACAGCGTGAACGGAGTGTCCGTAGCCGCAAAGGGCCGTTGTCAGATGCTGATAACGGCATGTGTGCGACCTGGCGGAGCTCGGTCCTTGAGCGGTTCAGCGGAGTCCGCTTCGGCCGAATGCGTGTTCGCTCGGGTTGGCGGGAAGCCGCAGAGTGGCGGTGCGGGCGGCCGGTGCCCTTATAGTTCCGGACAGCTTCCTACCGACGCGTAACCAAGGAGCCGCTCGTGGCGTTCGACGCCGATGTCATCGTCGTGGGGGCCGGGCTGGCGGGGCTGGTCGCGACCGCCGAGCTCGCCGACGCCGGCCGCCGGGTACTCCTGCTCGACCAGGAGCCCGAGGCTTCGCTGGGCGGGCAGGCGCACTGGTCGTTCGGCGGCCTGTTCCTCGTGGACTCCCCGGAGCAGCGCAGGCTGGGCGTCAAGGACTCGCCTGAACTGGCTTGGCAGGACTGGCAGGGCACCGCCGGATTCGACCGGGACGACGACCACTGGCCGCGACGCTGGGCCGAGGCCTACGTGGACTTCGCGGCCGGGGAGAAGCGCGCCTGGCTGCGGGAGCAGGGGCTGCAGCTGTTCCCGCTGGTGCAGTGGGCCGAACGCGGTGGTTCGCTCGCGACCGGACACGGGAACTCGGTGCCGCGCTTCCACATCACCTGGGGAACCGGCCCCGGCGTGCTCGAACCGTTCCTGCGCCGGGTGCGGGCCGCCGAGGAGCGCGGCCTGGTGTCGCTGCGCTTCCGGCACCGGGTGACCGGCCTGGACACCACCGGCGGCGCCGTCGACGGGGTGCGCGGCGAGATCCTGGAGCCCAGCGCCGTGTCGCGCGGGCAACGCAGCTCCCGGGCGGTGGCGGGGGAGTTCTCGCTGCGCGCCCAGGCCGTCGTGGTCACCTCCGGCGGCATCGGGGCGAACCTGGACCTGGTGCGCAGGAACTGGCCCGCCCGGCTCGGGCCTGCGCCGCAGAAGATGATCGCCGGCGTGCCCGATCACGTGGACGGGAAGATGCTGGAGATCGTCGGCGACACCGGTGGCCGCGTCATCAACTCCGACCGGATGTGGCACTACACCGAAGGAATCCGCAACTACGATCCGGTGTGGACCGATCATGGAATCCGCATCCTGCCGGGGCCTTCGTCGTTCTGGATCGACGCGGTCGGCCGCCGGTTGCCGCCGCCGCTGTTCCCCGGCTCGGACACGCTCGCGACGCTGGCGCACATCAACGCATCCGGCCACGACCACACCTGGTTCGTGCTGAACCGGCGCATCATCAGCCGCGAGTTCGCACTGTCCGGTTCGGAGCAGAATCCCGACCTCACCGGCCGCAGCGTCGCCGAGGTGCTGGCGCGCGGCGGTGAGGTGACTCCCGGTCCGGTGGCCGAGTTCGTCAAACGCGGCGCCGATTTCGTCACCCGCCGCACGCTGCCGGAACTGGTGCGCGGCATGAACGAGCTCACGGGCGCCGACTTGATCGACGCGGAGCGGCTGGAACGCGACATCGTGGCGCGGGACCGGCAGGTCACCTCGGGGCTGGGCAAGGACGCGCAGGTGTCGCTGATCCGCGCGGCTCGGCACTACAGCGTGGACCGGCTGGTGCGGGTCGCCGCGCCGCACCGGCTGCTGGATCCGGCGGCGGGACCGCTGGTGGCGGTCCGGTTGTCGCTGCTGACCCGCAAGACGCTCGGCGGGGTCGAGACGGACCTCGACGCGCGGGTGCTCGGGGCGGACGGTGCGCCGCTGGCCGGCCTGTACGCGGCGGGTGAGGTCGCCGGGTTCGGTGGCGGAGGGATGCACGGGTACCGCTCGTTGGAGGGAACCTTCCTCGGTGGTTGCCTGTTCTCCGGCCGGGCGGCCGGTCGTGCCGCGGCACGTGCGACGGCGTGAGGCGGGGCGGCAGGTGAGCGGGGTCCGTCGGAGCCGCGCTGTGCCGGGAGTGGGCCACGGGGTCACTCCCGGCATGCGCCGCTCTGGCGGCGCGGTTACAGGTAGCAGGCGCTGGTGTAGCCGGTGATGCGGGTGCGGCGGTCGAGCACCTGCCACCAGGTGTTCTCCTGCGCCCCGCCCGGGCAGGTCACGTGCTCTCCTGCGACCTGGCGGCGCAGCTTGACCCGGTCGCCGGGGTTGCCGACGCCGAGCACGACCGACGAGGTGTTCGGGCCTGCCCGCAGGTTCACGCCGGGCATCCGGAAGTCGCCGTAGCGGTCCACCCCGGCTTCCCTGCTCAGCTCGGCGAGCCGCTGGCCGAATTCGAACACGAAGTGCGCCACACCGGTCGCCAGTCCGTTCATCGGCAGCACTAGTGCGGCCACTCCGGCGAGCACGGCATTCCGGATCGTGTGCATGAGTTCCCCCTGACTCCCGCAGCCGGGTCGAACGCCCCCGGCCGGGAGTTCGCGAATAGATCGTTCCGACGTTTCCCCGTAGCCGAATCAATCGAACGCTCCGCCCATTTTATCGTTCGCGGCCGGTTCACCGGGAGTGTCCGATCGAGTGCATCGGAAAACGATTGAGTTCGTGCTGAACTCTGAAAAGAATTCGTGGTCGGATTACGGTGCGCGATTTCGATACACACTTCAGTGCCCACGATGTGCCGAGGTGGGGTCCCGGGTTCTGCGGTGCGTGACCGGGTTGGCGCGGAGTCCGGCGGATAGGATTCCCGGCGAACGGGGCCGTGGCGGGCGGCGTCGAGCCGGAGGAATCGATGACCGATGTGGACTTGTGGGACGGCTTGGCCGTGCCGCCGGGCTTGTGCCGGGGCTGCCGTCACCCGTCGTTGAACCGGACGCGACACGGAGTCACGTACATGCGGTGCACGCGCGCTGGATGGGATGAGCGGATTCCACGCTATCCGGGGCTTCCGGTCGCGGAGTGCGTCGGTTTCGAACCGGACGCCGAATCCTGAGGCCCCGGCTCGTTTCGCGCGGCCGGACATTCCTCGATCCGGTGGCTTTTCACGGTTCTGACCTGGAAGAACGCTCGGAAAAGGTGTCGATCGGACGTTTCTGCGGCGGCCGCCCCGGCGCGGAGCGGGGCGGCCGCCATGCGGACGAATCCGCTGGTCAGGCTTTGTCGGCGCCGATCCCGGTGAGGGAACGGACCTCCATCTCGGCCTGCCGCTCGTGGTCGGCGGACTCGTCGCTGAACAGCGTGCCGATCGCGGCGAACAAGAACGAGATCGGGATCGACACGATGCCCGGATTGCGCAGCGGGAACAGCGCGAAGTCCACGCCCGGGAAGATCGAATCCGGCGATCCGGAGACGACCGGCGAGAGCAGCACCAGCAGCAGGCAGGACGTCAGTCCGCTGTAGATCCCCCACAACGTGCCCGCGGTGTTGAACCGCCGCCAGAACAGCGAGTACAGCAAGGTGGACAGGTTCGCCGAGGCGGCGAACGCGAACGCCAGCCCCACCAGGAACGCGATGTTCTGGCCGTTGACGGCGATGCCGCCCGCGATCGACAGGCCGCCGATCACCAGCGCGGTGTACCGCGCGACCCGCACCACCCGGCCGGAGTCGGCGTCACCGTCGCGGAGCACGTTGGCGTAGACGTCGTGGGCGAACGAGGCCGAGGCGGTCAGCGTGAGGCCGGCGACGACGGCCAGGATCGTCGCGAACGCGACCGCGGCCACGATCCCGAGCAGCACGGTCCCGCCGACCTGGTAGGCGAGCAGCGGCGCCGCGGAGTTCTCCCCGCCGGGGGCGTCGAGGATGGCAGGCGTGCCGACCAGCGCGGCCGCGCCGTACCCGATGATCAGGGTGCACAGGTAGAACAGCGCCATCGTCCACACCGCCCACACGACCGAGCGGCGGGCCTCCTTGGCGTTCGGGACGGTGTAGAAGCGCATCAGCACGTGCGGCAGGCCGCCGACGCCGAGCACCAGTGCCAGCGACAGCGAGACGAAGTCCAGCCTGGTCATCGAGGACAGTCCGTATTGCACGCCCGGCGCGAAGATGTCCCGGCCGTTCGGGTTGTTCTCGGCGGCGTAGGTGAGCAGCTTGGAGATGTCGTAGCTGAACTTGCCGATCAGGAAGATCGTCAGCAGGCCGACGCACACGAACAGCAGGGCCGCTTTGGCGATCTGCACCCATGTGGTGCCCTTCATGCCGCCGACCAGCACGTAGAGCACCATGATCACGCCGACGACGGCGATCACGAGCGCTTGGCCACCGGGGTCGTGCACGTTGAGCAGCAGCGCGACGAGTCCGCCCGCACCGGCCATCTGGGCGATCATGTAGACGAAGGTGATCGCGAGTGTGGAGATCGCGGCGGCGGCGCGCACCGGACGCCTGCGCATCCGGAAGCTGAGCACGTCGCCCATCGTGAACCGGCCGGTGTTGCGCATCCGCTCGGCGATGAGCAGCAGGTTGATCAGCCACGCGACCAGGAACCCGATCGAGTACAGGAACCCGTCGTAGCCGTGCACCGCGATGGCCCCGGCGATGCCGAGGAACGAGGCGGCGGACAGGAAGTCGCCGGACAGGGCGATCCCGTTCTGCGCGCCGGTGAACGAGCCGCCCGCGGCGAAGTAGTCGTTCGTCGTGCTGCGGCTGCTTCCTCGATAGACGACGAACAGGGTGATCAGCACGAACGCGGCGAAGATCGCCGTGTTCACCGCGGGGCCTGCGGCGGGGAGCAGGGAGCCGCCGGGGGCGTCCCGTGCGAGGGCGGTGACCGGGTGGTTCATCGGCGCTCACCGTCCACGTCCGCTTGCTGCGGGGCCGCGTCCACTTCGGCTCGGAGCTCCTCGATCCGGGGGTCGACGAAGCGCTCGGAGAAGCGGACATAAGCGGTGGTGATGAGCACTGTGGACACGAATTGGCCGATGCCCATGAGCAGCCCGATGTTGATCTCGCCGAACACGGGCTGCGCCATGAACTCGGTTCGGTATGCCGCGAGGAGCACGTAACCGAGATACCAGAGCAGGAATAACGCGGTCATCGGAAATACGAACGTGATCACCTTGCGGCGGATTGCGTGAAATTCGGAGCTCGCCGCGATGGCCTGGTAATCCGGTCCGGATCGCAGTGTGGAGTCGGTGCTGCGTTCGATTCCGGCGAAGGGTTTCGGTGTTCTCCTCCTGGCTCGGTGCTGGGGATACGCGCGTATCGCGGTTTGAGTAGCGTCGCTCATGCTTCCTTCCCGGAAGTTCTACGTTCGGGTCGGTTGAACTCGGGGGACCCGGTGGATGCGATGTCGAGGCTTTGCGGCGGCGAAGTTAACCACTTCCCCATAGCGGATGAAAAGACATGTCACCACAGAGGATGACGATGTGATCACTTAGTGTGACTTTTGTAGCGACCTTGCGGTCCTCGTGACACGACCGGTTGGACTTCGGCCACTCGCCGCAGGGGGCCGGCGAAGGTTTTCGGTCGGTGTCGTCAAGCATCACGAGGACGGCACTGCTGCTTCCGCGCAGTGAAAAATTCCTCGTTCCGGGACTGCCGGAGCAACGGTCGACACTCTTGACGTGCGGTGTTCGTCGGAGTGGATTGAGCCGAAAACGCCCCCTCTCTTTCTGGGGGCCGGGGTTTATAGTGCAGGCACCCGAAAGCAGACCCCCTCTTCCTTCGCCCCGGTTAGGTGTCCGTGTCCGGAATGCCGCCAGTCCCGGCACAGCTCGTAGCGATCGGTTCGGTAACACTCGGTCTCGCTGGAGCCGCCGTACCGATACGGTTCTGTGCTGGAAGTAAGCCCCGCCGACTGCGAGCCTGCCCGCCGCCGGACCGTTTTCCACCCGACAACCCAGACGACGATTGCGGGATCACACGCATGCGCCGTTCCCCGACGCCAAATCCACTCGAGAGAGCTCGCCTGCTGAGCCCGGCCGCCCGGCCGACGCCGGGGTGGTGCTCGTGACGGCGCCCAACCCACCGCGCAGGCGAGCCGCATTACGCCAGTGGCGGAACTGGAGCCTGCCGGTCAAGTTCGCCGCGGTCGTGCTGGTGCCCGTCCTGTTCGCCGTCGGGCTGGGGGTCTCCCAGATCCGTTGGCAGGTCGAGCAGGCCAACGAGTACGAACGCGTCTCCCACGTGCTGGACAGCGCGCAGAAGGTGGAGCCGCTCGTCGCCGCGCTGCAGAACGAGCGCAACGCCGCGGTCCTGACCAACAACGCCGCCGAACTCGACCGCCAGGTCGCCGCGGTGGACGCGGCGTTCGCCGCCGTGGAAGAGGAAATCGGCCACGCGGACGGGCACGCCGACGAGTTCGGCCAGGTCGTCGAAGACCGCCACCACGAGGTGCACGACGCACTCGCGAAGCTCCAGGGCGCGCGCGAGGCGGTCCGGCGGGAATCACTGTCGACACCGGACACCATCAACGCCTACAGCTCGGCGATCACCACGGTGCTGTCCCTGGACCGCGCGCTGACGAGCACCGTGTCCGAGCCGACGCTGGCCAGTACCGCATCGGCGCTGCAGGACATGCTCTCCATGATGGAGGAGGTCCGGCTCCAGCAGTCCTGGGTGCTCAGCGGGCTCTCCCAGGGCCAGCTCGCACCGCAGTCCGTCGACGCGCTGCAAGGATCTCGCGCCCGGCTGATCTCCAAGATCGCCGACGCGCGCGCCACGGTCGCCCGGCGCTGGCAGGAACGCCTGGACCAGACCACCCAGGGGCCGGAGATCGTGCAGCGCAACACGATGCTCACGCAGATCCTGATGGCCGGGATGAGCGGTGGCCCGTTCCCCGCCACTCCCGAGCAGTGGAACGGCATCTCCGACCAGGTCGTCGTGCTCATCGACGACGGCCACAACGACCTCGCCGACGAGGTCCGCGCCGGAGCCTCCACGCTGCGCGAGGACGCGGGCAACGCGGCGGGCTGGGACTCGGCGCTGCTGCTGGCCTCGCTGCTCGTCGCCGCCGCCGTCATCACCGCGATCACCCGGCAGCTGCTCAGTTCGCTGCGCATGCTTCGACACGGCGCGCTGGACGCGGCTCAGCACGACCTGCCGGAAGCGGTCGCCGGCATCCGTGCCGGTGAAGAGGTCAACGACCTGCCGCCGCTGCCGGTGCGGACCACGGAAGAGGTCGGGCAGGTCGCCCGCGCCTTCGACGAGGTGCAGCGCCAGGCGCTGCGGCTCGCCGCCGAGCAGGCTTCGCTGCGGCACGGCTACAGCGAGTCGTTCGTCGGCGTCTCCCGCCGAAGCCAGGGCCTGCTGGAGCGCCAGCTCCGCCTGTTCGAGCAGCTGGAGCAGGACGAAGAGGACCCGGACCAGTTGTCCAGGCTGTTCCAGCTGGACCACCTGGCGACCCGAATGCGCCGGAACAACGAGAACCTGATGGTGCTCTCCGGCAGCGACCTGGCGCGACGGTTCGTCCGGCCCACCGAGCTGGGCGACATGCTCCGCGCGGCGGTCTCCGAGATCGAGCAGTACCCGCGGGTGATCGTGCAGCCGCCGCCGCAGGTGCGGTTGCTGGGGCACGCGGCCAGCGACCTGGTGCGCCTGATGGCCGAGCTGATGGACAACGCCGCGAACTTCTCCGCGCCGGACACCTCGGTCACCGTCTCCAGCTACCAGGCGGGCGACGGGTCGATCACCATTGACGTGCTCGATGAGGGCATCGGGATGGGCGACCAGGAACTCGCCGCGGCCAACGATCGGTTGTCCAGGGTCGACGAGAACGACCTGGCCACCTCGCGCCGGATGGGCCTGTTCGTCGTGGCCCGGCTCGCGTTGCGCCACGGCGTGAACGTGCGGCTGCACGGTGGACCCGATGTGGACGGCGTGCGGGCCACTGTGGTCGTGCCCGCCGAGCACGTCGTCGCGGCCGCGCCCGCGGCGCCGCCCGCCCCGGCGATGGGCGGGCAGCGCAACGGCGTCGCGCACCACGACCTGCCCACTTCCGGATCGTTCGGGACGGGTCCGCAGGCGGCGCAATCGTTCGCGGACTCCGCGGCGCAGCAGCCCGACGACACCGGCTTCGTGTGGGGCGCGGGCGGCGGTGAGACCGGTTTCAGCACCGCCGAGACCGGTTTCAGCACCGCCGAGACGGGCTTCAGCACTGGTGAGACGGGCTTCAGCGCCGGTGAGACCGGCTTCAGCACGGCTGAGACGGGCTTCGGCACGGCGGCGGAAACCGGCTTCAGCACGGCGGAATCCGACTCCGGTGGGCAGAACACGTTCAACACCGGATTCCTCACCGCGTCCGGTGACGGCCTGACGAGTTCTCCGCTGCCGAAGCGGGAACCGGCCGCCGGACTGGTGGGGCCGTCCTCGCAGCGCGACGACTCGGCGTCGTCGAGCGAGCCCGCAGGCAGCCTGTTCATGCCGGCGGACATCCCGGAACAGGCGGATTCCTACGACTTCTCCGCGGACTGGACCTCGTCGGATCTGGCGTGGCCGCCCGCGATCGAGGACCGGCCCGCTTCGGACGACGGGCCGTCACCGATCTTCGAAGAGGTCTCCACCCAGTGGTTCCAGCCGATCGCGGGCGATGAGGCGCCTTCGGACGGCTCGGCCGCGGACGGGCAGAGCTGGCCCGGCGACGAGCAGGCGACGTCCATCATGGACAGCGGTTCCTGGTCGTTCACCGCGGATTCCGCGGAGGAGGCCGAGGCCGAGGCGGCCGCCGCGGAAGCGGATTCCGCCGAGGGTTCCGGCTTCACGGAATCCGGCCTGCCGCGGCGCGAATCCCGCGACCGGTCGACGGTGCACGTCGATGCGAACGATCCGCTCGGTATCGGTGAGCTCGACGAGCAAGACCGCGAGCAGGCGGATACGACCGGCGACACGGGGTCGATCGCCGCCGTCGCGGGCGTGCCCGCCGAGCGCAGCCCGCAGGAGCTGAGCCGCAGACTGGCCGACCTGCAAGGCGGCCTGCGATTCGGGAGGAAAGGCCCCATGACGTCGTCGCAGGACAATGCCGGGCCTTCCGCCGATGCGGCCGATCACACGGCCGAGCAGGCAGCGGCGCAGGGCAACGGGAGTTCCAGCTGGATCACCGACTCGGCGGGCAACGGCGACTCGGCTCCGGCGAACGGCAACGGGAACGGGAACGGCGGTTGGAGTTTCGCCACCGACGAATCCTGGAAGCAGGTCGAGGCCGCGACGACCTCGAACCCCACCTCGTTCACCGAATCCGGCCTGCCCCGGCGCACTCCGAAGGCCCAGCTGGCCCCCGGCAGCGCGGGCGGCGGCCCGGCCAGGCCGGAAGGCCAGCGCTTCGAGCGGGACGCGAGTGCGTTGCGCGGCAGGTTGTCGAGTTTCCAGTCCGGTGTCGAGCGTGGCAGGCACCGGCTGCCGGACGAATCGTAGGAGGACGCATGCGTTGCTCGGCTGCGGATGAGTCTCGACGACCGAAGGGGTTCTAGCCAGGCCACTGAGGGCGCGGCAGACCGCGCCCGGTTCCACCGATTCGGCAACATGGAGTCGTCCGGACCCGACATCGGCGACTCCACGACCACAAGCCAGGAGGTTGCATGACTCCCCAGGAGACGATGTCCCGGCGGTTCGGGTGGCTGGTCACGGACTTCACCCAGCGGGTCGCCGGCGTGGCGCACGCGATCGTGGTGTCCGCGGATGGACTGCTGCTGACCGCTTCGTCCAACCTGCCCCAGGACCGCGCCGAGCAGCTCGCGGCTGTCTCGTCCGGTCTGCTCAGTCTCACCAACGGAGCCGCGAAGTGCTTCGAGGCCGGTGAGGTCACCGAGACCATCGTGGAGATGCAGTACGGCACGCTGATCCAGATGGGCATCAGTGACGGGTCCTGCATGACGGCGTTGGCCGCGCCGCATTGCGACATGGGCCTGATCGCGTACGAGATGGCCATGCTGGTGGAGCGCGTCGGGCAGATCCTCACCCCGGAGTTGCGACACCAGTTGCAGGGCGCGGGAAATCCGTTCTCGCGCCCGGCCGCGGTGAGGTGACCCGATGAGCGAGTCGGAGTTCGGCGAGCAGGACCGAAGACGGGACGAGCCGGACGCGAACACCTTCGCCGACGTGATGAACGGATTCACCTTCGACAGCGGCCGGGGAAGGCGCGGCCGCAAGAAGAAGGGGGATCCGGTGGAGGAGTCGGCTGCCGAGCAGGATGCGGGACAGCAGGGGGATGCGGGCGCGTCGCTGCCCCCGCCCGGCTATCCGCAAGCTCGGCGGCCCACGGCTCGGCCGCCGGCGGACGCGTTCGACCGGCGGGATCCGTTCGACTCTCCGGATTTGGAGTGGGAAACGCAGGCGCCGTCGTACCGCGACCCGGACGAAGGTTGGGGGGACCATGCGGATTTCGATTCGCGGGCCGGAGATCCGGCTCCGTGGAACGCGGGGGGGACGACCGCGGGCAGGCCCGATTGGGGGGGAGGGAACCCGGTGAGCGGACAGTCCAGGGGGGCGTTCGATGCTCCGGGCGGCCCCGAACCAGAGCCTTCGGGCGAAGTCCCCGCGGCCATTCGCTCGTACACCTGGACCGGCGGTCGGACCAGGTCGAACTACGAGCTGCAAATGGAAACGCTCGTGTCGACGAGTGAGACCTTCCGATCCGGCTCGGCCGGGCGGATGGAACACGAGTCGATCGCCGAACTGTGTCGGCATCCCAGGTCGGTAGCCGAAGTCGGAGCGCTGCTTTCCGTTCCGATCGGGGTGGCTAGGGTGTTGCTGGCCGACATGGCGGAACTGGGGATGGTGACCGTGCACCAGACGGTCACCGAAAGCGGTAGCGCACCACACCTGTTGTTGATGGAAAGGGTATTGAGTGGACTCCGTCGGCTTTAGAGCTCCCCAAGGAGGCGCTCGGGGCCGGTTGCCCCCCAGCGCGGTGCCACCACCTCGGCGAAGATCGTCGTCGCGGGCGGCTTCGGTGTCGGGAAGACGACGTTCGTCGGTTCCGTTTCCGAGATCGTCCCGCTGACCACCGAGGCAGTGATGACGGAGGCCAGCGCGGGCGTTGACGACCTCGCGGCCACACCGGACAAGACCAGTACGACGGTCGCGATGGACTTCGGCCGGATCTCGCTGGATTCGGACCTGATCCTGTACCTGTTCGGCACCCCCGGGCAGCAGCGTTTCTGGTTCATGTGGGATGACCTCGTCAAAGGCGCGATCGGCGCGGTCGTTCTGGTCGACACCCGCAGGCTGGCGGATTCGTTCTCCGCAGTGGACTTCTTCGAGGATCGCGGCTTGCCGTATCTGATCGCGGTGAACGCTTTCAACGGCGATCTGCAGCACCGCATGGAGGAGATCCGGGAGGCGATGGCGATCGGCCCGCACGTGCCGATCGGACCGTGCGATGCCCGGGATCAGCAGTCCACCAAGCAGGCGCTGATCGCTTTGGTGCAGCACGCGATGCGGCACTGGCAGCAGCAGGGCGGCCAGCAGCAGGGCGGCCAGCCGCAGGGCGGGCAGCAGCCGCTGCGGTGAGCCCGCGCTCCGGGTGACCGGTTTTCGCGCCGGTGACCGGGAATTCCGGCGGGCGCAGGGTCGGCCGGTGGCGGTGGCACAACTGAAGATTTCCTGGCGAGCGCGCCGTTGGAGCGATTTTCCCGCTCAGCGGCGCGCTCGCCGTTGTGCGGGGCGCATGGGCAATCCGGTGGGGCGAGGCGGGCGGTGGGGCCGCAGCGGGGAAATCAGGCGGGTTCGCGCGTGTTCTCCGGTGCTGCCCGCGCGCGTTCCCGTGCCGGTTCCAGTGCCAGTGCTGGTACCAGTGACAGCGACCGTCGCCGGGCCACGAGAGACGTACCGCCCGGTGTTTTCCGGGCAGGTGGAAAGCCTTGGTGTAGCAGGGTTTTTCGCCCTGGATGTTCGTTGGGTGCGGGCCTGTTCGCTGGGACTGTCCACCGTGGCTAGTGGATCTTCGCGTCGGCGGGGCGCGGATCGATCCGGACGGTCGCGATTTGCCGGTGCGCGGCACGGAGCGCCGCCGAACGCCGTGGTCGCCTTTTCGTTGCCATATCGGCACTTTTCAAGGGGGCTGCGCCGGATTCGGGCTGGTTAGGCCACTTGTGGAATACCGTCCGTTGTGGACGAAAGCAAGGAAGTCGGGGGGCGTTCCTCCGTCGGATATTCACCCAATTGAAAGAGTGCGCGCGTCGTTATCGTGCGGCTAACATTCTTTAATAGCGGCCTGTGGTCGACTACTTCCACTTCTCAAGATCACCTGAAACGAGCAGGATCGGCTGTCCACCCAAGATCTTCTTGGGAGGCGTACCGCGTTGTGCCAGGTGATTTTCCGCTTCAGGTAAGACGATCCGACGAAAGGCGGCCACTGTGGACTTTGACGCGCTCTTTCATTCGCACTTGGCGGCGATTCGAGCCAGCGTCCACGCGGGGTTCCGTTTCCGGCACCTGCCCACCGGGCGGGAAGACGAGTTCGTGCTGCAAGGGTTCCGCGTGGAGAACGGGGTGATGGACACGTTTCTCACCTACGCGGCCGATGACGCGGTCGCGGCCCGATATCGAGTGGCGGACCTGGAACTTCCCGATCCGCCCGCGTTATGGCGGCGGGACGGGCCGGTGGACGAGGTGGTGCTCGCGTTGCTCGCGCTGCCCGCGCACGGGGCTCGCGGATCCCCGATGGCGGCGGGCTTTCCGGTGCACTTCGGCGTTCCGCGCCTCATTCACCGAGTTCAGCGCCGTTCCGGGGTCGACGCGGCTTCGGAGCCGGGCGGCTCGGCGGCACCAGGGCATTCGGGGTCACCAGGGGATTCGGATCCACCTGAGGATTCGGCTCGGCCCGACCTGCGGGCTCGGATTCCGCGGCCTCGCGTCGGCGGTTGCGTGCCGAACTCGGGACCATCGCGCGGCTCCCGCGCTCACGGAGGTGGGCGATGAACAGCAAGAAGCACCTGCCGATGACCTGGCATTTCGAACGCGTCTCTGCGCGGGAGGCCTACACGTTCCGCTGGGGGCGCGGTTCCGGGATGATCACCGTGCATCGCGGGGACGCGCGCGGTTCGCACAGCGACGACAACCTGATCGATTGCGTCCCGGTCGGCATCGACTGGATAGACGATCAGGACGTCCGGGTGCAGGCCCGCAAATGGCTCAAGGCGAACGCGGGACGTGGAGTGCGCTGAGTGCGCCGACCGCCGGAGCGCGCATTCCGACGGTCGGCGTTTCCCGCCGAATTCGATGTCATCATTTCGAACCCGCCCGCGGAATCCCCATCCGCACATATCACGCGAACGCCCCCCTGATGCGGACACCGCCGGTTCCCAACGAGGACGGCTGCTGAACCTGCCGCAACCTCGTAACCACACGGCTCGTCACCACCCGAGCCGAACGACCCGCAGCAATCCGTACAGAACGACCTTGTGACCGTCCTCCTATCACCGGCGAAGCCGAGCCCTGCGGCCGAAGGCCGTGCCTTGCGGCGAAGCCGAGCTCTGCGGCCGAAGGCCGTGCCTTGCGGCGAAGCCGAGCCTGGATGTGCGAAGCACATAGCCCACGTCAAGAAAACGACCACCCGCGGGTTCTCAGCTGTCTTCTCGCGAGGACAGCTGAGTCTCCGCCACCCGGACACCTACGCAGGCCCCCCGATCCCCCGCTACCCGTTCGCATCGACCTGGGTGTCCTCTACCGTGGGAGAGTGGTTCTGGAGGGGAAGGAGGCCGTGGGTGTCGACGCAGCGGGTCCCGCCGGACATGTTCCGCTTCGCGGTCGGTGCTCAGGCCGAGGTGTACTCGGCGATCCTCCGCACGTTCGGTGAGGCCAACGAGAGCCTGGAGACGGCGCTCGGCATCGACGACATCCGGGGCAGGTTGCGTTCGGCGGGATGGTTCGACGCGCTCACCGACGAGGACCTCGACGAGCGACTGAAGAAACTCGCCGAATGGGGACTGCTGGACGTCATCCAGAACCACGCGGAGAACTACCGCACCGCCACCGAATACGAGCGGCGGAACCTGCACTACTCGCTGACGAAGATGGGCGAGGCCGCCTACGCGGGAGTGCGGCACGCGCTCGGGGTGCTCAGCGAGACCGGCGCGTTGCAGACCGCGGTGCTCGACGCGATCGCCGATCGGCTCGCGGAAGTCGCCGGACTGCTCGACGATCCCGGCTCGGCGGATCGGCGGCTGTTCAGCACGTTGCAGGAACTGGAAGGGCACCTGGAGGCGCTGCGCACCAACACGAAGAGCTTCAACGGGGAACTGCAGCGTCTGCTGCGGGCCGAGGGCGCCGACCTGACCACGTTCCACGAGGTGAAGGCCGCGACCGTGGCCTACCTGCAGGAATTCCTGACGAACCTGGATCAGCGGTGCCACGCGGTCGTCTCCGCGCTGACCAGGGTCGAGACGCACGGTGTCGAGGACCTGCAGCTGCGTGCGCTGCGCGGCGCCGATCTGCCGCCCACGGCGGGAGAGCACGTCGAGCGGGATTGGCTGGAGCACCGGCGGTTGCGCTGGGAAGGTCTTCGTTCCTGGTTCCGGCCGGCCGATGGGAGCACGCCGCGCGTCGACCAGCTGCACACGGTGGCTCGGCGGGCCATCGTGGCGCTGTTGCAGGTGCTGGACCGGATCACCGAGTCGCGCCGCCGTTCGTCCAGTGCGGCCGCCGATTTCCGGGAGCTCGCCAGGTGGTTCGCCACCGCGGACCGGGATGAGGACCTGCATCGGTTGTGGTCGGCGGCTTTCGGGCTCGGTTCCGCGCGGCACGCGCACCTCGCGCACGAGGACCCGGAGCTGATCGCGCCGTCCACGCCGTGGGCGCAGGCGCCGCGAGTGCGGGTCTCGGCCTTGCTGCGCAGCAACGGGCGCACCGAGAAGTTCGCGAACACCGGGAAGGTGCGGGACGTGGCGCAGGTCGCCGCGTTGCGCGCGAGTCGCGCCCGGCGGGAACGCGCCGAATTGGAAGCGGCCTGGCAACGCCTAGCCACCGGCGGTGAGGTCCGGTTGTCCTCGTTCGGCGAGTTGGAACCGGGCGTGTTCGACCGGTTGCTGGATCTGCTCGGCAGAGCGCTGGCCACTCGCGAGGACAGCACCGGGATGCGCCGGGCCTGCACCGGGGACGGGCGGGTGGAGATCGTGCTGCGGGATCCCGGAGATGGCCGCGCCGCGGAGCTGCGCACCTCGCGGGGAACGTTGCGCGGCGCGGATTACGCGGTGAACGTGCGGCTGCTCACCGAGCCCTGGGACGCGGAGCCGAACGCGGAGGCGTCGCGATGAGCAACCTCGCCAATCAGCTGGTCATCGCGGAACGCACCGACCTCGCGCGCGGCATCAGGCTGCTGCTGGCGCGCCCGCTGATCAGCGCCGAGGTCGATCCGGACGCCTTCGACCTGGTGCGCCGCCGCAAGGACACGCTCACCGGCTGGTTCGACTACCACTGCGGCTGGGCGCTGACGGTGGAGCCGCGGCTCGGCTACGCGCGGCTGGCGAAAGTGCGCTCCGACCCCGATTCGTCCCGCCCGGCCAGGCGAAACCGCACCAGCAAGGCACCGTTCGACCGCCGCCGCTACACGCTGTTCTGCGTGGCGGCGGCGGAACTGCTGGGTGGACCCGCGACGACGGTCGGACTGCTGGCGGACCGGATCGTGCAGGCCACCGCGGCCGATCCGGTGCTGACCGCGTTCGACACGGCGATGCGTTCGGAGCGGATGGCCTTTGTGGACGTGCTGCGCGCCCTGGAATCGTTCGGGGTGTTGGAGTCGGTGGACGGCAGCACCGAGAGCTTCGTGGATTCCGCGGAGGCGAAGGTGCTCTACCGCGTCGACGCCACGTTGCTGATGCGGTTGCTGTCCGCGCCGAACGGCGCGTCGCAGCTGCCCGAGCAGGAGGCGGGCGGGGATGTCGCCGCGCTGCTGGCCGAATCCCGCTACGGCAACGCCGAACAGGGCGTGTCCGAGGTGCAGCGCAACCTGTGGCTGCGGCATTCGGTGCTGCGCAAGCTGTTCGACGATCCCGTGGTGTATTGGGCGGACCTGACCGAAGCCCAGCACGCCTACGTGACCTCGCCGACGGGGCGCCAGATCATGCGGAAAGCCGCCGAACAGGGCGGTTTTGTGCTGGAGGAACGTGCGGAGGGCGTGCTGCTGGTCGACCCGGAAGCGCTCGCGACGGACGCGAAGTTCCCGGACGACGCCAACAACGCGAAGGTGGCAGCGCTGCACCTGCTGGATGCACTGGGCACGTCCCCGCGTGGCCGAACCGCCGAGCAGCTGCGCGCGGACGCGGAGTCGGTGCTGGACCGATCGCCCGGCGCGGCGCGCACCTACCGCTACGCGGACGGACCTGCGCGGCTGGTCACCGATGCCGTCGCGGTGCTCGTCGATTTCGGCTTGGCCCGGCGGGACGGGGAGCGGATCGTCGCGCTGCCCGCCGCCGCCCGCTACTCGGTCGTGTCCGGTTTTCCCGACTCCGCTGGAGGAAACCCGTCGTGACGGTCCCCGATTCCGTTGTCCAGCCGTCCGCCGGGCCGCGTGCAACGACATCGCGGTGGCGGCCTTCGCGGGCGGGCATCCTCAACGTGTGGCGCTACTACGACGAGGTCTTCGAGTTCCACAAAGGACGGTTGCTGCTGCGCGGCCCGAACGGAACCGGCAAGTCGAAGGCCCTCGAACTGCTGTTGCCGTTCCTGTTCGACGCGAACCTGCGCGCGAACCGCCTCTCCACGTTCGGCAGTTCCGAACGCACCATGCACTGGAACCTCATGGGCGAAGGGGCCGGCGGGGTGACCCGCGTCGGGTACGTGTGGCTGGAGTTCCAGGCGGGCGAGGACGAGTGGTTCAGCTGCGGTGCCCGGTTGCAGGCCAGCAAGCACACCTCGACGGTGCACGCCGACTACTTCACCACCAGCAGGCGGATCGGCGTGGACGGCGGGATTTCGCTGGTCAACGACAGCGGACAGCCGTTGACGAAACCCGCGCTCACCGAGGTGCTGGGCGCGGACGGCACCCTGCACCCGACGGCGGCCGATCACCGGGCGGCGGTGCGCGGCGCGTTGTTCCCCGACCTCAGCGAGCAGCGCTTCGAGGCGCTGATCACCGCGTTGCTGCAGCTGCGCACGCCGAAGCTCTCCGAGCGGCTCGACCCGAACCTGCTGTCCACCTTGCTGTCGCGGGCGTTACCGCCGCTGGGACGCACCGAGATCGCCGAACTCGCCGAGGGTTTCGAGCGGCTCGACCAGCAGCGTGAACACCTCACCAGGCTGGACTCGGAAGTGCAGGCGGCGGAGGCCGTCGCCGACCGCCAGCGCACCTACGCGCAGCGGGTGCTGCGGGCCGCCGCGGCCGGGGTGATCTCCGCGACCTCCGAGCTCGATCGGCTTTCCGGGGCGGCGAAGGACAGCGCGCGGCTGCACGAGCAGGCCGTGGCGGACCGGGGCGCCGCCGAAAGCCGCAAGGCCGAGCTGGAGCAGGACGCCGAACGCACCCAGGCCCGCATCGACGGGCTCGCCGACAGCGAGTGGTACCGGCAGGGCCAGGAACTGGACCGGCTGCGCACCGAGACCGCGGCCGCGGACCGGTTCGCGACGGGCCTGCGTGAGCAGGCCGAACAGCGCGCCGGACAGGCGGCCGCGGACGCGGCGCAGGCCACGGAGGTCGAGGACCGGGCGGCGTCGGCGGTCGCGGCGGCCCAGCGCGCCGAGCAGGACGCCCGGCACCAGGCCGAACGCGTGGGCCTGACCGGGGCGTTCCAGGAGGTCACGGACACCGCGGACCGGCAGCGCACTCGGCGACTGCTGCGCGCCGCCGTGCGCAGCAAGCACGACGTCATCGCCGAGGTCCGAGCCGAACTCGACCGGCACGACGCAGCGGTGGCGGCTCGCACCGGCGCGGAAAACGAACTGGACCAGGCCAGGACCGACTTGGCCGACGCCACCGAACGGCGCACCGCCGCCGTGGAAGCCCACGACGAGGCCGTGCGCCACCAAGGCGAGCTGCTGCGGACCTGGGCGGCGGGGTTGACCGAGCTGCCCGTCGCGGACGTCGACGAGGCCGCCGCGCACGCCGATTCCCGCGCCGGGCTGCTGGAACACCTCCGCCCCGGTTACCTCGCCGCCGCCGACGCGCTCGCGCAGCGGCACGCCGCCGCCGTCGCGCAACGCAAGGAACTGCGGGGCCGGCACACCGAACTCGGCGTGCGGCGCGAACGGTTGCGCGAGCAGACCGACCTGCCGCCCACCGCCCCCGACACCCGCACCGCGAACCGGCAGGAGCTGCGAGGTGCGCCGCTGTGGCGGCTCGTGGCGTTCCGCAACGGCATCGCCGCTGACGTGCAGGCGAAGGTGGAGGCGGCGTTGCAGGCCGCCGGACTGCTCGACGCCTGGGTGAGCCCGGACGGGGCGCTCGACGTGGACGGGCACGACACGTTCCTCGACCCGGACCGGCTGCGCCCGGTGGACGGGCAGTCGCTCGTGGAAGTGTTGCGTCCGGAATCGGCGGGGCCGGTGGACCGCGACCGGATTTGGGCCGTGCTGCACGGAATCGGCTACGGCACCGAACGATTCGACGCGAGTTCCGACGACGGCGGGCGGCATCGCGGTCCCGAAGCGGACCCGATCGTGGCCGTCGCGCCGGACGGACGGTGGCGGGTCGCCGGGCTCAGGGGCAGCTGGGACAAACCCGAAGCGGCCCACGTCGGCGCCGCAGCCAGAGACCGCGCCCGGCGCCGCCGGATCGCCGAACTCGACCGGTCGATCAGCGAGCTGGACGGCGAACTCGCCGAACTCGACACGACCGTCGACGCCCTCACCGAGCGCCGGGACGCCCTGCACGCCGAGTGGAACGCCGTGCCGGACGACGCGGCCGTGCAGGAATCCCGGCGGGCCGCCGACGTCGCCGAAGCCGAGGTCGCCGCCCGCGACGACGCCGTGCGCAGACGAACCGAGCGGGTCTCCGAGACGGCGGAAACCGCGCGGCTGGCCGGAAACCGGCTCGCCGCCCTCGCCGCCGAACGCGGGCTGCCCGCCGAACGGCCGGTGCTGGACGAGCTGGACTTCCGGGTGGCCGGTTTCACCGACTCCGCAGGCACCTGGCTCGACGCCCGGTTCGACGCGGACAACGAGCGCCGCGCCGCGGACGCCGCAGCGGACGTGGCGAAACGAGCCGCGGACATCGCGGCGGAACGACAGGCCGAAGCCGCCGAAGCCGAGCTGAAAGCGTTGCGGCTCACCGAGCGCACCGATGCGGTGCAGCGCGCGCTCGGCACCGGCTACCAGGAAGTCCTGGACGAGATGAGCCGGTTGCGCGCCCATCTGCTGGAACTCGACGACCGGCGTGGCGAGGTCTCCGACCAGCTCATCGAGGTGGCCGGGCGCATCGGCTCGTTGAGCAACCAGCGCGCCGCCGACGCGGAACGCCGGGACACCGCGCTCGCCGAGCGCGACGCCGCCGCCGAACGACTCCGCGGCCGGGTCACCGCCGGATTCGCCGAGGACGCGGGAACCACCCTCGAACTGTCCACATCGGATGGTGTGACCGCCGCGCTGGCGGCGGCCCGCGAAATCGCCGCGACCTGGGCGAAAACCCCGCACAGCGCGAAGAACCTCACCGACGCGCTCGGCAGGCTCAACGAGGCCATGTACGGCAGCCGCCACATCCTCGCCGAACGCGCCGACCTGGAACTGGAACCCGACGACGACGTGCAGATCTTCGTCGCCACCCTCGACGGGATCCGGGTCGGAGCCACCGGATTGCGCGACGCGCTGCGCGCCGAACGCGACCGGGCGAGCGACGACATCACCGGCGCCGAACGCGACCTGTTCGACAAGACCCTCACCGGCGACACCCGCAGGCACCTCGCCGCCCGCATCCGCCAGGCCGGAGAACTCGTCGACACCATGAACACCCGGCTCAAGCGGGTGCGCACCGCGTCCAAGGTCGCCGTGCAGCTGGTGTGGGAGGTCGACCCGAACCTGCCCGCGGGCACCAAGACCGCGCGGGAACTGCTGCTCACCGACCCGGTTCGGCTCACCGACGCGGACAAGGACGCGCTGCACGACTTCTTCCGGGACCGCATCGACGAGGCCAAGCAGAACAACGCCGCCGCCAGCTGGGAAGGCCAGCTCGCGCAGGTCTTCGACTACACCGCATGGCACCGGTTCGGCGTGAAGATCGACCGGGCGAACGGGGACGGCTGGCAGCTGCTCACGAAGCGGCTGCACGGCGCGCTCTCCGGCGGCGAGAAGGCCATCGCGCTGCACCTCCCGCTGTTCGCCGCCGTCGCCGCGCACTACCAGGCGGTGCCGACCGCGCCCCGGCTCATCCTGCTCGACGAAGTGTTCGTGGGCGTGGACGCCACCAACCGCGGGCAGGTGTTCGACCTGCTCACCGCGCTCGACCTGGACCTGGTGCTGACCAGCGACCACGAGTGGTGCACCTACCGGGAACTGGACGGGATCGCGATCCACCAGCTCATCACCGGGGACGGTGATGACGCGGTCACCACCGCCCGCTTCGTCTGGGACGGCCGGGCGCTCGCGGAGGAACGCGGTGCTTCCTGACGGTCTGCGGCGAGCCGAGTTCGCACCGCTGTGGCAGGCGGTGCACGACCGGCTTTGCTCCGGACGCCCGGTGAACCGGGTGCGGGTCGGGCCGCTGGACCGCGCTCAGCGGGAGGCGCTGGCGGACCTGCTCGGCATGGATCGACTGCCCGCCGACCACGTCACGGTGTCGCTGTCGCGGCTGGACGTGGTGCTCGGGCAGGTCTGCGGGATGGATTCCCGCGGCATCGTCGAGGAACTGATCGGGCCGCTGGAAAACCGGGCGCTGCAACGGCAACGCGCTCAGCAGCAGCGGGCGGCGCTGTGGGACTGGCTCGCGGAGCACCCGGTGGTGACCGCGCAGCCCGCGCTGCGGGAGTGGGCGGAGCAGGTGCGCCGGGGCGGTGTGATCGGCGGATCTCCCGCCGCCACCGGGGAATCGCTGGACGCCGCGCTGCACGTGCTCTCCCGGTTGCCCGCCGCGGGGACACCACTGCCGTCGTTCGCGGGTGACGTGCTGGGCGATCCGCACGCGCTGGACGCGGGCCGGCGGCTTTCCGGGCTGGTGTTGCGCGCGCTCGCCGAGATCTACGACGTCGCGCTGCCCGCCAGCGCCGAGCAACGCCGCGAACTGTGGCGGCGAGCCGGAATCGACGAGGATGAACTGTCCACTGTGGTGCTCACCGCGGGTGTGCAGCCGATCGGCGGGCGGCTGTGCGGCGAGATCATGCGCTCCTGCACCGATTCCGGGCACGTCGCGGTGCTCACGTTGGCGCAGCTGCGCGATGCGGGGCGGATCGCGCTCGGCGTGCACGAAGTGTGGGTGGTGGAGAACCCGAGCGTGCTGGCGCTCGCGCTGCGCCGGTTCGGCCGCACCTGCCCGCCGATGGTGTGCACTTCGGGGTGGCCGAACAGCGCCGGGATCCTGCTGCTGCGGCTGCTGTCGGGGGCCGGGGCGACGTTGCGCTACCACGGCGATTTCGACGGCGAGGGCGTGCGCATCGCGGCGTACGTGCTGGCGAAGACGCGCGCCGTGCCGTGGCGGATGAGCGCGGCGGACTACCTCGCGGCGCTCGACCGATACCCCTCCGGCCCTGGAGTCGGGCGGGTGACGGAAGCTCCCTGGGACGCCGCCCTCGCCCCCGCACTGCGGGACAACCGCGTCGCGGTGCCCCAAGAACGCCTCGCGGACGCCCTGCTCGACGAGGCGGTCTGGCGCTCGCCGTGACCGGCCCGCAAGCCCCTGAGGTGAATGCCGCCTTCGCCCGGTCTCATTGGTCAACCGGGCCGTTCACCTGACGATCCGCCAGGTGAACGTCTTCTTTGCCCGGTCCCATTGGTCAACCGGGCCGTTCACTCGAGTCGTCCGGGGCTCAGAGCATCGCGAAGAGCATGGCGCCCATGCCGATGCTCATCGCTCCGTGGCAGGCGGAGTCGAGAGCGAGCCGCGTCGCGCGAGGGTCGGCCGGTGAGCCGGTGGTGTCCGCGGTGTTGAGGGTGTGGCGTGCCGTGTCCACCGCGGTGGAGATCCAGGCCACCGAGGACAGCACCAAGAACGCCGCCAGCACCGCGGAGATCGCCACGACCGCGCCCGGAGTGGTCTCGGCGGCGGCCGGCGCCGCCAGCACCCCGGCGCCGCCACCGACGCCCATGGAGTGGTGGTGGTGACCGCCGCCGGAATCGGACGCGCCGAGCATGAGCAGCGGCATCATCGCGACCATCCACACCATCGCCGCCGACATCACCGCGTGATGCAGGTGCGCCAGCCGAGGCGAGCCGTACCCGTGCGCGCAAGGCACCCGCAGCGCCGTCAACGCCACGAACCACACCGTGGCAACCGAGAACAACACCACCTGGGGAGTCGCGGGCACGCTCATGCCCCACGGCCACGTCATCGCGATCATCAGCAGGCTCATCACCAGGTGACTCACCGAGCTGAGCCGATCGCTCGGCCGCAGCGCGGGGCGGGTGGCGCTGAACGCGCACCACGCCGCCGTCGCAGTGAACAACACCGTCAGGATCCAGCTCAGCAGCAGTGATTCGACCACGATCAGACTCCGGTGCTCCGCCGGGCACGCGAGCCCAGCACGATGTCGACGACGAGGAAGACCAGCAGGGATGCCCCCAGCAGCGGCAGGAAGTAGGCGACGAACGCGGCTCCGACGATGATCGGCGCCATGATCCGGCCGGGAATTCGCCGCCAGACGCCGCGTTCCGGTGGCCTGCCGATCCGGCCGTCGCCGCGGGTGGGCCTGCGCAGCCACCACATCCGGTAACCCCAGAAGATCATCGACAGCAGGGCGAGCATCAGCCCGACCAGCAGCAACTGGTTCACCAGGCCGAACAGCAGTCCCATGTGCGCGTCGACGCCCCAGCGGGCGAGCTTCGCCATCAGCGGGTAGTCCGCGAACCGGACCGTCTCGGTGATCGTGCCGGTGGACGGATCCACCGCCACCTGGTCCTGCTTGGTCGGCCAGGTCCGCCCCTGCTGCTGCACGGTGTAGGCGGAACCGGCCCCCTCCGGCGGTGTGATCTCCACCTGCCCGTCCAGGCCCGCGCCGAGCGCCGCCTGGTGCACCCGGTCGATGCCGACGTCGGAGGAAGGCGGGGACGGCAGCTGCGCCGTCACGGCCGGGGTCTCCCAGGACAGCTGTGCGCGGGCCGCCGTGACGTTCTCCCCGGCGTGCACCGACCAGGTCAGGCCGGTCGCCGACAGGAAGAGCAGCCCGAGCGCCGCCCACAGCCCGACCGCGCCGTGCCACGACAGCACCCGCCTGCGGCCGGCCGGGCGGAGTTCCGGAGCCAGCAGCGACCGCGCCCGCCTGTTCCGGCGCGGGCGCCCGATCCACAGCGCGACGCCGCCGAGAACGACCACCCACAACCAGCTGGCGGCGAGCTCGCTGTAGAGCCGGCCGGTGTCGCCGAGGTGCAGGCCGCGGTGCAGGTTGTCGATCCACGCGCGCAGCGGCAGCGCCTGCCCCGAGCCGTAGGTGACCAGGTCGCCGCGGATCTCGGTGGTGTGCGGGTCGATGAACACGGTGCGCTGGTAGCTGTCCGGCAGATCGGGGGCCTTGAAGATCACCTGCGTGGTGTCGGTCGGCGTCGCGCCCGGCCGGACGGCCTGCAGCTGCTCACCGGGCCGGACGGTCTGCGCGACCGCGATCTGCTCGGACAGCGGCGTCGTGGTGGCCGCGGCCGGAACGTGCAGTTCGTGCGCGTAGAAGGCCTGCTCCAGCTGCGGCGTGAAGACGTAGAGCATGCCCGTCAGGGCGGCGATCACCAGGAACGGCGCGATGAACACCCCGGCGTAGAAGTGCAGCCGCAGCACCAGCGGCCGCAGCACGGCCCAGGTGGAGGGGTTCCGCTCGGGCGCCGCCGCTTCCTGCTCGGGCGCTTCCGGCGGGAAGGACTGCGCTGCGAGCCCCGGTTCCGTCACCATCGTCACTCCTGCTGGTTCGCCGCATCGGTCGCCTCACTAGTCGCCTGATCATCGGTTCTGGTTCCCGCTGTGACATCCCCCTCCACGATGTGGGATCGAACGGCCTAGCGCGTTCGTCTCCCCGGCCGCCGGTGCGGGTGAGGTCACACGGAATGTCCGGAACCCGCGGCGGGGTCGGCGCGACCAGTCCGGGTGCGGGCAGCAGCCCGCCACCGGCGGCTCGACCCGCCGGTGCGGTGACCGTCGTGTGAGGACAGCAGTGCCAGAGCCGAGTTCGCAGCGCCCCTTTCCCGCACCGTGGGGCGCGGGTCTGAGCATCGCGGTGCTGGTCACCGTGGTCGTCGCCGCGATCGGAGGAACGGGCGTCTACAGCCCGCTCGGGCTTTCGGATCCCGGAGCCGTGGTGCGTTTCGGCATCGGTCTGACGCGGTTGGTCGCTGACGGTGCGGCGGCGATCTGCTTGGGGGCGGTGGTGTTCGCGGCCCTGTTCACTTCGCCGCGCGAGTCCGGTGGCATCGCCCCGGACGGTTTCGCCGCCGTCCGCACCGGCGGCGCGGCCGCGTGGGTGTGGGCGGTGGCGGCGGCCGCGATGATCCCGTTCGAGATGGCCGATGCGACCGGTCAGCCGTTGAGCAGCGTGCTGGAGCCTGCGGCGTTCACCGGCTTGTTCGGCGCCCTGTACGAGCCGGCTGCGTGGGCTGTCACGGTGTTGGTCGCGGTGGTCGTGGCGGTCAGCGCGCGGATGACGTTGCGGTGGCGCCCGACGCTCGGACTGGCCGCGCTCGCCGCGTTCGGACTGCTGCCGCCGGCCGTGGTGGGGCATTCGGCGTCCAACGCGGGCCACGACTTCGCCACCAACGCGATCGTGCTGCACGTGGTGGCGGCCGCGTTGTGGCTCGGCGTGCTCGTCGCCGTCACCGCGCACCTCCGCCGGGGCGGCGCGCATCGGGAGTCGGTGCTGGCGAGGTATCGCGCGCTGGCCGGGGTGTGCTGGGTGGTGCTGGCCGTCTCCGGTCTGGTGGACGCGCTGGTGCTGATGCCGCTCGGTGATCTCGGGCGCACCGTGTTCGGGACGTTGGTGCTGGCGAAGGTAGTGCTGCTGCTCGTGCTCGGCGGGTGCGGAGCGCGGGTGCGGCAGCGAGTGTCGGCACCGGCGGCGCTGCTCGGCGCCGAACTGGTGATCATGCTGGTGTCCGTCGGGGTGTCGATGGGCATGGCGCACACGCCGCCGCCGAACCTGCTGGACCGCACGGCGAGCTCGTCGGAAGTGATCCTCGGCTATGACCTGCCGGGGCCGCCGGATCTGCTCGGTTTCCTGACCGTGTGGCGATTCGACCTCATCTTGGGGACGGCGGTCGTGGTGCTCGCGGCGCTGTACCTGGCGGGTGTGCGCAGGTTGCGCCGACGTGGTGACGCGTGGCCCGCGGGGCGCACCGCCGCGTGGTTGTGCGGATGCGGCACGGTGCTGATCGCGACGTCGTCCGGGCTCGGCGTCTACTCGTCCGGGGTGTTCAGCGTGCACATGCTCGTGCACATGGTGCTGAACATGCTGGCTCCGGTGCTGCTGGTGCTCGGCGGGCCGATCACGTTGGCGCTGCGCGCCCTGGCGCCCGCAGGGAAGGGAAACCCTTACGGCGCAAGGGAAATCCTGCTGGCCGTGGTGCACTCCCCGCCCGCGCGGGCCTTGGCGCATCCGGCGATCGCGACGGTGCTGTTCGTGGGCTCGTTCTACGCGCTCTACTTCACCCCGCTGTTCGAGAGCGCGATGTCCGAGCACTGGGCGCACGAGCTGATGAACGTCCACTTCGTCCTGATCGGCTACCTGTACTACTGGACGGTCATCGGGGTGGACCCGGCGCCGAAACCGCTCCCGCACCTGGCTCGGCTCGGCATGGTGTTCGCGGTGATGCCGTTCCACGCGTTCTTCGGCGTGATCGTGATGAGCATGGACGCGGTGATCGCCGAGAACTTCTACCGCACCCTGGACCTGCCGTGGACGCAGGACCTGCTCGCCGACCAGTTCCTCGGCGGCGGCATCGCGTGGGCCGCAGGGGAGGCGCCGCTGGTCGTGGTGCTGATCGCGCTGCTCACCCAGTGGTATCGGCACGATATGCGCGCGGCCCGCCGCGCCGACCGCTCCGGCGACGAGGAACTCGCCGCCTACAACGCGATGCTCGCGAAACTGGCCGACCGCCGCTGACACCTGCGCGGTCGGAGTGAACGCCTCGTTCGACCGACCCGACGGGCCTCGGCTGAAGCAGGTGCCGTGCGCGGCGAGGTGCTCGTATCGTCGAGGAATGCGGCCGAGTGGAGTCAGACGGCGGATCGAGGAGCTGCGCAGGCGCACCGATCAGCGGGAGAGCGAACGTCCCGATCTCGCGCTGGGCCGGGCGCTGGCCTGGTTCGTGCACGGCTGCGCATCGCTTGGCTACGTCGACGTGTCGACCAGCGCGGTCATCGAGACCTACCGGACGGTGCTCGCGCAGCTGGACGATCCGGCGCAGCGCCGCACCGGAAGCCGTTGGGAGCAGACGGTTCTGCGCTGCGTCGAGTTGTTGCGAGAGCCGATGGCGGATCGGGCCGCGGACCCGTACCGGCACGCCGGACGTGACGACGCCGTCACTTCCGTGCTGGTGAAGGTCCCGATGGAAGTGCTGGTGGGGCGGAGCAGTTGGGACGCGATCTTCCCGATGGCCTGCCGCAACGCCGCGGGTGGCCTGCTGGACGGGGTGATCGCGCCGTACCGGGCCGTCGGTTTCATCGTGAGCATCGGTTACTGGGAGCCACCGCTGGAACGCGGCTTGCTGGCCGACATGCGCGACCTGCGCGTCCGCTACGAGGACGAACCCGATGCGCGTTCGATCCTCGAGGTTGAGATCGTGGACCGCTTGCGCGCGTGGTTGGCCGATCGAGGTGAGTGAACGGACCGTTCGTCCAGTTTTGTTGGGTGAACGGTCCGTTCACTTCGAACGAATCAGGGGTGTGGGTCGTTGAGGTGGCCGGCGCGGAGGGTGGTGAGGAAGGCGGTCCACCGCGCGGTCGTGAAAGTTAAGGTTCCGCTGGCTCTGTCCTTGGTGTCGCGCACTGCGGCTACACCGGGTGCTCCGCCGACTTCGACGCAGGCTCCGCGTGGTGCTGACTTCGTGCTCGTGCGCCATCCGCTGATTTCGGGAGTCATCGGTCAACCCTCCAACTCGGTTCGGATCGATGCAACGAAGTTCAGCGAGTCACTCTCGCTCAGTGCAATGGCCTGCAACTGGTCAACTGCTTCGGCATGGGCGGCGATGTCGCGCGGCCCGTTTAGGAAGATCAAGCTGTTGTAGTGGTCGATCTGGACGATCGGATCCGCCTTCGGAAAGCGCAACAGGATGAACTGTCCAGCGTGCGCGGCGTGGAAGGTCTGCGAGCCGGACGGTATGACCTGAACGGACACGTTCGATTGCGTGGTCGCCATATCCGCTATGTGCTTCAACTGTGCTGCCATCGCCGCTGGTCCGCCGAACGGCTCGCGCAGCGCTGCTTCGCCGATCAGCGCGGTGAAGTTGGGCGGGTTCTTCTTGGTCAGGACCGTTCGGCGTTCCATTCGAGTCAAAACGCGCGCACCAACCTGAGAATCAGGTAGCTGCGCCATCGAGGCGTGCATGTAGTCGGGCGTTTGCAACAGCCCTGGGATCAGCATGGGTGCCACCTCGGTGATCTGGGTGGCGGTGCTCTCGAACTCAACGAGCGAAGCGAGTTCCTTCTGCACTCCCGGAATGCCTGAGCTCACCCAGCTTTGCGAGTCTTTGCTGCGTGCTTGCTCCAAGATCCGCTCGTACTCGTCGCCGGTGAGGAACACCAGGCTGCCGAAGTGCTCCACTTCGATGATCGGGTCGGCGGCAGGAAGCGCATCAACCCGAAATGGCCTGCATGGGCCGGGTGGAACGCTTCTCCTCCGGACCGGATCACGCGCACGGTGACGTTGGCCATCTCGCTCGCTGTGCGTTGGAGGTGCGCCAGCTGTTCCGCCATCGCAGCCGGACCGCCGAACGGTTCTCGCAATGCGTTTTCGCCGATCAGCGCGGTGAATTCCGGAGCATCGGCCTTGGTCAGGCGCCGTATCCGTTTCGTTGGTTTCTGGCGCAGGCTGAGCGTCATGCGAGCGTGGATTCCGCGCCACGACTGGGGTTTCGTGCGGGCACGACGGTGAAAGCCTTGTGCGGGGCCGAAGTGTCCGCGGCCGAAGGGGACGAAGCGTGGCTGTGGCCGACCTGTCCTTCGTGCGCCGAGGAAGTGCGGCCGATCGTGCAGCGGCACAACGCCGTCCTCCCGCTCCCGGAGGTGTGCCCTCGTGGAGGTTGAACGAGGCGGGTGGGTCAGCGGCGTCGCCGAGTCGACGTGGCACCGGCTGGCCGGTTACCGCCGGCACTGCGGATTCAGCACGCCCGTGGCTGGCTGCGGGCATGTTGTGATCGGTCCGGTGCGCCGGAGGCCGGGGAACCCGCCGTGCTCTGGAGGAAGACAGATCTGCTCGGGATGCCTGCCGTGGGAGGTGCCGTCCCTGGGTGTCGCACCGGCGAGCCCGGTGACCATCACCGGTCGCTTC
The DNA here is from genome assembly GCF_022828475.1 of Saccharopolyspora gloriosae. Classification (GTDB taxonomy): domain Bacteria; phylum Actinomycetota; class Actinomycetes; order Mycobacteriales; family Pseudonocardiaceae; genus Saccharopolyspora_C; species Saccharopolyspora_C gloriosae_A. Next base: position 6,272,581 of record NZ_CP059557.1, on the reverse strand, counting down.
GCCATTGCCGTCGAGGCGGAGTCCGCCCGCTGAACGTGCAGTACCGCTGTTCTGCGCGATGGCGGCGTGAACTCGCGACGCCTATGTGCTCTCGAACCGGGGAAGGCCGACCGACTCCGTGACCCTTCCCTCTCGGTCCGGCGCTGAGACCTCCTCCCCGGCCAGCAGCTGGACCGTGCGGCCGGGCAGTGCGCCCAACCCCGACAAGCGCACTGTCCGGCCACGCCCGTTGAAGCCCGGAGTGAGCTGAACCGGCTCGCTGCGGCGGCGACTCGGCGGGGCGGGGGCCAAGATCGCTCGGCTCGCCCGGTACCGCCGAACTAGGCGTCCGGTGTGGAGGTCAGCGTGGTGAAGCGGCGGAGGCGGAGGCTGTTGGAGACGACGAAGAATGAGGACAGGGCCATCGTGGCCCCGGCGATCAGCGGGTTGAGCAGGCCGAGTGCGGCCAGCGGGAGTGCGGCGAGGTTGTAGCCGAAGGCCCACACGAGGTTGCCGCGGATGGTGCGCAATGTCGCGCGGGCCAGGCGGATCGCGTCGGGGGCGACCGTGAGGTCTTCCCGAACCAAGATCAAGTCCGCGCTGTCGATCGCGATGTCGGTGCCGGTCGCCACCGCCAAGCCGAGATCGGCCGTGGCCAGGGCGGGCGCGTCGTTCACGCCGTCGCCGATCATCGCCACCGTGCGGCCTTCGGCGCGCAGGCCGCGCACCACCTCGGCCTTCTCGTCCGGCAGCACTTCGGAGATCACCCGCTTGATGCCCACTTCGTCGGCCACGGCCTGTCCGGTCGCGGCGTTGTCGCCGGTCAGCAACACCGTGCGGAGGCCGAGGCGGTGCAATTCGGCGATCGCCCGAGCGGCCGACGGTTTCACGGTGTCGGCCACGCCGAACACGGCCAGTGCGCGCCCGTCCTCGCCGGAGAGCACGGCGGTGCGGCCCTGCGCCTCCCACTGCTCGCGCAGCCGATCCAGCTCGCCCGAGACCGTCCAGCCTTCATCGTCGAACAGTGCGCGACGCCCGATGAGGACCTTCCTGCCCTCGACGATGCCGCCTGCCCCAAGTCCAGGGCGGGCGTGGAACGAATCGACGCTGGGCAGCCGCTCGATGGCGCGGCCGCGATCAACCTGTGGATCGGGTGACCCGTCGGCGGCAATCCCGTCCTCTTCGGGTGAGTCGGGAAACGGTTCCGCACCAACGGATCGCGCCACATCGGCTCGGGTTTCCAGTGGCCGGTGAGAACCTGCGGACACTGCCGGTTCCGGAACCTCGGCGACCGCCAGCGCGGTGATCGCGGCGGCCACCGCGTGCTCGGAAGCCTCCTCGACCGCTCCTGCCCGGCGCAGCACCGACGCGCGGTCCACGTCGTCCGCGACGTGCAGATCCACCACCGACATGCGGCCCTCGGTGACCGTGCCCGTCTTGTCCAGCACCACCGTGTCGACCGCGCGGGTCGACTCCAGCGCCTGGTAACCCTTGATGAAGATGCCGAGCGTGGCGCCGCGCCCCGACGCGACCATCAGCGCGGTCGGTGTCGCCAGCCCGAGCGCGCACGGGCAGGCGATCACCAGCACCGCCAGCGCCGCCGTGAACGCGCGGTCCGGGGCGCCGGTCTGTAGCAACCAGGCCAGCAACGTCAGCGCGGAACCGGCCAACACCGCCGGTACGAAGTACGCGGAGATCCGATCGGCGAGCCGCTGCACGGCAGCCTTGGCGGACTGCGCCTCGGACACCAGCCGCAGCATCGCCCCGAGCCGGGTGTTCGCGCCGACCTCGGTGGCCCGCACGACGAGCCTGCCGTTCAGCGCGACCGTCCCGCCGATGACCGAATCGCCTCCGGTCACCTCGACGGGGGCCGACTCGCCGGTCATCGAGCTGCGGTCGAGCGCCCCGTGTCCCTCTTCGACGACACCGTCCGTGGCGACGGTGCCGCCGGGACGCACCAGGAACCGTTGTCCCGGTTGGAGTTCCGCCGCCGGGATCTCGTGCTGCGAGCCGTCGTCGAGCAGCACCGTGACCGCTTTGGCGCGCAACGCCGCCAGCGCGTTCAGCGCGTCTCCGGCCTGTCGCTGCGCGCGTGCCTCGAAGTAGCGACCGGCGAGCACGAACGCGGTGACTCCCGCCGCGACCTCCAGGTACAGCGCGCCCTGCGGGTTCAGCAGCAGCGACCACCCGGACTCGCCGGTCGGGTCGGGCTGGAAGAACATCGCGTACCACGACCAGCCCACCGCCGCCGTGATGCCCAGCGAGACAAGTGTGTCCATTGAGGACGATCCACGGCGGGCGCCGCGCAGTGCGGCCCGGTGGAACGGCCACGCCGCCCAGCCCGCGACCGGCGCCGTCAGTGCGATCAGCAGCCACTGCCAGCCGGGGAAGCGCGACTCCGGCAGCACGATGAACAACAGCGACAGGTCGCAGATCGGCACGAACAGCGCCACCGCGACCAGCATCCGACGCCACAGGTCGCGCACCCGATCCGCCGGGGTGCCGGAATCCTCGGATTCGACGGCGTCCGCCGGTGATGACTCCGGGACCGGTTCCGCGTCGTAGCCCGCGCCGCGCACCGTGCGCACCAGCAGGTCCACGTCCTGCTGAGCGGAGAACTCGACCGCGGCGACACCCGTCGCGTAGTTCACGCCGGCCTGCACGCCGTCGAGCTTGTTGAGCTTGCGTTCCACCCGCACCGCGCAGGCGGCACAGGTCATGCCGCTCACGGATAGTTCGACGCGGCGAGCTTCGGCGATCATCGGGGACATCGGACAACCTCTCGCGGATCCGGCGGCCCGCGCTCAGGCCACCCGTGCACACAGTCGGTCAAGCCCGTGCAGCGGTTCCCGCGCTTCGTTGTGAGGTGCGGAACGTTGCGGGCGTTGCTTCCATGATTACGGGGTCGAACTGGGGTTCGCCATTACACGATCGATCGGGCGACCCGGTGTATCAAGCCGTGGCAGGCGCTTTCGCGACCTTGGCGACGAAGAAGCCTTCGAAGACGTCCGAGGGCATCACCCGCACCGCGTGCTTGAGCCGCTTGTCGAACTTGGTGCCCCGCCAGGAATTCAGGCCGGGCAGGAACTCCTCCTCGCTGAACCCCAGCGGTTCCACCGTGAGGTCGGAGTGCCGCTGCAGGACCTTGTTCACCGGGAACTCGTCCTCCTCCGGGCTGAGCGTGCACGTCGAATAAACGAGCACGCCGCCGGGCTTGAGCAGCTTGTAGGCCGCGTCGCACATCTTGGCCTGGAGGAACTTGTACTTCTCGATCCGCTCCTCCGACCAGAACTTCAGCGCATCGGACTTGCGCAGGTTGACCCGGCCCTCCCCGGAGCACTGCACGTCCAGCAGGATGCGGTCGAAGCGCTCCGCGGGCACCGACTTGTCGATGTACTGCGCGTTGTGCGTGGTCAGCTCCGCGTATCGCACGCCGTAGAGCTCCGCCAGCTCGGCGAGCTTCCGGGCGCGCGGCGGCGCCGAGTCGTTGAGCCACAACTCGCAGTCGTTGCCCACCCGCGCCGCGATGTGGAACGCCTTGCCGCCGGGTGCGGAGGCGATGTCGAGCACCGAATCACCGGGCTGCGCGTCCAGCGCCACCGGCGGAATCAGGCTCGCCGCGTTCTGCAGGTAGACGCGGCCCTCGTGGGCCAGCGGCAGGATGTCGTCGAAACCGTCGTTGTCCGGCCAGAAGTACGTGTGCTCGCACCAGTCCACCGGGATAAGGCCGGGCGCCTTGTCGCGCACGAACTCGACCGTTTCCCGGTAGCGGTCGTCCTCGAGCAGCCGATTGACCCGGATCGAGGTAGGCCGCGCGCCGCGGAAGACGGATTCGACCTCGTTCGGGCGAATGCCGAGCACCTCGGACATCCGCTTCTCGAACGTGCGGGTCTTGCGCTGGCTGCTCACTGCCACTGCTCCTGTCGGATCGAACGTCCGGGCACCCCGAAGCGTGGCACGGAGGCTTCGCGCGCAGCGCCCTCGGCCCAATCTACCGGTGCCGAAAGGCGCCCTGACCAGGCCGTCCGGGCTCAGCGGTCCGGTCAAGGCTCGTTCGTCGTGTTCGCGGGAGTTCCAGCACGCCGCTCCGTTTCGTCCGAGACGTTCACTCCCGAGCAGGAGCCGACTCCCTCCCGAGAGGGAGTCGACGCGGGACGTGAGAGGCGATTCTTGTGGCATGACGGTCGAAACGGGAACGCGGCCCCGGAGAGGGGGAGTCGTCGCGGCGTACGGCGCCGCCGTCGGCCGGGCCTGATCCGTCGCGGGGTCTGTAGCATCGGCGGCAGCGGTGGTGGGACTCGCCGCACCGGTCGGCCGGAGAACCGCGGCAACGGCGCCGCCGATGGTCCCTGCTGGGCCTGGCGAAAGTCGCCGGGTTCGAGTAGGAGGCCGCACATGGCGAACGAGACCGCGGACGTCCGGATTCCCGCACGCCGACGAGGATTCGCGCACTCGCAGAGCGCGCTGCTGCTGGTCATCTCGTTGGGCGGCGGGCTCGGCGCCGTTTCCCGCTACGGGATACTGCAATGGTCGCCGACTGCTCCGGGCAGTTTCCCCTGGGGCACGTTCACGATCAACGTGCTGGGTTGCCTGCTCATCGGAGTGCTGATGGTGCTGATCACCGAGGTGTGGTCGGTACATCCGCTGGTGCGGCCGTTCCTCGGGATCGGCGTGCTCGGTGGATTCACCACGTTTTCGACCTATGCGGTGGAATTCGACGCACTGCTGCGGCCGGGGAACGTCGCGGTCGCCGCCGCCTACCTGGTGGGAACGCTGGTCTGCGCGCTGCTCGCGGTGCTCGCCGGAGTGGCGATCACCCGGTGGGCGGTCTCCAGGAAGGACAGCTGAGATGGCACTGCGCATGTCGATCTTCCTCGGGCCGACGACCACTGGCACCACAAGCCGCTGTACCACGAGATCGTCAAACGGGCGCGCGACGCGGGCCTGGCCGGGGCGACCGCGCTGCGCGGCGTCGAGGGATACGGAACGTCGTCCCGGGTGCACACCACGCGGCTGCTCGACCTCGCCGAAGACCTGCCCGTCCTGGTCGTCATCGTCGACACCGAGCGCAGGGTGCGCGCGTTCCTGCCGGAACTGGACGAGCTCATCACCGACGGCGCCGTGGTCCTCGACGAGGTCGAGGTCGTCACCTACCGAGAGGGAACGCGATCGTGACCGCCGCGCTGGTGTTCCTCGGAGCGATGGCCGGTGCGCCGCTGCGCTACCTGACCGATCGGGCCGTGCAGTCCCGCCACGACGCGCTCTTCCCGTGGGGGACGTTGGCGGCCAACGTGCTGGGGTCGCTGGTGCTCGGCGGGCTCACCGGGGCCGGAACGGCGCTGCCGCCCGCGGTCTCGGCATTGATCGGGGTCGGGTTCTGCGGTGCGCTGACGACCTACAGCACGTTCGGCTACGAAACGCTGCGGCTGGCCGAGGACAAGGCTTACTTGTACGCCGCTCTCAACGTGATCGTGAGCGTGCTCGCCTCGGTGGGTGCGGCGCTGCTCGGTCGCGTCGCGGTCCTGGCCGTGCTCGGCTGAGGAGGTGCTCGGCAGTGAGCACCGTGCGGGACGCCCGCCTCGGCCGGACCGCTCGAACCTCGCGACGCCGAACACCGCGATGGTGGTATCACGACACCACGAGCCGCCCAGGCTCCACCGAAGAGGAAGGACCGCCATGCCCGATCCGTTCACTCCGCGCGCCCTGCTGTTCGACATGGACGGCACGCTCGTCGACTCCACCGCGGTGGTCGAGCGGACGTGGCGCTGCTTCGCCGAACGGCACGGTCTCGACGTGGCGGACATCCTGGCCGACTCGCACGGTCGCCGCAGCGGCGAGACCATCGCCCGCCACCTGCCTGCGGGCGCCGACGTCGAGGCGGAGACCGCCCTCGTCGACGAGCAGGAGATGCGGGACCTCGACGGCGTGGTCGCGATTCCGGGCGCGGCCGAAGTGCTCGGCGAGCTGCCCGCCGGACGGTGGGCGCTGGTCACCTCGGCCGGTGCGGCGCTGGCGGCCCGCCGGATGGCCGCGGTGGGGCTGCCGATGCCGGAGGTGGTGATCACCGCCGAGGACGTGAGCCGGGGCAAACCCGATCCGGAGGGCTACCGCACGGCGGCGGCGATGCTCGGCGTGCTGCCCGAACAGACCGTGATCTTCGAGGACGCCGAGGCCGGGGTGGCGGCCGCGCTCGCCGCGGGCGGGCGGACGGTGGTGGTCGGGGCGCACACCGGTCCGGCGACGTCCGGGCTCGTCCGAATCCCCGATTTCAGCGGTGTTCGCGTGCGCGAGCAGGGGCTCCGCCTCGTCGTGGAGTTGTCGGCGGAATCGGCGCGGCACCGCTGAACCACGCCGCGCGAACTCCGGCCTAACGGCCGACGGCGTCGTGCCGATCGGCCGAAGCGACGCGGGCCGTCCCGGTAGGACGCTGCTGCGGTGGCCGACGCGTACCTGCTTCCGATCCGCACCGCCGCGGTGCTGTTCCCGCTGCTCGCCTTCCTGCTGCTGGTCCCGGTGGCCGTGGTGCTCTACCGCAGGCACGGGGTGCTGCGGTGGTGGGCGCTGTCGTTCTACGCGTTCCTCTACTACCTGATCACCTCGTACTGCCTGGTGCTGATGCCGCTGCCCGCCGCGTCGCTCGACGTGTGCCGCGAATACCCGTTGATGGGCACGTGGCAGCTGATGCCGGGCAACACGTTCCGGGACGTGTGGAAGGAGGCGCACCACCGCGTCACCTTCGGCGATCTCGTGCTGCACAACTCGGCGGTGATCGAGACCGGGTTCAACCTGCTCCTGCTGCTGCCGCTGGGCTTTTTCCTGCGCTACCTCTTCCGCCGCGGACCCGCCGCGACGTTGGCGGTGGCGGCCGGGGTGGCGTTGTCGTTCGAGGTGACGCAGGGGACCGCCGTGTTCGGGGTGTACGAGTGCCCCTACCGGCTGTTCGACGTGGACGACCTGGCGGTGAACGTCCTCGGCGCGATGCTCGGCTGGGCGATGGGCGGACCGCTGTCCCGCCTGCTGCCCGAACTGGCCACATTGGACGGGCAGGTGCTGGCGCGGCATCCGGTGCCGTTCGGCCGCCGGGCGGTCGCGCTGCTGATCGACATCTCCGCTACGGGCGTGTTCAGCGCGTTCGGTGCGCTGGTCGCATTGGTGCTCGGCGTCCCGATGTGGTGGATCCCGTTCGTCGTGTTCGCTGCGTGGTTCGTCGCGCTTCCCGTGCTGACCGGGGCGACTCCCGGCAAACGCCTGCTGCTGCTGGAACTCGTCGACGACGCGGGTCGCCGGCCGGTGGCGTGGCGGCTGCTGCTGCGTGCGGTGGTGCTGGCGCTGCCGTTCCTGCCGCCGCTGGCGCCGCTGCTGCTGGTGCTCGAGGTCGGTGCCGATGCCGGTGTGCTCCGCGACGTCGCCCGGGTGGCGCGGGCCGGGGAGATCAACGGGGACGTGCTGCTGGCAGTGGGTTTCGCGGCCGTGGCCGGATTCGCTTCGCTGCTGTTCGTCTTCCTGTACGCGCTGGTGGTGCGGCTGCACCCGCGGGATCGCAGCGTCCACGAACTCGTCTCCGGCGTCACAAACCGCGCGTTGCCGCACCACAACGCGGCCCTCGCGGTGCGGCCCGAATCCCCTCAGGACGTCGTCGGTCCTCGCCCCGTGGGCGGCGAGCCGGATTCCAAGGCCACCACGAGCCCGCGGAGTTCGTAGCCGTTGATGGCGTCGTTGAACGACACCCGCGGCGGTGACTCCATCCGCACCGGCGAGGTCAGCAGCCGGTGCAGGAACACGTCGGCCTCCAAGATCGCGATATGCGCGCCGGGGCACTTGTGCGGCCCGTCCCCGAACGACAAGCCCGCGGCACCGCTGGCGATCTCCCGGCCCGGTCGCAGCTCCAGCGGTTCGTCCCCGACCTCGGCCGGGTCCGCGTTGGCGTCGTCGATCACCAGTTCCACCAGCGCGCCACCAGGAATCGCTTCGTCGCCGGGAATGTCCACGGAGTCAGTGGTGCGGCGCCGGAGCCTGCCGATGACCGGTTCCAGCCGCAGGATCTCTTGCAGCAGCTCGAGCCTGTCGGGTTCCGCCGCCGCGAGGTAGTGCCGCCGCAGCTCCTCGTCGGTGAGCAGGTGCCAGGCGGCGAGGTTGACGAACTCCCGCGTCGTGACCATTCCCGCGGCGGCGAACGTGATGCACTCGCCGAGGATCTCCGCGCCGGAGCAGCCCTCGTCGAGCAGGTGCGAGATCAGATCGTCGCGCCGCTCCCGCCGCCTCGCCCGCACCGCGGGCCGGACGTCGCGGAAGTAGATCGCGCTCCAGTTCCGCGCCTGCCGCCACACCCACTTGAGCCCGGTCAAGCTGGTGAAACCGGGTGAGTCGAACTCCTCGGGGAAGAACCGTTCCAACCGGCCGCGAATGCCGGGGCGGCTCTCCGTCAGGCCGATCACTGCGGAGGTGACGCCGATCGCGAGCTCGAAGCCGAGATCAGCCAAGTGCGCCCGGCCGTCCCGCCGCAGCACCGCGAGCTGCGCCTCGGCCACGTCGCGCATGAGGTCGCGGTACTGCTCGTCGACGCGGCGCGCCGTGAAGAAGCGCGCCGTCTGCCGCCGGTGCTCCCGGTGCTCGGGCCCGTCCCGGTAGAGCACCGGCCGGCGGATGCGGGACGGCATCTTCCGCATCGTCTCCACCCCGAGCCCGCCCTGCGCGGTGTCCGCGCTGCGAAGCACCGCCCGCGCCGCCGCATGGCCGCGGATCCGCCACACGCCGTCGGCATCGAGGTTCACCGGGCACCCACCGGTGTCCGGCCGCGTCACCATCCGCCCCATGCGCCCGCCTCCTTGATCGGGTTCCTGCGTAGCAGGCGGGGCGGTGCGTGCCCAGCTCTCACCCCCGACCGGCCTAGCGGTTGTCGTGCGTCGCCGCCGACGGTGCGGGTGCGGGACCGGTGCTTCTCGGCGGGCCGGCGGTGCCGCCGCTCGGCCCTCGGACGTGGGTCAACTCTCCGGTGCGGTCCCCGCCCGGAACTCCTCCGTGCCGAGGACGCGGAGCAGGTCCAGGCGTTCGCGGGACTCGGCGTCGGCGGGGGTGAGGACCAGGAGCACTTGGCGTTGATCCGGGGTGACGAGGGTTTCGCAATCCACCAGCACCGGGCCGACTTTCGGGTGCACCACGGTCTTGCGGTCGGCGCGGCGCACGCCCACTTCGTGCTCGTCCCAGCGGCGGCGGAAATCCTCGCTCACGGACCGCAGCCGTTCGACGAACGCCGTCACCTCCGGGTCGTCGGAGCGCCTGCCGACGGTCGCCCGCAGGTCGGCGACGAGCTCGCGGGAATGCCGTTCGTGCTCCTCCGGCGGCTGGGAGTGGTCGCGGGGTTCGGTGAACCAGCGGTAGGCGAGGTGGCGGCGATCGCCGGTGAACCCCGTCTGATCGCCCATCAGCAGAACGCCCATCCGGTTCTGCGCCAGCACTTCCCCGAGGTCGGAGAGCACCGCGGCCGGAACATCGCCGAGCAGGTCGAGCATCCGCACCAACCCGGCTCGGGCCATCCGGGCCGCGCTCTCCGCGTGCGGCGGGTGGTGCCCGGCGAGGTGGAACAAGTGGTCGCGCTCGTCGTCGGTGAGCCGCAGCGCGCGAGCCAAGGCCCCGACCAGCTGCGTCGAGGGCTGGCTGCTGCGGCCCTGTTCCAGCCGCACCACGTAGTCCACGGACATGCCCGCGAGCATCGCCACCTCCTCGCGGCGCAAACCCGCGGTGCGGCGCCGGGGCATCTCGGCGATGCCGACGTCGGCCGGACGCACCGACTCCCGACGTCGGCGCAGGAAGTGGGCCAGCTGCTCGCGCTGCATGTGCCCATGCTCCTCGGCCGCCGCGGCGCGAGCCAGGGAGCGGCTCTCCCACGATGAACGCTCGCTGCCACGACGTCCGGATTCGGCCCAAGGTGGACGGCACAACCACGATTGAGGAGAGCGGAATGCAGACGCGAAACCTGGGCAGCACCGGTCCGGCCACCTCCGAGTTGGGGCTGGGCGCGATGGGCATGTCCGGCGCCTACGGCGCGGCCGACCGCGCGGAGAGCATCGCCACCGTGCACGCCGCGCTCGACGCGGGCGTCACCCTGATCGACACCGGTGACTTCTACGCCATGGGCCACAACGAGCTGCTGCTGGCCGAGGCGCTGCGCGACCGCGACCGCGAGGACTACCAGCTGAGCGTCAAGTTCGGCGCCCTCAGCGCGCCCGACGGCATCCCGCGCGGCTACGACGGCCGGCCGGAGGCGGTGCGCAACTCGCTGGCCTACACCCTCACCCGGCTCGGCACCGACCACGTCGACATCTACCGCCCGGCCCGGCTCGACCCGAACGTGCCCGTCGAGGACACCGTCGGCGCCATCGCGGAGCTGGTCGAGGCCGGTCACGTCCGGCACGTCGGGCTTTCCGAGGTCGACGCCGAGACGATCCGGCGGGCGCACGCCGTGCACCCGATCGCCGACCTGCAGATCGAGTACTCCCTGCTGTCCCGCGCGGTCGAGGACGAGATCCTGCCGGTGCTGCGCGAGCTCGGCATCGGGCTGACCGCCTACGGAGTGCTCGGCCGGGGGCTCATCTCCGGGCACTGGAGCGCCGACCGCAGCGTGCCCGGCGACCACCGCGTGCTGTCGCCCCGGTTCAGCAGCGGCAACGTCGAGCACAACCTCTCGCTGGTGGAGGCCCTGCGGCCGGTCGCAGCGGTGAAGGGCTGCACCGTCGCCCAGCTCGCCATCGCCTGGGTCGCCGCCCAAGGCGAGGACATCGTGGCGCTCGTCGGTGCCCGCAGCCGGGAGCGCCTGGCGGAGGCGCTGCCCGCCGCGCGGGTACCGCTCACGGTGGAGGACCTGGTGGAGATCGACCGGGTGCTGCCGAGGGGGTCGGCGCGCGGCGACCGCTACCCGTCGGCGTTCATGGCAGACCTCGGCGTGGGCAACTGAGCCGCGAACGAGGCCCGTCCCCGCCTACCGGGCGACGGCGTCCATGAAGCGTCCCCAGATCCGTTCCGCCGTGGACTCGCCCGTGGCTTCGGGGAGGGGGCGGGGATTGTTCTCCGCGTCGGCCCCGCTGAGCACCAGGGAGGTGGCGTGCCGCGGGGTGAACCCGTTCGCCCAAGCCGCCATCGAGTAATAGCGGCCGGACTCGAGCACCGCGCCCCGCCGGGCGGTGTGCGGCCAGAGCGTCGCGGTGAGGTCGTGCGCCGCGCGCCGGGAGGACTCGGCGTTCGCGTCGAACGCGGGCCGGGGCTCCGGTTCGAAGGAGAGGACCTCACGGCCGTCCTTGTTGACGATCGCGGCGAGGAAGTGCGGGCGAACCCGCTGCCCGTCGGCGAGCGTCGCGTAGGCGGTGGCGAAATCGGTCGCGCTCAGCGGGTACTCGCCCGCGAGCAGATCGGTGCCCGCGGTCCGGTCCGCACCGTCGCCGACCAGGCCCAACCGCTTCGCGGCGTCCCACGCGGCGACCACTTCTCCGGGGACGGCCCGCGCCGTGCCGGTGCAGTCGCGCTCCTCGCACGGCGGGGTGGACAGGTTGGCTTGCTCCCACCCGGCGCGGAGGATGGGATCGATGGCCGTGCCGGGGTGCTGCGGTGCGGCGGCCCAGTCGTAGCCGCCGACCTCCTCGGTCCCGCCGTGGTACGCGCGCACCGCGCCGGTGCCCGGGTCGACCGAGATCAGCGCGGCCCGCAGCTCCGGACCTCCGTCCAGCAGCGCCTCGCCGATGGCCTCCTCGGCCGTGCGCTGCGCGGCGGGGTCCACGGTCGTGACCAGCGAGGCGCCGTTGCGCTGCAGCAGGTCCTCGGTGAACCCGGCGCGTTCGGCTTCCGCCAGCGCCAGCTGCCGGATGTGGTACGCGGGGGCCGTGGTGTTCTCCTGCTTCCACTCGGCGCGGCCCCGAGTCTCCGGCAGCCGCATCCGGGCGCCTTCGGCCGCATCGACGAGACCGTGCTCGCGTAGTTGGCCCGCGACGTAATCCCAGCGCGCCCGCCCCTGCTCCGGGTTGTACGCCGGGTCGTTCTCGGTGGGGCGCTGCACCATCCCGGCCAGCAGCGCCGCCTGGCTCGGGTCCAGATCACGCGGCAGCACGCCGAAGTACGCCTCGGCGGCGGCGTGGATCCCGTAGGCGCCGCGGCCGTAGTACGCGGTGTTCAAGTAGGCCTTGAGGATGTCGTCCTTGGACAGTTCGCCGGTCACCTTGAACGCCAGCACCACTTCCTTGAACTTCCGGAAATAGCTGTGCTCGTCGGCTCCCGTGGCGAGCTTGACGTACTGCTGGGTGATCGTGGAACCGCCGCCCGCGCTGCCCGTGGCCTGCGCCCACATCGCGCGCAGGATGCCGGTGACGTCGAAGCCTTGGTTGCGGTAGAAGGAGATGTCCTCGGCGGCCAGGGTCGCGTCGCGCATCGGCTGCGCCACCTCGCCGCGCAGGTCCTCCACCATGGTCCGGTCGCCGGAGGACGGCACGATCCGCGTCATCTCGGTGCCGTCGGAGTACCGGACCGACACCGACTGGTTCGTCTCGGCCGCGATCAACCGGGGGTCGGGGATGGGCCAGAGCCAGTAGCCGATCCCGAAGGCGGCGACTCCGAGCAGCACCACCGAACCCAGCGCCGACAGCACGATTCGGCGCACCATCCGCCACGGTCGTCTGGTCTGCCCGGATTCCAGTTCGCCGGCCGCATCGCTCACACTTCCCCCTCGGCGTCTCGTGCTGCCGAGCCTGCGCAGCGTGCCGGAGCAGCGTGCCCGACGGGAAGTCCGGCTGGGCAAGATCCCGTCGGCGACGTGATGTTACAACGCGTGATCACGCGGTTTCACGTTCGGGTGATCAACTCCCGGTGTTGGGCGCGCGACACCCCGGGAACCTGCCGGAGGCGGAGCGGAACTCGCCGCACACCGACCTGCGCGGATGCCAGGGCTCCACGCAGTGGCAGGGCATCCGGATTCCGCGGGCTCGGATCCCGGCACTCGCACTCCCAGGTGAGTGCCGGGATCGGCCGACCGACGAACCCCACTTCGTCGCCCGGTCCCCGGATTCGGTTGGTTCAGGGCGTGTCGGCGCGGGAGAGGAGGTTCTCCATCCGGACCAGGACGTCGATCTGGGCGGGGTTGTAGAGGTCCACGAGTGCTTTGCCGACGGTTCGCTGCGCGAACTGCTTGCCGCCGGGGGCATCGGAGTTGGCGTGCCGCAGTCCGGGGTTTTCGGTGGCGAGGGTGCGGGCGTACGGGGCGAGGAGTTCGGCCACTTCCTGGCGAGTGCGTTCGTCGGCATCGGCGGGCAGGTCGTCGAACGCCGAGGCCGTCGGGTCTTCCGGCAGTTTCTGCAACATGTCCGAGAAGGTCTGCAAGCCCTTCGGACCGAACACCCGCGTCATGACGACGACCAGCGAACGGTCCGCGGCGGACAGCTTCGGATTGTCGCTGACCGGCGCCAACTCCGGCGGCATGTCGGTGGGTGCGGATTTGCTGAGGATGAGGCCGAGTTCGACGCGGGCGCGCTGGAGCCGCTCGATGGTCGCGCCCAGCTCCGCGTCGAGCGTCCGCAGGGCCTGCTCCGGGTGGTCGTCGGTGTCGCCCATCTCCGCGATCTGCGACAACGAGAACCCCAGGTCGGTCAACCGCTTGATCCGCAGCACCCGCACCAGATGCGCCACGCCGTACTGCTTGTACCCATTGCTGCGCCGCTCAGGCTCCGCCAGCAGACCGACCTCGTGATAATGCCGCACCGCCCGCAAACTCGTCCCGGCCAGCTCAGCGATCTCACGAGTACTCCACCCCACGTTTGCCCCCTCACCGTCGAACCCGGCCCGGCAGTCCTGCCGAACACGGACAGTCGAAACCGTGCCGTCGCGGCACGGTCAAGCCGGAAATCCCTGAAACCGGCGAAAGTGCGGTGAGTCACAGCGGTCACGCCCACCTTGCTGAGGGTCGTCCGCTGAGCGCGATCTGCGCCGGGAGCGCTTGTGGTCGGCGGTAACGTCGCCGCTCGGCACAACGTTCGCTGAACGACGCGATCGGCCGGTGAAAGAGGTGGCGCGGGATGGGCAAGGCCAACGGCTGGATCGTGGCGCATCCCTTCGCCGCCGCCGTAGCCGTCACGCTGGTCGCCGCAGGGATCACGCTATTGATCAGCGGACTGCTTCATCCTGGCGGTTTCGCTTACGGCATCGGAAAGCTGTGGTTGTCCCCGCTGTCGGCGCTCATCGGCTACCTGGCCTTATTCCTGCCGATGAGCAGGATCCACCGGAGAAAATGACGACGCCCAGCTCGCCCGTCGAAGCTGTGCAGTCGGCAGGTTCCGGGCGAGCCGGTGCGCCGTGGGACCGATCTGCGCGATGTGCGGCTACGTGCGGACTGGCCGTCGCGCACCTCATAGGATGCCGACACGGCGCCGTCTACCTCAGACGGCAAGCGGGACGCAGGGTCGGTGTCCGAAGAACACCAACGCTGCCGTGTCCGCCGAACCTCGCTGCTCTCGCGGTCCTCTATCATCGCCGAATGCTCCTTGCCGACCGTCCGTATGCAGTGTCGTCCGTGTCGCTGACGGGCAGCCTGCAGAACATTTCGGTGCCGGGGAGAGGTGCATGAGCGTGTCCGATGCCACCGCCGCCGGACGGCTTGAAGCGCGATTCGACGCCGCCTTCGTGGCGCGCTTAGCGCTGCGCGAAAAGCAGATTCAGCAGAACTACCGTCCCATCATTTCGATCCACAAGTGGTTCGCGAGGCGACCTGGCTCGGTATTCAGATCGCTGCTGATTTCTGAGTTCGGAGAAGGGGAGCTCTCCGAGGAGTACACGCGGCCACAGGACGTACCGGGTGTCATAGCCGACCCGTTCATGGGGGGCGGGACGACAGTCTTCGAAGCTGCTCGGATGGGGTTGAGCGTCGTCGGTAGTGACGTGAATCCGATGGCCTACTGGACTGTGCGGCAGGCTGTGGCTCCCATTGATCTCGAACGATTCTCCGTCGAGGCCAAGCGGGTCGTATCCGACATTCACGATCAGGTCTCCGAGCTCTACGAAACGCAGTGTGCCGGATGCGCTGGCGTGGCAGAGGTGAAGTACTTTCACCACGTCAAGACTTGTGGTTGCCCTCAATGTGGTCGTGAAGTCGAACTATTTCCGGGTTTGAGGCTCGCGGAAGCGGTTCGCCACACGCATGAGGTTTACCATTGTCCGAACTGCAATGTGCTGCGGGAGATCGAGAACTCCGGCGAAAGCAGAACCTGCCCCGAGTGCGACTACGACCTGAAGACTCGTCCGGCAACACGAGGGACCGCCACGTGCGGGAACTGCGATCACAGGTTCAAGTTCTCGGTGCAGCTGGAAAGTCCCCCGCGGCATCGACTTTTCGGAATCGAATACCATTGCGCCGCGTGCTATCCCACTACGAAGGGCCGTCAGTTCAAGACGCCGGATTCCGCGGACCATGATCGCCTCGAACGCGCATCGAGCCTTCTTCGGGAGATGCGGGAAACTCTGCTGATACCAGAGGGCGAAATTCCGGATGGCGACGAGACCGGTCGGCTTCATCGTTGGGGTTACAGTCGTTGGCGTGAGTTGTTCAACGACCGCCAGCTGTTGGGGCTCGGGCTGCTGATGAATCGTATCGAGAAAGTCGAAAGCGATGAGTCGCGCTACGCTCTTGCGACGGTGTTCAGTGACTTTCTCCGTTATCAGAACTTGCTTTGCCGGTACGATACGTATGCGCTGAAGTGTCAAGATATCTTCAGTGTGCACGGATTCCCCGTCGGCCTCATCGCATGCGAGAACAATATTTTGGGGATACCCGGCGTCGGGTCCGGGGCGTTTGTTCATTTCGTTGAGAAGTACAAGAAGGCGAAGCAATATGCCCAGCACCCCCACGAGACGGTGTACAACGGGAAGAAGAAGTCTGTAATTCCGATGGAAGGCGAGTCGATCGAGGCTCCCTTGGTGGATCGCGAACCGCAGGGGCGACCGCAAGCCGCCTGGTTGGCAAGTAACCCATCGCAAGACCTGGCATTGCGCGCGGAATCGCTTGACGGTGTTTTCACTGATCCGCCCTACTTCGCGAACGTGCAGTACGCCGAGCTGATGGATTTTTGTTACGTCTGGCTCCGAAAATTCATGCGCGGTCGCTCTCAGTTCGAACCCAGCTCGACTTGTACTGATCACGACCTGACGGGGAACGTGACCAAAAAACGCGGCCTGCAGGAATTCGCGAGCGGCTTGAGCAGTGTATTTCAACGCATGTCCTTCGCGCTGAAGCCCGCCGCGCCTCTTGTTTTCACCTACCACCACAACGACTCGGAAGCGTACGCCCCGCTTGTGGTCGCGATCCTGGACGCCGGGCTGACGTGCACGTCCGTTCTGCCCGCACCTGGCGAGATGTCGGCGTCATTGCACATCGCAGGCACCAAATCTTCGATTTTGGATTCGGTCTTCGTTTGCCGTAAAGCGGATCATCAGACGCATGCGGGAGAACCGTTCGCCGACGTGGCTCGCCTTGTCGAAGAGGATGTCGTGAGCATGCAGCGCGCCGGTTACCAGCCCACCGGTGGCGATAGGGACTGTCTGACCGCCGGGCATATCGCTGGAAGTGTTGTGCGCGATCTGGTCCACGAGTGGAACGCGGATCAGATCATGGAAGATCGATTCGAATTGGCTAAAGATCGCCTGGTGAAGGCTCGAACCGTGGTGGAGAGCGCATGACCGAGGTCCGTCGTCCGTACCAGCTGGACCTCCCTGAGATCGAGGACAACCTACCGGAGCTGGTAGCGGCCACGTTCAACGATTTAACCTCGCAGTTCATGCTCCTCCCGCGAGGCGAGGGATTCCTGGCATATGAGAACTTCCAAGCCGGCTACGAGCAGTTGCGGCGGGCGACAGATGGGTTTTCTGCCATCAGCGTGGATCGATGCTGGACCGCGGCGAAATCCAATGCGAAGTCTGTCGTGGTGATCCGAACGATTCTTGGAGTCACCGGCCCGGAGTGGCAAGATCTCGCCCAGGAGGAGACCGGGGTGAGCTTCCCGAACAACTGGGCGCGAGGGCTGGACAAGAAGGTCCGCGACAACCCTGATTATTTCTCGACGAAAATCGGGTCATCCGAAAAAACGGTAACCAGGACGACTTCGCTGTTCGAGGCGGCGTGCAAGTCGATCGGCGAAGGGGTTGTCGAGGCTCCTGACGGCCTCATTCATAGGCTCGACAAGATAGATACGAAAAATGGCCTGGACAGCGTACGGTACGTCTCTCAGCACCATGTTCCGTATGCGGTGCTGCTCTACGAGCGTTACCTGGGCCGTCCGTTCGCGAGCCACCGGGACGCGGTCTCCGAGCTGGTCGGCGATGTCATGGAAAGCGGGATCGAAGAGCATCTCTCCATGGCCGGGGTACCGTTCCGAAAGACCAAGCGCGCTGAACGTGTCTCCGGATTCGACCAGGCTCCGGACTTCTTCATTCCAGACGAGCTCGCGCCTGCGGTCATCATCGAGGCGAAAATCACGGGGGACGACGGGACCGCCCGCGACAAGGTGGCGCGCATTCATCGGCTAGCGAGCATGCGGGACGAGCGGGAGCGCAACGGCGGGAAGGCGTTCGAAGTCGTCGCGTGCATTGATGGCCGAGGCTTCAGCGTCCGAGAAGAAGACATGAAGCAGTTGATCATGGCTACCAGGGGGAAGGTATTCACTGCCAACACCTTGGGAGACCTCGTGAGCCAGACGAAACTAGCCGAATTCCGCACCTCGGGCGGGCGGGCTTCATAGTCTGCCGGAGGCGAAATCGGAGTGGACGAGCCGACGCCTTCCGCCATCTGCTCACGATGGGCCTGGATGCGGCCGAACACTCCGGGCAGCAAAGTCGCGGCCCACTCGGGCACAGCCGGGACCGGCTTGGATCCGCGCGAACCCTCGCATCTCTCACCAACGGTAAGCGCCCCCGGCAGGATTCGAACCTGCGACACCGGCTTTAGGAGAGCCGTGCTCTATCCCCTGAGCTACGGGGGCGTGGTCGACGTGTCGACCTCTGGAGGGTACCGGCCGGGGCTCGGCGAAGGACAGCAGGGAGTGGTGAAGCCGCCCGTGGTGATCGAATGGTCGCGTATGGTGAGGTGATCGTCACTGGACAGCCGAGCCGGCCGTGTCGATGCGGTCCGAGGGAGTGGGATGGGCAACGAGAACCGCGGCGACGTCGACAAACTCGTCCAGGCGGACTCGGTCGGGCAGGTGCACTTCCACGAACATCACCACGCCGCCGAGGTGTTGCGCGCGGAACAGCTTCCGCCGCCGCCTGCCGGGTTCGTCGATCGGGAACCGGAGCGGGCACGGCTGGATGAGGCGCTCGGGCGCGGTGGTGAGCGCGCGTTGTGCGTGACGATCAGCGGTGGCAGCGGTACCGGTAAGACCGCGCTCGCCTTGCACTGGCTGCACGGGGTGCGGGAGCGGTTCCCGGACGGGCAGATTTACGTTGACCTGCGGGGGAAATCGGTGTCGCGGGCCGATGTTCTGTGGCACTGCTTGCGCGGGTTGGGGGTGCCTGGAGCGGACATCCCGGGGTCCGAGGGCGAGGCGCTCGGGGAATATCGCAGTCGCACCAGTGGGCGGAAGGTGGCGTTCGTCTTCGACAACGTCGCGCGGCCGCGCGAACTCCTGTCGCTGCTGCCCGCCTCGGACGCGGGGCTGATGCTGCTGATCACGCACCGGCAGTCGCGGGACCTGGTGGTGGACGGGGTGCTGCCGCTGGAGTTGCGGCGGCTGGACGTCGACGCGGGGATCGACCTGTTGCGTTCCGGGGCGGGCGAGCGGGTCGAGGCTGAAGCGGATGCCGCTCGGCGACTCGTCGAACTGTGCGGTGGGCTGCCGATCGCGTTGCGCATCACCGCCGGTCGGCTGGCGAAACGGCCCCGGTGGACGTTGGCGCGAGTGGTGGCCGAACTCGACGACGACCGCCGGCGGCTGGACCGGTTCACCGAAGGGGGCGTGCCCGTTGTGAGCGAGGCGCTGGACCGTGCCGTCAACGAGCTGCCCGCGGCGCAGGAATCCCTCTACCGGTTGCTCGGCGTGATCCCGGGGCCTACGTTCGCCGCCGACGCCGTCGCCGCGCTCGCGGGGTTGCCGGTAGACGACGCCGAAGAGCTGCTGTACGAGCTGCACGACGCGAACCTGCTCGAATGCAACGACCAGGACGAGTTCAGGTTTCACGACCTGGTCCGGCTGCACGCCACACGGCTGCGGACGCCGGACGCGGGGGCGTTGCGACGACTCGTCGACTGGTACCGGATTCGGGGCGCCTACGCGGATCGAGCGGTGATGGAACCGCAACGGCTGCGCGTCGGGCAGGACGATGAGCTGCTCACCGCGGACAACCCGTTCGACCACGACGGTGCGCTGCGCTGGCTGGAGCGGGAGCGGGTCAACCTGCTCGCCGTCATCTCCGCCGCGCATGAGCAGGAGTGGAATCGCGCGGTGATCTCACTCTGCGACAGTCCGTTGTGGACATTGCACAACCAGCACAAGCACTACACCGAGACGCTGGCGGCGCTCGTTTCGGGAGTCGAGGCGGCGCGGCGCGAACCGGACTCGGTGGCCGAGGCGCGGCTGCGGACCCTGCAGGTGCAGCTGCTGCTCGAACTGCGCGATTTCGTCGCCGCGCACGAAGCCGGTGCGGCCGCGCGTGCGATCGCCGAAGAAGCGGGGCATCGCCGGGTGCTCGGGTCCGCGCTCGAATTCCACGGGAAAGTGCACCTCGAAGAAGGTGCCTGGTCCGAGGCGATCTCCCTGTTCGAGCAGGCCCGGGCGATCAACCTTGAACTGGGCAAGCCGCGTGCCGTCGCTTTGCAGGAGTACCTGATCGGGCGGGCGTTGGTCGGGCGTGGCGAGTCCGCGGCGGCCGTGCGGTCGTTGACCTCCGCGCTCGAACGGCTCCGGGAGTTCCCGCGCGACCGGCGCATTCCCGGGCGCATCAACGTCGCCTTGGGGCGGGCGCATCAGCAGATCGGGGATCACGAGTCGGCGATCGTCGCGCTGCGCACGGCGGTGGACGTCGTCCGCGCCCGGACGGTGTCGTTCGACCTGGCCGAACCGCTGGAGCTGCTCGCCGAATCACTGTTGCGCAGCGGTGACGAAGACGGTGCCCGGCTGCACCTGCGGGAGGCGCTGAGCATCCTCGACGAGGCGCGCAACCCGGGTGCACAACGCGTCCGCGACCGCCTCGCGGAACTCGACTGACAGTGATGATGTTCGTGGTGACGTTTCCGGTGGGTCTGACCCTTCGACTGACTGACGTTTCGACTGTCTGGTTTGGGATTTGTCGGCCCGCCGGGTGCCACCATGCACGCGGCCGGACGGGTGTTTGTGACTTCATAGGAGCTTGGCCAGAAGCCCCGTCACTGTCTTGTCCACCCGCCCGACCGGCGCGTGCCGCCCTCGGAACGGACACGCAAGGACGGACATGACCAGCATGACCCATGATGGCCCGAAAATCACCGGCGGAGTCGACACCCACGGCTTGACCCACCACGCGGCCGTGATCGACTCCGTCGGCCGGCACCTGGCTGACCGGGAATTTCCCGCCACAGTCCACGGCTACCGCGACCTGCTGCACTGGATGCGTGGTCACGGCACCTTGGTCACGGTCGGCGTCGAGGGAACCGGCGCCTACGGAGCCGAGCTGGCCCGGGTTCTCGCGGCGGCCGGGGTCGCGGTCACCGATGTCGACCGCCCGGACCGCAAGATCCGCCGGATGCAAGGCAAATCCGATCCGATCGACGCCTACGCCGCCGCCACCGCCGTGCTCTCCGGGCGCGCGACAGGCACCCCGAAAAGCCGGGACGGCGTGATCGAGTCGGTGCGCGTGTTACGAGTCGCACGCCGCAGTGCCGTCAAGGCCCGCACCCAGGCGATGAACCAAATCCGCGGCCTGCTGGTGTCGGCACCCGCGATGCTGCGCGCACAGGTCGCGGGACTGGACCGGGCCACGCTGCTGCGCACCCTGGCCCGGCTACGGCCCGGCGACGACCTCGGACACCCGCTGGCGGCGACCCGGGCGGCACTACGACGCCTGGCGCGGCGCCACCAAGCAATGGACATCGAGATCACCGAACTCGACGCCGAACTCAGCCCCCTCACCCGGCAGGCCGCACCCCAGCTGCTGGAACTATTCGGCGTCGGCCCTGACACCGCCGGCCAGCTCCTGACCACAGCCGGGGACAACCCCGAACGACTACGCTCCGAAGCCTCGTTCGCGCACCTGACCGGCGTCGCACCAATCCCGGCATCCTCCGGTCGCACCCACCGCCACCGCCTCAACCGCGGCGGCGACCGGGCCGCGAACAACGCCCTGCACACCATCGTCCTGGTCCGCATGCGCTACGACGAACGCACCCGCACCTACGTCGAACGCCGCACCAAAGAAGGACTATCCAAAAAGGACATTATGCGCTGCCTCAAACGATTCGTCGCCCGCGAAATCCACCGCACCCTGACCAGCACACCCACCAGATCAACCAGGCAAAACGACCTCACTCCAGCGGCTTGACATCTATAGGAGCATCCCGAGCGTCACCGAGCCCGAGACTCCAGCGGAGTGAACGGCCCCTTGGGTCGATCCCACTGGCTAAGCATTGACTCCACTCGTTCCACCAGGTGAATAGCTCCTTTGACCGGTGCTATTGGGCAGAGGGGGCCATTCACCTCGGGGTCAGGTCGGGTTCGGCCATGGGGGTGGGGTGAACGGGGCGACGGGGTCCGGGATGGCGGGGAACGTCGGTGGGGGCAGGCTGAGCTGGGTGTAAATGGCCTCGCGTAGTCGCGTCACCGCCTCTGTCGGGGCGAGGAAGGAGCGGGCGGCGAGGAATTCGTGGTTCGGCACTGCGCGTGCACTGTCCACTTGGGACCTGAGGTCGGTCGGGCGCAGTCTGGGGACGCGGGTGCCGAGGTCCGCGATCGGCGTGCCCGGTGCCACTTCCGCCTCGCCGAACGCGCCCAGGAGCAGCGGTTTTCCCAGTGCCGCGGCGTAGAGGGCGAGTGAACCGTGATCGGCCAGCACGGTGTCCGCGGCCACCAGCGTCGCGCGCCAGCCACGATCCGGCGGCACCACGAACAGGCCCGAGCGCCGCGCCCGGCGAGTCCACTGGCCGATCTGCCAGGCGCTGTGCTTGGACCACACGTTCGGATGCAACACCAGCGCCACCCGGGAATCCGGCAGCTCGTCCACCAACCTCGACGCCAGCTCCGGCCACTCGGAGAACAGGGAACCGCCGCCCCAGGTCGAACTGACCACCACGAGCCGCTCGCCGTCGAGGCCGAACGCCGCGCGGTACCGGTCGCGCATCGGCAGGCTCGCGCGCAACCGGGCGAAGCACGGGTCTCCGACGACCGCCGCGCGCTCGGCCGCTTCCGGGCACGAGTGCCGCAGCAGATCCAGCTGGTTCTGGTGCGATAGCGCCAGAACCGAAGGGACCACATGTCCATTGTGGAGCAACTGGGTTGCGCTGAGTCCCGAGATCTCGTTCGCGGTGCCCGAGTTCGTCGGGCGCAGTTTGTGGTAGCCCGCGCCGTGCGGCAACGTCAGAATCGGCACGCCGAGCTCGTGCAGCGCGCCGTTGCTGCTCGGGGAGATCGCTAGGTCCACGTGCTCGCTCGTCGCGTCCCGCCACGGCAGCGAACGCATGTGCGCCGCGTCCAGATGCCTTTGCAGATCCGCCTCGAAGTCCGAGCCCGCCGCGACCGTGAAGCGCGTCTCCAGCCGGAAATCGTCCGCCAGCACGGCGAAGACGTCGTGCAACCGGTCCAGCGCGGTCAGGGTGCGGACCACGCCGAGCACCCGGCGGCGCACCGGGATCGTGGACCAGCGGTCCGCCCGCTCAGCCATCGCAGCCGCCCCGCCGGTCTCCGGTCTCCGGTCTCCGGTCTCCGGTCTCCGGTCTCCGGTCTCCGGTCTCCGGTCTCCGGTCTCCGGTCTCCGGTCTCCGGTCTCCGGTCTCCGGTCTCCGGTCTCCGGTCTCCGGTCTCCGGTCTCCGGTCTCCGGTCTCCGGTCTCCGGTCTCCGGTCTCCGGTCTCCGGTCTCCGGTCTCCGGTCTCCGGTCTCCGGTCTCCGGTCTCCGGTGCGGATTGTCCACGCGCGGTCAAGGAATCCGCGTCATGCTCGGCGGGGTCGAAGGGCGCAGCGGACATGGCCGCCGATCCTAACCGCCCTGGATCTGCGGCCGATCACATTCCGGATCACCGGTGTCGATCTCCACCCGGTTCCGGCCTGCGCGTTTCGCCCGGTACAACGCGATGTCCGCGGCCGCGAACAGGTGATCCAGCTTCGCGGGGCCACCGGCGACCCCGATGCTCACCGTCGGTGGCTTCCTGGTGCGGCCTAGCACCAGGCGCCAGTCGTGCCGGTCCACGGCCGCCCGGATCCGCTCGGCGACTAGCGGGCCGGCGTGGCGGGAGCCCTCCGCGTCGTCCACCAGCAGCACCACGAACTCGTCGCCTGCCCAGCGGCAGAGCAGATCGTCGGCACGGCACTCGCGTCGCAACAAGTGCGCGACTTCCTGCAACGTCGCGTCACCGGCAGCATGACCTGCAAGATCGTTGACATCTTTGAACCAGTCCACGTCGAGCAGCACCAACCACGGGATCCGGCCTTGAGCCGCCGTGGTCTCCAGCAGGACCGGTGCCTGGCGTTGCAGACCGAGGCGGTTGACCAGGCCGGTCAACGGATCCCGCACCGCGGCCTCTTGCGCGGCCGTCGCCATCCGCTGCGCCTGCACCGCCACCCGGCGCTGCTCCAACGCCTGGCCCAAGCCCTCCTGCAAGGCCTCCACCGCGATGCCGCTCGCCCGCACCGTGCGGCGCAACGCCGCAGCCTCACCCACCGAGTCGCCGAGCTGAACGCAGATCGCCGCCAAATCCAGCGAGTACCGCATCATCTGCATCGTGTCGCCGATGCTCTCGGCGTTGTCCAGGGCGCGGCTGGCGAAGGTCCGCGCCTCCTGCAGATCGCCCTCGTCCCGGTGGACCACGGCCAGCACCCAGTTCGCCACCGCCAGGCAGAACCAGTCCTCGGCCTGCTTGCTCAATTCCAGGGAACGCCGGGCGAGCCGAGCCGCCTCCGGCAGCCGCCCCAGTCCTGCCAGCGCTCGGGCGCCGCCGGCCAGCGCCACCCGCTGCAGCTGGCCCTTGTCGACCACCAGCAACGCCTCGTCGAACAGGTCGCGGGCCGTGGTGAACAGCTGCTCCACCGACTCAGAGTCCCTCGCCACCGATCGGAAGATCAGCGCACTGGCCTGGCGCACCAGGCAATGCGCCAGCGTTTCCGGATCACCGGACTTGCGGGCCACCTGAACGCCGAGGGTCATCAGTTCCAACGCGGACGCGCGGTGCCCGATCGTCTCCAGCAGATTGCCCAGGATGCTGATGGTCTGAGCTGCGGACTTGCCCGCGGGTTGGTCCGAATCCAGTTCGGTCCAGCCCTCCGCGGCCAGTTCGAGTGCTTGCGGAATCCGGTTGAGCCGCCACGACAACCACGCCCGGTGCACCAGCACCGTCGCCCGGTTCCACTGCTCGTCGACCCGGTTCACCCCGGCGGCGATGAGTTCGTCGAACGCCACATCGGCCTCGTGCAGGCGGCCGGAGTCCAGCAGCAGCCGCACGCGACGATCCTGCGCGGGGATGTGCCCCGACATCAACGAATCATCCTGTCGCACGGCGTCTCCGAGATCGTGTCCTCGTGCCCCGTTCCCCGCGTTCTGCTTCAGGCTACCGGGGGCTAGGCGCGTCGGTACTTGTCGTGATGAACCACGTCCTCCAGCGGGGCCCGCCGTCGCCAGCCGTGCCGCTCCAGGTCGGGCGTCTCCGCGAGAGCGTGCACCGGGCCGACGCAGAGCCACGCGACGGGCCGCACACCGCTGGGGATGTCCAGCAACCTGCGCAGGAAGTCCTCCCGGTAGAAGCTCACCCAGCCCACGCCGAGGCCTTCGGCGGTGGCGGCCAGCCACAGGTTCTGGATGGCCAGGCACACCGAGTACAGGCCCGCGTCGGCGATGGCGTGCCTGCCGAGCACGGCGGGTGAGCCCCGGTCCGGGTCGTAGGTGACCGCGATGCCGAGGCCGGACTCGACGATGCCCTCCACCTTGATCTTGGAGAAGGTCTCGGCGCGCTCACCGCTGAGTTCGTCGGCGAACACGGTGCGTTCGGCGAGCACGTGTTCGCGGAAGGCCCGGCGGGTGGACTCGTCGCGGACCAGCACGAAATCCCACGGCTGGCTCAGGCCCACGCTGGGCGCGCTGTGCGCGGCCGTCAGCACCCTGCGCAGCACGTCGGCGGGGATCTCGCCGCCAGTGAACTCGGAACGGACGTCGCGGCGGCGCTGCAGCACGTCGTAGAGGTCGGCCGCGGGCATCGGGTCGGTGGATCGAGCGGTGGTCATTGGCTCGATCCTGCCGTGTTCCGGCCTCCGGCCGTGATGGTGGGGAGCACATCGGGACCTTCGATGACCCGCTGTGCACGGCACGGCACCCGCCGGTGCGGCTGGAACGACCGCTACCGGGACGGCCTGTGCACGAATCCACGGTCAACAGGATGATCGTCTTGTCAGCGGTGCAGCCGCTGAGCAGTGACCACCCGAGCAAAAAGGACCACCGGCGGGTTCTCAGCGGCTTCCTCGTGGGGAACCACTCGGGTAATGGATCCCGCGGCGAGGAAGCCACTGAGAACCCGATGAGCGACCCGCTGTGCAGGCCGCTCAGCAAAGATCCCTAGCGCTTGGCGGGGCCGGGGTAGGGGAGCAGGGCCATCTCGCGGGCGTTCTTGATCGCGTTCGCGACCTCGCGCTGTTCCTGCATGGTCAGCCCGGTGACTCGCCGGGAGCGGATCTTGCCGCGGTCGGAGAGGAACTTGCGCAGCAGGGCGGTGTCCTTCCAGTCCACCTCGATGACGCCCTCCTTCTGCAGCAGGTTCTGCTTGCGGCGGGGCGGCCGCTGGGCGTTCTTCGGCATCGTGATCACCAACTCGACTTGGTCACGCCGGGCAGCTCACCGTTGTGCGCGAGCTGGCGCAGGCGCACCCGGGAGAGCCCGAACTTGCGGAAGTAGCCGCGCGGCCTGCCGTCGACGGCGTCGCGGTTGCGAACGCGGGTCGCGCTGGCGTCGCGCGGCTGGCGGGACAGTTCCGCCACGGCGGCGGCGCGCTGCTCGGGGGAGCCGTCCGGCGCGGAGATGATCTTCTTGAGTTCCGCGCGCCGCTCGGCGTGCCGGGCCACGATCACCTTGCGCTGCTCGTTGCGGACGATCTTGGACTTCTTGGCCACCTGGCCTCCTTCGGGTAGTCGAGCGCCTCAGCGCTCTTCGCGGAACTCCACGTGCCCGCCCACCACGGGATCGAACTTGCGCAGCCGCAGCCGATCCGGGTTGTTGCGGCGGTTCTTCCTGGTCACGTAGGTGAATCCGGTGCCTGCGGTGGACCGCATCTTGATCACCGGACGGATGTCGTTGCTCGCCATCAGACGCGCTCCCCGCGGGCTCGGATCTCGCCGACGACGGACTCGATGCCGCGCTTGTCGATGGTCTTGATGCCCTTCGTCGACACCCGCAGGCGGATCCAGCGGTTCTCCGACGGCAGCCAGTACCGGCGCCGCTGCACGTTGGGCAGCCAGCGGCGGTTGGTGCGCACGTGCGAGTGCGACACCTGCTTGCCGTAGCCGGGTTCCTTCCCGGTCACTTGGCAGCGAATGGACACAGCAGCCTCCTGGTAACGACATTCGTTTTCAGTAAGGGTAGCGTGTCGCGGCAGCAGATGAAAACCGTTCCTGATTGGGGCCGCAGGTGGGCAACAGAACCGAACCGTCCCGGACCGCCGGAGTGCCGCTGATCATGGTGGCCGGGCTGCACGAAGAACACGTCGCGGCGACCGCCGAATCCGTCCGCGCCACCGACCCGCACGGCACCGCCGTCGTCCACCACGACCTGCGCGAAGTCACCGGCGGAGTCGTCCGCCGCCGCCTCCGGCAAGGCGACTCCGAGCAGCTCACCGTGCTCGAACTCGCCCACGGCTGCGTCTCCTGCACGCTGCGCGAGGACTTCCTGCCGCTGCTGCGCAGGCTCGCCGCCGCGCCCGACGTGCGGCGCATCGTCGTGCGCCTCGACCCCTCCCTGGAACCCGAGGCGATCTGCTGGGCCATCGAGCACGTCGTCGTCGACTCGACGCCGGTCGCCGAGGACGTCGAGATCCAGGCCGTCGTCGCGGCCGTCGACGTGCCGAGCTGGCTCACCGACGCGGGCGGCGACGAGCCGCTCTACGAACGCGGTCTCGCGGGCAGTCCCGACGACGAGCGCACCATCGCCCAAGTCGGCGTCGGACAGGTCGAGTTCGCCGACGCCGTTGTTCTCGCGGGCGACGCCGACCGCTGGCCGACCGTGCGCACCGAAGCCGTGATCCACCGGCTCACTCCCGCCGCACCGCTCGCCGGGCTCGGCGGCCTCGACCTGCCCGCGCTGCTGCGCCGCATCCCGGACAACGCCCGGCGCGGCGAGGTCGACGGCGCGCACGGACCGCTGCTGCGCGGGCAGCCGCCGCTGGATGACGAAGCCGGAGTCTCCGTCGTGGTCTTCGAGCAGCGTCGCCCGTTCCACCCGGAACGCCTGCACGACGCGCTGGACGTGCTGCTCGACGGAGTCGTGCGCACCCGCGGGCGGGCCTGGGTCGCCAGCCAGCCGGACACCGCGCTGTGGCTCGAATCCGCGGGCGGCGGCCTGCGAGTCGGGCACGCCGGGCCGTGGCTGGCGACCCAAACTCCCGAACAGTGGGCCGAAGCGGACCCGGAACGCCAGGTCAAGGCCTCGCTGAACTGGGACGACTACTACGGCGACCGGATGCAGGAGCTCGTGGTCATCGCGCACGAGGCGAACCCCGGCGACATCCGGAACGCGCTGCTGGCCGCCCTGCTCACCGACGACGAACTCGCCCTCGGTGACACCGCGTGGCGTGAATTCCCGGACCCGTTCGGCGAATGGCACGAAGACCCGTGCGCCGAAGACGAACCGGAACAGGCGCCGGCGTCGCGCGAACGCGGCGGCGACCGGTGAGAACCCGCACCGCGGGCATGAGCAGGCGATGCCGCGGGGTAACCCCGGCAGGCGAACCCGCTCACGAAACACGAGGAGGAAACACGTGAAACCGAACATC
This sequence comes from Saccharopolyspora gloriosae, assembly GCF_022828475.1. Lineage (GTDB taxonomy): Bacteria > Actinomycetota > Actinomycetes > Mycobacteriales > Pseudonocardiaceae > Saccharopolyspora_C > Saccharopolyspora_C gloriosae_A. Next base: position 6,244,438 of record NZ_CP059557.1, on the reverse strand, counting down.
CACCCCGAATACGGCCCGGTCGTGTTCCAGGACCGCTCCACCGGAACCCGGTTCCTGACGCGCTCGACGGCCACCTCGGAGGACACCGTCACCTGGGAGGACGGTGCCACCTATCCGCTGATCGTCGTCGACATCACCGCCGATTCGCACCCGTTCTGGACCGGCAACCAGCGAGTCCTCGACAGCGAAGGCCGAGTCGAGAAGTTCCGCCGCCGCTACGGCGACCGCGCACGTTAAGGAGAGCACCCGCATGGCCGTTCCGAAGCGGAAGATGTCCCGCAGCAACACCCGGCACCGGCGTTCGCAGTGGAAGGCGACCGCGCCCGAACTCGTGCCGATCGTCGTCGAAGGCGAGCGCAAACTCGTCCCGCGCAACCTGATCCGGTACTTCCAGCAGCGCTGAACGCTCCGTGTTCGGCCTTGATCTGCGCGGGTGTCCGGGTAGCGGAACCTCAGCGGCCTTCTCGCGGCCGTCCTCGCGAGAAGGCCGCTGAGAACCCTCGGTGGTCCGGCTGCGCAGGTGGTCGCTGCTCATCGGCTCCGCCGCTGACAAGGCGGCTCCCGGGCACGTGGAGCAACGGCACGCGCGACCGGTCGCAGGTCGTACGCCCGAGTGCACGAAGCGGCGGTCCGGGCGGCGTCGGTCACATCCGGGCGGGGAGGGGCGGTCGGTTCTCAGGTCCTTCTCAGGGCTTCGCGTAACACTGTCCGCATGCGCATCCTCGTCGTCGACGACGATCGGGCCGTGCGCGAGTCGCTTCGTCGCTCGTTGCAGTTCAACGGCTACCAGGTGGAACTCGCCGCGGACGGTCAACAGGCCCTGAACTGGCTGGCCGACCAGCGGCCCGACGCGATGGTCCTGGACGTGATGATGCCGCGCTTGGACGGCCTGGAGGTGGCGCGCAGGTTGCGCAGCACCGGCGACGACCTGCCGATCCTGGTGCTCACCGCCCGCGATGCCGTGTCCGACCGGGTCGCAGGTCTCGACGCGGGAGCCGACGACTACCTGCCGAAACCGTTCGCGCTCGAAGAGCTGCTGGCTCGGCTGCGCGCCCTGCTGCGCCGCGCCTCACCGGCCGAGGACGACGGCTACGACAGCCCGCCCGCACTGCACTTCGCCGACCTCGACCTCGATCCCGGCACCCGTGAAGTGCGCCGGGGCGAGCGCCCCATCAGCCTCACGCGCACCGAGTTCGCGCTGCTGGAACTGCTGATGGCGCACCCGAAGCAGGTCCTGACCCGCAGCCGCCTGCTGGAGGACGTGTGGGGTTACGACTTTCCGACCTCGGGAAACGCCCTGGAGGTCTACATCGGATACTTGCGCCGCAAGACCGAGACCGAAGGTGAACCACGCTTGATCCACACCGTGCGCGGCGTCGGCTACGTGCTCCGCGAGACCCCGCCGTGATCGCTCCCGCTCCACCGCCACCCGGCGCGACCACCGACGGCGAACCCGCCGGCCAGGCCCGGTTACAGCGCATCTCGCTGCGCAACCGGGTCACGCTGCTCGCCGCGATGTGCGTGGCCGGAGCCGTCGCCCTCGTCTCGCTCGGCGCGTTTTTCACCGTGCGCGACAGCCTGTACGAGCAGCTCGACGACGGCCTGCTGCGGCGTGCCGTCGAAGCCGAGGCGGGGCCGCTGATCACCTCGCCCGCCGGGTTGCAGGGCGTGCCGGTGGCGTTCTACTCGGCGGCGAACCTGCAGATCAGCGTGCTCTACCCGAACGGCGCGGAGCTGGCGCCGAGCAAGCGGCCGCCCTCCGGTCCGCTGGAACTGGCCGTGGCGCAGGGAAAACTGCCGAAGTCCATCCGCACCGATGACGCCACCGACACCCGCATCGTGGCCGTTCCCGCGGACAACGGCGCGCTGGTGATGGCGCAGTCGCTCGGCCCGACGAAGGCGACGCTGGCGCAGCTGAGCCTGGTGCTGGTCGTGATCGGCGGCGCGGGGATCCTGCTCGCCGCCGCCGCGGGCACCGCCGTGGCCAGCGCCGGACTGCGCCCCGTGCAGCGGCTCAACGCGGCCACCGAACGCGTCGCGCTGACCGGGGACCTGCGGCCGATTCCGGTGTCCGGGGACGACGAGCTCGCCAGGCTCACCACCTCGTTCAACGACATGCTCGGCGCGCTGGCCGAATCCCAGGAACGGCAGCGAAGACTCGTCGCCGACGCCGGGCACGAGCTGCGCACGCCGCTGACCTCGTTGCGCACCAACCTGGAACTGCTGATGGCCGCCGCGCAGCCGGGGGCGCCCGCACTGTCCGAACAGGACCGCGAGGAGATGTTCGAGGACGTGCGCGGCCAGATCACCGAGCTCTCCGCGCTCGTCGGGGACTTGGTGGAACTGGCCAGGGAGGACGCCCCGCAGGCCGTGCACGAACCGGTCGAGCTGGTCGACGTGGTCGAACGGGCGCTGAACCGGGCGCGCAGGCGCGCGGGTCCCGTCGAGTTCGACGTGCGGTTGCAGCCGTGGTCGATGATGGGCGACGCCACGGCGCTGGAGCGCGCGGTGCTGAACCTGCTGGACAACGCGGCGAAGTGGAGTCGCGACGGCGGCACGGTCCGGGTCGGCATGTACGCCGACGGCGCGGGTTCGGTGGTGCTGGAGGTCGCCGACAGCGGACCGGGCATCGCCGAGGCGGACCGGCCGCACGTGTTCGAGCGGTTCTACCGGTCGTCGCTGGCGCGGACCTTGCCCGGTTCGGGGCTCGGCCTGTCGATCGTCAAACAAGTGGCGGAGCGACACGGCGGCAGCGTCTGGGCCGGTGCCGCGCCGGAGGGCGGCGCGTTGCTGCGGATGATCCTGCCGGGGCACGTGGCGTGAGCTCGCACGGCCGCGCGGCGGTGCGGCTCGATCGAGTGCGCGGACTGCTCCGGTCGGCGGCGCTGCTCGGCTGATCGGCCGGGCCGATGGTGACCTGTTTCGCGGGCGTTGGTGCCCGCGTGTGATCCTCGTACGGTCCGGAAGAGTTCAATCGGAGCAATCTGCCCGAAAATCCAACAGCATCGAACACATTTGGTGATCACTTTCGGTGGATGCCCGGATTTTCCCGGTGAGTCATTGCGGGTATTGTTGGTTCATGTTGACTTGACTCGTCAAGTTCGCAGCTTCCGCATGACGCGGCTTCGCCATGAAGCGGCGGCCTCATGAACAGGACGCGCACCGACGCAGTGCCGCCCGGAGACGAGCGATCCGGGTCGGCTGGATGGGACGGGTGGAGTGCTCGCACGCCAACGCCAGGAAGTGATCCTCGACGAGGTGCGGCGCACCGGCGCCGTGCAGGTCAGTGAGCTCGTGCTGCGGCTCGGCGTCTCCGACATGACCATCCGGCGCGACCTCGACGCCCTCGCCCGCCAAGGACTCGTCGAGAAGGTCTACGGCGGCGCCACCACCACCCTCGGCCGCAGCACCGACGAACCGGGCTTCGAAGCCAAATCCGTTCGCCAGCTCGCCGAGAAGGAAGCCATCGCACGCGCCGCGGCCGGTCTCGTCCGGCCCGGCACCGCCATCGGCCTGTCCGCCGGGACCACCACCTGGACCCTCGCCCGGCACCTCGACGACATCCCGGACCTGACGGTCGTGACCAACTCGGTCCGCGTCGCCGACGTGCTCCAGCAGCGCGGCCGCACCGATCGGACCGTGGTCCTCACCGGCGGCGTCCGCACCCCGTCGGACGCCCTCGTCGGCCCGGTCGCGGTGCAATCGCTGCGCGCCCTGCACCTGGACCTGGTGTTCCTCGGCGTGCACGGCATGGCGCCGCGCGCCGGATTCACCACGCCGAACCTCAACGAAAGCGAAACGAACCGCGCGCTGGCCGAAGCGGCCAGCAGGCTCGTGGTGGTCGCCGACCACGCGAAGTGGTCCACGGTCGGCATCTCCACCATCGTCGACTTCGCCGAAGTCGACGTCCTGATCAGCGATGACGGCCTGCCCGCCGACGCCAGGCAACTGCTCGCGGAGCAGGTGCACGAGCTGGTGATCGCCGAGCCGGTGCTCACCGCGGAGTCCACAGCAGACAAGCCCGGCCCCGAACGGGCCGGCGGCGATCAGGAGGTCGCGCGGTGAAGCGCACCGTTCGGGAACTGGCCGACGGCAGGCAGATCCACTACTTCGACACCGATCCGGAGCGCGTGCGCGAAGCGGTGGACACCCGCGACCTGCCGCCGCGCCCCCCGGTCTCCGAGATGCGGCGGGATCCGCTGACGGGGGAGTGGGTCGCGATGGCCGCCCATCGCCAGACCCGCACCTACAAGCCACCGGCCGACCAGTGCCCGCTGTGTCCGAGCACGCCCGGCAGGCCCACCGAAATCCCCGAGCCCGATTACGAAGTCGCGGTCTTCGAGAACCAGTTCCCGTCCTTCGCCGCCGCCGCACCCGATCCGTCCACAGTGGATGAAATGCCGATGGTGCCGACCGGTCCCGCGCGCGGGCGCTGCGAGGTCGTGTGCTTCACCTCCGACCACAACACCTCGTTCGGCCAGCTCACGCCCGCGCAGGTGCGGACCGTCGTGGAGGCGTGGGCCGACCGCACCGCCGCGCTCGCCGAAACACCCGGCGTGGAACAGGTCTTCTGCTTCGAGAACCGGGGCGAGGAGATCGGGGTGACGCTGCACCACCCGCACGGCCAGATCTACGGGTACCCGTTCGTCACGCCCAAGACGGAGCGGATGCTGCGCACCGCCGAGGAATACCGAGCGGAACACGGCAGGCCGCTGCTCGGAGACGTGCTCGCCGCTGAACGCGCCTCGGGCCGCCGGGTGATCGTCGAATCCGAGCACTGGACCGCGTACGTGCCCGCCGCCGCCCGCTGGCCCGTCGAAGTGCACGTCGTGCCGCACCGGCAGGTTCCGGACCTCGTGGCGCTCACCGACGAGGAACGCGACGACTTCGCCACGACCTACCTGGAAGTGCTGCGCCGCCTCGACGGCCTGTACGACCGCCCGCTGCCCTACATCGCGGCCTGGCACCAGGCCCCGGCCCGGACCGGCCGCGACCTGTCCTGGCTGCACCTGGAGCTGTTCTCCGTGCTGCGGTCGGCGGACAAGCTGAAGTACCTCGCCGGCTCGGAGTCCGGCATGGGCGTGTGGGTCAACGACGTCACCCCGGAGCAGATCGCGGACCGCCTCCGCACGCAGTGAAACCGCGCTACGCGGAGTGAGTGGCAGCGGCCGCCGAACCCTCGTTCAGGGCACGCGGGATGAGGCGCTGTCGATATTTCGTCGGACACTCCACAGGCGGGTCTCAGGCGGTTCTCAGCTGAATGCCCCAAAGTGGGGAACATGAGCGACCAGCCCCAGCGCGGCTCGGGCGAACCGTCCGAGGAACCGCGGCAGCAGGACAGCAGCGGAACGGCCCACATTCCGCAGGAGACGGGCGACACGCCGCCTGCCGGGGCGTTCGAGCAGTCCGCAGTCCAGCAGTCGGCGTCTCAGCAGGGACCCCAGCAGCCCGGAGCCCAGCAGCCCGGAGCCCAGCAGCAGGGACCCCAGCAGCCCGGCCAGTCCAGCGACGCGGCGTACGGATACCCGGACCAGCAGCCCGGCGGCTACGCCGCCACCCAGCAGCAGCCCGGTCCCTACAGCGGCTACGAGCAGCAGGGCATCGGCGGCACCACGGGCGGGCAGTACCCGCACATGGGTCCGCCGCACCAGCACCACGGCTGGTACCAGCAGCCGATGGGCACCGTGCCCGTGCAGCAGAACCGGGCGGGCAAGCGCAACGGACTCGTCGCCACGGCTCTGGTCGGAGCGTTGGCGATCGGCCTCATCGGTGGTGGCGTCGGCGGATTCGTCGGCTACCAGCTGGGTTCCTCCGGCTCCGAATCGCAGGCCACCAGCCTCGAACAGCAGCCGCCCGCACGCAGCGCCAGCGCCGCCCCGGAAGGGTCGGTGCAGGGCGTGGCGCAGAAGGTGCTGCCGAGCGTCGTGCAGCTGCAGATGCAGAGCGCGCAGGGCTCCGGTGAGGGCTCCGGCATCGTGCTCAGCCAGGACGGCTACATCCTCACCAACGCCCACGTCGCCGAAGGCGCGAGCCAGGGCAAGCTGACGGCGATGTTCCACGACAACCGGTCCGCCTCGGTCCGGGTCGTCGGTTCCGACCCCAGGTCCGACCTCGCCGTGGTCAAGGCCGACATCACCGGCCTGACGCCCGCCGAACTGGGGCGCTCCGACGATCTGCCCGTCGGCTCGCCCGTCGTCGCGATCGGCTCTCCTTTCGGCCTGTCCGGCACGGTGACCAGCGGCATCGTCAGCGCGAAGGACCGGCCGGTGCGAGCGGGCGGCCAGAGCGGCGACCAGGAAACCGTGCTCAACGCCCTGCAGACCGACGCCGCGATCAACCCCGGCAACTCGGGCGGTCCGCTGGTCGACATGGACGGACGGGTCGTCGGCATCAACTCGGCCATCTACAGCCCCGGCTCCGGGCAGGAGCAGGGCGGTTCGGTCGGGCTCGGCTTCGCCATCCCGGTCGACCAGGCGCAGCGCATCGCCAAGGAGCTCAAGGACACCGGCTCGGCCACCCAGACCACGCTGGGCGTCAGCATCATGAGCGCACCCCAGGGCGGTGCCGTGGTGCACGAGGTGGTGCCGAACGGTCCGGCGCAGCAGGCGGGCCTCCAGAACGGCGAACTGATCACCAAGTTCGACGGCCGGTTCATCGAGGATGCGGACACGCTCGTCGCGACGGTGCGTGCGCACCAGCCGGGACAGAAGGTCCAGGTGACCTTGGCCGGCGCGAACGGTGGCGGTGAGCGGACGGTGGACGTCGTGCTCGCCGGCCAGAAGGGCTGATCATCGACCCGGCCGCCGTGGCGGCCATTCCCGAACGGCCCACCGGGCCGCGGTGACAAGGAGAACGCGACAGATGTCCGAACGAAACGGTCATGTCATTCCGCACCGGCCTCACCAGGACCGAGCTCGGCTGGTCGAGCCCGGCGGGTCACTGGATCTCCCCCGGAACTCCTTGCCACTACGGTGAACGGCATGGAACGCAGCGCGCAGCGGCTGGGACGCGCCCTGGTGGTCGTGGTGGACGACCGGGCCGCGCAGGGCGAGCAGGAGGACAGCATCGGTCCGCTGGTGACCGAACTGCTGGAGGAAGCCGGATTCATCGTGGACGGAACCGTCGCGGTGGCCGGGGAGACGGTGGACATCCGCAACGCGCTGAACACCGCGGTGATCGGTGGGGTGGACGTGGTGATCACGGTCGGCGGCACGGGGGTGTCACCTCGGGACGTCACGCCGGACGCCACATCTGGTGTGCTGGACATGCCGGTGCCCGGTATCGCCGAGGCGTTGCGGGCGTCGGGGCTGGCCGCCGGAGCGGTCGACGCCGGTGTCTCGCGCGGGCTCGCGGGAGTGTCCGGCAGCACGCTGGTGGTGAACCTGGCCGGGTCGAGGGCCGCGGTTCGCGACGGGATGGCGACGTTGTCGCCGCTGGTGACGCACGTGATCGAGCAGCTGTCGGGGCTCGAACAGGCCTGACTTTCGCATCGGCACAACGGTGGCGGCTCCCTGGACGGGTGCCGCCACCGTCGTCGTTTCGGGGAGCGTGCAATCAGGCCGAGGGCTTTCCGGGGCCGTCGCCGTCCGGCTTGCGCGGCGTCTCACCGGGCTGCGCCGAGCCGGGTCCTGCGGAATCGGCGCCGGGCGAACCCGTGCTCGAAGAACCGGTGGCCGAGGAGCCAGGTCCTGCGGAGCCGGTGCCGGAGGTGCCCGGCTGCGCGGTACCGCCCGAGCCGTCCGCGCTGCCCCCAGAGCCCTCCTGGTCGCGCTTGAGCACGCCTTCGACCTTGCTGCTCACGTTCTCGATCTGGTCGTGGTACTTGCCGCCGGTGGCCTTGTCCAGCTTCGACTTGGCGGCGTCCAGCCCCTTCGTGGCGTTCGGACCCGCCTTGTCGGCGAGCTCGCCCGCCTTGTCCTTGGCCTGATTGGCGAGGTCCTTCGCCTTGTCCATGAAGCTCATCCGCTGCCTCCAGGTGGCTTTGCCGCTGTCGGCGGCCGGAACGCCGTGCTGCCGTGCGGCCCGAAGCCGCGGGGATCGCGCGTCCCGGCCGTCACCGGGGACTCCCCGGGTGCGCGACCCATGGTGGCATCACGATCTTGACGGAGGAAGCGAGCCGTGGTCCGTCGTCCGCACTTCCCCAGGATGGGGGACGATGGTGAGGTGACGGAAACCGAACGGCAGCGCAAACGCCGCCTCGCGGAGATCTTCGGCGAGGTGCTCCCGCAGACCACTTCCGACGAACGATCGGAGGGGCCGGACCGTCGAGAAGGTGATCAGCGGGAGACCGAGCGCTGGTACCGGGAGAACCGGCCGCCGCACCACGGCGGCTGACTCCGCCGGCGTCAGTTCTTGCTGGCGTCGCCGTTCGAGGACTTCGCGGCGACCGAGGTGCTCGTCGTGCTCGTCGTCTCGTCCACCTCGTACAGGCCCTTCACCATGGGCAGGCCCTGCTCGCGGCGCAGCAGGTCGCGGATCTCCAGCAGCAGCTCCACGTCGGTGGGCTCCGACTGGCCTTCTTCCTCCCCCTTCTTGCGGCGCTCCTGGATCTTCTGCATCGGCATGACGAACAGGAAGTACACGACCGCGGCGGTGATCAGGAACGTGATGATCGAGTTGATCACCACGGCGAAGTCGATGATCGAGGCGTCGTTGCCTGCGCGGATCTGGAACGACAGCCCGGTCACGTTGGATCCGCCGGTCGCGGCGATCACGGGCTTGATGACGCTCGTCGTGACCGCGGTGACCAGCGCGGTGAACGCGCTGCCGACGACGACCGCGACCGCGAGGTCGATCACGTTGCCTCGCATCAAGAAGTCCTTGAAGCCCTTGAGCACGGCATACTCCTTTGTTCGTCCGAAAGTGCCCGAGACCGTCCCGGGCGGTGGAGCCGCGGAAGCCGATCGGGAGGCATCCATGCGGCTGCTCAGCGGAGGGTAACGGTGACCGAATGGATCAATGACGCTCCGGCCACCACCGAGGCCCGTTGCTCCGGAATTCCGACGAGCACGAGTCGTCCCTGGTCCGCGCCGTCTCCGGCGGCGTGCACGGCGAGCACCGGCACGCGCTCGGCCAGCACCGAGCCGGCGGCGGAGTGCTCCGGAGTTGTGACCAGGTCCACCCGTACGCCGGGTCGCAGCAGGTCGGCCACGGCCGGGTCGGCGAGCCGGACGGGTACCGCTACCTGACCGGGATCCGGCGACGCGCCTGCGGTGGCCTGCGCTGACTCGGCGTCGACGAGGTTCACCTGTTCTCCGGGAGTACCGGTGGGCAGCACGGCGAGCGCACCGGCCAGCGCGAACAGCCCACCCGCCGTGATGCGCCGGGCGAGCAGCGCTCGGGTTCCGCGTGGTGGCGGTGGTCCGGGCAGCAGCGCTCTGATTCGGTCCCGCAGGTTCGGGGTGAGGGAGCGGTCTCTCGCGCGTCCGGTCCGGTGTCGAATCCGCCGGGGGGAATTCGGTGGTCCCGGTGGTCGATCTCGTCTCGCGAAATCCGCGCGTCGCGAACCGTGCGAATCGGTGAATGGGACTTGACCGGTCGTCCGCGTGGATTCTTCCGATGGTCCGTTCTCGTGCCGCCCGCTCATGATTCCTCCTCGTCGTCGACCAGCTGTGATCGACGCTAGAAGAGGTCTCGGATCGCGGACAGGGGCAAGTTCGGAATCTGTGGATGAATCGACTGCCTGTGGACAACTTCAAGCCTCAAGGCTGAAATTTGCCACTAGCGCAGAAAAATCGCCGACCGCGAAAAGCGGTCGACGATCCTGCGGAGCCGGGGCGAAACCGCTCAGGAAGCCGCCGCGGTCGTCGACGAGGAACTCGACGAAGAGCCGGAAGAGGAATTCGACGACGAAGAGGACGAAGAGGACGAAGACGAGTCCGTGGACGAGCTCGACGAGCCGGAGCTCGAAGACTCCCCGGACGACGAGGATCCCGACGACGAACCCGAACCGGAATTCGAGTTCGACCGGTTGTCGGTGCGGTAGAAGCCGCTGCCCTTGAACACGATGCCCACCGCGTTGAACAGCTTCCGGAGCCGACCGGTGCACTGCGGGCACTCGGTCAACGAGTCCTCACTGAAGGACTGCACCGTCTCGAAACGGTGTTCGCATTCAGTGCAGGCGTACTGGTAGGTGGGCACGGCCGTCAACCTCCGGGCGTCATCGTGTTGGCACTCGAATGAACAGAGTGCCAGCACGATGATGCGTCAAACGAGGTGCCCAGCGCAAACACTCTTAGGTCACACTGCGTGCCCGGAGTCCGCGGCGCCGATCTCGACGACGCCATGACCAGGCGTCATCACCGCATGCATCCGCACGTCGTGTTCTTCACCGGGCAACGACGCCACGAACTCGGAATCACGCACCACCCCGATCACCCGAGCCGCCGGGGCCGCCAACGGCAACGACCGGTCGTAGTGCCCGGCGCCCCTGCCCAACCGGACACCGCGGTGATCCACCGCCAGCGCGGGCACCAGGATCGCATCGGCGGTCCTGATCTCGGCGGCCCCGAGCCGCGGCCCGTTCGGCTCCAGCAAGCCGTACCGAGCCGGATCCAAGGAGTCGGCGCCCGTGTACTCCGCCCACTCCAGCGGGGCCGCGCCGACCACTACCGGCAGCAGCACCCGGCTTCCGGCTTCCCGCAGGGCGTCGAGCATCGCCGTCGACCCGGGCTCGCCCCGCACCGGCACGTACGCGGCCAAGACCCGAGGCATGCGCTGCTCGGACCAGTGCAGCACCACCGAACGCAGCGACTCGGCTTCCACTGATCGTGTGGTTTCGTCGATGCTCCGTCTGCGTTCGGCCAGCGTTCGCCGCCATTCCGCTTTGGATTCCCGAAGTTCTCCCAGCGAGGTCACAGTTCCACCATAGGTGCGCCCGATAGGCTCTCCGGTCATGAACACCGCTGCCAGCAACCCCGCGTTCCGCACTGCCATCGTGCCCGCAGCGGGCCTGGGCACCCGGTTCCTGCCGACCACCAAGGCCGTACCCAAGGAACTGCTGCCCGTCGTCGACACCCCGGGGATCCAACTGGTGGCGACCGAAGCCGCCGAAGCGGGCGCCGAGCGCCTCGTGATCGTGACCTCCCCGGACAAGAAGGCCGTCACCGACTACTTCCAGCCCGCCCCTGAACTGGAGCGGACGCTGCGCGAGCGGGGCAAGGACGCCCTGCTCGAGAAGGTCCGACGCGCCCCCGAACTGATCAAGGCGGAGACCGCCCTGCAGAACGAGGCCCTCGGCCTCGGGCACGCCGTCAGCTGTGCCGAGGACAACCTGGACGCCGCCGACGACGCCGTCGCGGTGCTGCTGCCCGACGACCTGGTGCTGCCCAACGGAGTGCTGACCAAGATGGCGGAGACCCGCGCCCGCCACGGCGGCAGCGTGCTGTGCGCCTTCGACGTGCCGAGTGAGCAGGTCTCCTCGTACGGCGTCTTCGACGTCGCCGACACCGACGAGGACGACGTGAAGCAGGTCCGCGGCATGGTGGAGAAACCCGCGCCGCAGGACGCTCCGTCCAGCTTCGCGGCCGCCGGGCGCTACCTGCTCGATCGGGCGGTGTTCGACGCGCTCAAGCGCATCGAACCCGGTGCCGGAGGTGAGCTTCAACTCACCGATGCCGTAGCGTTGCTGATCTCCGAGGGTCATCCGGTGCATGTCGTCGTACACCGAGGCACGCGACACGACTTGGGAAATCCTGGCGGTTTCCTCAAAGCTGCGGTGGACTTCGCGCTGGACGATCCCGAGTACGGGCCGGATCTGCGGGACTGGCTCGGAGCAAGGCTGAACAGGAGCTGACGTCGATGCGACCTCGGCTCCGCCCGGAAGAGGTCGAGTGCCATGAGGTCAGTGGACGAGCAGCTCGCGCGTGTTCTCACCGCCGCGGTGCGGCCCGCGCCGGTACGGGTGGCGATCTCCGAAGCGCAAGGATTGTTGTGCGCTGAGGAGATCGTTGCCGGACAGGCACTTCCCGGTTTCGACCAGGCCGCCGTGGACGGCTACGCGGTGCGCAGCGTCGACGTGCACAACGACGCGGACGAGGCCTCGGTGCTGCCGGTGGTCGGCGAGATCACCTCCGGTTCCCGGCAGGCTCGGCGGCTGCAGCCCGGCCAGGCGGTGCGGGTGACGGCCGGCTCGCCGTTGCCGACGCTGGCCGACGCCGTCGTACCGCTGGACTACACCGACGAGCACCCCGCGAAGGTCACGGTCCGCCAAGGCGTGCCCTCCGCGGCGTTCGTGCGCCGAGCGGGCGAGGACGTGCAGACCGGTGATCTCGCGGTCCGCCGCGGCTCGGCGATCGGGTCCGCCCAGGTCGGGCTGCTCGCGGCGGTCGGCAGGGACAAGGTGCTGGTGCATCCGCGGCCGCGGGTGTCGGTGCTGTCGCTGGGCGACGAGCTGGTCGACGTGGACCGGACGCCGGGCCAGGGACAGGTCTACGACGTCAACTCCTACGCGCTGGCCGCCGCGGCTCGCGACGCCGGTGCCGAGGTCACCCGCGTCGGCATCGTCAGCACCGATCCGAAGCGGCTGCGCGAGGTCGTCGAGGGCCGGTTGCTGCTGTCCGAGATCGTGGTGATCGCCGGTGGCGTCGGCGGCGCGCTCGGCGGCGAGGTTCGCGCAGCGCTGGGCGACCTCGGCGAGCTCGACGCCACGCGGATCGCGATGCAGCCCGGTTCGATGCAGGCCTTCGGCAGGCTCGGCCCGGACGAGGTGCCGACGTTCCTGCTGCCCGGCAACGCCGTGAGTTCGCTGGTCGTCTTCGAAGTGCTGGTGCGACCGTTGATCCGCTCCGCGCTGGGCCGCGGCAATCCGCACCGCCGCATCGTCACGGCGAACCTGCTGTCCCCGGTGACCTCGACTTCGGGACGCCGCGGATTCCTCAGAGGACAGCTGCTGCGCGACCCGGAGACCGATTCCTACATGGTGCAGCCGCTGGGCACCTCCGGATCGCATCTGCTCGCGTCGCTGGCGGAGGCGAACTGCCTGATCTTGATCGACGAGGACGTCACCGAGGTCGGCACCGGAGAGGACGTGCGGGTCCGGTTCCTGTCCCAGCGCGCGTGACCCCGTCCATGTCCGAGGACTCCGAAGCACTGTTCCCCTCCCGCCATCCGGGCTGGCCGGCGCGGCCGGGACCGCTGCTGGTGTCCGCCGGAGCCGTCGAACTGCGGCCGCCGCGGTTGTTGGACGCGTCGGCGTGGAGCGGGCTGCGGCTGCGCGACCGGACCTACCTGCAACGCTGGGAGCCGACGACGATCGGGGACTGGCGGGACCGCAACGCACTGCTGGCCTGGCCCGCGCAGTGGAGCGCGCTGCGGGGCCTGGCGCGTCGCGGTCACGCGCTGCCGTTCGCGATCACAGTGGACGGCAGGTTCGCGGGTCAGCTCACCGTGGGCAACATCGTGCGGGGGGCGCTGCGTTCGGCCTGGGTCGGCTACTGGGTCGCCGAAGGCCTGTCGGGTGGCGGTGTCGCCACGGCGGCCGTCGCGCTGACCGTCGATCACTGCTTCGGCCCGGCCGGTCTGCACCGGCTGGAAGCCACGGTGCGGCCGGAGAACGCACCGAGCCTGCGCGTGCTGGAGAAGGCCGGTTTCCGCCGCGAGGGACTGTTCGAGCGCTACCTCGACGTCGAGGGAGCCTGGCGCGACCACTACGTCTTCGGGCTCACCGTCGAAGACCACCCTTCGGGCGCGGCGGCGGCGCTGGTGCGCAGCGGACGAGCCCGATACACCTGAAATTCGGCGTTCGCGCCACCGAGACCTTCGTCACCGAGCCATCGCCGCCCGTCGCTCGACTGAGTGTATTTCCGCTGCTCCCAGGCGTGCGAATGCCGACACGCCGGGGCATCGCGTCCCCTCTCGCGTTTCGGACGTGGGGTTTTCTGCCTCGGGAGCGAAACGAAAATCGGTCGGCGTGGCTCAGAGACAGATGTGACAGAAGTGGCTAGCGTGGCGGTCGCAGCAGTGTGCGGCAGGCAGCCAGGGGGAGGTGGCGAGGCGTGCCCAGTTCATTGATCTTCGCGGCGCTTGCGGCGGCGTGGTTGGTCGTGCTCGTTCCGATGTTCGCCCGTCGCCGGCAGGAAGTGTCCAAAACGACGGACTCGGCACTGGCGGCACGAGTGGTGCGCAGGGGCAGTGACCGGTCCGCGACCGGTGTGGGAACGGATAGGGCGCAGGAGGCGTACGGCATGGCCGACACCGACCGGCACGAGGACATCGACCCCGCGGAGGTCGACGAATTCGACGAGTCCGACGAGTTGGACGACGGTCAGCGGCGCCGGGTCTACAGCGACGACGTCCGCGCCGGCCGCCGGTACCGGCCCGGCCGCGGCGGATTCGATCCCGAAGCGGCCGCGCTCACCGCGCGCACCAAATACGCGCGCAGGCAACGGATCACGATCGCGATGGTGGTCACCGCGATCACCACCGCGTTGATCGCGGTGTTCGCCTGGACTCCGATGTGGGCGGTGCACGTCGTCGTCGACCTCGCCATCGTCGGCTACCTGACCTACCTGCGTCGCCAGGTCCACATCGAGCAAGAGATCCGCGAACGTCGTCTCGCGCGGATGTCCGCGGCTCGGGAAGAAGAGGACGAGGACGACCTCGAATACGGCGAACCCGCGCTCGACGAGTACGACGAGCGGGACGAGCTGGACGAGCCGCGCGGCCCGGCGCCCCGGAACACCGGTGCCGTCGTCGTCGAGATCGACGACGAGGACCCGATGTTCGACGAGCTCGACGAGCGAACCTGGCAGCCTTACCGCCGTGCGGTGGGCGAATAGGTTCCGCGCTCCCCAGTGGAGGGGGGTGCGCGGAGTGCTGTTGGAGCCCTGCTAAGCTACGACAGCACTCAGGCAAGGGGCTGTAGCGCAGTTGGTAGCGCGTCTCGTTCGCATCGAGAAGGTCAGGGGTTCGATTCCCCTCAGCTCCACGCAGTAGGAGGCCCGTGCCCGCGGAGGGTGCGGGCCTTTTTGCGTTCCGCGTGTTTGTCTCGGGGGCCGAGCCCCCGCGGACCCCCACGGTGCGGTGGTCGCTTTGTGGTGGCTCCTTGCTGTGTGTGGCGTTCCCGGTTTGGGTGTTGACCAGCGTTTTGTTTGGTCCTTGCTGTGGTTGGCGTTCCCGGTTTGGGTGTGTGGGCCGGCTTTTCGTTCGGTCCTTTGCTGTGGGTGGGGTTTTCGGGCTGGGGTGGTTCGGCTTTTCGTCGGTTCGGTTTGTTCTGGTGGGGTGTGTGCCTTCCTGATGGGCTTGCAGGGCACAGCGGGTGGTCTTGTGTTGTTCGGTGGCCATGTTGAGGTCGGTGGAATCGGTGGGGTGTTGTTGTCTGCGTTGAAGAGCCTGGCGTCGTCGGTTGTGTGCGTTCGGTGGTGATGGCTACCGGACCTGCAGAGTCGGTCGTCGAGCACGCTCTTCGTGGTAGCGGGGAGCACGGCTGAGCCGGATACCGCGGCGACCGAGCCGTGCGTCCCGCACAGGGCGGGGCGCACGGCGGCGCGGAGTCGACCGCCCAAGGATCGAACGATCACCCTGTGAGGAGTTCTCAGGCGCTCTCCTGGGCGGCAGCGCGGCCCGCTTGTCTGCCGGAGAAGAGGCAGCCGCCGAGGAACGTTCCTTCGAGGGCGCGGTAGCCGTGGACGCCGCCACCGCCGAACCCGGACACCTCGCCCGCCGCGTAGAGGCCGGGAACGGGCCGCCCGGCGGCGTCGAGGACTCGGCCGGACAGGTCCGTCTGCAATCCGCCGAGGGTCTTGCGGGTGAGGATGTTCATGCGGATGGCGACCAGCGGTCCAGCGGCGGGATCGAGGATCTTGTGCAGCGGTGTCGTCCGGGCGAGGCTGTCGCCGACGTACGCCAGGGAGTTGCGGATGCCCAGGATCTGGCCGTCCTTGGTGAACGGGTTGTCGACCTGCTGGTCCCGGGTGGTGATCTGCCTGCGGAGGTCGTCCAAGTCGATCAGGTCGGCGCCGGTCAGCTCGTTCATGCCTTTGACCAGGTCGGCGAGGTCGTCGGCGATGACGAAGTCCTCGCCGTCGTCCATGAACGCCTTGACCGGGGGCGGGGTGTCGTTGAACAGGCGCCCGGCGAGGTACGCGGCCAGGTCCTTGCGGGTGAGCTCCGGGTTCTGCTCCGAACCGGAGAGGACGAACTCCTTGTCGATGATCCGCTTGTTGAGCACGAACCAGGAGTGGTCGTGCCCGGTGCGCGTGATCAGTTCGAGGGTGCCGAGCGTGTCGTAGCTCGGGACGCCCGGATTGGGGAAGCGGCGGCCGGTGGCGTCGAACCACAGCGAGGACGGAGCGGCGAGAACGCGGATCCCGTGGCCGGGCCAGATGGGCGTGTGGTTGATCAGGCCCTCGGTGTAGTGCCACATGCGGTCGCGGTTGACCAGGCGGGCGCCCGCGGCTTCGCTGATGCCGAGCATCCGCCCGTCCACGTGGGCGGGTACGCCGGTGATGAGCCGCTCGGGCGGTTTCCCGAGGTAGGAAGGCCAGTTGCTGCGCACCAGGTCGTGGTTGGCGCCGATGCCGCCGGAGGTGACGATGACGATCGGGGCGTGCAGCTCGAACTCGCCCACCTTGGTGCGGGAGCTGGGCGTGCCGCGCTCGGCGTTGCTGGGTTCCAGCACGCTGCCCCGCACGCCGTCGACGACGCCGCCGGTCGTGCTCAGCGAATCCACCTGGTGGCGGAACCGGAAGACGACCTTCCCGGCGGTGGCCGCCTCGCGCACGAGCTTCTCGAACGGCTCCATCACCCCTGGTCCGGTGCCCAAGGTCAGGTGGAAGCGCGGCACCGAGTTGCCCGGCCCGTCGGCGAGCTGCCCGCCGCGTTCCGCCCAGCCGACGATCGGCACCCACGTCATGCCCAGTCCGGCCAGCCAGGATCGCTTCTCCCCGGCGGCGAACTCCAGGTACGCGTCGGCCCAGCGAGCCCCCCAGTGGTCCTCGCCCATCGGGTCGTCGACGCCGCGGTCGAAACCCGCGTTGGAGAACCAGTCGGCCCGCGCCAGCTCGAGGGAGTCCTTGATGCCCGCGGCCCGCTGCTCCACGGAGTCGATGAAGAACAGTCCGCCCAACGACCAGAACGCCTGCCCGCCGAGGCTCGCTTCGGGCTCCTGGTCCACCAGCAGCACTCGCCGACCCGCGGCGACCAGCTCGGCGGTCGCGACCAGCCCGGCGAGTCCCGCTCCGACGACGATCGCGTCGGCCGCGGTGTCCGCGGCGGCGCTCGCCGAACCGGTGGACATGCCGAGCAGCGCGCCGCTCACGGCGACCGTGCTTCCGGCGGCCAGTACGTCGCGACGGCTGATGCCGCGGTCTTCTGCCGAACTCATCGTTGAGTCCTCCACATCGGGGTAGGGAACGGATTCCCGGGCGCGTCCGGCCGTCGGTTCGCGCCGCCCGGTGTTCGCGGTCGGCCGGGGCGCGCAGCCGGCTCCCACTGGCTACTGGACGGTAGCAATCTTCGTGGGCCGCCGATGTCTGCTGAATGGCGCCTTCTGGGCGTGCTGCGGGACCGCGCTGTCCCCGTGCCGTTGGATCAGCGTTCCGGGGCGAGACCGCGGTGAGGTGCGGCGGCGTCCAGCTGCGCGTAAGCCTCGTGCGAGGCGGTCAGCAGCGACTCGGTGGGCAGCAGTGCCGGGCGGATCTCGCCCGCCGCAAGCTCGTAAGCCTCGTGCAGTTCGATCAAGGCGCCGCGCAGCGCGGGCGGGTGGATCGGCTCCGCCGCGCTGAGCGTGCGCACCCGGGCCAAGGCCGTGTGCACGCGGGAGAGCCAGGCGCGGTTCGGGAGCAGCCAGGAGATCGCGACGGCCATCGCCGCGCCCAGCAGCGTCGCCCAGAACCGGTTCGAGGCGAGCACTCCCGGATCCGCCGGGGCGCCGAGCGCGCTGACCAGCAGCGCGACCGGTGTGGCGAACAGCAGGCCGATCCCGTAGTTGATCGTCACCGTCATCTCCGCTCCCCACTGCAACAGCACCAGCACCACCAGCAGCACCCAGACCGCCGGGTGCGCGGAGAGCACGGCCGCCCCGATCAGCACCCCGAGCACGGTGCCGGACACGCGTTGCAGCATCCGCGGGACGGAGGTCGCGGTGCTCGTCGCCTGCAACACCGACACCGCGGACACCGCGGCCCAATAGGCGTGACCGATGCCGAGCAGGTCGGCGGCGACTCCGGCCAGCAGCGCCGCCACGAAGATGCGGACGGCGTAGGGCAGCAGCCAGGACCCGGCGCGACGCGGCCGGACCGCCGCGCGCAGCACTCCGCGAATGATCCGCCACCGGGAGGCGGGGATGGGTGCGAAGACTTCGGCCGAACCCGCCGGATGCAGGTCGGGGGCCGGTTCACCGGCGCGGATCGCGGTGGCGGCTGCTCGAACGTCGTCGGCGGTGACCTCGGGGGCGTCCGGGCCGAGCAGCACCTCGCTCGCGTGCACTGCGCGGACGAGGCTCCGGTGCGCGGATGAATCGCGATGGCGATGGCCGACGAGCGCGACGCTGTGCCACGCCGACTCCACCGCCACCGCGGCCCGGTGTCGCACGGCGAGGTCAGAGCGTTCGGCCAGCGCGGCCGCGGTGGCGTCCAGCGCCGCCGCCACCGCGTGGCGTTGCGGTGCCATGCCGATGACCGCCGCTCCGGCGACGTTGACCACCCAGGCGAACGCCGCGCACAGCGCGACCGTCGCGAAGTGCGGGCCGAGGTCGGCGGCGACCAGCGGCAGGTGCGCGCAGGCTCCGACGGCGAATGCGAAGATCAGCCCGCCGGGCGGCCCGACCTTGACGGCCGCGCAGAGCACGGTGGCCAGGGCGCCGATCAGCGCGGTGGCCGTCAGCGCCACCGCCTCGTGCCACGGGGTGCCACCCGCGAACACGGCGATCACATCGCCCACGATCACGGCCAGCACCATGCCCAGCGCCACCGCGCCCAGCGTCCTGGCGTGCCGGTAGTAGGGCTCGGTGCGGCCGTAGACGCTGCTCAACGCGCCGAACACGGCGCCGGGCAGCAGGTCGAGCCGGTCGGTGAACAGCAGCACGCTCAGCGGGACGGCCAACGCCAGCAGCGCGCGGGCGGCGGGCCAGAGGAAGGGGCCGTTCCGGCGGAGCCGGAGCGTGTCCCGAAGATTGCGGGTCAGGACGGTTCCGGTCACCCGGACAGCGTAGCGAAAATAGTTTACTAGTGAAACGATGGTGAGATGAAGCGAACACCGGATCTCATCGACGCGGCCCGGTCGCAGTGGAGCGAGGTACGCCCGGACATCAACACGAGCAGCATGGACGTGATCGGCCGGGTGCTGCGCGGGGCGGCGGTGCTGCGGCGCCGACTGGACGCGACGATCGCCGAGGGTGGGCTCAATCGCGCGGAGTTCGACCTGCTGTGCGCGTTGCGCCGGGGCGGGGCGGCGATGACGCCGGGGCGGCTCAACGAGTTGACCGTCTCCTCCGGTGCGGCGACCACCAAGCGGCTCCGCGAGCTCACCGAGCGCGGGCTGCTGGAGCGGTCCACGGATCAGCGCGATCGGCGCAGCGCGCGGGTGCGGCTCACCGAGCAGGGCGAGCGGCTCGTTGATGAGCTGTTCCCCCGGGTCTTGGAGGCGGAGCAGGCGCTGCTGTCCGGACTGGCGGCTCGGCAGCGGGACTCGCTGGCGGGCGGGTTGGCGGACTTGCTGTGGGCACTGGAAGGTCCCGGCGAAGGACGCTGATCGTGCGCGTCCTGATGGTGCTCAGGTGCGGCCGCGAGATCAGCGAAAGGAAATCTTTCGTGAAGGTAGGCAGTTTCAAGAAGAATATTGTGATCTTCTGTCGATGTGGTCATAATTTTTCGTGAAGAGTGACGGGCGCCACCGCGACCGCACGACGCACGAGGAGGCTGACATGACCGCACAGCAGGAAGCCGTTCTCGACCAGCCCACCACCGAGGCCGAGCAGGCGGTGCCTGCGCTGCGCGCGCAGGTCACCGGCGACCTGCTGGACATCGTGGTCGACCTCGACAACGGGAACGGCTGCCGCCTGCGCGACCTGCGCGACGGCACCGAATACCTCGACATGACGATGTTCTTCAGCTCCGCCCCGCTCGGCCACGGACACCCCGACCTGCGGGACCCCGCGTTCGAGGCCGCGCTGCTGCGGACCGCGCGGGTCAAGCCCGCCAACCCGGACTTCGCCACCGTCGAACAGGCGAGGTTCGCCGAGACCTTCCGCCGGGTCGCGGGCGTGCCGGAGCTGCCGCTGCTGTTCTTCATCGACGGCGGCACGCTCGCCGTGGAGAACGCGCTCAAAGTCGCCTTCGACTGGAAGACCAAGCACAACGCCCGCCGGGGCGTCGGCGTCCGAGGCAGCCGAGTGCTGCACCTGGAACGCGCGTTCCACGGCCGCAGCGGATACACCCTGTCGCTGACCAACACCGATCCGGCGAAGATCCGCGACTACCCGATGTTCGACTGGCCGCGCATCCCCAGCCCGGCGGTCGAACCCGGCCCGCGCTGGGACACCCCGGAGCTGCTGCCGGAAGAGCAGGTCGCGCTCGACGCCGCCGAGGCCGCGCTGCGCCGGTACGGGGCGGAGATCGCCTGCTTCGTGTACGAGCCGATCCAGGGCGAGGGCGGTGACCGGCACCTGCGTCCCCGGTTCCTCACCGCCGTCCAGGAGCTGTGCCGCGAGCACGACGTGCTCACCGTCGCCGACGAGGTGCAGACCGGGGCGTTGACCGGTGCCGTCTGGGCGCATCAGGAACTCGGGCTGGAACCGGACCTGGTGGCCTTCGGCAAGCGCCTGCAGGTGTGCGGGGTGATGGGCGGGCGCCGGGTGCTCGACATCGCCGACAACGCGTTCCGTGAGCCGAGCCGGATCAGCTCCACCTGGGGCGGCTCGCTGGTGGACATGGTGCGGGCCACCCGGATCCTGGAGGTCGTCGAACGGGACGGGTTGTTCGAGCACAGCCGCCGGATGGGTGAGCTGCTGCTCGGCGAACTCGGTGCGCTGGCCGCCGAGTTCCCCGCGATGATCCGCTCGGCGCGCGGACGCGGACTGATGTGCGCGGTGAGCTTCCGCGAACCGGCCGCTCGGGATGCGGCGATCGCGGCGGCGCGCGAGCGGCATCGGACGCTGTTCCTGCCCTCCGGCCCGGACTCGCTGCGTTTCCGCCCGTCGATGTCGGTGACGCCGGAGGAGATCACCGAGGCCGTCGCAGTCCTCCGCGCCGCCCTCACCGAGATCTCCTGAACCGCACCCGAAACGAAGTGAACGGACCGTTCGCCCGATCAGATCGGACGAACGGTCCGTTCACTTCAGCAGCTGTTGATCTCCAGCGCGTCGGCGGCGCAGTCGCTGAGCAGTGACCGCCCGAGCAACCGGCACCAACGCCGAGGTTCCGTTACCTGGCCCGCAACGCAGACCAGCCCGACATCAACGCCAGGAGGGGAGCCAGAGTTCTGCTTGCCAGAGCTCCTGGGTGATCAAGTTCCCGTTCAGGATCGGCCACAACCACACGAAGTTCGCGACCACGATGCCCACGTACAACGCCACCACCAGCAGCCCCGTCTTGCGCCGCTCCGTGTGCTCCTGCGCCGCGCCGAGGATCTCGCCCAAGATCAGCACGATCCCCAGCACCATGAACGGTGCCATCGGCGTCGCGTAGAAGTAGTACATCTGCCGGTCCAGGTTGACGAACCACGGCAGGTACCCGGCGCCGTATCCCACCAGCACCGCGGTGTAGCGCCAGTCCAGCCGGCTCACCGCGCGCCACGCGGCCCACGCCGCCACCGGCAGCGCCAGCCACCACATGGCGGGCGTGCCCAGCAACATCGTCGCCTGCACGCAGTTCGACTCGCCGCAGCCGGTCAGCCCCGACTCGTAGTAGTAGAGCATCGGGCGCATGCCCATCGGCCACGCCCACGGCTTCGACTCCCACGGATGCGGATTGCTGCCGGTGTCCAGATGAGTGTGAAAGTCCAGCACGTTGAACTGGTAGAACAGCAGCGACCGCAGCGGATCGGGCAGGAAGTTCAGCCCCACGTCCTCGGAGATGATCGCCGCGTGCCGGTCGGTGGCGGTCTCGCTGGCGAACCAGTTCGCCCACGTAGCGAAGTACACCGCGATCGGCAGCACCAGCAGCGAGCCCAGCGCGGGCACCGTGTCCCGCACCAGTGCGCCCGCCCACGGCCGCTCCACTCCGGCGGTGCGCCGGGACAGCGCGTCCCAGATCACGCTGAGCAGCCCGAAGGCCATGATGTAGTAGATGCCGTTCCACTTGACCCCGCAGGTCAGGCCCAACGACAACCCGGCGGCGAACCGCCACCAGCGGAAGCCCATCCGCGGCCCCCACCGGCTGTCCCCGATGCGCCCCTCGGCGACCACCACGGCCAACCGCGCCCGCATCTGATCGCGGTCGACGAGCAGCAGCGCGAACGCGGCCAGCACGAACAACGCCTGGAAGATGTCGAGCATGCCGACGCGCGACTGCACGTGGCTGACCCCGTCGCAGATCAGCAGCACCCCGGCGATCGCCCCGAGCAGCGTGGAACGGGTGAGCCTGCGCGCGATGCGCACCAGCAGCACCACCATCACCGTGCCCGCCAGCGCGGCCGCGATGCGCCAGCTCCACGGGCTGTAGCCGAAGATCCACTCACCGATGGCGATCAGCTGCTTGCCGACCGGTGGGTGCGCGACGACCTCGTAGCCGGGGTTGTCCTCGTAACCACCGTTGCGCAGCATCTGCCACGCCTGGATGGCGTAGTACTTCTCGTCGAAGACCGGAGTGCCCTTGTCGGTCGCGCGCCCCAGGTCCCAGATCCGGACCACGCCCGCGATCAGCCCGATGGCCAGCGTGATGATCCAGCTGCGCAACCGGTCCGCGGGCATCTTCGGGGCGAGCAATGCCCGAGCGTCCCAAGAGCCGGGTTCGGCGGCGGGGGGAGTGCGGCCGGGTTCGACCATGTTGTCGGCTTGGCCGCCGGCGGAGTTCGGCACGAGCACGCTCACACCTGAATCGTAGGGTTGACCTCATGGACCTCGAATCCGGATCGGGCACGTTGGTGCTCGCCGCGACTCCGCTCGGTGATCCCCGCGACGCGTCGGCCCGGCTGATCGACGCGTTGGGCTCGGCCGCGATCATCGCTGCCGAGGACACCCGCCGAGTGCGTGCGCTGGCGACTTCGCTGGGGGTGAGCCCGTCCGGGAAGATCGTGAGCTATTACGAGGACGTCGAAGCGGCACGCACTCCGCGACTGCTGGAGGCGTTGCGGGACGGGCGCGACGTGCTGCTGGTGACCGATGCGGGCATGCCGAGCGTGTCCGATCCCGGCTACCGGCTCGTGTCGGCCTGCGCCGCGGAGGGGCTGGTGGTGACCTGCCTGCCCGGGCCGTCCGCGGTGACGACGGCGCTGGTGGTGTCCGGGCTCGCCTCGGACCGGTTCTGCTTCGAAGGGTTTCCGCCGCGCAAGTCCGGTGAGCGGCGCCGCTGGTTCGGGCGGCTGCTGGCGGAGCAGCGGACCTGCGTGTTCTTCGAATCGCCGCGTCGGCTCGGGGACACCTTGGCGGACGCGGTCGAGGTGCTCGGCCCGGACCGCGCGGCGGTGGTGTGCCGGGAACTGACGAAGACCTACGAGGAAGTGCGCCGCGGCGACCTCGGTTCGCTGGCCGAATGGGCGGGCGGCGAGGTGCGTGGCGAGATCACCGTGGTCATCGCGGGCGCCGTGCCCGTTTCGCAGGACCCGGCCGATCTGGTTCCGCAGGTCGAAGAGCGCGCGGCGGACGGCATGCGCCTCAAGGACGCGGTCGCCGAAGTCGCCGAACTCAGCGGCGCCCGCAAAAACGACCTCTACACAGCAGTACTCGCCGCCCGCCAGTGACACTTTTTCTCTGTCGTCGGGGTCGTTTTGCTTGGGTGGTCGGGTGGCGGAACCTCAGCTGTCTTCTCGCTGCGGGATCTTTTTCCCTAGTGGCTCCGCCACGAGGGAAAAAGCTGTCCTCGCGAGAAGACAGCTGAGAACCCGCGGGTGGCCACCTTTTCGACGTGGGCTACGTGCTTCGCACATCCAGGCACGGCTTCGCCGTAAGGCAGGCTTGCTTCGCCTCGTCCTTCGGGGCTTTGCCGCTGACGGGGCGGGAGGGTGCGGGGCCTACTTGTTCGATGGTCGTGGTGACGTGCGGCGACGTAACGTTCGGACATGGTTCGGGTGACCGGTACGACCAGGTTGGCGGCGATCACGGGGGCCGAGTCGCGCAATGCGGGATCCGGCGTCACCGCGACCGACCTCGGGATCCTCTGGGACGACGGTCGTGGTGGCGTGCTCGCCGCGTTCGGCGACACCTACGGCGACCGCTGGGGCGGCAACGGCGCGGGGCCGCGGAAGGCGGACTGGCGGTGCAACGTGCTCGCCCGGTCCACCGACACCGATCTCGACTCCGGCCTCACCTTCGACTGGCTCGTGCGGCGCGAGGACGGCTCCGCAGGACAGTTCCTGCCCGGCGACCGGACCGGGGCGCGCGAGCACACCGTGATCCCCACCGCCGGAATCGCCGTCGGGGAACGCAACTACCTGCACTACATGTCCGTGCGGCGGTGGGGAACGCCCGGCGTGTGGCACACCAACTACGGCGCGCTGGCCTACTCCGACGACGGCGGGCGGAGCTGGACGAAGTCGGACACGGCCGTCTGGCGCAACCACGGGCAACGGTTCCTGAGCCGGTTCCGCCGCCGCGACCAGGGCGGGCACCCGTTCCAGCTGATCGCGTTCGCCGGCATCATCGACGGCCACGTGCACCTGCTGGGCACGCCGAGCGGACGCTTCGGCGCCGGGCATCTCGCGCGGGTCGGCGTGCACGAGCTGCTCGACCCGGCGGCCTACGAGTACTGGACGGCGCGGGGCTGGGCGGCGGACCCGCATGCGGCGCTGCCCGTGCTCGACGCGCCGGTCGCGGAACTGTCCGTGCAGTTCAACGAGCACTTCGGCTGCTGGTTCGCGGTGCACTTGGATGAGCGGCGAGCCGCGATCGTGCTGCGCACCGCGGACCGGCTCACCGGGCCGTGGTCGGCCGGACGAGTCCTGGCGGCGGGCGCTCGGTTCCCCGCGCTCTACGGCGGCTTCCAGCACCCGTGGGCCGCGGATCGGCCCGCGGTCTACTTCACGATGACCCAGTGGCGGCCGTACAACGTGTCCTTCGTGCGCGCCGACCTGGCGTGATGCCCGTTCCCGGGGTGGCGCGCGGGGACCGTAGGCTCGGATTCGCCGCGAAATCGGCATGAGCGAGGCACGACGTGGGGGCCTGCGCGGTCCACGAGGGGTTGACGGTGAGCAAGAAGGACAAGAAGGAACGGCCGCCGATGCCGGAGGCGCTGCCCGCGCCCGCGGTGGACGCGCACACCCACCTCGACGCGTGCGGCGCGAAGACCGCCGAGGACGTGCGGGCGCTGGTGGACCGGGCGGAGACCGCCGGCATCACCCGGGTGGTCACGGTCGCCGACGACATCGAAGCCGCGAGCTGGGCCGCCGAAGCGTCCACTTGGGACGATCGAGTGTTCGCGGCGGTCGCCCTGCACCCGACCAGGGCCAAGGACTTCACCGAAGCGGACCGGCGGGTGCTGGAGGAGCTGGCGCTGCGGCCGCGGGTCGTCGCGATCGGCGAGACGGGACTGGACTACTACTGGGACTTCTCCCCGCCGGAGCCGCAGCACGAGGCGTTCCGCTGGCACATCGACCTGGCCAAGCGCACCGGCAAGCCGCTGATGATCCACGACCGGGACGCGCACGAGGACATCCTGCGCATCCTGACCGAGGAGGGCTCCCCGGAGACGGTGATCTTCCACTGCTTCTCCGGCGACGCCGAGTTCGCCCGCACCTGCGTGGACCGTGGCTACGTGCTCTCGTTCGCGGGCACCGCGACCTTCCGCAACGCCAACGCCGTCGGCCTGCGCGAGGCCGCCCGGCTGGTGCCGGTGGAGCAGATGCTGGTGGAGACCGACGCGCCGTTCCTCACCCCGCACCCGTTCCGCGGACGACCGAACGAGCCGTACTGCGCCAATTACACCTTTCGAGACCTGGCGGAGTGGCGTGACGGGGATCTCGCTGAACTGATCGTGGCCACGACCGCCACGGCCGAGCGGGTCTTCCGTCTCGATCAGGTGCCCGCCTCCTGACCTGCTCTGACTGAGCGTGTTGTGCTAATGCGCCGGGGGTGCGCACGAACTTGCGGCGCCCGTCCGGCGACCTAGCGTCCCCTGCGGAAGCCGGGAGGGGACGTGCTCGGCGATCGGCCACAGTGGACCGGAAGGTCCGCGGCCCGGCCGGGGCGTCCGCCCGGAAGCACGGCAGTCAGGACCTGTATGCGCATCCGTGGCATCACCAGGATCGGAATCGCCGCAGTGATCACGTTGTGCGGCGCTCCACTCGCTACCGCTTCGCCCGTCGCCGGGAACGGCCCAGGACCCGAGCGGGAGGCTCGCTCCGGTTCGGTCTGGGATCGGCTCGCGCACTGCGAATCCGGTGGCGACTGGGCCACCAACAGCGGCAACGGCTACTACGGCGGCCTCCAGTTCGACCGCCGCACGTGGGCCGCTTACGGCGGCGACTCGTTCGCCGGCCTGCCGCACCAGGCCTCGCGTGATCAGCAGATCTCGGTGGCGAGCACGTTGCGCGAGGACCGCGGCGGCTACGGCGCTTGGCCGTCCTGCGCCCGCAAGCTCGGGCTGCCCCGCTGAGCGTCGAACCGCCCCGGCGCTCGAGATCGCCCGCGAGTGTGAGCAAGTGACCTTCGTCATCACGCTTCGCATCCGGGTGGCCGGTTCCTCGTCCGTCGCGGGCGGCGGGAGATGATCGTGCTCTTCCGCCGCCCGCGCTCCGAAGCCCGCCGAGGCGCCCGCAACGCGCCGCGAATCGTCCGGACTCGTGATCCTCTCACCAGGAACGATCATGTTGTCCTCAATGGACTGATCGACCGATTTGCATGATCGGCTGAGAAACCGTTGCGGCAATGGGAAAATGGGGATCGGCCCGCCCTGAAACGCACCGTTCGATCACTCACGGTGCACGGTTGCGCGGCATTTCGGCGTAACCCAGGTCACAGGGCGGGGTGGCCCCTTGGCGGGCTCGCTGGATCACGCTAGAGTCTCGGCCTCGTAACCGATGACAACGAAGTCACGGAAACGCCCGCTAGTCGCCGCCGGGTACGTCGGGGAAGTCGGTGCCGCCGATCGCGCTGGAAACAAGACCAGCACGCATCAGGCACTGTCTAATAAGGCGCTTGGCTACGGGAGTCGGATACGGAAACGAAGCACGAAGTCGCGTAGCGGCAGGTGAAGGAGTTCGACGGCAGACATGTTCGGCGAACTCCCCTTGATCACCCGCGCGCCGCGGACGGCTTCTCGCTTTCGAGAGGTAGCGACCCTGTGAACGGACGAGGCATCCCCGGTGCCCACGGCAGTACTGCGTACAGCGATCAACCGCTGGGCGGTGCACGCCAGGATCACGGCTATTGGGCCGAATCCTTCAACGCGTCAACGGACTGGTTCAGCCCGGTGAGCTCGGAGCAGCAGACCTCGGTCGGCCTGCTCGACCGCGAGAGCGACACCGAGATCACGGCAGAACAGCCGTTCGCCCCCATCACCGGCCGGTACCCGGCCCAGGACCACCCGAGCTTCCCGCCCGGCGCGCTGGAGATCACGCCGGACGACGTGCTCGAGGCACTCGGTCCGCAGGCCGACGAAATGCTCGCGACGGCCGACATCGACGTCGAAGAGCTGATCCGGCTCATCAACGCGGAGACCGTGGTGATGCCGCCACTGGTCCTGCCCGACGAGCTTTCCGAGCCGCAGAGCGCGGTCGCCCCGTCCCCGGAGGTCGTCGAAGCGATCACCTCGTGGAAGCAGCGCTTCCTCAAGGGCGCGGTCGCGGCGGTCATCCTCACCCTGACCGGGTCCGGTGGTGCCGCGGCGGCGATGGACAAGTCCGTCACCGTTGAGGTCGACGGCAAGGAACGCCAGGTCAACACCTACGAGTCGACCGTCGGTGAAGTCCTCGAGGACGAGGGCATCAACATCGGCGAGCACGACGCGCTGAGCCCCTCCCCGCAGTCCAAGGTCGGGCACAACGACACGATCACCCTCGACCGCGGGCGTCTGCTGAAGATGACCATCGATGGTGAGCAGCGCGAGGAATGGGTGCGGTCGGTGACCGTCGGCCAGGCGATGCGCCAGCTCGGCGTCGCCGACGACGGCGCCTGGGTGTCGTCCGCGCGCAGCATGGCCGTGCCCGAGCAGGGCATGGACCTCACGATCAAGACCGCCAAGGACATCACGATCACCGACGGCTCCGGTGAGGCGCGGCAGCTGACGACGACCGCGGTGACCGTGGACGAACTGGTCAAGGAGCAGAATCTCCAGCTCGGGCCGGAAGACCACATCACGCCCGGCGGCGACCAGAAGATCACCAGCGGCGCGCAGGTCCAGATCGACCGCACCGGCAGCTCCGTGGTGAACGTGACCGTGCCGGTCGAGCCGCCGGTCAAGGAGATCGAGGACGACTCGATGCTCAAGGGCGAGGAGAAGGTCGAGGACCCGGGTTCGCCCGGCGAGAAGATCGTCTTCACTCGGGTGAGCACTCGCAACGGCGAGGAGACCGGCCGCGAAGCGGTGGGGGAGAAGGTCACCAAGGAAGCCAAGGAGAAGGTCGTCCGCGTCGGCACGAAGCAGCCGCCGAACGGCGCCGTCTGGGACAAGCTGGTGCAGTGCGAGGCCGGCGGCAACTGGGCGATCAACACCGGAAACGGCTACTACGGCGGTCTCCAGTTCGACAAGAGCACCTGGGACGCCTACGGCGGCGACCAGTACGCGGCCTACCCGCACCAGGCCAGCCGCGAGCAGCAGATCTCGGTGGCCACCAAGGTCCGCGACGCCCGCGGCGGCAGCTACGGCGCCTGGCCGGGCTGCTCGTCCAAACTCGGTCTCTGATCGAGCGATCGACTTCCACGACCGCCCACCGGCATCGCCCGGTGGGCGGTCGTTTTTGTCGTCCAGGCCTCGGTTGGCCGCCCCACTCCGCAGCTCAGGCGGGATGGCCGAGTAACTTCTACCCCGTGGAACAGCATGCGAGCAGGGCGCGGTTGCTCGGGCCGGCCGATGTTCGCCGGCTGGCCGAGGAACTGGGGATTCGCCCGACGAAACGTCTGGGGCAGAACTTCGTGCACGACCCCAACACGGTGCGCCGCATCGTGGGGGCCGCCGAGCTCACCGCCGATGACGTGGTGCTGGAGGTCGGCCCGGGGCTCGGTTCGCTGACCTTGGCATTGCTGCCCGCGGCGGCCGGAGTGGTCGCGGTGGAGATCGATCCGGTGTTGGCGCAGCGGTTGCCGCGCACCGTGGCCGAGTTCGTCCCGGAACACGAAGGCGACCTGCGGGTGCTGGCCGCGGATGCGCTGCGCGTGCAGGCCGCGGACTTCGGTGCGAAGCCGCCGACGGCGCTGGTGGCGAACCTGCCGTACAACGTGGCGGTGCCGGTGGTGCTGCACTTGCTGGCCGAGCTGCCGACGTTGCGCACGGGCCTGGTGATGGTGCAGTCCGAGGTCGCCGACCGGCTGGCCGCGAAGCCCGGCAACCGGACTTACGGCGTGCCTAGCGCGAAGGCGGCGTGGTTCGCCGAGGTGCGCCGTGCGGGGCCGGTGCCGCGCAACGTGTTCTGGCCGGTGCCGAACGTGGATTCGGGGCTGGTGTCGTTCACGAGGATCGACCCGCCGTCGACGGCCCCGCGCAAGCAGGTGTTCGCGGCGATCGACGCGGCGTTCGCGCAGCGGCGCAAGACGCTGCGGGCCGCGCTGTCCGGCTGGGCCGGTTCGGCGGCGCGCGCGGAGCAGGTGCTGCGGGCCGCCGGGGCGGATCCGACGGCGCGCGGCGAGCAGCTCGCGGTGGCGGATTTCGCCCGGGTGGCCGATGCGGCGGCCGAGCTGGTGCGCTGAGGGTTCGCGGCCGGACACCCGGAGTCGTTGTCGGCTAGGAGCTGTTTAGAAATTGATCTTGGTGAGGCTGCGTAGCCAGATGTCGATGGCAGCGATGTGCACGGTGGCTTCGTAGCGGAGGGCGAGTTTGTCGTAGCGGCAGGCCACGGCACGGTGGTGTTTGAGCTGGTTGATCCCGCATTCCACGGCGTGACGCTGTCGGTAGGTCTCGGGGTCGAAAGCGGGCGGTCGGCCTCCGGCCGATCCGCGGGCGCGCCGGTGGGCGGCTTGGTCTTTCGGGGCTGGGATCGTCGCGGTGATCCCGCGTTTGCGCAGGTATGAGCGGTTCGCGCGGGAGGAGTATGCCTTGTCGGCAAGTACTCGCTCCGGGCGAGTGCGCGGGCGTCCGCGCCCGGGCCGTGCGACCCGGATCGACTTGAGCACGGTGACCATCTGCGGACTGTCAGCGCGTTGACCAGCAGTGATCAACAGCGTCAACGGTTTCCGGCCTTGCTCGCAAGCCAAGTGGATCTTCGTGGCGAATCCGCCCCGCGACCGCCCCAGTGCGTGATCGGCCGGTTCGTCGCCGGGCGGTTCGATCTGCTTGTCAGGCCGGCGGCGGGCTCCGGCGGCGTGCTGGTGGGCCCGGTTGATCGTGGAGTCCACCGACACCTGCCAGTCGATCAGCCCTACGCAGTCGGCCCACGCTCGCAGTGCCGAGAGGATCCAGGGCCACACACCCTCACGCTGCCAGCGGCGAAACAGCTGGTAGATCGACTGCCAATGCCCATAACGTTCCGGTACGTCCCGCCACGGAGCACCGACCCGCACCCGCCACCGGACCCCATCGAGTAACTGCCGCCGTGTCCACTTCGGACGACGACCCACCACCGGCTGAGGCGGCAACACACGCTGCAACGCCACCCACTGCCGGTCCGTCAGATCCTGACGCGCGCCAACCGATACGCTTCCCACCGAGGTCTCCGGATAGATGTCGATCTTCTTGGTCGTTGATCCATCTACCGGAGACCTCACTGCCTTCAAACAGCGGGCCCCACGTTCCTAAACAGCGCCTAGCCGAACGGCACCCCAAAAGCGTTGCGATGGTCACATATGGTCACTGGAATAAGTTGAGTTGATCAAGAACCCCTGCTCGTCGGGGTGATGTGATTTGTCAAACGATTCCACATAGTGACCGTATGCGGCTTGCGTTCGCCGACATCGCTGCGTTCTACTATTCGGGAAATCCATCCCGAGCGGCTGAGAGACCTGGCTCCACGACGCCGCAGCAACCACTCAACGCGAGCAGGTGCTAACGCCAGGGTCGATGGAGTTGTGGTGTCTGAAACTCTGCTCGCAGGCGAACGCGCGCCCCGGATCAACCGACGGCAGGCCCGTGGCGGCCGCGCCCGCACCGGATCCGGTCCGCACGGACTCGCGTTGACGCAGCGTCGAGTGATCGATCACGGACGCCGCACCACCACGGCCTGTCGCCGCGTCCGCTGACGGCCGAGGCCGTCGCAGTCCCTTCCCCAGCCTTTCTGTTCGTCTTTCCCGGCCTCATGCGGCATGCCCGCGGTCCGGTGTGAGCTGATGCGGAGCGATCGTGATCACAGTCGAGAACCTCACCAAGTCCTTCCGGCACGACCAGTCGAGTCGGGCCGACGTCGTCGCACTCGACAACGTTTCCCTGGAAGTCCCCGCCGGAGCGGTGTGCGGCGTCGTCGGCCCCAGCGGTGCGGGCAAGTCCACCCTCGCGCGGTGCATCGCCCTGCTGGAGAAGCCCGACCGCGGCGCCATCCGCGTCGACGGCACCGACCTCGTGTCGCTCGAAGGCGCCGCGCTGCGTGCGGCGCGGCGGCACATCGGCGTCGTGCCGCAGGGCGACTCGCTGCTCAGACAGCGCACCGCGGCGGGCAATGTGGCGCTGCCGCTGGAGGCGGCCGGGATGGCCGCGCCGCAGCGCCGCAGCCGCGTCGCCGAACTGCTCGACCTCGTCGGGCTCACCGACAAGGCGCCCGTCTACCCCGACCGGCTCTCCGGCGGGCAGCGGCAGCGGATCGCGGTCGCCCGCGCCCTCGCCGCCAAGCCCTCGGTGCTGCTGGCCGACGAACCGACGTCGGCGCTGGACCCGAGCACCACCGACTCGGTGCTCACGGTCCTCGACCGAGCCCGCTCCGAGCTGGGCGTCACGGTGCTCGTGGTCACCCACGACATGGCCGTGGTGCGCCGCATCGCCGATGACGTCGCGGTGCTCGAAGACGGACGCGTGGCCGAACACGGCAAGGTGCTCGACCTGGTCGCCGAACCCGGCAGCCGCGTCAGCACCAGCCTGCTGCCGGAGACCGACCAGGCACCCGCGGTGCCCGGCGTGCGCCACGACGTGGTCGCCGAAGTGGTCCTCGTCGGCTTCGCCGCCGTCGGGGCACTGCTGCCGGAAGCGTCGAGCCGCTTCGGGGTGGAACTGTCCATCCTCGGCGGCGGCCTGACCAGGCTCGGCGACACGCCCGTCGCGAAGTTCCGCGTCGGACTCACCGGCGAGCGCTCGGAGCAGGCGCTGAAATGGATGGTCGACCGCGACGCGCACGTGCGGCGCGCTCCGGTCAGTGTTGATGGAGTAGCTGCGTGAGTGATCCGACCCCTTGGGCGGAAGTCGTGGAGATGCTCGGTGAAGCCACCGGGGAAACGCTCTACATGGTCGTGGTGACGACCGTGCTGGCAGTCGCCGGCGGCCTGCCGCTCGGCGTGTTCCTGCACCTGAGCTCCCCGGTCGGGCTGACCCCGCGGCCGACGGTGCACCGGATCCTCGGTGTGATCGTCGACGTGGTCCGGTCCGTGCCGTTCGTGGTGCTGCTGGTGATCCTCGCGTCGTTCACCCGGCTGCTGGTGGGCACGTCCATCGGCAGCACCGCGGTGATCGTGCCGTTGACCATCGGAGCGGTGCCGTTCTTCGCGCGGCTGACCCAGAACGCGCTGCGCGAAGTGAGCTTCACCGTCGTCGAAGCGGCCATCACCACCGGTTCCGGCCGGTGGCGGATCGTGCGGACGGTCCTGATCGGCGAGGCGCGAGCCGCGCTGGTCGGGGCCGTCGGCGTCACCGCCGTGACGCTGATCGGTTACGCGGCGATGGCGGGCGCGATCGGTGGCGGCGGGCTGGGGACCACCGCCATTCAAGACGGTTATCAGGCCTACGACGATCGGGTCCTCTACGGATCGGTGATCGTCCTCGCGGTACTGGCCTTCGGGATGCAGCTGCTCACCGACTTCACGGCGAAAGCCGTGGACCGCCGTCGCTCCGCGACCGGGTAGCGCACCGCACTCCCACTGCTTCAGCCGAACGGCCGACGGCAGGGACCTCGGGGGTCCGCTGCCGGAACCGGTGCGCGTCACCGGTCGGCCTCCATACCAGAAAGGACGCACTGATGCGTATTCGTTCCCTGGCGGTCGTGCTCACCGCCGTTTCTTCACTGGCGTTGGCGGGCTGCGGTGGCGGCGGCACCGATGCGGCGCAGGACCCGAACGCCCCGCTGGCGATCGGCGTGAGCCCGCAGCCGCACGGCGAGATCCTCAAGTACGTCGATGAGAACCTCGCTCCGAAGGCGGGCATCGACCTGGAGATCGAGCAGTTCGACGACTACAACCGGCCGAACGAGGCCGTCGCCAACGGCGAGCTGGACGCGAACTACTTCCAGCACAAGCCGTACCTGGCCGAGTACCAGGCGCAGCGCGGCGGCGAGTTCGAATGGGTGCAGACCGTGCACCTGGAGCCGCTGTCGATCTACTCCAAGAAGGTCAAGTCCCTCCAGGAGTTGCCCAACGGCGCGCGGATCGCGCTGCCCAACGACCCGTCGAACCTGACCCGCAGCCTGAAGCTGTTGGAGGACAACGGGATCATCAAGCTCAAGCCGGGCTCCGAGCAGGGCGCCGGGGTGCGCGACGTGGCGGAGAACCCGAAGAACGTCGAGTTCCAGGAGCTCTCCAGCGACCAGCTGCCCCGCGCG
Source organism: Saccharopolyspora gloriosae (assembly GCF_022828475.1). GTDB lineage: Bacteria > Actinomycetota > Actinomycetes > Mycobacteriales > Pseudonocardiaceae > Saccharopolyspora_C > Saccharopolyspora_C gloriosae_A. The sequence continues at coordinate 6,210,526 of NZ_CP059557.1, read as the reverse complement.
GTGGACGACTCCGACGCCGCGATCGTCAACGGCAACTTCGCACTGAAGGCCAACCTGACGGACCCGCTCGTCGTGGAGAAGGCGGAGAACAACCCGTACGCGAACGGCCTCGTCGCCTCCCCGGCGATGGCGAAGGACCCCCGCGTGCAGAAGCTCGCCGAACTGCTCCGCTCGCCCGAGGTGAAGGACTACATCAACAAGACCTACGGCGGAATCTCGGTCATCCCGGCCGACTGATCAAGGTCGAATCTCACGTGCCGGGTGGGCGGGCTTTGGAGTCTTGTTCGGCTTGGCGTGTGGGCGAGGGTTTCGAAGTCTTGCTCGGCTTGGCGTGTGGGGGCGGGTTTCAAAGCCTTCTCCGGCTTGGCGTGTGGTTGCTGTGGTGCGTGGAGGGTCGGTTTCAGGGGATTGCTTCCGGCCTTGCGGCCGAAGGCCGTGCCTTGCGGTGTAGCCGTGCCCGCATGCGCGTAGCGCATAGCCCACGTGCGCAGGCCGACCACCGGAGGGTTCTCAGCGGCCTTCTCGCGAGGACAGCGATTTCGCTCGTGGCGGGCCACTGGCGAAATTGATCCAGCAGTGAGAAGGCCGCTGAGGTTCCGCCGCCCGGACACCCCGGACGAACGATCCGAGGTCGCGGTCGGCACCTGGCTCGCGCGGACACGTAGGCTCTAGGAGTGCTCTCCGTGGTACCCACCCCCATCACCGTGCGTGTGCCGGCCAAGGTGAACCTGCATCTGTCGGTCGGCGATGCTCGCCCGGACGGCTACCACGAGCTGGTCACCGTCTTCCAGGCGTTGTCGCTCACCGACGAGGTGACCGTGCAGACCGCCGACGAACCCGGCATCGAGGTGCACGGTGAAGGCGCCGACTCGGTGCCGACCGGCCCCAGCAACCTCGCGTGGACCGCCGTCCGCCTGCTCGCCGAACACTCCGGGCGCGACCCGGAGGAGCCCGGCGTGCGGCTCTCGATCCGCAAAGGCATTCCCGTCGCGGGCGGTATGGCGGGCGGCAGTGCCGACGCCGCCGCGGCGCTGCTGGCGCTGAACACGTTGTGGCGCCTGGAGATCGGGCGGGACGAGCTCAGCGATATCGCCGCCAAGATCGGCAGCGATGTGCCGTTCTCCCTGCAAGGTGGCACCGCGCTGGGCACCGGCCGTGGCGAGCGGCTGGTGCCGGTGCTGGCCAGGCACACCTTCCACTGGGTGATCGCGCTCGACCGGCGCGGACTGGAAACGCCCGGTGTTTACGGTGAACTGGACCGGCTGCGCGGCGACACCGGACCGCACGGCGACAGCGAAGTCGAACCCCTCCTGGAGGCGCTGGCCTCCGGTGATCCGCGGCAGCTGGCGCTGCTGCTGGGCAACGACCTGCAGTCCGCGGCCGTGTCGCTGCGGCCGAACCTGCGCCGCACGCTGCGCGCGGGTGTGGAAGCGGGCGCACTGGCGGGCATCGTCTCCGGTTCCGGGCCGACCTGCGCCTTTCTGTGCACCGACAACGACGCCGCGGTCCGGGTGGCCGCCGAGCTTTCCGGTGCCGGCGTCTGCCGCACCGTGCGGGTCGCGCAAGGCCCGGTGCCCGGTGCCCGGATCGTCAGCGACGAACGCGCGGACCGGCCGACCCCGCCCCAGGTCCACGCCTGAACCACCCCTCACGTTCCTCTGGAGATCAACACCCCCGATGGCGAACCTGATCAATCTCGAATCGGTGAGCAAGAGCTACGGAGTGCGACCGCTGCTGGACGGCGTTTCGCTCGGTATCAACGAAGGCGAACGCATCGGGGTCGTCGGCCTCAACGGCGGCGGGAAGACGACGCTGCTGGAAGTCCTCTCCGGGGCGGAGCCGCCTGACTCCGGCCGGGTCAGCCACTCCCGGGACACCCGGATGGCCGTGGTCACCCAGCGCACCGAACTCCCGCCCGAATCGACCGTGCGCAACGCGGTGCTCGACCCGCACGGGTTCACCGCCGAACACGAGTGGGCCGCCGACGCGCGAGTGCGGTCGGTGCTCACCGGGCTCGGCATGACGCGGCTCGGGCTGGACACGCCGGTCACCGACTTCTCCGGCGGGGAACGCCGCCGCGTCGCGCTCGCCGCCGCGCTGGTGCGCGACCTGGACGTGCTGGTGCTCGACGAACCGACCAACCACCTCGACGTCGAAGGGGTGCGCTGGCTCGCCGACCACCTGCTGTCCCGCCGCTGCGCGTTAGTGATCGTCACGCACGACAGGTGGTTCCTGGACACCGTCTGCAACCGCACCTGGGAGGTCACCCAGGGCAAGGTCGAGCAGTACGAAGGCGGTTACGCGGACTGGATCTTCGCGCGCGCCGAGCGCAACCGGCTCGCCCAGCAGGCCGAGGACAAGCGGCAGAACCTGGCGCGCAAGGAACTCGCCTGGCTGCAGCGCGGGGCGAAGGCGCGCACCTCCAAGCCGCGCTACCGGGTCGAGGCGGCCGAAGCGCTGATCGCGGACGTCCCGCCCGCGCGGGACACCGTGGAACTGGTGAGCTTCGCCAAGCGGCGCCTCGGCAAGACCGTGATCGACCTCGAAGACGTGGACCTGCGGATCGGGGATCGCACGTTGCTCAGCGGGTTGTCCTGGCAGATCGGACCCGGTGACCGGATCGGCGTCGTCGGCGTCAACGGTTCCGGCAAGACCACGCTGCTGCGGCTGCTCGCGGGCGAACGCGAACCGGACGGCGGCACCCGCCGCGAAGGCACCACGGTGCGGCTGGCCCACCTCACGCAGGAACTGCACGACCTGCCCGGCGGCTGGCGAGTGCTCGAAGCCATCGAGGACGTGGCGGAACGGGTGCAGTTCGGCAAGTACGAGCTCACCGCATCCCAGCTCGGCGAGCGGTTCGGGTTCGGCAAAGGCCGCCAGTGGACGCCGGTCGGCGACCTCTCCGGCGGTGAGCGGCGGCGCCTGCAGCTGGCGCGGCTGCTGATGGGCGAGCCGAACGTGCTGGTGCTCGACGAGCCCACGAACGACCTCGACATCGACACCTTGCAGCAGCTCGAAGACCTGCTCGACGGCTGGCCGGGCACGCTGGTGGTCGTGTCGCACGACCGCTACCTGGTGGAGCGGGTGTGCGACAAGGTCGTCGCGCTGTTCGGCGACGGGAAGCTCAGCGACCTCGTCGGCGGCATCGAGGAATACCTGCGGCGGCGCAGCTCGCTGCTCTCCGCCGACGACGGCGCCGTCGGCAAGCAGGCCGAGGACGTAGTGACGGCCAAGCAGAACAAGCTTTCCGGCGCGGAGGACCGGGCCGCGCGCAAGGACCTCGCGAAGCTCGAACGGCAGCTCGACAAGCTCGGCAAACGCGAATCGGAACTGCACGAGAAGCTCGCCGAAGCGGCCACCGAACCGGACCGCCTGAAGGGCCTCAACGCGGACCTGCGGACGCTTCAGCAGGAAAAGGACGACGTAGAAGCCCGCTGGCTCGAACTCGCCGACCAACTGGACTGAGGCGTCCGGATTTCCTGCGTAGTGGCTCGCTCGGCGGCTTCCTCGCTGCGAGATCCGTTTCTCATGTAGCCCGCTGCACGGCGAAATCCGGGTCCGGGCTGTTGTCCGCGCGAGGAAGCCGCTGAGAACCCGCCGGTGGTGGGTTTGCTCTAGCTGGTCACTGGTCATCGGCTTCGCTGCCGAGAAGACGATGATCAAGAAATGATCTTCTCGCCCGCACTTCGGTGCAAGGGCGGTGCGCCGGTTCCCTCGGGCGATTACGCGGTGGGACGGTTCCGGTCGTCTCGGGACGGACGTAATGTGCGTCACATGAGCCGGTTCGTGGACAGGATCGTGACCTCGGCGCGTGCTTGCGGCGGAGCGGGAAGCCGTGGCCTTGTCACCGGGGAGCCCCGGGCGGCGCGGCGCGGCACTTGGGCCGAGGTGCACGAGGAGGCTCGGCACATCGCCGCCGCGCTCCGCGAGTCGGTCCGGCCCGGCGCGGCCGTCGCCGTGCTCGCCGCCGACCCGGGGCTGATCGCACCCGCCGTGCAAGGCGGCTGGCTGGCCGGCAACAGCGTGACCATGCTGCATCAGCCCACCCCGCGTACCGACCTCGCGCGCTGGGCTCAGGACACCGTGCGCGTGCTGGGCGTGGTGGACGCCGAACTGGTGTTGCTGGGCTCGCCGTTCGAGCCGCTCGCCGACCTGCTCCGCTCGCACGACATCCGGTACCGCGACCTCGCCGAGCTCGCCGCCCATCCGGACTCGCTCGACGAACCGGTGCCGACCGGCGAGGCCTCGACAGCCCTGCTGCAACTGACCAGTGGCTCCACCGCCGACCCGAAAGCCGTCCGGATCACCCACGGCAACCTGCACGCCAACACGACGGCGATGGTCGACTCCGCCCGCCTCGACCCGGTGCGCGACGTCGCCGTGTCCTGGCTGCCGCTGTTCCACGACATGGGTCTCGTCGGCACCCTCGTCGTGCCGATGTCCATCGGGATGGAAGCGGTGCAAGTGACCCCGACGGACTTCCTCACCGCGCCGCTGCTGTGGCCGAAGCTGATCAGCCGCTACGGCGGCACCGTGACCGCCGCGCCGAACTTCGCCTACGCCGTCACGGCACGCCGGATGGCCAACGCGGAGGACGGTGCGTTCGATCTGTCCGGGCTCCGCTTCGCGCTCAACGGGGCGGAACCCGTCGACACCACCGCGGTGCGCGCCTTCACCGAAGCCGGAGCACGCTTCGGGCTCCGCGAGACGGCGATGGTGTGCGCCTACGGCATGGCGGAGGCGACGCTGGCGGTGTCCTTCGCCGCGCTGGACCGGCCGGTGCGGGTCGACACCGTGTCCGCCGAAGTCTTGGAACGTCACCACCGGGCCGAACCCGCCGCCGGCGCGGAGCGCACCCGATCGTTCGCGCTGCTCGGCGGCGCACTGCCCGGACTGGAGATCCAGGTCGTCGACGACGCGGGTATCGAGCTGGGGGAGCGGGAGGTCGGCATGCTGCGGATCCGCGGCGCGGCCGTCACGCCCGGCTACCTCACGGCGGACGGGCCGGTGGCGGCGCAGGACGCGGACGGCTGGCTCGACACCGGTGACGACGGTTACCTCACCGGTGGCGAGGTCGTCATCTGCGGCAGGCGCAAGGACGTGATCATCATGGGCGGGCGCAACATCTACCCGGTCGACATCGAACGCGCCGCTTGCGAAGTCGGCGGGGTGCGCGCGGGCAACGCGGCGGCCGTCCGGCTCGACGCGGACACCCGCCGGGAGCGGTTCGCGGTGGTCCTGGAGTCGACGGCCGCCGGAACCGCCGACGAGGAGAAGTCACTGCGCAACGCCGTCACGGCCAAGGTCACGCGAGCAGTGGGCGCACGCCCCGCCACGGTCGTCGTCCTCCCGCCGGGAGCCCTGCCGAAAACTCCGTCCGGCAAGCTCAAACGCGCCGCCACCGCGTCCCTCGTCCCCACCGAAAAGCCCGCGCCGGACCTCAGGTGAATGCCGCCTCCGCCCGACTCCCACCGGTCGAATGGGGGCATTCGCCTGGTGGCGCTGCTGGGGTGAACGGCCCACTCGCTAACGGTCAAAGGCGGCATTCACCCCGGAGCCGGGGAAGAGGTCAGTGGAAGCGGTTTTGCGCGGGTTCCAAGCCGTCTGCGGCGAGGGCCTCGACGGCGTCGGCGCACAGGTCCACGAAGTAGCCGAGGTCCTTGCGCTCCGCGCCGGAGAAATCCTTGAGCACGTAGTCCGCCGGATCCATCCGGCCCGGCGGCCGATCCACGCCGAACCGCACCCGCAAGTATTCCTTGGTGCCCAAGGACTTGGTGATGGAGCGCAGCCCGTTGTGCCCGTTCTCGCCGCCGCCGCGCTTCAACCGGACCGTGCCGTACGGCAGGTCCAGTTCGTCGTGCACCACGATCAGCGACTCGGGCAGGACCTTGTAGAACCTCGCCGTGCCCGCGACGGGGCCGCCGGAGAGGTTCATGAACGACCGGGGTTTGGCCAGCACCACCCGGCGAGCGCCCAACCGGCCTTCGACGACGTCGGCATTCGCCTTGTGCGCCTTGAACTTGCCGCCGATGCGGGCCGCGATCTCGTCGGCGACGAGGAAGCCCACGTTGTGCCGGTTGCCCTCGTAACGCGGGCCGGGGTTGCCGAGCCCGATGATCAGAGTGGGCGCTTCAGGAGTGGTCACCAGGCTGCATCCTCGGAAGGGGGTCGCGGTGGTGCGACCTCGCGGTGGCCGATCGAACGGCACGCGCCGAGCGGCGCGAGGCCGAGGTGGTGCTGCCGCGGCGCTTCAGGCCGCGGCTCGGTGGCGCCGCAGCGCCGAAATTCAGGGTCGGCGAGCCCGCGGATCACGACCGCGGACCGCGGCGACCGGGGCGTGGCGCACCACACCCCGGTCGTCGGCCCGACGTCGTGGGCTCAGGACTCCGCGTTGGCCGAGTCCTCGGACTCGTCCTCGACGACGCCCGCACCCTCGGCGTCGATCTCGGACTCCATGTCCGCGGCGCTCGGCGCCTCGCTGATGTGCGCCACCAGGACCTCGGCGTCGGCGGACAGCGTGACGCCGCGGGGCAGCTTCACGTCGGAGGCGTGGATCTGGGTGCCGTCCTCGGCGCCGTCCACGGACACCTCGAACTGCTCCGGGATGTGCAGCGCCTCGGCCTCGACCTCGAGCTCGTTGAGCGTCTGGGTGACGAGGGTGCCGGAAGTGGCGTCGCCGACCAGCACGATCGGGACGTTCACGGTGACCTTCTCGCCGCGCTTGACCAGCAGCAGGTCCACGTGCTCGATGTAGTTCTTGATCGGGTGCGCGGTGACGGTCTTGGTCAGCGCCAGCTCGTTGTCGGAGCCGGCGACCTCGAGGGTCAGCACGGCGTTCTGCCCGTTGTCACGGACGGCGCGGGCGAACTCGACCGCGGGCAGCGACAGGTGCTTCGGGTCGGAGCCGTGACCGTAGAGCACCGCGGGGATCTTGCCGGAGCGGCGGGTGCGGCGGGCGGCGCCTTTACCGAACTCGGTGCGCGGTTCGACGGAAATACGTACCTCGGACACGGTGGTGCACTCCTCGTGACGTCGGGCGGAAATGAAACTGGTCGGCGGCCTGCGGCGGCGGGTGTGCCACTGGCGTGGGCGGCGCGTACCGGAAGGGGCGGCACCTGGTGCGAACGGCACCGGCGGCGTCCTTCGCGTCCACGAGGGCGAACACCGAGCCGCCGCGTCGATCACGCCGGGTGGAAGGAACCCGGCCTCGCCGAGGCAACCCGAATAGTTTAGAGCCTGCTTGCCCGGCGTGCGTTGCCCGGGTGGTGCTACGCCTCGTCGCGGGCCGCGTCGTAGTCGGCGCGCGCGGCCACGACTTCGGTCACGTGCGCCTCGGCCCAGTCGGTGATGGCCTGGATGGGAACCTGCAGTGAACGGCCGAGTTCGGTGAGTTCGTAGTCCACCCGCGGCGGTACCTCGGCGTGCACGGTGCGGGTGAGCAGCCCGTCCCGCTGCATGGCGCGCAAGGTCTGGGTGAGCACTTTCGGCGCGACCCCGCCGACGCCCGCGCGCAGCCGCGTGAAGCGCATCGGCCCGGGAGCCAGGCTCAGCACCACCAGTGAAGTCCAGCGGTCGCCGATGCGGTCGAGCACGACGCGGGTGGGGCAGGCGGGGTTGTGCACGTCCGGGACCAGTTCGGTAACCATCAGGTACTTATAGCACTTTGAAGTCACTGATTACCAATGGTTACCGTCGGGATCAGGTTCTGGATCGAGGAGGTATTCATGCGGATCGTTCTGTTCGGTGCCACCGGATACGCGGGTGGCCGGCTCGCGAAGGAGGCCCTGTCGCGGGGCCACGAGGTCGTCGGGGTGGCCCGGGACGTGAGCGCGCTGGAGCAGGGCGGCGGGCTCACCGCGCGCCGGGGTTCGCTGCACGACGCGGACTTCGTGGTGGACGTGACGCGGGACGCGGACGCGGTGCTCATCGCGACGCCGGGACGTCCGCTGGAGGACGGCAAGAAGCTGCTCGACGCGGTGCCGACGCTGTTCGACGCGGCGCGCAAGAACGGCTTCCGGCTCGGCGTCGTGGGCGGCGCGGGCAGTCTCCGGGTGGCCGAGGGCGGGCCGCGCGTGATCGACACCCCGGAGTTCCCGGAAGAGTTCAAGCCGGAGGCGGGCTCGCACGCGGAGGTGCTGGACGCGCTGCGCGAGGCCCCGCGGCACGTGGACTGGTTCTACGTGAGCCCGCCCGCGGTGTTCGGCGCGTACGCGCCGGGGGAACGCACTGGCACCTACCGCGTGGGCGGTGATCTGTTGCTGTCGGACGCCGACGGCAATTCGACGATCGGCGGCGACGACTACGCGCTCGCCTTCATCGACGAACTCGACCGGCCGGCGCACCGCCGCACCCGCTTCACCGTCGCTTACTGATCTTCGGGGGCAGTCGCCGGTCGGGCCGTGTTGATCGCGCTCAGGCATGGTTCAACCGGACCGGTGTCACTCGTGGCAGTGAGAGATCCACTCGGTGACGGCGGAAAGTGATCACTCGTCACTGGACGCCACAGAACCAGTGGAAGCACAAGCCACCGTCACGGTTTGGTCGCTTGCGGATGACCGTCGCCCGACTCGGAGATAGTTTGACGCGCATGTCCGCTGACACGAGCTCCGATCCCGGCTCCGAGAGCACCGCCGCCGGTCCGCCGGCGGCCGAACCGGCCACCGGCTGGGCCAGGCTCAAACAGGTCGGGCCGGGAATTATGGCGGCCGCCACCGGAGTCGGCGCGGGCGACTTGGTCGCGACCATGGTGGCGGGAGCCCGCTACGGGTACACGCTGTTCTGGGCGATCCTGGTCGGCACGATCTTCAAGCTGGCGCTCGGCGAGGCCGTCGGCCGCTGGCACCTCGGCGGTGAGCGCACCATGCTCTCCGGCTGGCGTTCCCTCGGCCGGTGGGCCACCACCTACTTCGGCGTCTACATCGTGATCTGGGGCTTCGTCTACGGCGCCACCGCGATGTCGGCCTCGGCGCTGCCGCTCAACGCGCTGTTCCCGGTGCTGCCGGTCGGCGGCTGGGCCATCGTGTGCGGGCTGCTGGGCCTCGCGCTCGTCTGGTTCGGCCGGTACGCCGTGCTGGAGAAGATCATGACGGTGCTGGTCGGGGTCATGTTCGTGACCGTCGTCGGCACCGCGTTCCTGGTCGGGCCGAACCTGCCCGAGCTGGCCACGGGCCTGGTCCCGACGCTGCCGGACGGTTCGGTGGCCTACGTGCTCGGCCTGATGGGCGGGGTCGGCGGCACCATCACGATGGCGGCCTACGGCTACTGGACCTTCGCCAAGGGCTGGCGGTCGCCGAAGTGGCTGCCGATCATGCGGATGGACAACGCCGTCGGATACGTCACCACCGGGATCTTCGTGGTGGCGATGCTGGTGGTGGGAGCCGAGATCCTGCTCGGGCAGGACCTCACCGAAAGCGACAAGGGCCTGCTCAACCTCGGTGACGTGCTCGCCGCGGACTACGGCGAGTGGGCTCGGATCCCGTTCCTGGTGGGCTTCTTCGCCGTCGCGTTCAGCTCGGTGATCGGCGTGTGGAACGGCGTGAGCCTGCTGTTCGCCGACTGGTGGCGGACCTGGCGGTTGCCGAAGGACGCACCGGTGGAGACGGCGGAGGCCTACGACCACAAGGCGGGCATGCACAGCGCGCCGTACCGGATCTACCTGCTGTGGCTCACGTTCCCGCCGATGCTGCTGCTGATCTTCAGCAAGCCGTTCCAGCTGACCCTGGTGTACGGCGTGCTGGGCGCGTTGTTCATGCCGTTTCTGGCGGGCACGTTGCTGGTGCTGTTGAACTCGCGCTCGATGATGCCTGCCGCGCACCGCTCCCGGTGGCTGTCGAACACGCTGCTCACGCTGTGCCTGCTGCTGTTCGTCGGGGTGGCGGCGAACGAGCTCGTCGGGCTGTTCTGATCGAGCCGGTGTGGCCGCGGACTCGGTTATGCGGAACGGGTTCCGGAATTCTGGAAGCTTCAAATACGTTGGTCGGGACAACCGCGAACAAGGAAGTGATCATGACTTCGACCGACGCCACCACCGGGATCAAGCTCTCCCCGGAAGCCCAGGACCTGCTGTTCCGGGATGCCCGCACCGCCAACACCTTCAGCTCCGAAGAAGTCACCGACGAGCAGCTGCGCGCCATCCACGACCTGGTCAAGTGGGGTCCCACCTCGATGAACCAGCAGCCGCTGCGGATCGTGCTGGTGCGGTCCGACGAAGGCAAGCAGCGCCTGCTGCCGCACCTGTCGGAAGGCAACCGGGCCAAGACGGAGAACGCACCGCTGGTCGCCGTGCTCGCCGCCGACACCGACTTCCACGAGAACCTGCCGCGGATGTTCCCGCACGCGCCCAACGCGAAGGACATGTGGGCCGGTGACGACGGGTTCCGCGCCGACCACGCCAAGCTCAACGGCACCCTGCAGGTCGCGTACTTCATCCTCGGCGTCCGCGCCGCGGGCCTGGCGGCCGGTCCGATGACCGGGTTCGACGCGGCGGGCGTCAACGCCGAGTTCTTCCCCGAAGGCCGCGAGAAGGTGCTCGTGGTGGTCAACATCGGCAAGCCCGGCGAGGACCCCTGGTTCGACCGCCTGCCCCGCCACGACTACGACGAAATCGTCACTACCGTCTGACTCCGCCGATGGGCTGAGGGGGTGTCCGGGTGGCGGAACCTCAGCTGCCTTCTCGCTGCGGGATCAATTTCACTGGTGGCTCCGTCACGAGCACATTGCTGTCCTGGCGAGAAGACGGTTGAGAACCCGCGGGTGGTCGATTTTCGACGTGGGCTGTGCGCTTCGCGCATCCAGGCACGGCCTTCGGCCGCTAGGAGTCGGCTGCGCCTCCGACGGGGCAACGATCAGAAGATCGTTGGCGGGGATCGCTCAAGGGGTTGCGGGAGCGACCCGCGCACGCCAAAGGCCCGGCCCGAGGGGGGACCGGGCCTTTCGTGGCTGAGCAGGCTCAGGCGTGGCCGTCGAACAGGCTCGTCACCGAACCGTCCTCGAACACCTGGTGGATCGCTTCCGCGACCAGCGGGGCGATCGAGAGCACGCGCAGCGTGTCGAAGTAGTGGTCGTCCGGGATCGGCAGCGTGTTCGTCAGCACGACCTCCTTGGCGCCGCAGGAGGACAGCCGCTCCACCGCGGGACCGGACAGCACGCCGTGGGTCGCCGCGATGATCACGTCCTTCGCGCCGGACTCCAGCAGCTGCTCGGTGGCCTTGGTGATCGTGCCACCGGTGTCGATCATGTCGTCGACCAGCACGCACAGCCGGCCCTCGACGTCACCGACGACGCGGTTCGCGACGACCTGGTTCGGCTTCGTGGGGTCCCTGGTCTTGTGGATGAACGCCAGCGGAGTCCCGCCGAGGTTGTCCGCCCACTTCTCGGCGACCCGGACTCGGCCGGAGTCGGGCGAGACCACGGTGATCTTCTCGTCCACGTAGGTCTGCCGGATGTAGTCCGACAGCACCGTCTGCGCGAGCAGGTGGTCCACCGGCCCGTCGAAGAAGCCCTGGATCTGGTCGGTGTGCAGGTCCACCGTCATGATCCGGTCGGCGCCTGCGGTCTTGAACAGGTCCGCCATCAGCCGTGCCGAGATCGGCTCGCGGCCCTTGTGCTTCTTGTCCTGCCGGGCGTAGCCGTAGAACGGCATGACCACGGTGATGCGCTTCGCGCTGGCGCGCTTGAGCGCGTCCACCATGATCAGCTGTTCCATGATGGCGTCGTTGAGCGGTGTGCAGTGCGACTGGATCACAAAGGCGTCGCAGCCGCGGACCGACTCGTCGTAGCGAACGAAGATCTCGCCGTTCGCGAACTTGTATGCCGCCTGGGGCGTGACCGTCACGTCAAGTTGCTTGGCCACCTCCTCGGCAAGTTCCGGGTGGCTGCTCCCGGAGAAGAGCTTGAGGCTCTTCTTCGGGGTCGCAGACATGGCACTCACGGTCATCGTCCCTCCCCGTTGACCCCCGTGGACCGGGTGTCACTCATCGGATTGGTGGTCAGGTCAGATCCGGACCGCTCCTGAGCCTGCTGAGCGGCCTGGTCGGCGGCGGTGTCCGGGCGGCGTCGAGCCACCCAGCCTTCGATGTTGCGCTGCCGCCCACGGGCGACCGCCATGGCGCCCGGGGGGACATCTTGGGTGATGACCGAACCGGCGGCGGTGTAAGCGCCGTCCCCCACCTCGACGGGCGCGACGAACATGTTGTCCGCCCCCGTCCGCGCGTGGGAGCCGATCACGGTGCGGTGCTTGGCGACGCCGTCGTAGTTCACGAAAACGCTCGCCGCGCCGATGTTGCTGCCTTCGCCGATCTCGGCGTCCCCGACGTAGGTGAGGTGCGGGACCTTGCTGCCGGTGCCGATCTCGGAGTTCTTGACCTCGACGAAGGTGCCGATCTTGCCCTTCTCGCCGAGCCGGGCGCCGGGGCGCAGGAACGCGAACGGGCCGACGGAGGCGCCGGGACCCACTTCCGCTCCTTCGCCGTGCGTGCGCACGACGGAGGAGCCGGGGTGCACGGTGCAGCCGGTGAGCGTGGTGTCGGGGCCGATCAGCGCGCCCTCGCCGACGGTGGTGCCGCCGCGCAGCTGCACGCCGGGCTCCAGCGTCACGTCACGGCTCAGGCTCACGTCGCAGTCCAGCCACACCGACGCCGGGTCGGTGACGGTGACGCCTTCGCGCATCCAGCCGAGCACCAGGCGCCGGTTGAGTTCCGCGCCGAGCCGGGCCAGCTGCACCCGGTCGTTGACGCCCTCGACGAGCCAGGTGTCCGCGCACACCAGCGCGCCCACCGGGTGGCCGTCGGAGCGGGCGATGGACAGCACGTCGGTCAGGTACAGCTCGCCTTGGGCGTTGTCGGTGGAGAGCCGGTCGAGCGCGTCGGCGAGCACCGTCGCGTCGAACGCGTAGACACCGGAGTTGATCTCGCCGATGGCGGCTTGCGCCTCGGTGGCGTCCTTCTGCTCGACGATGCCGGTGACCTGGCCGGCCTCGTCGCGGACCAGCCGTCCGTAGCCGGTGGGGTCGTCGACCACCGCGGACAGCACGGTCACGGCGTTGCCGCGTTCCTGGTGCTCCGCGAGCAGTGCGGTGAGGGTGGCGGTGTCCAGCAGCGGCACATCGCCGTAGCTGACCAGCACGGTGCCCTGCCGCTGGTTCGCCAGCGCGGTCAGACCGCAGGCCACCGCGTGCCCGGTACCGAGCTGCCGGTCCTGCACCACGGTGTGCACCTTGCGGCCGAGGTCGTCGGAGACCTGCGCGAGGTGCTCGCCGACGGCGTCCCGGCCGTGCCCGATCACGACCACCAGGTCGTCCGGTCCGGTCCCGGCCGCAGCCCGCACCGCGTGCTCGACCAGCGGTCGGCCGGCGATGGGGTGCAGCACCTTCGGCGTTGCCGAGCGCATCCGAGTGCCTTCGCCCGCGGCGAGCACGATGGTGCTGACCGCGGAGCCCGCGAGTACGGAGGAGGAATCGGAGGAAGCCGCGCCGGACGTGCTGCGGGGGGCGGGCCGGGCGTTCTCGCCCTGAGGCATCAACGCACTCCCTTGGGTCTCAAGCGGGTTCGACGCCGACACGCCGGAGTCGCCCTGGTCGGTGCGGTCACGGTGAGCATTTTCATCGTGAACCGGCTGCTGGTGGCGTCCAAGCGGGTGAAGGGTAACCGGGGCGTTTCGTTCTCGCGCCGGTGGCCCTTCCCGCTTGTCCGGCGGAAGCCGATGCTACCTGTCCGGTCCACCGCACTCTGGCCGTCACGGCCTTCCCGAGCTGCGACTATGTGATCAAGCGCCGAGGAAGGTGGCGGGTTGTCGCCAGGCGGGCGACACGGATTCCCCGGGAAAACCGCGGACATTCGCCGCGGCGACTCGGCGCTCACGGAGAGTGCGCGCGCAAGCATTCTGTAAGCCGTTCCGGGTGAATCGACCATTTCGCCTGACTGAGTTCGGATTCTGTGTAATGAGGCTCACCTCGGTCCGTTCAGGAACGGGGACGTGATCGTTTCGCGGAACCTCGGGACCTCAGTGCGGCTGCGGCGGGATCCACGACTCCTGATCGTCGGATTCGCCGTTCCCGGTGTCCACCGCGAACGTCGCAACCTGGTTTCCACCGCCGCGTTTCGCCTGGTACATCGCCGCGTCCGCCCGCGCTTGCACCTGCGCGCCGGACTCCTGCGGGCGCCGCGCCACCACACCGATCGATAACGTCACCCCGCGGGACAGGGCCTTCGGCAGCCGCGCGATCGCCTCCACGGTGCGCTGCAGCGCCGACTCCGCCGCGTTCAAGGTCACCCCGGGGAGCAGCACGACGAACTCGTCACCGCCGTAGCGGGACACGAAGTCGTCCACCCGCAGCGTGTCCCGCAGCGTGCTCGCCACGACCCGCAGCACGTCGTCGCCCTCGGCGTGCGAGCAGCGGTCGTTGACCTCCTTGAACCCGTCCAGGTCCACCAGCGCCACCGACAGCGGCTGCGCCTCGGGCGTGTCCAGCAGCGTGTCCAGCCGTTCGTCGAGCGCACGCCGGTTGGACAGCCCCGTCAGCGGGTCCTGCAACGCCTGCTGGGTGATCGCGTCGTGGCGCAGGTTCAGCCGGGAGTTCTCCAGCCGCGTGCTCAGCGTCAGGTACCGGCCTTCCCGCATGGCCCACAGCTCGTTCTCCAGGTCCAACACGTAGTCGTGCACCGCGTCGCTGGTCGGCCGGTCCTGGTCGGTTTCGGTGAGTTGCGCGTACTCGCGGGCGAGCGAGATCCGCAGCGTCGGGTCGGCCGCGTCGCCGGTCACCTTGGAGCGGGTGTCGCCGAGCATCTGCACCGCCTCGGTCCGCTGTCCCGCGTTGACCAGGCACCGGGCCAGCGCGATCGCCACGATGATCTTCTCGCGGGGGTGGATGGCGCGGTCCAGCGAGCGCAGCCGCCGCAGCCGCTCGATGTACTCCGAACTCGGCTGGGCCAACGCGTGCGCGGCACCGAGCACCGGGATCTGGTCGGCCGCGGAACGATCGGCGAGCCGGGGGAACAACGACTCCCGCCACGGCACCTCGACGCCGAGCGCGAGCCCGGAAGCGGTGGAGAACCGCTCCACCGCCGCGTCCTGCTGCCCGATGCGTTCCAGCCGCAGGCCCCAGCCCAGGAACATCCGGCACCGGTTCATCATGTGCAGCGCGATCTCGTGCGGGCCGCCGCTCTCCCGGATCCGGTGCAGCGCGCGGGCCATCACCTCGTCGGCGGTCTCGTACACCCCGAGCTGGGTGAGCACCGAACCCAAGTCGATCAGCGCGGTCGCCAGCAACCGGTCCCAGGGCCGCCGACCGAGCGCGGTGTCCGGGACGGGTTCGTCCTCCAGCATCGCGAGGCCGCTGGCCACCTCGGTGATCGCGTTGTCCTCGCTGCCGGTGAGTAGTGCGCGCCTGCCGCGCAGGGCGTAGGCGTCGGCTTCCAGGACGGTGAGGCCGTGCCTGCGGCTGTGCGTGAGCAGTTCGTCGAGCAGCGGTTCCGCGCCGTGCGCGAGCCCGGAGGTGGACAGCCGCATCGCGGCGCAGTGCCGCAGCAGCTGGGCGACGATGCGCGGTTCACCGCGGCGCTGGGCCTCGGCGAGCAGCCCGTCGGCTTCCCGAATGGTGCTGCGCTGCCCCAGGGCGTCGCTGTTCTGGCCGACGGCGTTGAGTTCGCGAGCGCGACCCACCAACCACGCGTCGCTGACCTCGCTCAGCGCGGTTGCCGCATCGTCGCGTACGTCCGTCGTGTCCTCGCGCAGCGGCGCACACCCCCTGCTGGCATCCAGGCCCGGCCGGGGCCGGGAGGTCGGCGATCGACCACGGTTCCCATCGGGCATCGCCCGCCCGATGGCCACGGGCTCGTCGTGCCGTGAGCTCGTCGTACCGGGTTCGCCCGCGGGACCGCTGCTCCGCCGCCAGGACTCGAACCTGGACCATCAGAACCAAAATCTGAGGTGCTGCCTTTACACCACGGCGGATCGGGCGATGTGGTCCGCGGACCCGGCGACAGAGCTTACCGCCACGCCGGCCGCCCGTGTCCGCCCAGTCGACATCGTGGCATGCCCGTCCAGCGTGATCGTTCTCACGGGTACCCGAATGATCGAGAGCGGCGACCGAGAACGGCGATTCGGACACGCCCGGACGTCGCGACACGCCGCGTTTCCGCCGCCGGGGGGTGACGATTGTGCATCCACCAACTTACGCTGGCGTAGGTTACGGTCCCGTAGGATATGCGGGGTCGACGCCGAATTCCCGGCCATGCCGATCGATTTCCACCACCTGACCCAGTTGAGGTAGTGCTTATGACCGCAGCGACCGACGTTGCTCCCGACGCTTCCGGAGCCGAGTCCGCCGGGCCGAAACCGCTGACCGCGGGCACCCGGCCCAGGCTCGCCCAGTTCCTCGTCTACGCGTTCGTCCTGATCCCGTGCATCGCGCTGGTCGCGGCGATCCCGTTCGCCTGGGGCTGGGGCTTGGGCTGGGTGGACGTCGGCCTCGCGGCCTTCTTCTACGTGTTCAGCGGCCTCGGCGTGACCGTCGGGTTCCACCGCTTGTTCACGCACGGATCGTTCAAGTCCAACTGGCCGGTGCGCGCCACGCTGGCCATCGCGGGCATGACGTCCCTGCAGGGTCCGGTGATCACCTGGGTGGCCGATCACCGTCGGCACCACGCCTACTCGGACCGCGAGGGCGACCCGCACTCGCCGTGGCGCTTCGGCAGCACCCCGGGGGCGCTGGCCAAGGGCTTCTGGCACGCGCACATGGGTTGGCTGTTCGACCGCGACATGACCAACGAGGAGCGGTTCGCGCCGGACCTGCACAAGGAGGACCGGCTGGTCCGCCTGAACAACCTGTTCGTGCTGTGGACGGTGCTGAGCCTGGCGCTGCCCGCCGTGCTCGGCGGCCTGCTGACCTGGTCCTGGTGGGGCGCGCTGACCGGTTTCTTCTGGGCCGGGCTGGTCCGGGTGTCGCTGCTGCACCACATCACGTGGTCGGTGAACTCGATCTGCCACATGATCGGTGAGCGCCCGTTCAAGAGCCGCGACAAGGCGGCGAACTTCTGGCCGCTGGCGATCGTGTCGTTCGGCGAGTCCTGGCACAACTCCCACCACGCCGACCCGACCTGCGCCCGGCACGGTGTGCTGCGCGGACAGCTGGACATCTCGGCGCGGGTGATCTGGTTCTTCGAGAAGGCCGGCTGGGCCTGGAAGGTCCGCTGGCCGAACGACAAGCGCCTGGCTCGGATCGCGGTCACCGACTACAAGGGCTGACGTTTCGGCTAGGTGGGGGAAGATCGGGCGGCGCTGCGGCGCACGCGTTTCGCGACGGCCCCGGCTCGCGCAGCACTGCTGTGCGGGCCGGGGCCGTTTCACGTCGGTGGGTCCGCGGCGGCGGAAAATCTCTCACGACCTGCGCGGCGATCCGGGCAGTTCGCACCCGGCCCGCACGGATAGGGTGGCGGCGTGGCGGGACGGCGTAGGCGCAGCTCCCCGGACTCGGAGACGAGGCGCCGTTCGGCGCGCACGGCCCGAGTCCGGATGACCGGTGAGGAACGGCGGCAGCAGCTGCTCGATGTGGCCAGGGCGCTGTTCGCCGAGAAGGGCTTCGAAGCCGCCTCGATCGAGGAGATCGCGCACCGGGCCGGTGTGTCCAAGCCGGTCGTCTACGAGCACTTCGGCGGCAAAGAGGGCATCTACGCGGTCGTGGTCGACCGGGAGATGCGCGCGCTGCTCGACTCGATGGTCTCGGCGTTGTCGGCCGGGCATCCCCGGGCGCTGCTGGAGCAGGCCGCGGGGGCGTTGCTGGAGTACATCGACACCTCCACCGACGGATTCCGCATCCTCGTCCGCGACTCCCCGGTGGCCAGCACGACGGGCACGTTCTCGTCGCTGCTCAACGACATCGCCAGCCAGGTCGAGCACATCCTCGGACTCCAGTTCACCGCGAAGGGCTACGACGCGAAGCTGGCTCCGCTCTACAGCCAGGCGCTGGTGGGCATGGTGGCGCTGGTCGGCCAGTGGTGGCTGGAGGCGCGCAAGCCGAAGAAGGACGAGGTCGCCGCGCACCTGGTCAACATCGCCTGGAACGGCCTCTCCCACTTGGAGCACAAGCCGAAGCTCGGCAGCTGGCGCTGACGGGCAGGTCGAAGCTCGCCTGCTGTTCGGGCGGCCGCGTTGATCTGTCAGGCGGCGAACAAGTGCGTAATATCAAGCATATTGGCCGCGCCGACATGGGGTGATCACGGTGTGCGGTGATGATGACACTATGAGTAGTGCACTCGCGTACGCTAGCGGCCCGCCGTTCACGCTGGCCGACTGGGAGTCGCTCGAACACGACCCGGACGGCAACCGGGTGGAGTTGATTGGCGGACATTTCCAGGTGGCTCCCGCGCCCAGCTATGTCCAGCAAGGTTTGAACGAGGAACTATGGCTCGTGCTGCGCCAGGCTTTGCGTGCGGAAGGGCGATCGGATCTCATTCCGAAGAACGGACTCGGGGTCAGTCTGTTCAAAGGAATGGGATTCGTCCCGGACATCAGCGTGCTTCGGGCTCAGGACGACGGAACGATCCAGGTCGAAGCAATGGAAGTGCTTCTCGCCGTTGAGATCGTTTCTCCGCGAACGCGCAGAAACGATCGCGTGATCAAACCTGCTGCTTACGCGCAAGCAGGTGTCCCGTTCTACTGGCGGGTCGAACCGATCCCAGGCGAGCCGCCAACGATCTTGTGCTTTGAACTGGCGAACGGGGTCTACACCAAATCCTGCGTTGTGGAGTCCGGTAGCCCTGTCACAGTCAAGGCTGCGCCCGTTCCGGTCGACCTCGATGTGGACCGGCTGTACGACTTGGCTCTCGGCAAGGCGTGATCCTCACGCCGAGGTGATGCGGAGGATTCGGTCGTCGGTGCCGTTGGACGTGGTGACGTAGAGGGCGCCGTCGGGTCCTTGGCGTGCGGCGCGCAGCCGTCCGTGCAGGCCGTCGAGTTCCGGTGGCACCAGCACCTCCCGCACTTTCCCGTCCGGGCCGAGGCCGAACAGCAGCAGCTTCGAACCCTTCAGCGCGGTGACCGCGAGCATCCCGTCGAACCGGCCCCACTGCGGCCCGGTGAGCAGCGTCGCCGCGCACACCGCCTCCGTCGAGCGGCCCGAGGACCACCCCGCGGGCACCGCGTCCGGGAACCGCCGGAGATCCGTCATCGGCACCGACTCGTCGTAGGAGTCCGAGCTTCCGCCGCGCGACGGGTCCCAGCCGTAGTTGCCGCCCGCCCGCAGCAGGTTGATCTCGTCGTCGGATTCCGGGCCGTGCTCGGCGACGAGCACCTGCCCACCGGGTCGCGGTGCGATGCCCTGCGGGTTGCGGTGCCCGTAGCTGAAGATCAGCCGTTCGGCCGGGTCCGGCGAGTCGAGGAACGGATTTCCCGGCAACGGCTCGCCCGTGCGCAGATCCATCCGCAGGACCTTGCCGCCGAGTCCGGTGCGGTCCTGCGCGGCGCCCGGCTCGGCGGCGTCGCCGGTGGTGACCAGCAGTGAGCCGTCCTCGGCCAGGGTCGGGCGGCATCCGGAGTGCCTGCCGCTCGCGTTCACCGGCAGGCCGGTCAGCAGTGGTTCGCCGACGCGTTCGGCGCTGCCGCCGTCGTCGGCGAGCCGCCAGGTCACCAGCCGCACGTCCACGGCCCGGCCCGCCTCCTGGTGCGTCTGGCAGGTGACGAACCGTCTGCTGGTGGCGAAGTCCGGGTGCACGAGCAGGCCCAGCAGGCCGCCTTCGCCTTCGGCGAGCACGTCGTCGAGGTCCGCTCGCACCGGGCGGATCTGCGCGCCGGGGCTGGTGTCGGCCAGCAGTGCGAACCGGCCGGGACGTTGCGTGATCAGCGTGGTGCCGTCGGGCAGGAACCCGATGTCCCACGGGTGTTCGAGGCCGCGGCCGAGCACTTCGACCCGCAGCGTCGACTGCACCGGGTCGGGTGCCCTCGTGTTCGGCGCGGGAGGCGCTCCGTCCGGGGCACCGCATGCCGTGAGCACGGTGATCAGGGCGATGGCGGCGACTCGACAAGCGCGCATCACCACAGTGTGACACTGCCCGGCCACCGCGAGTGGTCCTCTCGGCGCAGCGGGCGCGGGGCGACCGGACGCTGTCGGTGCGGAGTCGTAGGCTGGAACGGACTCCCGTCACCCGGTATCGGTCCGTGGTCCGCCTGGGGCGGACCGGTCGCGAGCGGTCGCCCGGCGACCGGCCGTGAGCCGGCTCGGCCTGCGGACCTGGAAGCTGTCGTCCCGGGGACGGGTCTGTGCGCGTTTCCGATGTTTTCTCGGTGCGAGGGATTGCGATGACCCAGGCTGGTCCTGCCACGGCGACGGATGCGGCTCCGGCCGTGTTGCACGGGCTGCTCGACGCGCTGCTGCGGGAGGAGACGTTCCGCCGAGTGGTGTCGTCGGCGGGGCGCCCCCACCTGGCGCTGGAAGGCCCGGTCGCCGCGCGCCCGCTGGCCGCCGCGGTGCTCGCCGCGGACTCCGGTGCGGCCGCGCCGGTCCTGCTGGTGACCGCCACCGGCCGGGAGGCCGAGGAGACGGCGGCGGCGCTGGAAGACCTGATCGGCCCGGACGGGGTGGCGGTGCTGCCGTCCTGGGAGACGCTGCCCCACGAGCGGCTCTCCCCGCGCGCGGACACCGTGGGGCGCAGGCTCGCGGTGCTGCGCAGGCTCGCGCATCCCGAGGAGCACGCCGAAGGCCCGATCCGGGTGCTGGTGACGACGGTGCGCAGCCTGATTCAGCCGATCGCGCCGGGCTTGGGCGAGCTCGCGCCGGTGCGGCTCGCACTGGGCGACGAGCACGACTTCGAGCAGCTGGTGGAACGGCTCGCCGGCCTCGCCTACAGCCGCGTCGACATGGTGGAGAAGCGCGGCGAGTTCGCGGTGCGCGGCGGCATCGTGGACGTGTTCCCGCCGACCGTGGAGCACCCGTTGCGGGTGGAGTTCTGGGGTGACGAGGTCACCGAGATCCGCCCGTTCTCGGTGGCCGACCAGCGGTCCCTGCCGGACGCCTCGGACACCTCGCTCTACGCCCCGGCCTGCCGCGAACTGCTGATCACGCCGGAGGTGGCGGAGCGCGCCGAGGAGCTCGCCCGGGAGCACACGGCCGACGCGCAGCTCGCGGAGATGCTCGGCAAGATCGCAGGCGGTGCCGCGGTCGAGGGCATGGAGGCGTTGATCCCGGCGCTGTGCGCGGGGGAGATGCGGCTGCTCACCGAACTCGTCCCGGACGGCACCCACGTGCTGCTGTCCGATCCGGAGAAGGTGCGGGCGCGGGCCGCGGACTTGGTGCGCACCGGCCAGGAATTCCTGGAGGCGTCCTGGATGGTCGCCGCCGACGGCGGCAAGGCCCCCATCGACCTGGGCGCTTCGGCGTACCGGGGGCTCGCGGAGGTCGCCGAGCGCACCAGGGAGATCGGTCTGCCGTGGTGGACGCTGTCCCAGCTCAGCAGCGACAGCGAGGACCACGGGGTGGTGCACCTGGGCCTCAAGCAGGTCGAGGCGTACCGCGGTGAGGTGGAGCGCGCGTTCGCAGACCTGCGCGCTCACACCGCGTCCGGTGGGGCCGCCGTGCTGGTGGTGCCGGGGCAGGGCACGGCGCAGCGCGCGGTGCAGCAGTTCCGGGATGGTGACCTGCCGGTGCAGCACGCCACCGAGGGAATCGGGGCGACGCCGGAGACCGGCGTGATCACGGTGGTGCGCGGGGACCTGGAGGACGGTTTCGCCGCGCCCGGGGTGGGTCTGGTGGTGCTCACCGAGACCGACCTGACCGGCGGTCGCGGCGGTACGTCCACAAAGGACATGCGGCGGATGCCGTCGCGGCGGCGCAACGCCGTGGACCCGCTGGCGCTGAAGGCCGGTGACTTCGTGGTGCACGAGCAGCACGGCATCGGCAAGTACGTGGAGATGGTGCAGCGCACCGTCGGCGGGGCTACCCGCGAATACCTGGTGCTGGAGTACGCCTCCAGCAAACGCGGCCAGCCCGGCGACCGGCTGTTCGTGCCCACCGACCAGCTCGACGAGGTATCCCGCTACGTCGGCGGCGAACTCCCCGCGCTGAACAAGCTCGGCGGTTCCGACTGGAAGAACACGAAGGCCAAGGCGCGCAAGGCGGTCAAGGAGATCGCCGCCGAGCTGGTGCAGCTCTACGCCGCGCGCCAGTCCGCCCCCGGCCACGCGTTCGGCGCGGACACCCCGTGGCAGCGGGAACTGGAGGACGCCTTCCCGTACACCGAGACCGGTGATCAGATGGCCGCGATCGACGAGGCCAAGTCGGACATGCAGCGGCCCGTTCCGATGGACCGGGTGATCTGCGGCGACGTGGGCTACGGCAAGACGGAGATCGCGGTGCGCGCCGCGTTCAAGGCCGTGCAGGACGGCAAGCAGGTCGCGGTGCTGGTGCCGACGACGCTGCTGGCGCAGCAGCACCTGAACACCTTCGCCGACCGGATGCGTTCGTTCCCGGTGACGATCAAGGGCCTGTCCCGGTTCACCGATCCGCGGGAGTCGGAGCAGACCGTGCAGGGCCTCGCCGACGGCTCGGTGGACATCGTGATCGGCACGCACCGGCTGCTGCAGACCGGCGTCCGCTACAAGGACCTCGGCCTGGTGATCGTCGACGAGGAGCAGCGGTTCGGCGTTGAGCACAAGGAGCACATCAAGGCGCTGCGCACCCACGTGGACGTGCTGACGATGTCGGCGACGCCCATCCCGCGGACGCTGGAGATGAGCATGGCGGGCATCCGCGAGATGTCCACGATCCTGACCCCGCCGGAGGAACGGCACCCGGTGCTCACCTACGTCGGCGCCTACGACCAGAAGCAGGTGGGGGCGGCGATCCGCCGCGAACTGCTGCGCGACGGCCAGGTGTTCTTCGTGCACAACAGGGTGTCGACCATCGAGAAGGCGGCTCGCCAGCTGCGCGAACTCGTGCCGGAGGCGCGGATCGTCACGGCGCACGGGCAGATGAACGAGGAGCGCCTGGAGAAGATCATCCAGGGTTTCTGGGAACGCGAGCACGACGTGCTGGTGTGCACCACGATCGTCGAGACCGGGCTGGACATCTCGAACGCGAACACGCTGATCGTGGAGCGCTCCGACATGCTCGGGCTCTCCCAGCTGCACCAGCTGCGCGGCCGCGTCGGGCGCGCGCGGGAACGCGGCTACGCGTACTTCCTGTACCCCGGCGAGAAACCGCTCACCGACACGGCGCACGACCGGCTCGCGACGATCGCGCAGAACTCGGAACTGGGCGCGGGCATGGCCGTCGCCATGAAGGACCTGGAGATCCGCGGCGCGGGCAACATCCTCGGCGCCGAGCAGTCCGGGCACATCGCGGGCGTCGGCTTCGACCTGTACGTGCGGCTGGTCGGCGAGGCCGTCGAGGCGTTCAAGCAGCACGCGGGTGCCGAGACCGGTGACCTGGAACGAGAATTGGCCGAGGTGCGGGTGGATCTGCCGGTGGACGCGCACATTCCGCACGACTACGTGCCGGGTGAGCGGCTGCGGCTGGAGGGCTACCGCAAGATCGCCGCCGCCGGTGATCAAGCCGAGTTGGACGCGGTGCGCGCCGAACTGGAGGACCGCTACGGCCCGCTGCCGGAACCGGTGCAACGGCTGCTCAAGGTCGCCGCGTTCCGCCAGGTGTGCCGCGAACACGGCGTCACCGAGGTGACCTTGCAGGGGTCCTCGTTGCGGGTCGCGCCGATGGAACTGGCCGACTCGCAGCAGATGCGGCTCAAGCGGCTGTACCCGAAGGCCGTGTACAAGGCGACGGTGCGCACGGTGTCGGTTCCCCGCCCGACCGAGGGCGCCGCCGGTGGCCGCATCGGAGCACCGCCGTTGCGCGACGAGGCGCTGCTGGACTGGTGCGCCGACCTGCTCACGTCGCTGGCGGGCCGCCCCGTCGCCGTCTGATCCGTTCCCCGCGGTGCGGCTGGCGAGGGTCCGCCGGGCCGGGCATGATCAGGATGCGTTCGGTGGCGGAAACGTGCGGACGACCGTTCTCCCGTCCGGATTCGGCACGATCCGCGGACCACGGGAGTCGGCCGATCGGTGGCGATGATTCGCCACCGGGCAACCATCGGCTGCGTGGTGCGTCTGAGTTGGTGGGTGGACTCGCCGAATCATCGACGTGTCGCCTGGTTCTGCCGGTAGGGGAAAGGACGAGGTGTGGATCGTGCACGAGGACCGCAGCGCCCGAGCTCTCGCCCTCCGGGGCCGTCCCGGCCCGGTGAGGAGACGACGGTCCGCCACCCCGTCGTCGTACCGCCGCCGGATCACGGGAATCGCCGCAGGCCCGAGCCGAAACGACGTGCCGGGCGGATCTTCGGCCGCACGGTGATCGCCTTGCTGTCCGTGGCGATCCTCGGCACCAGCGCGTACGCGTGGAGCACGCTCAACGGCTGGAACGGCGGGATCACCGAAAGCGATGTCATCGGTGGCGGTGTCAGCGCCCCGGACGGCGCCGTGGACATCCTCCTCGTCGGCAACGACAGCCGGACCGACGCGGAGGGCAATCCGCTCTCGGAGGAGTTGCTGCGCGAACTGCGCACCACCGATGAGAGCGGCAACCTCACCGACACGATGATCCTGATGCGCATCCCCAACGGCGGTGCGCGCGCCAGCGCCGTGTCCTTCCCCCGCGACACGCAGGTTCAGCTCGGCAACGGGCACGGCAAGCACCTGCTCACCGAGGCGTACAACACCGAGCGGATGACCGCCCTCGAGGAGTTGGAGAGCGACGGCGTGACCGACCCGCGGGAGCAGGAGCAGCAGGCGCGGACCGCCGGGCAGAAGTTCCTCATCGAGACGATCGAGGACCTCTCCGGCGTGACCATCGACCACTACGCCGAGGTGAACCTGCTCGGGTTCTACGAGATCACCAAGGCCGTCGGCGGCGTGGACGTGTGCTTGAACCAGGCCGTGGACGACAGTGATCACTCCGGCGCGGTGTTCCCCGCCGGGCCGCAGACGATCTCCGGTGGGGACGCGTTGTCCTTCGTGCGCCAGCGGTACGGGCTGCCGCGCACCGACCTGGACCGCGTGGTGCGCCAGCAGGTGTTCATGTCCGGGTTGGCGAACAAGATCTTGTCCGCCGGAACGTTGAGCAACCCGGTGAAGCTCGGCGAACTCATGTCGGCGCTGCGGAAATCCGTGGTGCTCGACGCGGGCTGGGACGTCATGGACTTCGCGCAGCGGATGCGGGGCATCGCGGGTGGCGACATCGAATTCCAGACCATCCCCGTCGAACTCGTCGGCAAATCCGGGGAGGAGAAGGTGACCGTCGACGAGGCGGAGGTGCAGCGGTTCGTCGCGAACCTGCTGCTGACCCCGCAGGAACGCGCAGTGCGGCAGCAGGCGGACCGCGCTCCGGAGGAGCAGTCCTCGCCGAGTTCGGAGTCGACGAGCGCGAGCCCTTCGGAGACCACGGTGAGCGTGTACAACGCCTCCGGCGTCACCGGGCTCGCGGGGACCGTGCTGGACCGCCTCGCCGGGGAGGGATTCCAGTCCGGTGCCACCGGAAACGCCCAGTCGACGAGTTCCTCGTCGGTGCGGGTGGCCCCGGGGGAGGAGGCCACCGGTGAGCAGGTCGCCGCGGTGCTCGGCGGAGTTCCGGTGAGCACCAGCGGTTCCGTCGAATCCGGCAGCGTCGAGGTGTACCTGGGTTCCGACTACGAGGGGCCGGGTGCCCGGAACTTCGCGGCCGCGCGCCCGCTGCTGCTCGACGGGCTCCAGCGGGCGCAGGACCCGGAACAGCCGATCACCGCGGGTGGCGTGCCGTGCGTGAACTGACGGGAACTCGCCGAGGGTTCACCGCCGGATGATCTCGTGAGAGGGTGACGGCTGTGAGCTCCGTCATCGCCCGCCTTCGTCCGTTCGCGCTGGTCGCGCTCTCCTGTGCGCTGCTCGCCGGTTGTGGTTTCGAGCCCGGCCGCGCCGGCGCCGCGGCGCTGGTGGGGGACGCGCGCATCCCGGTCAGCGAGGTGCAGAGCCGGTACCGCGCCGTCCTGGACAAGGAGCCGGAAGCCAAGGCGCAGCTCGAAGAGCAGGACCAGCTCGGCGAATTCGGCCGCAGGCTCGCCGGCGACCTGACCCGGCGTGCGCTGGTGGACCAGGTAGCCGAGGACGAGGGCCTGCGGGTGGACGAACGGCGGGTCCGCGAGGTGATCGACGCGGCCGGTGGCGCGGAGAAGGCCAGCGCCGGCCAGATCTACACCGCCGACGACATGGCCGACGTGGTGCGCAGCCGGTTGCTGACGGCCGAGCTCGGGCGCCGGTACATCGACCGGCTCTCCGTCACCTACGACGTCACTTCCGCCACGACCCGTGAGGACGCTGAGCAGAAGGCGCGGCGGATGGCGCGCGGCGATGCGGAGTCCGCAGCCGTGGTCACCGCCGATCAGCAGGCCGGGCAGGGCGCGGCGACCGATCAGCGGCTGCGTTCCGCGGAAGTGCCCGATCTGGCTGCGGGAACTCCGTTGTTCGGCGCGCGGCCGGGGACCACGATGGCCTTCGAGCTGCAGCCGCAGTCCGGGCAGTGGACGGTGGTGCGGATCAAGCGGCGCGACGTCGCTCCGCCGCCGCCCGCGCCGAGCCCGGCGGGCGGCGACGAGATGCGGATGCAGTCCTTCGGCGATCAGCTGCTGCGGGTGACCGCCCAGCGGGTCGGTGTCGAGTTGAGCCCGCGTTATGGCGCCTGGGACCAGCTCGCGATGTCGGCGGCCCCGAACAAGGACGAGACGATCGGCTTCGTTTTCCCCGCCGTGGAGCGGTCCTAGCAGGAAGAACCGGGTAGCGGAGCCTCTGCGCCCGGCTCGCCGCGTCGGTTCCTGAAGTCGTCCCGGCCGGAATTCGGGCGGCCGGCCTGAATTCCGCGCCGTCGTCGCCGAACATCGAAGATCACCCGTACGGAGTGACGCGCCGGTGTGTCGGGCGGGGTGTGCCGGGGCGCCGAAGGCAGGCTCGGCGCCATGGATCAAGCGTTGCGGCGAGAGCGAGATTCGTGGTTGCGACAATCGCACCATGCACACAGCACGTTCGGCGGATCACCTGACCGGCGACCGTCCCAGCGTCCGGTCCGGGACGCCGGGAGCGAGCGCGGATTCTCCTTCCGGATCGGTGGTCCCGGGGTCGGCGGTGGTCGTCGTGGACGACCGCCTCGGGGACGTGATCCCGGCGGCGGCGGTGCCCGTGCTGCGCCGGGCCACCGCCGCCTACGTCGTGCCGGGACTCTCGGCCGCGACGGTCGCGGCGCTCGACGAGCCTGCGGTGCCTGCGGTGGACGTGCTGCTGGCCCAGGCCGCGCGGGAACCGGTGGCCCTGATCGCGCCGGACCTGCACTCGCGGCAGGCGCAGGCGTTGCGCGCGGCCGGTGCGGAGCTGCTCGCTTCGCATCCGCCGGTGGGCGTCGAGCTGTTGGACGCCGTGACGGTGATGGACCGGTTGCGCTCGCCGGGCGGCTGCCCGTGGGATGCGGAGCAGGACCACGACTCGTTGCGCCGCTACCTGGTGGAGGAGACCTACGAGCTGCTCGACGCGATCGACCAGCGGGATCGCCCGTCACTGCGCGAAGAACTGGGTGACGTGCTGCTGCAAGTGCTGTTCCACGCCCGGATCGCGGCCGAGGACGCCACTGATCCGTTCGGCGTGGATGAGGTGGCCGCCGACCTGGTGGGCAAGCTCGTGTCCCGGCATCCGCACGTGTTTACCGAGGTCGAGTCCGTGCACGACGCGGAGTCCCAGCAGCTGCGCTGGGATGAGCTCAAGCAACGGGAAAAGCAGCGGGAGTCCATTGTGGACGGTGTCGCGACCGGCCAGCCCGCCGCCGCGCTGGCCGCCAAGCTGGTGCAGCGTGCGGCGCGCGCCGGAGTGCCCCAGGAGTTGGTCGCGGTCGGGGAGTCGCCCGGTGCGGCCTTGTTCGGCCTCGTCGCCCGCGCCAGGCTCGCGGGAGGCGATCCGGAAGACGATCTGCGCGCCGCCGCGCTCGCCTTCGCCGGTCGGGTCCGCGAAGCCGAGGCCGTCGCGCGGCGGGACGGGCAGGACCCGCACGGGCTCACCCCCGCGCAGTGGAGTCGGTACTGGAACGCCGCCGCCGGTGAGTGAGACGGATCGGGTCGGATACCTGCCATGTTGGTTCGCGGTGGACCGGCGCCGGCGTCCGCGGATCCGGTTCGAAGTCGGGCTTCCGGGGTCGAGTAGTTCGCCACCTGCGGGTATCTCTTCAAGGTATCCACAGTGGACAGATGGGTGGCCCTGTGCGTGCGGCGTGCCGGAACGCCGGCGAGATCGTCGTCCTGGAAGGCGCCCGGCTCGCGAGCGGGTGAAAAGTCCAGTTCGCCACTGAGCACGACCTGACATGTGCACACTGGAGTGGGAGAGGGAGGGCATTCGTGTCGCAGCAACTGAGCACGCGCAGACCGTGGCGGCTCGCCGGAGTGGTACCGATGATCGCGCTGCTCGTCTCGTGCGCCCCGGAACCGACCACTCGCCAGCAGAACCAGCCGAGCGTGCAAGCCGAGCCGCCGACCGCAGTGGCGCCCCCGGACGGCGGTGTCGCCCCGTCGCCGCTGACGGTCCTGCCAGCCGGAACGCCGCCACTGCCGACCACGGAACGGCCGCAGCTGCAGCTGGAAGCCTGGTCCGAGTCGATGTCCGATGAGCTCAACATTCCCCGAGCCGCCTTACAGGCCTACGGCTACGCGGCCCGCGCGGCGGAGACCAGTCACCCGGGCTGCGGGCTCGGTTGGACGACCCTCGCCGGCATCGGCGCCATCGAATCCAGCCACGGCCGCTTCAACGGAGCCCGCCTGGACGAGACGGGCAGGCCGAGCATCCCCATCATCGGACTGCCGCTGGACGGCAGCCACGGCGTGAAGCGCATCGAAGACACCGACGGCGGACTGCTGGACGGCGACCCCGTGTTCGACCGCGCCATCGGGCCGTTGCAATTCATCCCCACGACATGGGAAAGGTGGGCCTCCGACGCGGACGGCGACGGCGTGGCCGACCCGCACGACATCGACGACGCGGCGCTGGCCGCGGCGCAGTACCTGTGCACCGTCGGAGGAGACATGAACGACCCGGACCGGTTCTGGGTCGCGCTGCTCGACTACAACGAAAGCCACGACTACGGCCAAGACGTGCTGAACTACGCAGACCACTACGGCAAAACCAGCCGCACACTAGGAGCCGAGGGCGGCCGTTAACAGTGTGTTGGTCGGCTGACCGGTCTTTTTGCTTGGGTGTCCGGGTGGCGGAACCTCAGCTGTCTTCTCGCTGCGGGATCTTTTTCCCTAGTGGCTCCGCCACGAGGGAAAAGCTGTCCTCGCGAGAAGACAGCTGAGAACCCGCGGGTGGTCGTTTTCTTGACGTGGGCTATGTGCTTCGCACATACAGGCACGGCTTCGCCACGAGGCATGGCTTCGCCGCAGGGCATGGCTTCGCCACGAGGCATGGCTTCGCCACGAGGCATGGCTTCGCCACGAGGCATGGCTTCGCCGCAGGGCATGGCTTCGCCATAAGGCATGGCTTCGCCATAAGGCATGGCTTCGCCGTAAGGCAGGTGGGGCTTTGCGCGCCCTTTGCGGGCTTCGCCGCTGGCTGCATGTCTTGAGTCCTTCGGGTGGGGGGTGGGTTACTCCTCGTGAAGGTCGTCTTCTGGGGTTGGTCGATTTGTGCGCGCTCCTAGTTCTGCTGGATACCGCCAAGTAACCTGATCGCGTGACCGACCCCACCGCATCCCGGCTGCGTGGCGTAGCCGCCGCCGTCGGGCGGCTGGCCGTTGCGCTGGCCCTCGTCGCCGCGATGGGAGCCGGTGTCGCGCTGGCCGCGACCCTGACGCGTCCGGCGGCCGCGCCCGTGGCAGGGCCGCCGCCGGAACAGGTCGTGGAACCGGCACCGGTCTTGCCGGGATCCGCCGCGCCACTGGTGCAGGAACCCGTCCAGCAGTCCGCTCCCGCAGGCGCCGACCCCGTACGGGAATGGGCCGACCAAGTCGCCTCCGTGGTCGATGTGCCGTCCCGCGCGTTGCTCTCCTACGTCAACGCGGACTTGGCGATGCGCCAGTACAACCCGGACTGCCGGATCTCCTGGGCGACCATCGCCGGGCTTGGCCGCATCGAGTCCAACCACGGGCGCTACGGGAAACGGGTGCTGGGAGACGACGCGCGGCCCTCGCAGCCGATCATCGGGGTGCCGCTGGACGGCACCCCCGGCGTGCGGGCCATCGGCGACACCGACGGCGGTGCGCTCGACGGCGACACCACCCACGATCG
Source organism: Saccharopolyspora gloriosae (assembly GCF_022828475.1). Taxonomy (GTDB): domain Bacteria; phylum Actinomycetota; class Actinomycetes; order Mycobacteriales; family Pseudonocardiaceae; genus Saccharopolyspora_C; species Saccharopolyspora_C gloriosae_A. Next base: position 6,180,260 of record NZ_CP059557.1, on the reverse strand, counting down.
CGCGGTGGGACCGATGCAGTTCATCCCGTCGACCTGGCGCAAGTGGGCCACCGACGGCAACGGCGACGGACTCGGCGACCCGCAGAACCTCGACGACGCGGCGATGGCCGCCGGACGCTACCTGTGCTCCAGCGGGCGAGACCTGACCACCGGCGACGGCTGGTGGGGCGCGGTGATGTCGTACAACAACTCCGTCGAATACGGCCAGAAAGTCTACGCGATCGCCGAAAGCTACTCGCGAGCCGCAAGCCGCCGCGAGTGAACCGCAGAGCCAGATGAATCCTCCACCCGCTCCCACCGGTCGAAGGGGACTGGTGGAGCGCTGGAGTGAATGGCCCCTTCGGCCGCTCCGACCGGCAAAGGAGACGTTCACTCCAGGTTGCCGGGGTGGTGCGGGAGCCTTCGTCAGGTGTTGCGGGTGGCGAGCCTGGCGTTGATCTCGCCCAGCGCCTCCTGGTACGCGGGGGCCGGGTTCATCGCCGTCGCCATCTTCAGCTGGCTGCGGGCCTCCTCGAGCCTGCCCTGCCGCTGCAACGTGCGGCCGAGGATCAGCCGGGCGTAATGATCGGACGGGTCGAGTTCGATCACCCGCAGGAACGCGGTCTCGGCCCGGCGGAACTGGGCGGAGAACAGGTAAGCCCTGCCGAGCAGCAGCTGCACGGAGGGCTTGTCCTCGGCGATGTCGAGTACGGGTTGCAGGGCGCGGAGAGCTTCCCAGGGGCGGCGCTGGGCTACCAGGCTCTCCGCCCGGCGGAACGCTTCAACAGTGCCTTCGCTGCTCATGACCCGGACAACGGTACGTGCCGCCCCCGGTGTTCCTCGACGTCCGAGCGGATGTTATCGACCATCATCTCAGCATGTGGTGATCACGCCCCGTGGCGACCTGATCGATCCTGATCAACGGGGCGCACGACACACCAACTCGGCCGCGTCGCCCTGGAGGCCACCGATAGGCTCATGGTCGGTCGTCGGGCGTTCGGCGCCCGCTCGTGCGTCCAACGGCGAGGCGGGCGGGCCGCCCATACCTCAAACCCTGGTTAGGAGCACACGTGGCGATCATCGAGCAGGTCGGCGCCCGCGAGATCCTGGACTCGCGCGGTAACCCCACCGTCGAGGTCGAAGTGGCACTGGAAGACGGCACGCTGGCCCGCGCCGCGGTCCCCTCGGGCGCCTCCACCGGTGAGCACGAGGCGGTCGAACTGCGGGACGGCGACGCCGAGCGCTACGGCGGCAAGGGCGTGGAGAAGGCCGTGGAAGCGGTCCTGGACGAGATCGGCCCGGAGCTGGCCGGGGTCGACGCGACAGAGCAGCGCGTGGTGGACCAGAAGCTCGTCGACCTCGACGGCACCCCCGGCAAGTCCCGGCTGGGCGCCAACGCGATCCTCGGCGCCTCGCTGGCCGTCGCGAAGGCGGCCGCGGACTCGGCGGGCCTGGAACTGTTCCGCTACGTCGGCGGCCCGAACGCGCACGTGCTGCCGGTCCCGATGATGAACATCCTCAACGGTGGCGCACACGCCGACACCGGTGTGGACGTGCAGGAATTCATGATCGCCCCGGTGGGTGCGGACTCCTTCTCCGACGCGCTGCGCTGGGGCGCGGAGACCTACCACGCGCTGAAGTCGGTGCTCAAGGCCAAGGGCCTGCCCACCGGCCTGGGCGACGAGGGCGGTTTCGCCCCGGACCTGCCGAACAACCGCGAAGCGCTGGACCTCATCGCCGTGGCCGTGGACAAGGCCGGGTTCAAGCTGGGCAGCGACATCGTGCTGGCGCTCGACGTGGCCGCCACCGAGTTCTTCAGCGACGGCGCCTACACCTTCGAGAAGGCCAAGCGCAGCGCCGAGCAGATGACCGGCTACTACACCGAGCTGCTCGACAACTACCCGCTGGTGTCCATCGAGGACCCGCTGGGCGAGGACGACTGGGACGGCTGGGTGCAGCTGACCAACGAGCTCGGCGAGCGAGTCCAGCTGGTCGGCGACGACCTGTTCGTCACCAACCCGGAGCGCCTCGAAGAGGGCATCAACCGCCGTGCGGGCAACGCGCTGCTGGTCAAGGTCAACCAGATCGGCACGCTCTCGGAGACGCTGGACGCGGTCAACCTGGCCAACTCCTGCGGTTACAAGAGCATGATGAGCCACCGTTCCGGCGAGACCGAGGACACCACGATCGCGGACCTCGCGGTGGCCACCGGCTGCGGCCAGATCAAGACCGGTGCCCCGGCGCGCAGCGAGCGGGTCGCGAAGTACAACCAGCTGCTGCGCATCGAGGAAGCGCTCGGGGACGCCGCCCGCTACGCGGGTGAGCTGGCGTTCCCGCGGCTCAACCCGGAGGCGTGACATCCTGGTCACCAGCGGTCGTAACGGCCGGGTGACCACGACGACAGGTGCGGACGATGCCGAGCGGGCGATCTTCTGATCGACAGCAGCGCCGTCGGGGAGGCACGACCTCCTCGACGCGCGGGAACGGCGCGAAGCGTCGTTCGGATGCGCAGACCCCTGCGAAGCGGTCCGGGACGCGGCCGGGAGCCCAAACGGGGTCCCGGCCGCGGCCGAAGAACAAGTCCCGCTCGGAGACGGCGGGCGCGTTCAAGCTGTCGTCGACCAGGCGCGCGGCGCTGCTGGCGCTGTTGCTGTGCGCGATGGCGCTGAGCGTGTCCGTGCCGCTGCGCACCTACTTGAGCCAGCGCGGCGAACTGGCCGCGAAGGAGCAGCACCACGCCGAGCTCACCCAGCAGGTGCGGGAACTGGAAATGCGCAAGGAGCAGCTTTCCGACCCGGAGCGGGTGGAAACGGAGGCCCGCTCGCGGCTGGGTTACGTCCGGCCCGGCGAGACGCCGTACATCGTGGAACTGCCCGGCAGGCCGACGACGCCGCCCGCGACTCCGGCGCCGGAGGACGAGGATGCCTGGTATTCGGATCTGTGGAAGTCGCTGACAGGGAACTGACGTGATCAACACTTCGACGGTCGCCGCGAGCGACCGGGACAGCATCGCCCGCCAGCTGGGCAGGCCGCCGCGCGGTCTGCGCGCGGTCGCGGCGCGCGACGCGGCGGGGGAGCCCGCCGTCGTGCAGACCAACCCGCGGCTGGAGGACGGCACTCCGTTCCCGACCTTGTACTACTTGACCTCGCCGAGGTTGACGGGCCACTGCTCCACGCTGGAGGCAGAAGGCCTGATGCGGGAAATGCAGGACCGGCTCGCCGAGGACCCGGAGCTGGCGCGGCGCTACCGCGAGGCGCACGACTCCTACCTGGCGGAACGGGACGCGATCGAGTCCCTGGGCACCCAGGTCACCGCGGGCGGCATGCCGGACCGGGTGAAGTGCCTGCACGTCCACGTGGCGCATTCGCTGGCCAAGGGGCCGGGCGTGAACCCGTTCGGCGACGAGGCGCTGGAGATCATCGAGAGCCGCTGGCCGGAGAAGCAGCCCGGCACCGATCTCGGTCGGTGAACGCCACAGCGGCCATGACGGCGCACGACGCGTGATCAGGTCGCCGGCGTGATCCGGTCGAGCAGGCTGACACCGAGACCGTCCGGAATGGTGCCGAACGAACGCCCGGTGTCCGGCACCAGCCGGGTCGCCACGAAGGCGTCCGCGACCGCGTTCGGAGCGTGCTTGAGCAGCAGCGCGGCCTGCAAGGTCAACGCGATCAGCTCGGCCAGCCGCCGGGCGCGCACGGGGCTCGGCGCGGCGAGTTCCGCGCGCAGCCGCACCAGCGCCTCGTCGTAACGGGCGTCGCAGCCCCGAGCCGAGTCGAGCTCGGTGAGCAGCGCCGCCGCCGATTCGGGCTGCTTCTCCAGTGCGCGCAGCACGTCCAGCGAGGTGACGTTGCCGGAGCCCTCCCAGATCGACATCAGCGGCGCTTCCCGGTAGAGCCGCGGCAGCCCTGATTCCTCGACGTAACCGTTGCCGCCGAGGCATTCCAGCGCTTCGGCGACCGCGGTCGAGGCGCGCTTGCACACGTGGAACTTCGCGGCGGGCAGCGCCAACCGCAGCAGTGCGCGCTCGGCCGGGTCGGCCTGCCCGTCGACCGCAGCCGCGAGCCGCAACGCCAGTGTCGTCGCCGCTTCCGACTCCAGCGCCAGGTCGGTCAGCACCGCCCGCATCAGCGGCGCGTCGGCCAACGGTGCGCCGAACGCGCTGCGGTGCCGGGCGTGGTGGGCGGCTTCGGACAGCGCGATCCGCATGTTCGCCGCCGAACCGAGCACGCAGTCCAGCCGCGTCATCGACACCATCTCGATGATGCAGCGCACCCCGCGGCCCTCTTCGCCGACGAGGTGTCCGAGCGCGCCGGTGTATTCGAGTTCGGCGGAGGCGTTGGACTTGTTGCCGAGCTTGTCCTTGAGCCGTTGCAGCCGGATCTCGTTGCGCCTGCCATCGGGCAGCACGCGGGGGAGCACGAAGCAGCTCAGCCCTCCCGCGGTGTGCGCCAAGGTGAGGAACAGGTCGTTCATCGGCGCTGAGGTGAACCACTTGTGCCCGGTGAGCCGGTAGGTGCCGTCGGCGAGCGGTTCGGCCGCAGTGCTGTTGGCGCGGACGTCGGAGCCGCCCTGCTTCTCCGTCATCGACATGCCTGCCAGCAGCCCGGCCTTGTTCGCGGCGGGCCGCAACCCGAAGTCGTAGGTCGTGGAGCGCAGTCCCGGTTCGTACTGCTGGGCCAGCGTCGGGGAGTGTCGCAGCGCGGGGACGGCGGCGAAGGTCATCGAGATCGGACAGCCGTGCCCGGCCTCGGCCTGCGACCAGAGGTAGAAACCGGCGGCGCGGCGGGCGTGCGCGCCGGGGCCGGCGTCGGGCGCCCACGGGGCGGCGTGCAGGCCGTGGTGGACGGCGCGTTCCATCAGCCGGTGCCAGGACGGGTGGAAGTCGACCTCGTCGGCGCGATTGCCGTAGCGGTCGTGGGTGCGCAGCACGGGCGGGTTGTCGTTGGCGGCGCGGCCGTGCTCGCGGACGGTGGCCGACCCGGATTCGGCGGCGAGCAGGCGCAGTCCGGCGAGCGCTTCGGCCCCGGCGTAGCGGGTGATCGCGTCGTGCAGCGCCGGGTCGCAGGCCAGCGGGTCGAAGTCGTCCAGGGGAGGCGGTTGGTTCGTCACGCGGTGGGTGGACCAGCGTCCGGTGTCCGGGTCCACGGTGCCGGGGCTGCTGGAGCGAGGCTCGCCGCTGAGCATCATGCGGAGCAGCGTAGGGCAGATGACTACCGAGGAGTAGCCGCGTGATCTCGCGGGCGATGAGCGCCCGAGCGGAGATCCGCTCCATCGTGATCCAAGTAGCTCGATCATTCAGGATCGATCACAGCGCATGATCGAACCTGCTATTAATGCCACCCGATGGAGTGAGCGCGAGAGTCGTAACGCGTCGCTTCGTGCCACGGTGGTGACGGATCCAACGCTGGGGCGATGCCCGAGTGCGGACGATCTCGTGGGGGCACTGGAGGAACCGTGGCAGTTCGCAGCACCCGTCCCACCGCTCGTCGCCGAAATCGGCGCAGGTGGCGCGCGGCGACCGCGCTCACCCCCACGCTGCTCCTCGTAGCCGCATCCAGCACCTTGCTCTCACTGCCGCCGCCCACCGTGCGCGACGGCCGCGCCGAGTCCTCTCCGGACGGCGGCGGCCTCTACGGCGCGAGCGGGCATCTTCCGCAGACCGAAGAACCCGGCGAGCACCTGCTCGACCTCGTCGGACGACCGCAGCGGATGCCCGGCCCGCCGGACGACGCGCCGCGTGGACGCCTGGACATCCCGGAACCGATGATGGCCGCCTACGTCGGCGCGGCCGATCGGCTCGCCGGATCCCACCCCGGCTGCAGGGTGCACTGGTCGGTGCTCGCCTCCATCGGCCGCATCGAATCCGGGCACGCCCGCGGCGGGAACATCGACGTCAACGGCACCACCGCCGCGGCGATCCTCGGGCCGCGGCTCAGCGGTGGTCCCGGCGTCGCGGCCATTCCGGACACCGACGGCGGCAGCTTGGACGGCGACCCCGTGTGGGACCGCGCCGTCGGTGCCATGCAGTTCATCCCGGCCACCTGGAACAAGTACGCCATCGACGGCAACGACGACGGCGAGCTCAGCCCGCACAACGTGCACGACGCGGCGGCCACCTCGGGCGCGTACCTCTGCGACGGCGACGCCGACCTGCGGGAGCCGCGCGCGCTCGCCGAGGCGGTGTTCCGCTACAACCACTCCGACGACTACGTGCGCACGGTGCTGCGCTGGGCGGACGCCTACGCGGGCGGCGCGTTCCCGCTGCCGGTGGAGCCGCTGCCGGAGGTCGACGATCGCGACGTGCTGGCGGGCAGCCGGTTGCCCGCCGCGCGCCCGGAGGAGCCGGTGGCCGCCTCGCCGGAGGACTTCGATTCGGGAGCGTCGGCGTTGACGCCGCCGTCGCCCGCGGCGGCGCCGCCGGAACCGGCGGGAGATGTGCGCCCCACGTGGCCCGGGGCTTCGGGTGGATCGGTGAACGACGAACCGGTGCCCGGTGCGGATGCGGTGCGTCCGCCGGAGGCCGCAGGGTCCGAGGTCGCGCCGCCTCCGGACGCGGACCCGGCGCTGCCGCCCGGATCGGAGGCCCCGGACGTCTCGTCGAGCCAGCAGCCCGCGCACGAGGGAACATCGTCCGCTGAACGGCCGCCGTCCTCGGACGCTCCGCCCGCGTCCGATGCTCCGCCGTCGACCAGCGTTCCGCCGCAGTCCGGACCGCCGGCTTCCGAAGCGCCGCCGTCGTCGAGCGCGCCGGAGCCGTCAGGTTCGGCCACGACGCCGCCGGGGTCGCAGCAGCCCGAATCGTCCGGATCACAGCCGGTTCCGCCCGCTTCGACGGACTCCGCGAAGCCCCCGTCCGAGGCGGCGCCGAGCTCGGAACCGGCCGGCACTCCGACCGCTTCGGAACCGCCGGCGTCCTCGGTGAGTCCGGCTCCAGAGCCGTCGGGCCATGGCGCGACTTCGACCGAGCCGAGCACTCCGACGACGTCGGAGACCGGTTCGCCGGTGCCGTCCCGGTGCGCGGCGACCGACCTCGACGAGGGCCGGTTCGTTCCCCGCGAGCAAGCCGAATCCGCGGGCGCCCGGCTGGAACCCGGGACCACCGATCCGCACGCGGCGGTGCCCGGCGAGGTCGTGTTCGTGGAGTCCGCGGCATCCGGCCCGCTTGAGCCCTGCGAGGTTCCCGCGGAGTTCAAGCCCGCCTCGTGATCATCCGATCAGGTGATCGAAGCTCGCCCCGGAGTCGCGCCGCCGGGGCTGAGAAACCCGCCCGCGCAGGAGTCGCCGACGTTCGCCCTGGTCGATGACGATCTTGCAGGCCGGTGGGGCCGACACGCCATCGGTGAGTCCGCGTACATCGATTCGGGGCAGCCGCTAGCGTGGTCGCCGATCGAGGAACGGGTCGGCGTGCCGGCCCGGAAGCACGGACCAGAGCAAGGAGTACCCATGTCCCGGGTGGCCGCGATCGACTGCGGAACGAACTCGATCCGGCTGCTGGTGGCAGACGTGACCACGAGCTTCGACGGTGTTCACGACCTGCGCGACGTGCACCGCGAAATGCGCGTGGTGCGGCTCGGCCAGGGCGTGGACGCGACCGGCAAGCTCAACGAGGAAGCGCTGGAGCGCACCCGCGCGGCGCTCGTCGACTACGCCGCGATCACGCGGCGCAAGGGCGTGGAGCGGGTCCGGATGGTCGCCACCTCCGCCACTCGCGACGCGGCGAACCGCGAGGACTTCTTCTCGATGGTCCGGGACACGCTCGGCGTGGACGCCGAGGTGATCACCGGCGATGATGAGGCGCGGCTGTCGTTCATCGGCGCGGTGGGCGACTTCGACCCGTCCGACGGCCCGTTCGTGGTCACCGACGTGGGCGGCGGCTCGACCGAGCTGGTCGTGGGCAGCTGGGACGGGGCGCGGGCCGAGATCGCGGCCGCCCACTCCGCCGACATCGGCTGCGTGCGGCTCACCGAACGCTGCCTGCACACCGATCCGCCGTCCGAACAGGACGTCGCCGAGGCCGAGCGGGTGGCCCGCGGAATCTTGGACGAGGCGTTCGCGGCGGTCGACGCCTCGGGTGCCCGAACCTGGGTCGGAGTGGCCGGGACCGTCACCACGCTGTCCGCAATAGCACAGAACTTGCCCGATTACGATCCAGTCGCAATTCACCTTTCCCGTTTATCCCAGAAACAGCTCGAAGAAACGACTTCGGAGCTGTTGACGATGACTCATGAAGAACGTGCCGCGATCGGTTCCATGCATCCGGGGAGAGTCGACGTGATCAGCGGCGGAGCGCTCGTCGTCAAGGTCATCGCCGATGAGCTGGCCGAACGCGCCGGGATCCGCGCGATCGCCGTCTCAGAGCACGACATCCTCGACGGAATCGCGCTGTCTATCAGCTAGTTCTCACAGTGTGGTCGCCCGCCTCCGGGCTGTGGATAGCGTGGTTTCTGGATCGAACCAGAAAGTGACAGATTTGTGACAGAGCAACGCAGGTGAGGGTTTCTCACATATGTTTACGCTCGTCTATCGCGACGGTGAACAACTCCGTCGTGCGCGATGCCCCCAAGAATCGTCCTCGGGGCAGGGGTGGAAGTGGGAGGGTATTGATGCGTAAGCGACGTTTGACCGCCTGTGTGGCGGTCCCGCTGGCGGTCGGGCTGCTCGCCAGCGGTTGCGGCGGCGGGGGCAGTGCGACCGAGGAGGGCTTCATCTCGGTCAACTCCACGGAGCCCGAGAACCCGCTGGTTCCCGCCAACACCACCGAGACCGGCGGAGGCAACGTCGTCGACGCGATGTTCACCGGGCTGGTCGGCTACGAACCGGAGACCAGCGAGCCGTACAACGAGGTCGCCGAGTCGATCGACACCCAGGACAACAAGGTCTTCACCATCAAGCTGAAGCCGGGCTGGACCTTCCACGACGGAAGTCCGGTCACCGCGAACAGCTTCGTGAAGGCCTGGAACTACGCCGCCTACGCGCCCAACGGCCAGTCCACGACCTCCTTCTTCGAGCAGGTCGAGGGATACGACCAGGTCAGCCCGCCCGACCCGGACGGGGACACCGGTCCGCAGGAGGCGCCGGAGCCGACCGCCCAGGAGATGTCCGGGCTGCGCGCCGTGGACGACAACACCATCTCGGTCACCTTGGACGCGCCGTTCGCCACCTGGCCGACGATGCTCGGCTACCCGGCCTTCTCACCGATGCCGGAGAGCTTCTTCGCCGACCCGAAGGCGTTCGAGGAGCACCCGATCGGCAACGGGCCGTTCAAGTTCGAGTCCCGGCAGCCGAACACCGACATCAAGCTGGTCGCCAACGACCAGTACGCGGGGCAGAACAAGCCGCAGATCCGCGGCGTCGAGTTCCGCATCTACAACGAGCTGGAGACCGCCTACCAGGACTTGGTCTCGGGCAACCTGGACTTCGTCGACCAGGTCCCGCCGTCCGCGCTGGTCGGCGACAAGTGGCGCACCGATCTGCAGGACCGGGTCGTGGACAAGGAGGTGCTGAGCAACAACGCGCTTCAGCTCCCCATGTACGACCCGAAGCTCAAGGACCCGCGCGTCCGCCACGCGCTGTCGATGGCGATCGACCGCAAGCAGATCACCGACACCGTCTTCGAGGGCTCCTACCTGCCCGCGACCGGCTGGGTGCCCAGCGGCCCGATCAAGGGTTACGAGTCCGGTGGCTGCGGCCAGTACTGCGAGTACAACCCGCAGGAAGCCAAGAAGCTGCTCGACGAAGCGGGCGGCTTCCCCGGTCCGCTGACGATCACCTCCAACTCCGACGGCGGGCACAAGGAGTGGGTCGAAGCGATCTGCAACCAGCTCAACACCAACCTCGGTGTGCAGTGCGCGTTCAACCCGGTGCCGACGTTCGCCGAGTTCCTGAAGATGCACGACGAGAACGCGCACACCGGCCCGTTCCGGTTCGGCTGGCTCGGTGACTACCCGGCGGCCGAGACCTTCCTGGGCAAGGTCTACCGCACCGGTGCTTCGTCGAACTACATGCGCTACTCCAGCCCCGAGTTCGACGCGGCGATGAGCCGGGCCGATCAGGCTCCGACCGAGGAGGAGAGCCTGCGGCTCTACCGCGAGGCGGAGAACATCCTGGCCAAGGACATGCCTTCGATCCCGCTGTGGAACCAGAAGGCCCAGTCCGGCTACTCGGACCGGATCAGCGACGTGCACGTCAGCTTCGACCGGAAGCTCGACGTGGAACTGGTCAAGCTCAACCCCTGATCCCACACTGCTGCGGGTCCGGTCCGCGAATCGCGGACCGGACCCGCCTGCGTCCTAGAGGAGGTTCGGCGTGGGGCGCTACGTACTGCGGCGGTTGCTGCAGCTCATCCCGGTGTTCATCGGGACCACTTTCATCATCTACTGCCTGGTGTGGGCGCTTCCAGGTGATCCGTTCGCGGGGCGTTGTGGCGATCGGCCGTGCCCGCCCGCCTACATCGCGGAGATGACCGAGAAGTACAACCTCAACGACCCCGTCTACGTGCAGTACTTCAAGTACCTGTGGCAGCTGCTGCAAGGCGACTTCGGGGACACGTACTCGGGGCTGGCGGTCAACCAGCTCGTCGCGAACGCCTACCCGATCACCATCCGGTTGGCGATCATCGCGCTGATCATCGAAGCCGTGATCGGCATCGGCGCGGGCATTCTCGCCGGCCTGCGCGGACGCGGTTTCCTCGACAGCCTGGTGTTCATGTCCACGCTGTTCCTGATCTCGCTTCCGGTGTTCGTGACCGGCTTCGTGCTGCAGGTCCTGCTGGGCACCGAATGGGGGATCATCCGGCCCAGCGTCAGCTCGCAGGCCACTTGGGGTGAGCTGATCGTTCCCGGATTCGTGCTGGGCAGCCTGTCGATGGCGTACGTGTCGCGGCTGATGCGCACGTCGATGATGGAGAACAAGCGCGCCGACTACGTGCGCACCGCCACCGCCAAGGGTCTCCACCCGCGCCGGGTCGTGGGCGTGCACCTGCTGCGCAACTCCATGATCCCGGTGATCACGTTCCTGGGCACCGATCTGGGCGCGCTGATGGGCGGTGCGATCGTCACCGAAGGCATCTTCAACATCCGCGGCATCGGCGGCCTGATCTACGACGCGGTGATCACCAAGGAAGGCACCACGGTCACGGGCATCGTGACGTTGCTGGTGCTGGTGTACCTGTTGATGAACCTGTTGGTCGACCTGCTCTACGCAGTGCTGGACCCGAGGATTCGATATGCCTGAACCGACTGTCTCCACCGCGACCACCACGCAGTTGACCGACGACTCCGCGAAGGCCGAGCCGGCCGCGACCACGCCCGAGAAGCCCCGCGGGCTCTGGGGCGACGCATGGCTGGACCTGCGCAGGCGACCGATGTTCATCGTGGCCTCCGCGATCATCCTGGTGTTGCTGGTGATGGCGGCCTTCCCGCAACTGTTCACCTCGCTCGACCCCAATCAGGGTGCGCTGTCCAAGGCGCGCGACCTGCCTTCGTCCGAGGCGTGGTTCGGCTACGACACGCAGGGACGCGACATCTACGCGCGGGCCATCTACGGGGCGCGCGCCTCGATCATCGTGGGCGTGCTCGCGACGGTCGCGACCGTGCTGATCGGGTCGATCTTCGGGCTGATCGGCGGCTACCTGGGCGGCTGGCTGGACAACCTGCTGTCCCGGTTCGCCGAGATCTTCCTCGGCCTGCCGTTCGTGCTGGGCGCCATCGTCATCCTGACCACGCTGAACCCCGCCACGGGCATTCCGAACCCGGTGCGCATCATCACGCTGGTGATCCTGTCGATCTCCGTGCTGTCGTGGCCGATCGCGATGCGGATCATGCGTTCGGCGGCGATCTCGGCACGCGAGCAGGACTACGTGAAGGCCGCGCGGGCGCTCGGTGCGAGCCCGGCGCGGATCATCTTCCGGCACATGCTGCCGAACTGCCTGGCTCCGGTGCTGGTGTACGCGACCATCGCGCTGGGAGGTTTCATCGGAGCCGAGGCGACGTTGTCGTTCCTCGGGCTCGGCCTGCGGTCTCCGGTGGTGTCCTGGGGCGTGATGATCGCGGACTCCCGGGACTACATCTCCGTGGCCCCGCACCTGTTGATGTTCCCCGCCGGATTCCTGGTGGTGACCGTGCTGGCGTTCGTGATGCTCGGTGACGCCGTCCGCGACGCGCTCGACCCGAAGCAGAAGTAGGAGGTACCGCTGTGTCCGACAAGGACGACAACGCAGGCGGACGGCTGCTCGACGTCGAGGACCTGCACGTGGAGTTCCGCACCCGCGACGGCGTCGCGAAGGTGCTCAACGGCGTGAGCTACCACGTCAACGCCGGTGAGACGCTGGCCGTGCTGGGCGAATCCGGCTCCGGCAAGAGCGTCACCGCGCAGACCGTGATGGGCATCCTCGACACCCCGCCGGGGTTCGTCACCGGCGGCGCGATCCGCTACGACGGCGAGGACCTGCTCACCGCCACCGAGGACCGGCGCAGGCAGCTGCGCGGCGAGTCGATGTCGATGATCTTCCAGGACGCGCTCTCGGCGCTGAATCCCGTTTACACGGTGGGCTTCCAGATCGCCGAGCAGCTGCGCACCCGCCGTGGCATGTCCCGCAAGGACGCCACGGCACGCGCGGTGGAGCTGCTGGACCAGGTCAAGATCCCGAACGCCAAGCAGCGCGTGAAGGAGTACCCGCACCAGTTCTCCGGCGGCATGCGGCAGCGCGCGATGATCGCCATGTCGCTGGCGCTGGACCCGCAACTGCTCATCGCGGACGAGCCGACGACGGCGCTGGACGTGACGGTGCAGGCGCAGATCATGGACCTGCTCGACGAGCTGCGCAGGGACCGCGGGATGGGCCTGATCCTCATCACCCACGACCTGGGCGTGGTCGCGGAGGTCGCGGACCGGATCGTGGTGATGTACGCGGGTCGCATCGTGGAGTCCGCGGACGCATACGGGCTCTACAGGCAGCCCGGCCACCCGTACACCGAGGGCCTGATGCGGTCGATTCCGCGCCTGGACCTCAAGGGCCAGGACCTGGAGACGATCAAGGGCCTGCCGCCGAACCTGATGAAGATCCCGAGCGGCTGCCCGTTCCACCCGCGTTGCCCGCGCGCCCAGGACCAGTGCCGCGAGCAGGTGCCCGAGCAGCACCAGCTGGGTTCGGGCCGGACCAGCGCCTGCCACTTCGCCGAGGAGCTGATGACCAGTGAGTGAGCCGATCCTCGAAGTGCGGGACCTGGTCAAGCACTTCCCGATCAACCGGGGCGTCGTGTTCCAGCGCACCGTCGGGCACGTGCGGGCCGTCGACGGGGTGTCGTTCGACCTGAACAAGGGCGAAACCCTGGGCATCGTCGGCGAGTCCGGCTGCGGCAAGTCGACGCTGGCACAAGTGCTGATGCGGTTGGAGAAGCCGACCAGCGGCACGGCCAGCTTCGAAGGCCGGGACATGTTCAAGATGAACGGCCCGGAGCTGCGCAAGCTGCGTCGCGACGTGCAGATCGTGCTGCAGGACCCGTACACCTCGTTGAACCCGCGCCGCACCGTCGGCGACATCGTCGGGGAGCCCTTCGAGATCCACCCCGAGGTGGCGCCGAAGGGCGATCGGCGGCGCAAGGTGCAGGAACTGCTGGACTTGGTGGGCCTCAACCCGGAGCACATCCAGCGGTACCCGCACCAGTTCTCCGGCGGTCAGCGGCAGCGCATCGGCATCGCGCGGGCGCTGGCGCTGCGGCCGAAGGTGATCGTGTGCGACGAGCCGGTCTCCGCGCTCGACGTCTCGATCCAGGCTCAGGTGATGAACCTGCTCGGTGAGCTCCAGAAGGACCTCGGCCTGTCGTACGTCTTCATCGCGCACGACCTCGGCGTGGTGCGCCACCTGTCGGACCGGGTGGGCGTGATGTACCTCGGCAAGCTGGTGGAGATCGGCACCGACGAGCAGATCTACGAGCACCCGCAGCACCCGTACACCCAGGCGCTGCTGTCCTCGGTCCCGGTGCCGGACCCGACATTGCGCGGCAAGCGCGAAGTCATCCGGCTCACCGGTGACGTGCCGAGCCCGGCGAATCCGCCGTCGGGCTGCCGGTTCCGCACCCGCTGCTGGAAGGCGCAGGACATCTGCGCGGAGAAGGCCCCGGAGCTGGAGGTCCGGCTGGGCGATCACCCGTCGGCCTGCCACTTCGCGGAGGAACACCCGCACGTCCTGTCCTGACGGCACGGCACGAACGGCACCGGGCACGGGACTGCTCCCCGTGCCCGGCGCCGCGTGGTGTCCGCGCGAACCCGTTTTTGATCTGTGCCGTATCAGCGGCGAAACCCACGAAGGGCGGGCAACGCCCCGCCTGCCTTGCGGCGTAGCCGTGCTTTGCGGCCGGAGGCCGTGCCTTGCGGCAGCGAAGCAAGCCGTGCCTTGCGGCCGAAGGCCGTGCCTTGCGGCAGCGAAGCAAGCCGTGCTTTGCGGCCGGAGGCCGTGCCTGTATGTGCGAAGCACATAGCCCACGTCAAGAAGCCGCTCACCAGCGGGTTCTCAGTTGGTCTCTCGCGAGGACAGCTTTTTCCCTCGTGGCGGAGCCACTAGGGAAAAAGATCCCGCAGCGAGAGACCAACTGAGGTTCCGCCACCCGACCCCCAAAGCAAAACGACCCCGACGACCTACCCGTCGAGCAACCCCACTCCGCCGTAGGCGTTGGCTTGCGCGGCTTCGCCGAAGCTGATCTGGCTGTCCGGGCGCCACAGCGGGGACAGCACCAGGCCCGGGTCGGCGAGCCGGTAGCCGGTGAACAGGCTCTCGACGGCGTCCCGGTCGCGCCACAGCACGGGTGTGGGCGTCCGGGCCATCACGTCATGCGCCACCCGGACCTGTTCGTCGGTGGCCGACACCTGCGAGATGTGCGAGATCGCCAGCCAGCTGCCGGGCGCACTCACCGCGCGGTAGCTGGCCACCAGTTCGTGTGCTTCGGCGTCGTCGGGCACGAACGGCAGGATCGCGATGGCCAGCACCGCCAGCGGCCGCGTGAAGTCGAGCATCCTGGCGACTCCGGGCGCGGTGAGCACGCTTTCGGGGTCGCGCACGTCGGCTTGGGTGATCGTCACGTTCGACTGGCCCGCGAGCATGCGCTGGGCGTGCGCGACGGCGACGGGTTCGTGATCGACGTAGCTCACCTTGGCCGCTGGGTTGATGCGGTGCGCGATCTCGTGCACGTTGCCGACGGTGGGGATGCCTGAGCCGAGGTCGAGGAACTGGTCGATGCCTTGGGAGAGCAGGAACCGCACCGCCCGGCCGAGGAACGCCCGGTTCGCCTGGGCGTAGACCGCGGACTGCGGCAGGACGTCGAGCGCGTCGTCGGCGGCTTTGCGGTCGATCGCGAAATGCGCGGAGCCGCCGAGGTAGTAGTCGTACATGCGGGCCGAGTTCGGACGGTCGGTGTCCGGAACTGAAGGCATCGAAGATGGTCCGGTGCGTTCGCTCTCGCCCATGCCTTTGATGTTGCAACAAAAAATCGATCTTGACCATGCCGAGTTGGTCACTCCGGCGGGACCATGGCGGATTTCCGCCACATCGGCGGGGAAGTGCAACCGAATCGGCTTGATGCAATTCGTGATCGCATTTTCACGCAAGGTGAAGAATCGTCGCCGAAAATGATCCTCCGACGCGGTCCGGGGCCGCCCGAGCTCAGGGGGAGGGCGGCCCCGGAGCACCTGACTAGGAGCCCTGGCGGATGAATTCGGCCAGGTCGGCGGACTGCTGAAGCCGCGACGGCTCGTGCACGTACATCATGTGGCCCGCTTCGTAGTAGCGGACGTCGATGTTGGCGCGGAGCTCTTCCGGAATCGGCAGCCGGGCCAGCACGTGTTCGGCCGCGTAATACGGTGTGGCGCCATCGGTGTAACCGGCAGCGACATGCACCCGCAGATGTGGATTGGTGCGCATCGCCGCGCCCAGCTTGTCCACCACCGAGACCGAGGAGCCTTCGAACTCCTTGTACGACCACGGCTGCACCCGATTGCTCAGCAATGCGTAGGGCAGATCGTTCGCGTAGTCGAGCTCCTGGCGCAGATAGTGGTTGATCGCGGCGGAATAGGCGCCGATGATCCCGGACACGCTCGGATCGTCGGTGAGCCGCTCCCCGACGGCGTCGGGTTCCCAGCCGAGGAACCGCCCGTCCATGCGGCCCACGGTGCGCCGGTCGTCACGCAGCAGCTCGGTGAAGAACCGCAGGTGCTCGATGCGCAGGTTCGCCCGGTCCACGTACTCCTCGGACAGGCCGGTCAGTTCCGCGGTGCGCCGCACGATGTCGGCGCGCTCGAACGCGGGCAGCCGCGAGCCGCGCGACAGCGCCCACGCGTAATCCCCGGAAGCGAACTTCTCCGCCTCGTCGAGCACTTCCCGCAGCGGCCGGTCCCCGTGCTTGCCGTGGTGGTGCGCGATCGCCGCGTACGTCGGCAGGTACAGCGAGTACGGCTGGTCGTTGCCGTCGGTGAACCGGATCGTGCCCATGTCCAGCACGGACGAGATCAGCAGCAGCCCGTTCAGGTACAGCCCGTGGCGATCCTGGAGGTGTTCGGCGAGCGCGGCGGCGCGCAGCGTGCCGTACGACTCGCCCGCGAGGTACTTCGGCGACAGCCAGCGCCCGTTGCGCGAGGTCCACAGCCGGATCACCTCGCCGACGGACTCGATGTCGCGTTGGTAGCCGTGGAAGTCGGCGGGTTCACCACCGTTGACGGCGCGGGAGTACCCGGTGGAGACGGGGTCGATGAACACCAGGTCGCTGTGCGCCAGCAGGGTTTCGGCGTTGTCGGCGAGCCCGTAGGGCGGCGCGGCGAGCGAACCGGTGTCCCCGGACACCACCTTGCGCGGCCCCAGCACCCCGAGGTGCAGCCACACGCTCGCCGATCCCGGGCCACCGTTGAACGCGAACGTCACCGGGCGCGGTTCGGCGCTGTCCACGACGTAGGAGGTCAGGTGGACTTCGGCCTTCGCCTTGAGCCCGTCGAACTTGCCGTCGGTGATCGCCTCTTCGCGCAGCACGATGCGGCCGGTCGTGGCCGTGTAGGAGAGCTCACCGCCGTCCGCGGTGATCGTGTGGTGCGTGCTGACCAGGTCATCCGCCGGCTCCGCCGGGGTCGTCGTTTCCTGCCCGGCTTCGCCGGTGCTCGTTTCGGTGGCTGCCATGACCGAACTCTACGTGCCGGAACCCGCGCGCCGACGCGGATTCTGCGACGGTGAACGCGTGATCCCCGAGCTGATCGACGACCCCGTCACCGACCCCGCCGCCGCGGCGCGCGGTGCCCGTGACCTCGGAGACCTGGACGGCGCGGTGCCGCACTGCGCGGCGTGCCCGCGGCTGGTCGAGTGGCGCGAGCGGGTCGCACGGGAGAAGCGGGCGGCGTTCCGCGGCGACACCTACTGGGGCCGGCCGGTCCCCGGTTTCGGCCCGCCGGACGCGGCGATCGCGATCGTCGGTCTCGCTCCCGCCGCGCACGGCGCGAACCGGACCGGCCGGATGTTCACCGGTGATCCTTCCGGTGACGTGCTCTACCAGGCCCTCTACGACGCCGGCCTCGCCTCGCAACCGCACGCGCACCGGCTCGGCGACGGATTGTCCTTGCGCGGCACCAGGATCACCGCACCGGTCCGGTGCGCCCCACCGGAGAACAAGCCGACTCCCGCCGAGCGCGACACGTGCCGCCCGTGGCTGGCCCGCGAACTCCTGCTGCTGCGCGAGACCGTGCGGGTGGTGCTGGTGCTCGGCGGTTTCGGCTGGCAGGCTGTGCTGCCGGTGCTGGGGGCGGCGGCGTGGCAGGTGCCCGCGCCGCGTCCCAAGTTCGGGCACGCCGCCCAGGTCGTCCTCCCCGCCACCGACGGCGGGCGAGATCTCCACCTGCTCGGCTGTTACCACGTCAGCCAGCGCAACGTGCAGACCAAGCTGATGACGCCGGCGATGCTGCGCACCGTCCTGGAACAGGCGAAAGACCTGGCGGGGCTCGGCTGATCGCGATCGCGTCCATACCGGTGGCGAAGGCCGGCCGGCGGCGGCCGATCGATTCGTCCTGATCCCCACGGCCTCGCCAGGGGCAGCGGTCGTATCAGGCGGAGTGGTCGTCAGAGGTGCGCAGCGCGGCGACGAACGCCGGGTGCGGGGCCGTCAGCACGACTTCGGAACCGTCCTCCGAGGTGCGCGCGCCGGTGATCCGGGGCAGCGATCCGAGCACGAACGGCACGACCGAGACGAGGGCCGCGAAGAATCCGCCGAGCAACGCCGCGCCGAGGGCAGGGCTCTGCACCCCGGTGATCAGCCGCGCCGCCAGCGCTCCCGCGATCAGCACCACCCCGCCCCAGAACAGCGCGTTCGCCAGCACCAGACCGGCGGTCCGCTGCCGAGCGCACGTCGTGCACAGCGGCCAGTCGCGCACTTTGGTGATCCGCACCTTCCGCGCGCGTTCACCGAGCCTGCCCGCCATGCCGAGCGGGTTGGCGCTCATGGCCCGGCTGCCTTGCGGTTCGGCACGTGACTGGAGGGCGAAATCGACCGAGCGGGCCGAATCCCGCCCGTGCCGAGCGCAGCGCCCCGGCAGCGCACCAGGGGTCTCCGCCACCTGCGCCGGCACTCTGACCTGATCCGACAGCTCGTTCTTCCGCATGTTGACCCCCGTACGACGAGACGGACATTTCACTCTATCGGTGTGGTAAAAAGCAGCCGCCAAGCGGTTTCCCGCGAGGATGCGGCTGCCCGCCGAGCACTCGCGGGAGCGCACATCTGGGGGAAGGAGTGCTGCGCTGAGATGGGTTTCACCGCAGATCCGAAGAGCATCGGTGACTTCGCCGGCGGTCTTGGTGAACGCGTCAGCGACGCCAACAAGGCCGTCGACTACGTCGAGGAGTGGATCAGTTTCGGCTACTCCGAGGGGCGCATGTTCGTCACGGCGGTCGAGGCGGCAGAGGACGCGAAGGCGGCCTTGGCCGCCAACTACCGGAAGTTGGCGGAATTGCAGCGAACCGCGTCCTCCGAGGTGGACAAGGCCGCGCAGTTCTACCGGGACACCGACAGCGACCAAGCCGAGCGGCTCGACCGCTCCTACGAATGAGAATCAGAGGTTTCCGCGATGGGGGATTCACCTGCGTCGGTGTTGACCGCGCCGACGCCGTCCGATCCGATTCCCGACCTGGTCGAGAACGTGCTCGGGGCGAGCCAGTACATCAGCTTGTCCTACTGGGTCGGTCAGGCCGCGGACATGGTGTGCGGGACGAACCCGTGGGCCTGGGTGGCCGAGCAGTTCGCCGGTGACTGGGAAACCGTGCAGAAGGCCGGGGTGGCGCTGGAGAACTTGGCCGAGTTCAACGTCGAGTTCGCCCGTGCCAACACCACCGGGATGGAGGGGGTCGCGCACGACTGGACGGGTACCGCAGCCGACGGTGCTGCCGCCTACTTCGGTGAGTTGAGCAAGGCGATCAGCGCGCAGGAAGAGACGTTGCGCCAGCTCGCCTCGCAGTTCAACGACATGGCGGTCGGCATGTACGAGGCCGCGAACTCGATCAAGAGCTTTCTCGAGATGTTGTTGGACCTGCTGATCGCCATGGGGCTGGAACTCGCCGCCGCGGCCGCGAGCAGCTGGACCGTCATCGGTCCGGTCCTGTCCGGGGCGGCGTTCGCGGCGACCTTGACCAAGGCGATGGGGGTATGGGGTCAGGCGCTGCAGGCGCACACGATCGCGTGGAACGCCGCCCAAGGGTTCGTCGGCCTGGTCGCGGGGTACGCCTCCGCGCTGCGGGACCTGGACCAGCACGAACTGCCCGAATCCGGCTACAACCACCCGGGGGTGTGACGTGCGGGAAGAGGACGAGGCCACGCTCGACGTGGCGCGCGGCGACGTGGCGTTGTCGAAGCACCTGAAGAACTCGCTGGGCGTGCTTCGGGACAAGGTCGACGACCCGAACTTCAAGCGTCTGGTCGACGACGTGCTGGCCGGGAAGCAGGGGCTTCGGGACGCGTTCACCTCGGATGCTTTCTCGGCCGCGCTCGACCCGCTGGTCCGCAAAGGTGCGGAGGACTACGACAAGCTCTCCGAGCAGGAACGTTCCGAGTTGGCCAAGACCGGCGAGCAGCAGTTCGCCGAACTGCGCGAGCAGGAGCGGACCGCGGGGCCGCCGAACCGGTCGCGTCCCGAGGAAGTGGAGGAGGACGAGGACTTCAGCCGGCGAAGCTGGCTCGAATGATCCCCTCGCGCGCGGACGGGCCTGCCTCGGCTGCGTCAGCGACCAGGCGCACCTGACCGGCAGGTCTCAGCTCGAGGTCGGCACTCCTCCGGCGAGCAGCGCGAACTCGGTGCGTCCGCTCCGGCCGCACGCGTGTGCGAGTTGACGTGCAACCGATTGGTTGCCCATCGGTCGTGCGGTTGCTCAGGGGAGGTGCGGGTGGACCTCAAGACTCTGCTGGAGACCGGTCACATCCTGCCGTCCGCCTGATCGGAACGGCACTGTCGACGCTGATCACTTGATGGGGTGGTCTGCCGGTTCAGCGCTGGATCGGTAGTTACCACTGTCGGTAGCATCGAGTCATGGATGCGGAGACGAACGGCGAAGGTGACTCGCGGACCCCTGCTCTGCAAGGGCGGAAGTTGCCCGAATTGGCGGATCGGCTGGCGGAACTGCTCGACCGGTACCGGGCGGCGGATCCACCGCCGGTTATCGCCGATGTCGTGCTGCCCGCGGCGGCCGGTGAGATCCGGACGTCGGGTCGAGCGCGCAAGGTGAGCGTGTCGATCCCGGAAGACCTCACCGCGGCGGTGCAGCGCCGGGCCGGGCCGGGCGGGTTCAGCCAGTACGTCACGGACGCGGTCGCGCGACAGCTGGAGCTGGACCTGCTCGCGGAGCTCGCCGACCTGATGGAGGGCGAACACGGCCCGGTTCCGGCGGCGGCGTTGGCGGAGGCGAGGTGCGCATGGGCGGACCGCGAATAGCGGCGGGCGGAACGCTGATCTTGGACGGATCCGCGGTGGCCGACCTCGCCGCGGGTGGTGCACGAGTCCGCGGGCATCTGGAGATCGTTCGCGAGCGCCGAGCGCGAGTGGTCATCAGCGCGGTGACGCTCGCCGAAGTGTTGCGCGGGGATGCGGCCGGGGTGGCGCTCGACGAGGTGCTCGCTCGGATCGCGGTGCTGCCCGTGACTTCGGAGATCGCTCGCCTCGCGGGAAAGTGCTCGGCTCGCGGACCAGGTGATCAGGCCGAACAGTCACGTCCCGATGCGGACGAGCGGACCGAGTCCACAGTGGACGCAATCGTTGCGGCGACCGCGCTGAGGTGCGCCCGTCCGGTTGTGCTGCTCACCGCAGTGCCCGAGGTGATGCGCCGCCTGTTCGCGGGCCTTGCGCTGCTCGGGGAGGCCGAGCCGTCGGAGATGTCGGAGGCCGCGAAAGTGCAGGCAGGGGAGGAGATTTTGATGGACGAACGCGGCGGCGGGGGAGTCCTGCGTGGGGGTCGGCCACGGGTGGCCATCGCGGAGGTGTGACCGGTGTTCGTGGCCGATGTTGCCGCGTCAGGTGATCGGTACCGGTTCAGGTCGTCTGACCACTGGTGTTGTGATCGAAAATCTGCGTGGTCTTCGGACGAATCCGTGGCCGAGTTGATCAAGATGGCATTGATTTTCCTGGTCAGTGCCACTGAAAGCCGAACAGTCGCCGAAGTCGCCCGAAAACGGGAGATGCTGCGGCGAGTTGGCTTTCCGGCCGCAAAAGTCGGTAGGGTGGCGATCACTCCGGCCCTCTCGCTCGACGTCCGCCACGTACCGAGCGCAGCCGTCCGCGCACAGCCTGTTGATCGTGATCAGTGCCACGCGCGACTGGCGTCACATTAGGGGGGGTCTGCGGAGTGTGTCCCACTCAAGTGGTGCGACCATATGGGCATGGCTGGTAAATCCGAACCCACCCGGATTCTCATCCTCGGCGGCGGCTATGTAGGCATGTACACGGCGCTTCAGCTTCAGTCGAAGCTGGGGCGGCGCGAAGCCTCCGTCACCGTGGTCGACCCTCAGCCGCACATGACCTACCAGCCCTTCCTACCGGAAGCGGCCGCGGGCTCGGTCGAGCCTCGCCACGTGGTAGCGCCACTGCGACGAGTCCTGAAGCGGTGCCATGTGATCACCGCCGGTGTCACTGAGATCAAGCACGCCGATCAGGTCGTGACGATCGAGAACCCGCAGACAGGCCCAGAAGAGCTCGCCTACGACGTCCTCGTCGTGGCGCTCGGCTCGGTGTCCCGACTTCTGCCCATCCCCGGCCTGGCGGAACAAGGCATCAGCCTCAAAACCGTCGGTGAGGCCATCTACCTGCGCAACCACGTGCTGGCGAAGATGGACGCCGCGGCCAACACCTCCGACGAGGAGCTGCGCAAGCGGCTGCTCACCTTCACCTTCGTCGGCGGCGGCTTCGCCGGTGCCGAGGCGTTGGCGGAGCTGGAGGACATGGCCCGCTACGCCACTCGCTACTACGAGTCCATCAAGCCGGAAGACATGCGATGGGTCCTCGTTGAAGCCGCTGGGCGCGTGATGCCCGAGGTCAGCGAGAAGATGGGCGTCTACGTCGTCAAGGCCCTCGAAGAGCGCGGAATTCAGGTCTACCTGAACACCTTCCTGAAGTCCGTCGAAGGCGGGCACGCCATGCTCTCCGACGGAACCGAGTTCGACACCGACACTCTGGTGTGGAACGCCGGCGTCAAGGCGAACCCGGTGCTCAAGAACTCCGACCTGCCGCTCGACGAGCGCGGCCGGGTCAAGGCCACCTCGCACCTCCAGGTCGAAGGCCTGCCGAGCGTGTGGGCCGCCGGTGACTGCTCCGCGGTCCCGGACCTGTCGAAGGTCGACGACGACCCGAACGCGACCTGCGCCCCGTCCGCGCAGCACGCGGTTCGCCAGGCCAACCAGCTGGGCAAGAACCTGCTGGCCAGCCTGCGCAACAAGCCCACCAAGGAGTACCGCCACGCCTACGCCGGTTCGGTGGCGGGCCTCGGGCTCTACAAGGGTGTCGCCGACGTCTACGGCTTCAAGGCCAAGGGCTTCATCGCGTGGTTCATGCACCGCACGTACCACGTGAGCCGGATGCCCACCTTCAACCGCAAGATGCGGATCGTCATCGACTGGACGCTGGCGTTCCTGTTCAAGCGGGAAGCCGTGTCGATGGGTCAGATCCAGGACCCGAAGGCCGACTTCGAACGGGCAGCCGCTAGCTGATTCGGCACTCCGAGTGATCACCGCGTGCTTCCAGGGCACGCGGTGATTCGCGTCCGAGTGGGGACTGCTCCGTGCAGGCGATCAGGTGACCCGCTACCCTTGACAATGAGTAGCGAGTAATCGAAGACTGACGGGGCGTCGTCACCTGAAAGGATGCCTCAAGTGGGGAAGGGGTGAATCCTTTGACTCTCCAAGAGTTAGCGGCTCTGCTGCGCAGCGGCGAAGTGCAGGACGGCCCGCTCGCTGATTTCGCGGCCGAGTACCAGGCCGCATCCGAGGTGTTCCGCAAGAAGGACGATTGACGCCGACCCGCATCACCGGCCACGGATGATCGCGGCAGCTCAGGAGGACTGGGGCTATGACCGAGGGGGCGGACGACTTCGCGCACCCGTTCGGTCCCGCTCCTGGACCGGCCACGGCTGATTTCCGTCCGGGGCCGCTGCTGCTGCAGGGGCAGGACTACTTCTTCCGCTCCGAGGACACCAGCCTTGACTTCCAGGAGCGCGTGCACCGCGCCGACCTGGTCAACGATGGCGACGGTGATCCGATCCCGTGCGTGCTGGTGCTGGCACGGGCCGCGGACATGGAGATGAACGAGCTGTCGCTCGCCTTGGCGGAGCGCGGCATCCGGCTGGTGCGCATCGACGCCGACCGCTGCCTGGACATCGCGCTCACCGTCTACACCGACACACCGCTGATCGAGTTCGAGCGCTGGCTGCTGCGGCCGATCGTGGTGTGGCGGCGGCATTTCGACATCACTGCGCTCCCGGTCGACCCGACGACGGTGCACGGCGCCTACGTCCGTGAGCAGTGGCGCGCGGTCTCGAACTGGCTGTCCTGCCGGGCCGACTGGGAGCAGATCAACCCGGTGCGTTCCAGCGCGCACCTGGATCGGCTCACCCAGCTCCGGGACGCCACCTCGTTCGGTTTCCGGGTGCCGCGAACCGCGGTGACGACCTTGCCGGGCCGCAGCCGTCCGGGCGGTGGCCGCTGCATCGTCAAGACCGCCGGACACCACATGCTGGAGCCGGAACCCGGCGCGTTGCGCGGTCTTTTCCCGCGCCCGCTGGACATTCGGCACTCCGCTGAGGCGAGGGAGCCGGCTCCGGTGCTGGTGCAGCAGTACGTGGACGCCGAACACGAGATCCGCGCGTTCGTGGTGGGTGACGAGGTTATCGCCTACCGGGTGGACAAGCTCGATCCGGCGCAGCTGTGGGTCGATCCGGATTCGGTGATCGTGGAACGCATCGAACCGCCCCCGGGACTGGTGACGCGGTTATTGGCGTTGTGCCGGTTCTGGCGGCTGCACGTGGCCGCGATCGACCTGTTGGCGACCGGCTCTGAACACGAGTTCCTGGAGGTCAACGTGAACTGCGATTGGCGCTGGTTCGAGCACCGCGCGCAGGACGACGCGGTCTCCACGGCAGTGCACGGTTGGGTCGCGGAGCGGTTCGACCACCTCGCCGCATCCGCCGCGGCACCGAGGTGGGATCGATGAGCGCCGTGGGCGGACCGGAACACGACTTGCTCTGCTCGGCGGTGTTCGATCACCGGGAACCAGGTGCAGAGTCGGTGCGTCCGAGCCGGCGACCCGGTCCACCGCCCGGACGACCAAGGCGAGCGCTCCCGAGCGCGAGCTGAGGACCAGCCCCCGTAGCCCAATTGGCAGAGGCAGACGACTTAAACTCGTCAGAGTGTCGGTTCGATCCCGACCGGGGGCACCAGGAACCGCGCGTCCATCGCGACGGCGCGGTTCGGCGAAGAGAAGCCGTGCTGTGCGGCGTGATCCGGCAACGCCGATCGCGCCGGGCCGCTGAAGCCGCGCGCTGGAACGATCCCGGACGAGGCGGGCCGGCTCGCCGCTGCGGCGGTGGCTCGCGATGCGCGCCGAACCGGAAACACCATTACTCCAAGTGAAGCACTTGTGGCGGCCGACCGGCCGCCGTCATTCTGCGGTGCGGTGTCGGCGTTCGAGTCAAGACCCGTTCCAGGCGTGACGGGGATACCCCGACCACCGTGGGTGGTCGGGGTATCCCCGCGTACTCTCGTGATCGTCGAGAGCGGTCGGTTCGAATCGGGTCGTGACGGGTCGGACGTCGCCTGCTTTCGGCGAGGCATGTGGTGTGGTGTGCCGCTGACGAAACCCCCAGTCACCTCAGCGGCACACCTCCCGCCACTTGAATGCTGTCCGGATCCTTCGGACGATTCGCGCGCTCGACCGTCCGTGGCCCGTTCGGCGCAGCATGGGTCAGAGCATGTCAGGCAACGGGGCGGACGTGGGCCAGCCGACGTCCGGGACTCGGTGAAGTACCTGCTCAACGGCGGGTACCGGATTTTCCGGTCCGGATCCGGACCGGAGGAGGACGGGGATGACGGACCGGAATGCGGGGACTTCGGCGGCGGGCACCGGCACTCGTGCGCTGTTCGCGGAGCGGTTCGCCCTGCTGTACGTGACGGCAGGCGACCCACCGCTGAAGCGGGTCGCCGATGCCGTGGAACGGGTCCGGCGGCTCGACGAACGGGGCAGGCCGATCCGGTCGACCGCCCAGCGCATCAGTGACTGGCGCCGGGGACGCAACGTGCCCGCCAGGTTCGCCGCCCTGTCGGTGGTGCTGGAGATCCTCATCGGTGAGGCGCGGAAGAACCAGCCGCAGCCCCCGGTCGACGGACTGTACGACTTGGCGGTGTGGCGCGCTCGGTGGGAAGAGGCGCTGACCAGCCCGCTGGCCACACCGGAGGCGCCGGTGGGCACGGGTGCGCGCGGCACCAACGGGACTCAGCCGGAGCAGAGCGCGGCGGCGGAGGAAGGCCTCTGCCCGTATCGCGGGCTGGCCGCGTTCAACGAGGGCGATTCCGGCTGGTTCTTCGGGCGTGAACGCGCCACCACCACCCTGGTGGAACGCCTCGCCACCGCGGCCGACGACGGTGGCATCACGATGCTCGTCGGCGCCTCGGGAGCGGGGAAGTCCTCGCTGCTGGGGGCGGGTCTGCTGCCTGCGCTGACCGGTGGCGCGCTGGCGGAGCAGGGTTCGTCGTCGTGGCCGGTGCGGACCATGACTCCGGGTGAGGATCCGCTGAAGTCCCTGACCGAGCTGATCCCCGAACTCAACGAGGTCCTCGCCGCCGCCGAGCGCGACGAGGCGGACGGGGGCGCCGCGAGCACGGGCGAGGAGAACTCGGACGAGGACTTCCGATTCGCGGAGTCCGTGCGCGACGCCGTCGCCGGGCACGTGCGGGACGTGGTCGGCGACGAGGCCCGGCTGGTGCTGGTGGTGGACCAGTTCGAGGAAACGTTCACGGTGTGCCGGGACGAGAACCGGCGCGCCCTGTTCGTGCGGGTCCTGCAGGCCTGCTGCACCACGGGATTCGCGGGCGGCACCTCGCCGGGGCTGGTGGTGCTGGGGTTACGGGCCGATTTCTACGCGCGGTGCCTGGACTTTCCCGAACTCGCCGACGCCTTGCAGCACCGCCAGATGGTGCTCGGCGCTATGACAGTGGCCGAACTGCGCAAGGCCATCACCGGACCGGCGAAGGCCACCGGCCTGCAGATCGAACCGGGCTTGGTCGACGTGCTGCTGCGCGACCTCGGCGTGAGCGTGGGCCGCGCCTACGGCAAACCGGCGCAGCGGGCCTACGACGCGGGTGCGCTGCCGCTGCTGTCGCACGCGTTGCTGGTGACCTGGCAGCGCAGGCAGAGCGGCAAGCTCACCATCGCCGGCTATCGCGCGGCGGGCGGCATCCAAGGAGCGGTGGCGGCCACCGCGGAACGTGCGTGGGCGGAGCTCGCCGAGGACGGGCAGGCGGCGGCACGGCAAGTGCTGCTGCGGCTGGTGCACGTCGGCGAGGACACCCAGGACACCCGCAGGCGCGCGACGTACGCGGAGATCGTCGAGCACGCCGAGCACCGGGAGGCGGCCCGGCGGGCGCTGAACGTGCTGACGACCGCCCGGTTGGTGACGCTGGACTCGGATTCCGCCGAGATCAGCCACGAGGCGCTGCTGTACGCGTGGCCCCGGTTGCGCGGCTGGATCGACCAGGACCGCGCGGGGAACCTGGCCCGGCAGCGGCTGGAGCGCGACGCGGAGGCGTGGCGCCAGGAGAACCGGGACGTGTCGCTGCTCTACCGCGGTGCCCGGTTGGAGAACGCCGGGCATTGGGCCGAACAGGTGGATCCGGCGGAGTTGTCCGCGGTCAGCCACGACTTCCTCGCCGCATCGCTGCGGCACCGGCGCCGGGTGGGCTGGTTCCAGCGGGGCACCGCGGCCGCGGTGTGCGTGTTCGCCGCGGTGGCCGCGGTGGCGGCGGTGCTGGCGGTGCGGGCGCGTGACGACGCCGAGTTCCGCCAGGTGCTGGCGCAGGCCGACCGGTTGCAGGAGGTCGATCCCTCCGCGGCGGCGAAGCTGAACCTGGTGGCCACGCGGCTGCGCCCGGACGACCCGGCGGTGGACAGCCGGGTGCTGTCCACCCAGAACTCCGCGCTGGGCACGCCGATGTTCGGGCATACGAGTTCGATCTACCTGACGACGTTCAGCCCGGACGGCCGGACGCTCGTCACCGCCGGATACGACCGGACCGTGCGGTTGTGGGACGTGTCCGACCGGAGCAGGCCGACGCCGCTGGGACCGCCGCTGCGGGGTTTCGGCAGCTGGGTGACCTCGGCCGTGTTCAGCCCCGACGGGCGCACCTTGGCAGCGGCGGGCGACGACCACATGGTCCGGCTCTACGACGTGGTCGACCCCGCTCGGCCGAAGCAACTCGGTCCGCCGGTCACCGCCGACGACGGCACGATCTACCTGATCGCGTTCAGCCCGGACGGCCGCACGTTGGCCACGGCGAACGAGAACCGGACGGCGCGGCTGTGGAACGTCGCCGACCCGGCGCATCCCGTCCCGGTGAGCGCCCCGATGAAGGGGCACACCGAGCAGGTGCGGACCTTGGCGTTCAGCCCGGACGGACGCACCTTGGCGACCAGCGGTGACGATCGGACCATCCGGTTGTGGAACGTGGCCGATCCGGCCCGGCCGGTTTCGCTCGGGAAGCCGTTGGAGGGGCACACCGAAGGCATGCACTCGGTGGCGTTCAGCCCGGACGGCCGAACGCTGGCATCCGGCAGCGTGGACAAGACGATTCGGTTGTGGGACGTGCACGACCCGGTGCGCGCGCGGCAACTCGGACCCGCCCTCATCGGGCACGACGGGCCGGTGTGGTCGGTGAAGTTCAGCCCGGACGGGCGGACGCTGGCCTCCGGTAGCGCGGACAGCTCCGCGTTGCTGTGGAACGTGGCGGACCCGTCGAACGCGAGTCAGATCGGGCACAACCTCAGCGCGGGCAGCAGCACGGTGTTCGCGGTCGGCTTCAGCCCGGACGGGCACACCCTGGCCACCGGCGGCGACGACGGTGCCGTGCGGTTGTGGTCGTTGCCGGATCGGGTTCTCGGCGGGCACACCGCGAGCGTCAACGACGCGTTGTTCCGGCCGGACGGGCGGATCCTGGTCACCGCCAGCGAGGACCGGACGGTGCGGGTGTGGGACACCTCGAATCCGCGGTTGCCGCGGCCGCTGGGCGAACCGCTGGAGGTCTACGAGGGGCCGGTCGGGTCGGTGTACGCGACGGCGTTCAGCCCGGACGGCCGAGTGCTGGCCACCGGCGGTGGGGCCGGAACGGTGCGGTTGTGGGACATGAGCGATCCGGCGGCGCCTGAACCGCTCGGCGAGCCGCTGCCGGTCGGTACCCGGTACATGGGCGAAGTGGCGTTCAGCCCGGACGGGCGGACGCTGGTCACCGGCAACGACGACCTCAGCGCTCAGTTGTGGAACGTCGAGGACCCGGCGCACCCGGTGCGGGTGGGCACGCCGCTGCTCGGGCATCGCGGCTACATCAACGAGGCGGCGTTCAGCCCGGACGGCACGATGTTGGCGACCGGCAGCAGCGACGGCACGGTCCGGCTGTGGAACGTCGCCGACCCGGACCACCCCGTGCTCGTGCACGGATGGGATCCGGGGCACTCGACGGTGCTCACCTTGGCGTTCAGCCCGGACGGGCGGACCATCGCCACCGCGGGCGGTGACAAGACGGCGCGGTTGTGGGACATCGAGGACCCGGAGGCCCCGAGGGAGCTCGGTTCGCCGCTGGTCGGGCACTCCCAGAACGTCAAGTCGGCCAGGTTCAGCCCGGACGGCAAGACGTTGGTGACCGGCAGCGAGGACCGCACGGCCCGGTTGTGGGACGTCGAGGACCGGGAGCGGGCAGAGCCGATCGGGCTCTCCCTCAACGAGCACCGGGCGATGGTGCACACCGTGGCCTTCAGTCCGGACGGGAGCATCGTGGCCTCGGCCAGCGGGGACAACACCGCCTACCTGTGGGACCTGGACGCCGATCGGGCGCTGGAGCGGATCTGCGACGCCACGCGCGGGGCGCTGCCGAAGGACAAGTGGGAGCAGACGATCCCGCAGATCCCGTACGACCCGCCGTGCGAGTGAGTCAGCGGCCGAACAGCTCCCGCACCCGCTCGCCGAAGTCGAGCACTTTGTCCCGGCATTCCCGCAGCGCGTCGGGGTAGGTCCGGGTGTCGGCGAGCGCTTCGCGCCACGAATCCCCTGGCACGACGGGAACTCGGTGGTGGAAGCCGAAGAACTTCGAGGCGAACGGATTCACCACGACGACTCGGCGGCGCATCAGGGTCGCCCAGTAGGCACCGTGGTACGAGTTCGTCAGGACCGTCTCGCCGGAGGCGAGGAAGTCCAGCGTCTCGGCCAGGTCGTGGTGCTGGTTGGTGAGCAGCGGCAGCCCGTCGATGTCGTCGGGGAACGGGAGTTTTCGGTCGCGGTGCCGGTAGGCGACGATCTCGTGGCGGGGTTCGCCGGGATCGGCGAGCTTCGGCAGCAGCGCGCTCACGCACGGCACCCACTCGTAGCCGCCGGGGCGCGGCCGGTCGCGGAGTCCGACCAGGTCGAACCGGTCGAGGTAGCCGGGTTCGGTGATGTCGTGCTGTTCGTTGTTGTTGTGCCCGGCTCCCCAGACGACCAGTTTCGGCGGCCGCAGACCCAGCAACCGGTCGAGCTGGCGGTCGAAGAAGCCGGTGCCGATGAGTCCGCCGCCGCCGTAGATGACGTGCGCGTGCCGCAGCCGGTCCGCGTAGCGGGGGATGTCGTGCTCGATGTCGATCGTGGTGGCGTCGGACAGCCACGGGAAGTGGTCGAGGTGGTTCGACGGCGGGCAGGCCATGTCGCCGATGTTGTCCGGGTCGCGCCGGTGCACCACGAAGATCTCAGGCATGCGCCCATTCTCCCCAGAACGCCGCCCGTGATCATCTGCCGCGTCACCTCGCTGCGGCGCTTGGCCCGATCCGGCCGGTCGAAGGGGACAGTCACCTGCTGATGTTTCTGGAGTGAACGGCCCGTTTGACCGGTCCTATTGGTCGAAGGGGCCGTTCACCTCTTGATCGCGGAGTGGATGAGGGCGGTGAGGATCTTGGGGAGGTCGGCTGCGTCGAGGTGGCTGCGCACAGCGGCGTGGTTGGCCGCGAGCAGAGCCGCCGAAGAATCGGGGTCGCGCAGCAGCCCGGCGATGTCCGGCACGTCGTCGGGGCCGGGGACGCGCAGGCCGAGGGCGCGCAGCTCGTCGAGCACGGGGTAGGGACCCGCGACGACCAGCCGTCGAGCGGCCGCGGCCTCGGCCACCGGCAACCCCCAGCCTTCCCACGTCGAGGGCAGCACCACCAGGTCGGACGCCGCGTACATGTCCGCCTGCTCGGCGACGTGCCCGCGCAGCGGGCCGGGCGCGGCTGCGAGCGCGTCGGCGAGCGGCCCGGGGGGTGCCGGGGTGTCGTCGGTGAGCCAGTAGCGCACCGGACGGTCCCACTCCTGATCGAGGGCGTTCGCGAGCCGGACGGCGCCGGGAACGTTCTTGTTCGGCCCTTCGACACGAGCCGGGTGCACGACGAGCAGCTCGTCCGGTCCGACCCCGAGCCGCGCACGGGTCCGCTCGCGGTGGCCGCGGGCGAGCCCGTCGACGTCGACGCGGTTGTGCACCACGTGCAGCGCCCCGGTCCGGTCCAGTTCGGGCCAGCGGACGGCGAATTCGCGAGCGGTCCGCTCGTTGATCAGGACGTGCAGGTGAGCCGGGTGGTGCAACGGCACGGTGTCGCCGTTGACGGCGCGCAGCGCAGTGCCCTGCCAAGCCGGATCGTGGTGGCGCAGGATCACCGGGACATCGGCGTCGAGCGCGTGTCGCTGCCAGGCGGCGGAGGCATCCGGCGCGCTCCACAGCGAACCGGCGTTGTCCAGCACCAGCAGCTCGTGATCGGCGCAGAGCCGCCGGATCGTCTCGTGCGCGACGGGCGGCGGGTCGCCGCCGGGACGGTCGGCCCACATGCCGGTGACCTCGACGTCACCCGGTTCGTGGTCGGCGAAGTGCCCAGCGGCTCGGGTGACCTGATGTCCCAGGGAGCGGAGGCCGGCGATCCACTTGGCGGCCTCGATGCTCACCCCGTCGAACCCGCCCAACCGGTGCGAGACCAGGCACACCCGCATGTGGTTCCTCCCGTAGTTCGTGGCGTGTCGCCGTCCAGCATGGAGTATTGCGATAGCAGCACGTAGACGGTCTCGGCGCCGGAACGATGAGTAAAGTCCGCCGCATGCGTCTTCTGGCAACGTTGGGGAGTCTGCGCGCGGTGGTCACGGTGCTGGTGGCGATCACCGCTGTGCAGATGGGGCTGGTCGCCTTCGGCAACCTCACGGACTTCGGAACCAATGCGGAGTTCGTGGATCACGTGTTCGCAATGGACACGACATTTCAATCGTCCGGCACGATGTGGCGGTCGATCACGCATCCCGCACTGGGGACCGCCGCGTACATCGCGGTGATCGTATGGGAGGTTTTGATCACGGTGGTGCTCATCGCGGCGTTCGTCGCATGGGTCCGCCCGCACGCCGACGCGCGAGCTGTCGAACGCGCGCGACGGCTGGCCAGCTTCGGCTGGTTGTTGGAGGTACTGCTGTTCGGCGGCGGATTCATCGTCATCGGCGGTGAATGGTTCATGATGTGGCAATCGGAGAAGTGGAACGGTCTGCAGCCCGCGCTGCAGAACCTGATCATCGCTTCGATCGGCCTGATTCTCGTGCACTTGCCGGACAAGGAGCAGGCCTCGGCCTGACCTTCGCCGGCGCCATCGCGGCGACCACGTCGCGGTGTTCCACTCTGGGGGCCGGGTGATCGTGGCAGGAGGGTCGCGATCACCCCGGCTCGAATCGGGACCGATCGGGCATTCCCTGCCATTTCAGAATGTGGTGCGCCACTTCGTCCTGAATTCCTCGCGAACCTGAGCGCGGTGGCTAAAATCAGTCTCGTGCGAATTGTGTTCTCAAGTCTTTCCAGTCATGGTCACGTGTTCCCGCTGGTCCCGTTGGCTCGCGCCGCTCCGGCGCAGGGCCACGAGGTTCTCTTCGCCACCGGCGAGCAGTTCGAGCAGACGCTGAACGATCTCGCACTGCGCACCGAGGCGGTGGGCGTGCCCATCGGTGCGGGATTCGCCGCCGCCGGACGGGATTCCGTGCCGGAGCCCGGCTCGGACGAATGGGTTTCCCTCGTGGTGCGCGCGTTCGGAGCCGAACTGCCGCGCAGGTACGCCGCCGACCTGCTGCCGGTGCTGGACCGCTTCGCCCCGGACCTGGTGGTGCACGAGGCCGGCAACCACGGCGCCGCACTCGCCGCCCGGCACGCCGGGATTCCCGGTGTCTGCCACGG
Organism: Saccharopolyspora gloriosae; assembly: GCF_022828475.1. Lineage (GTDB taxonomy): Bacteria > Actinomycetota > Actinomycetes > Mycobacteriales > Pseudonocardiaceae > Saccharopolyspora_C > Saccharopolyspora_C gloriosae_A. Next base: position 6,147,332 of record NZ_CP059557.1, on the reverse strand, counting down.
TTTCGGCAAGCAGAACCCGGCGCACTTCCCCGGTTTCGAGCAGGCGCTGCGCGGTGTCGCCGACGAGTTCGGAATCACGTTGCCCGACGGGGACCTGCACACCGTCGGAAATCCTTACCTGGACATTTTCCCCGCTTCCTTGCAGAACGCCGAATTCCTCGATTCGGTCGAGCGGTCCCCGCTGCGACCGGTGCCGTTCGCGGGCGGGGGCGAGCTGCCGCCGGAGGCCGTGGAGTCGCGGAAGCGACCGCTGGTGTACCTGACGCTGGGCACCGGTTTCGGCGACCCGGTGGTGCTGCGCGCCGCGATCGGCGGGCTCGCGGCCCTAGCCGTGGACGTGATCGTGGCGGCCGGTCCGAGCGTGGCGGCCGACGCGCTGGGCGGGCTGCCCGCGAACGTGTCGGCGCACTCGTGGGTGCCGCAGGCCGAACTGCTGGAGCACGTCGACCTGGTCGTGCACCACGGCGGCAGCGGTACGACCCTCGCCGCGCTGGGCGCGGGCCTGCCGCAGCTGTTCCTGCCGCAGGGCGCGGACCAGTTCGGCAACGCCGAGACCATCAGCTCGGCAGGCGGCGGAGCGACGCTGCTCGGCGCCGAAGTCACCGCGGACGCGGTGCACGACGCGGCGCGGAACCTGCTGGACGACGAGCAGTACCGCGAGGTCGCCGAGCGGGTGGCCGCCGAGATCGCCGCGATGCCCGCTCCGGAGGAGGTCGCCGCCCGGCTCACCGACTTCACCGGCTGAGCCGGGGACGACCGCACATCACCCCCAGCGGATGTGCGGCCGTCGCACGTGCGGACCGCTCGCACGGCCGGAATTCATCGCGGATCCCGCCCGAGGAAGCACAACAGCCGCGTCGACGCGTCCGCGTCCGCCGCGACCGGGACCTGATCACCGAACCGACACGGCCGATCCGCGTCGACGACCAGCAGCGCGACCAGTGGCAACAGGTCATCGGCGAGCGGCGTCGGCAGCGCCCGGTCCTGCCCGCAGGAGCGGGCGATGTCCCAGCCGTGCACGGCGATCTCCAACGCGCCGGTGCCGACGACGACGTTCCTGGCCACCGGTGCGCCGAACACCGTCACCGGGTCGACGTCGATCGCCGCGTTCCACGCCCCGAGCAGTTCCCGGGACCGATCCCGCAACGCCGTCGCCGGATCCGGCTCCGGGAGCGCCCGCGCACCGACGCCGATCCGGCCGCCGACCGCTTCGCCGAGCGCCGCGACGGAATCGTCGACGTGCGCCAGCAGCGCCCGCAGGTCCCACTCGGCGCACGGCGTCGGGCCGGCCAGCGCCGCCGCGGGCACCTCGTGCAGCACGCCCGTCAAGTAGCTCACGGCGCGTTCCATCAGGTCGATGCCACCGAGCACCCGCGTCCCCACGTCGAGCTCAGCGGGCGGTGCGGGTGTCGGCGAGCAGCATCGCCGGCAGACCGAACGTCTCGAACAAGGAGGTGTCGAAGAACGCGGCGACGTGCTCCACCCGCTCCCCGCGCATCGTCAGCACCTGCAGGTGGAACGGTTGGTAATCGCCGTCGCCGCCGCGCATGTACACGGCGAACGCGGGCTGGCCGTTCGCGTCGGTGCGGACCAGCCGCATGTCTCCGGGGCCTGCGGGGCAGCGGTTCGCGATGAGCCTGCCGATCGGCTCCGGTCCCTGGTACCAACCGGTGAACGGGGGCATCTCCCACACCGCGTCGGAGGTGAACAGCTCGACGATGGTGGGCACGTCCTTCGCCTCGAAGGCGGCGACCCATTGGTCGAGCAGGGCGTGCTGGTGCGCGGTGACCGGTTCGCTGACGGTCTCCGGCGCGGGCGCCACCTGGTCGAGCTGAGCGCGGGCGCGTTGCAGGCTGCTGTTGACCGATGCGGTGCTGGTGCCGAGCAGTTCGGCGACCTCCGCCGCGCGCCAGCGCAGCACCTCCCGCAACAGCAGCACCGCGCGCTGCCTCGGCGGCAGGTGTTGCAGCGCCGCGACCAGCGCCAGCCGGGTGTTCTCCCGCGAGGTCACCACGTCGGCCGGATCGCTCCCGGCGGGCAGCATCGCCTCCGGCACCGGTTCCAGCCAGGGCACCTCGCCGCGTTCCACCAGATCTTCCCGCGGATCCAAGCTGGGATTTCCGAGGCCGGTGGGCAGCGGTCTGCGGCCCCGGCTCTCCAGCGCGGTCAGGCAGGCGGTGGTGGCGATCCGGTGCAGCCAGGTGCGCAGCGAGGACCGGCCTTCGAACCGGTCGTAGGCCCGCCAGGCGCGCAGGTAGGTCTCCTGAACGAGGTCCTCGGCGTCGTGCACCGACCCCAGCATCCGGTAGCAGTGCGCCAGCAGTTCTCGCCGGAACGGGTCCGCCTGCCGTAAGAATTCGTCGTTCTCGAGGTGCTTCGCCATGGTCATGGCCTTCCGCCTCCAACAGGGAGTTCCACTGTAGGTGGGCCGGATATCGCCTACGAGGTGTTCAGACCAGATCAAATGGCTGAACTAATCGGCATGCGACGGAAGTCGTGAACCCGGGTGACGAAAGTCGGTGAGCGGGCCGTCGCGGGGAGGCGGATGCCTATTCTCTCCGCGTGGTCACCACCGATGCGGCGCCTCGGATCGACGAGGCACGGGTCCGCCGTGCGCACCGCGTGCTGTTCTGGGTCACGTTAACGACCGCGGTGCTCGGTGCGGCGTTCGGCTACCTGGTCCTGTCCGAGGATCCGGCGCCGCCGGGTGGATTGGTGCCGTCGCTGCTCGTCGGCGCGGTCGTGCAGCTCGCCGCGACGGTGGTGATCGGCCGCTCCGGCGCTCGTCCGCAGCTGGGGCTGCTGGTGGTGCTCGCGGTGGCCGCGCTGATGTTGCTGCTGGACACCCCGTGGCAGCCGCTGATGGTCGCGGGCGGGGTGCTGTGGGTGCCGCTGGCGCTGTCCTGGTCGGCGGCGCGCGTGGCCGAATGGCCGAACGCGCGGTGGAAACTCGCCGTGTCCGCGGCGGCGGTGCTGGCTTACGCCTTTCTCGCGGGCGCGCAACCGGGCTCGATGGGGCTGGGATCGGCGCTGGCCGCGATCGCCCCGGCGCTCGGCGGCATCGCGACGGTCCTCGCGCGGCGGCTCGGACAGGCGCGGCGTGATCGGGCCGAGGCTTTGGCGCGGGAGCGGGTCGCGGTGGCGCGTCAGGAGCAGGCCGCCGAGCGGGAACGGCTCTCCGCGGACATGCACGACAACCTCGGGCATGTGCTGACCTTGCTGGTGCTGCACGCCAACGCGCTCGCGGTCAGCAGCTCGGACCCGGAGGCGCGGGAGGCGGGGCGTCGCATCGGCGAGCTCGGTGGCTCGGGCATGACGGAGATGCGCAGGTTGCTGGCGCTGCTCGACGATCCCGACTCGGTGTCCGGGCGGCCCGGCGCCGAGGTGGCCGAGTCCGTGGCGGACCTGGTCGAGCAGGTGCGGGAGGCCGGTCAGGCGGTGGAGTTCACCGACACCGGAGCGGAGCGGGGCTTGCCCGCCGTCCTCGCCCGGACCGTGCACCGGGTGGTGCAGGAAGGGCTGACCAACGCCCGCAGGCACGCGCCGGGGTCGACGGCGGAGGTGTCGGTGCGCGGCGCGGACGACGCCGTGCGCGTCTCCGTCCGCAACGGGCCGGGCGGCTCCGGCGAGCCGGGCGCGGGGCGCGGCCTCGACGGCCTGCGCAGGCGGGTCGAACTGCTCGGCGGCGAGGTGCGCGCCGAGGTGGACGAGGACGGCGGCTTCACGTTGCACGCGACGCTGCCCGCCGAGACGCGGAGCTGACGGGCGTCCGACACACCGGCGCATGATGGCCGGGATTCGTGTGCTGGCGGCTTCGTAGAATCGCCGGGTGACTTCCGCGCAGAGCAGTCCCGTCGCCGATCCTGCCGCGCCCGACGCGCTGGGGGTGTTGAACCGCGTCTTCGGCTACGACTCGTTCCGAGGGCCGCAGCAGGACATCGTCGAGCACGTCATCGGTGGCGGTGACGCGCTGGTGCTGATGCCCACCGGTGGCGGGAAATCGCTGTGCTACCAGGTTCCGGCGCTGGTCCGCGACGGTGTCGGCGTGGTCGTCTCGCCGCTGATCGCGTTGATGCAGGACCAGGTCGACGCGCTCACCGAGGTCGGCGTGCGAGCCGGGTTCCTGAACTCCACGCAGGACGCGGGGGAGCGCCGCGCGGTGGAGGCCGCGTTCCTCAACGGCGAACTGGACCTGCTCTACCTGGCTCCGGAACGGCTGCGCGTCGAGTCCACGTTGTCCTTGCTGGACAAGGGGAACATCTCGCTGTTCGCGATCGACGAGGCGCACTGCGTGGCGCAGTGGGGCCACGACTTCCGCCCGGACTACCTGGCGCTGTCCATGCTGCACGAGCGCTGGCCGGACGTGCCGCGCATCGCGCTGACCGCCACCGCCACCGAGGCCACCCGCGGCGAGATCGCGACCCGGCTGGACCTGACGCAGGCGCGGCACTTCGTGGCGAGCTTCGACCGCCCGAACATCCAGTACCGGATCGTCGGCAAGAACGACCCGAAGCGGCAGCTGCTGAGCCTGCTGCGCAACGAGCACGCCGGGGACGCGGGGATCGTCTACTGCCTGTCCCGGTCGTCGGTGGAGAAGACGGCGGAATTCCTCAGCCAGAACGGAATTCCGGCCGTGCCGTACCACGCGGGCCTGGACGGGCGGACCCGCGCGGCGCACCAGTCCCGGTTCCTGCGCGAGGAGGGGCTGGTCGTGGTGGCCACCATCGCGTTCGGCATGGGCATCGACAAACCCGACGTGCGGTTCGTCGCGCACCTGGACCTGCCGAAGTCCGTGGAGGGCTACTACCAGGAGACCGGCCGGGCGGGCCGGGACGGGCTGCCGTCCACGGCGTGGCTGGCCTACGGCCTGCAGGACGTCGTCCAGCAGCGCAAAATGATCAACAACTCCGAGGGCGACGACGCGCACCGCAGGCGGCTCGGCACGCACCTGGAGGCGATGCTCGCGCTGTGCGAGACCGTGGAGTGCCGCCGGGTGCAGCTGCTGGCCTACTTCGGCCAGGACGGCGAGCCCTGCGGCAACTGCGACACCTGCCTGGCTCCGCCGGAGTCCTGGGACGGCACGATCGCGGCGCAGAAGCTGCTCTCGGCGGTGTACCGGTTGCAGAACGAGCGGCGGCAGAAGTTCGGCGCCGGGCACGTCATCGACATCCTGCTCGGCAAGCGCAACGACAAGGTCGACCAGCACCGCCACGACGAGCTCACCGTGTTCGGCATCGGAACCGACCTGCGCGACGCGGACTGGCGCGGCGTGGTGCGCCAGCTGCTCGCCCAGGGACTGCTGGCCGTGGAAGGCGACTACGGCACGTTGGTGCTCACCGAGGCCAGCGGCGAAGTGCTGGGCCGGGAGCGGTCGGTGCGGTTGCGCCGCGAACCGGAGAAGCCCGCGAAGCAACCGAAGCCCGCCAAGGCGGGCAAGGCCGAGCAGGTGGAGATGCCCGCCGAGGCGGCACCGCTGTTCGAACGTCTCCGCGCCTGGCGCGCGGCCACCGCGAAGGAGCAGGGCGTGCCCGCCTACGTGATCTTCCACGACGCGGTGCTGCGCCAGGTCGCCGCGCAGAAACCGTCCACACTGGATGAATTGGGAACCATCAGCGGAGTCGGCCAGAACAAGCTGGACAAGTACGGTCGGCTCGTCCTGGACGTCCTCGCCGAGGAGTGAGTCCGCGCACTCTCCGGTCGGTTCCGGGGGCGGTGCGCACGGGTGGCGCGCACGTGGCGGATGAGGCGAACGCTCCGCATCGGTACCGTCACGTTCCGTGGCATTGCCCTGCCGCGGCTCGTTCGGGTCTGCGGGCATGGCACCCTGGTAGGGCTGAGGCCGGTGCGCACAGGGCGGGCGCGGCCGTGCAAGCGGCCCGGGGGATGACTGCCGGGCGATGACCAGGAGTGGTTGAGTGTTCGACTTTATCCTCTATCCCGTGTCGGCCATCTTGTGGTTCTGGCACAGGGTTTTCGGCACCGTGCTGGGGCCGGACAACGGGTTCGCCTGGGCACTGTCGGTGTTCTTCCTGGTGTTCACGCTGCGCGTGGTGCTGCTCAAACCGGCGATCAGCCAGATGCGCGCCGGCCGGAAGATGGCGAAGTTCTCCCCGCAGATCCAGAAGTTGCGGGAGAAGCACAAGAACGACAAGCAGCGCATGGCGCAGGAGATGCAGAAGCTGCAGTCCGAGCACGGGGTGAACCCGATCGGTGGCTGCCTTCCCGCTCTGCTGCAGATCCCGGTGTTCCTGAGCTTGTTCCACGTGCTGCGCGGGTTCGCGCCGGACAAGCAGAACAACTACATCTTCGACCGGGCCGGGGTCGAGTCGTTCATCAACGCCGACATCTTCGGCGCGAAGCTCGGTAACTGGCTGACCCAGCCCGCCGCGGTCCTCGAGGCTTTCGGCACCACGCGGCTGAACATGATGGCGGTCGGCATCCCGCTGATGGTGATCGCGTCCATCGCGACGTTCGCCACGATGCGCATGTCGATGAAGCGCCAGACCGATGCCTCCATGGCCAACCCGCAGACGGCCATGATGGGCAAGTTCATGATGTACATCGCGCCGGTCGGCACGTTGTTCTCCGGCTGGGTGCTGCCGATCGCGATCGTCCTGTACTTCATGGCGAACAACATCTGGACGCTCGGTCAGCAGCACTTCCTGAGCAACAAGATCGACCGCGAGCAGGAGCGCGAGAAGCAGAAGGAGATGGCGGCGAAGAAGGAAGTGCCGCGACCGAAGCCGGGGCAGAAGCCGGGCCAGGTCAAGAAGGACGCGGCGGAGGACGCTGACGAGGACGAGGCCGACTCCGGCGACGAGACCGCTTCCACGAGCACCAACGGCGCCTCCCCGGGCAAGGCCACCGCAGGCGCCGGACAGCGCACCGAGGCGGGCCGCCCGGTGAACCGGCGCCCACAGCAGAAGAAGCGCCCCGGCAAACAGGCGGCCGCGGCGAAGAAGAGCCAGAAGAAGCGCCGCTAGCGCCACAGCAACGAAGAGCGGGGTCCCCAACAAAGGGACCCCGCTCTTTTCGTGCGTCTTGCTCTGAAGCTTGTCAGCGGCGAAGCCGCTGAGCAGTGACCACCTCAGCAGGCCGAACCACCGGCGGGTTCTCAGCTGTCTTCTCGCGAGGACGGCCTTTTCCCTCGTCGCGGAGCGGAGCCCACTCGGGAAAAAGATCCCGCAGCGAGAAGACCGCTGAGGTTCCGCTACCCGGCCACTACGCAGATCACACCGGCGTAGCCACCACGATTCGGTTCTCGTCGTAGCCGAGGTCGCCGCCTACGTACCTGCCGCCGCAGGTGACCAGCACCAGCCGGTGCTCGCCGCCTTGGCCGAACAGGTCGGCCGCGCGGGCGGGCAGTTCTTCCTTGGACAGCGTGACGATCTCGGAGACGCGGTAGCGCCACTCCGTCCCGGCGTCGTCGACGACGGTGACCTGCTGGTCCGGAGCGGAATCCCACAGCTCCTCGAACGGTCCGACGGCGCCCTTCCAGTTGACGTGCCCGGCCAGCACCGTCGCGCCCTTCGGGGAGTCCAGACCGGCACCCCACCAAGTGGCCTCGCCGACGCCGTCCGGCACCGGGAGGGTCCCGGACCGGTCGATCTCCTCGCGCACCAGCTCCGCTTGGCCGCCCTGCGGCAACCGGACGGTGCCCGGCGGTTGACCCGCCGCAATGTGCACCGGCTGCGGAGGCAGGTCCGCGACCTGCACCGGAGCCGGAGCCGCCTGCTGCGGTGCCGCGGCCCGGACCGGCTGCTCAGCGCCGCTCCAGAACACGGTGCCCACCACGACGGCCACCACCGCCACGAGCGCGACCGCACCGGTCAGGACCAGCGCGAGCAGGCGCCGCCGCTGCGCGATCAACGCTCACCCGCCGAAACGAGCCGCTTGCGCCACGCCACGCCACCGGCCACGGCGGCCCCGGTGAGCGTCAGCGCACCGAGTCCGAGCAGTCCGGGGGAGAGGGCGCCCGTGTCCTCGGCGGCCACGACGGAGCCGCTCGCACCCGGGTCACCGGCCGGGATGAAGATCGGCACGGTGGGGGTGTTGGCCTTGTTCGACACGGTCAGCGTCAGCGTGCCGCCGGGTTCGACGGTGCCCACGACCGACGGCGGGTTCGCCGCGTCGAACGCTTCCTCGTAGCCCTGGGCGGGAGCCACCTCGGTGATCTTGATTTCTTGCGGGGTGCGCAGGTCCGCGATCTCCACCGTGCCCTCGTCGCCGGTGGTGACCACCGCGGGCTGCCCGTCGGGGCCGGTGAGTTCGGTGCCGTCCTGCTTCAGCGCGGGCTTGTCGTCGGGCAGGCTCACCCGCAGTGCGACGCCCGCGATGCCGGCCTTGCTCTCTTCGTCGACCTTGCCGACGGCGACCTTGCCGGGCGCGGTGACCGCGGTCGTGACGTCCTCGACCTTGATCTGGTTCTCCCCGCCGGTCGACACGACGCGTTGCACGCCGTCCGGGTTCTCGACGGCCTGCTGCACGTAGGGGCGGTCGGCCGGGGTGGCCAGTTCGCCTTCCAGCTTCGGGTTCGGCCCGGTGGGCGTCACTTTCAGCTGAAGCGCCTCACCGTTGTCCGGCGTGGTGATGGTGCCGTCCTCGTTGAGGCCCTCGACCTCGACGTCGGTGGCGGTGATCTTGACCGGGACACCGGTCACGCGGGTGCCGTCCGGGTGGTTCACCGCGAAGGTCCAGTCCGCGGCCTCACCGATGACCTGTGCTTCCTCCGGTGCGGTCAGCCCGGCTTCCCACGGTCCGCGGTTCTTCTCCGCGTCGGCGCGCAGCTCCTCGACGGCGTCCTTGGCGCCCTGGGGGAGCTTGCCCAGCTGGAAGTCGATGTCGTAGCCGATCTTGTCGAAGGGCAGCCCCGGGTCGAGGTCGCCTTCGTCGCGCGGAGCCGAGGTCCACGAGTGCAGCAGGTGCGCGAGCGCCGCCGCCTCGTCCGGGTTCTGCGTGTTGCCGTAGCGCAGCAGCAGGTAGGAGATGTTCGCCGCGACGTCGTCGGCCAGCGGGGTGCCCCACTTGGTGAGCAGCTCGTCGCCCGGTTCGTACTGCTCGCCGGTGTCCGGTGCCTTCAGCGCGAATCGAACGCACCACACCTGGTTGCCGCCGACGGTGTAGGAACCCAGCCAGTCCCGGTCCCGTTCGCTGCCCGCGTAGGGCTGTCCTGGAGTGGTTTCGTGGCCGATTCCTTCCTCCGGCGCGGCGATGGCCGTTCCCGTGGTCGCCAGCAACCCGCTGGCGAGCACAGCGGAACCCACCACCGCTGTGAGCAACTTCCTGAACGTGCGCATGCAAGCTCCAGTCTCAGGTCTGGGAGATCAGGGCATCGGCGTGCTGCGCTCCGGCACGCCTCGTTGCGATTCGGCGTTGACCGGCGTGAAAGCCCCCCGGCATGGCACGCGGACACCCAGGCGCATCCTTTCGATCACACGCGGTCACTACAAGAGGTCATACGGTGTAATCGATCTCATTACGGGCAGCGATTTTCCGGGGAGATCCGAAGGTGTCCCCACTCGTTCGGCCGCAGCGCAGCGGCCATTCCAGGAGTTTCCGAGCACCCGCGGCCACACCCGCAAAAGGTTGCGACGGTGAGTGATCGTTATTTCATCGTTTATCCCGCGGGCGTAGCTTCCGGGCAGGACGAAAGCGACTGCCGCCAAGCGGGTAAAGTCGCTTTTACCAGTGGGGAACCGACCGGCAGGTTCGGTCGTTGTACCGGAGACGGCGCAAAGCACGCCCAGGAGGACGAGTTGCGCACTACGAGCAACCCAGCGTTCAAGAACCTGCCGAGCAACGGCGGGTACGCGAACTTCAACCAAGGCCAGGGCGGCTTCGGCATGCCCGGCCAGGCGCCGACCGCACCGCCGAAGGCGACGCGGCCGATGACGATCGACGACGTGGTCACCAAGACCGCGATCACGCTCGCCCTCACCGTCGGCACCGGCGCCGCCACCTACATCAGCGGCGCGTACGCGCTGGCGCTGCCCGCGGCGCTCATCGGCTTCGTGCTGTCGCTGGTCATCATCTTCAAGAAGAAGGTCAGCCCGGCGCTCGTCATCGCCTACGCGGCGGTCGAGGGCGTGTTCCTCGGCGGCATCAGCTACGTGCTCGGCGGCGCCCTCGACAACTTCGCGGGCAGCGGTGGCTCCGGGATCATCATGCAGGCCATCGCGGGCACCATGGGTGTCTTCGCGGCCATGCTCGTGGTCTACAAGACCGGCGCCATCCGCGTCACGCCGAAGCTGACCAAGTGGATCATCGGCGCGATGGCCGGTGTCGCCATCGCGATGCTGGTCAACCTCGTCGCGGGCTTCTTCACCACCGGCGGTCTCGGCCTGCGCGACGGCAGCCCGCTCGCCATCATCTTCAGCCTCGTCTGCATCGGCATCGCCGCGTTCAGCTTCCTGCTGGACTTCGACGCCGCGGACAAGGCCATCAAGAGCGGCGTCGACGCCAAGTTCGCCTGGTACGTCGCCTTCGGCCTGATGACCACCCTCATCTGGCTGTACCTCGAGATCCTGCGCCTGCTGTCGTACTTCCAGAACGACTAGCCGGTCGTTCGGCTTGGGTGGTCGGGTAGCGGAACCTCAGGTGTCTTCTCGCTGCGGGATCTTTTTCCCAAGTGGCTCCGCCACGAGGGAAAAAGCTGTCCTCGCGAGAAGACACCTGAGAACCCGCCGGTGGTCACCTTGCTTGCGTGGGCTATGCGCTTCGCGCATTCAGGCACGGCCTTCGGCCGCAAAGAACGGCTTCGCCGCCGGCGGACGTTGTGCACTCGGTGCTAAAAGTTCAACGAGAAGGGCCTCTCCCACCGGGAGAGGCCCTTCTCGTGTTGCTGCGGTGGCCTCAGGAAAGGCGCTCCAAAATCATTGCCATGCCTTGGCCGCCGCCGACGCACATCGTCTCCAGGCCGAACTGCTTGTCGTGCCACTGGAGGGAGTTGATCAGAGTGTTGGTGATGCGGGCGCCGGTCATGCCGAAGGGGTGGCCGACGGCGATGGCGCCGCCGTTGACGTTCACCTTCTCCAGCGGAATGCCCAAGTCCTGGTAGGACGGGATGACCTGCGCGGCGAACGCCTCGTTGATCTCGACCAGGTCGATGTCCCCGACGCCCAGACCGGCGCGCTTGAGGGCCTGCTTGGAGGCCTCCACCGGCCCGAGGCCCATGATCTCCGGCGAGAGGCCGGACACGCCGGTCGACACGACCCGCGCCAGCGGGGTGAGGCCCAGCTGCTTCGCCTTCGTGTCGCTCATGATCACCAGCGCGGCGGCGCCGTCGTTGAGGGAACAGCAGTTCCCGGCGGTGATCCGGCCGTCCGGGCGGAACACCGGCTTCAGGCCCGACACCGCTTCCTTCGTGACCCCGGCGCGCGGGCCGTCATCGGCGTCCACGATCGTGCCGGACGGCGTCGTCACCGGAGTGATCTCCCGCGCCCAGAAGCCGTCCGCGATGGCCTTCTCGGCCAAGTTCTGCGAGCGCACCCCGAACTCGTCCATCTCGTCGCGGCTCACGCCCTTGGCCCGCGCCAGGTTCTCCGCGGTCTGGCCCATCGGGATGTAGACGTCCGGCACCTTGCCGAACTCGCGCGGGTCGATCCACTCGTCCGCGCCCTGCTCCCCGGTGGCCTGGGTGCGGGCCTCGGCGTCGGCGAACACCGGGTTGCGGGTGTCGTCCAGCGAGTCCGAGTTGCCCTTCGCGAACCGGGACACCGCCTCGACGCCGGCGCTGATGAACACGTCACCCTCACCGGCCTTGATGGCGTGCAGCGCCATCCGCGTCGTCTGCAGGCTCGACGAGCAGTACCGGGTGACGGTGGTGCCGGGCAGGTGGTCGTAACCGAGCAGCACCGACACGACGCGGCCCATGTTGAAGCCCTGCTCGCCGCCGGGCAGGCCGCAACCGAGCATCAGGTCGTCGATCTCGGCGGGGTCCAGCTGCGGGATCTTGTCCAGCGCGGCGCGCACCAGCTGCGCGGTCAAATCGTCCGGACGCACGTCGACCAGCGATCCCTTGCCCGCGCGGCCGATGGGCGAGCGGGTGGCGGAGACGATGACTGCTTCGGGCATTCGGGAACTCCTTCGTTCGCCTACGGGGACGCCGAGCCGAGGCGGCACGGCTGGGCCGGCTACTGGCGACACCCTAAAACCGCCACCGGCCCCGACGTGCTGAGACGACCATCACCAACAACCGGCGACGCGGCCGCTCGTTGTTCTCGGCGGCCGTCTTCGCTGGCAGTGGCGCGCCGCTCAGAGCTCCGGCATTGCGCAGGGTTCTGTTGTCCTGTCAGCGGTGAAGCCGCTGCGATTCCGCTACCCGGAGACCCACGCGGAACAAGTTCGCGCGCATCCGAGCTCAGGTCGCCTGGCGGCCGAACCTCCGGTTGAGGCGGGCCACGACTCGGCTCGTGGGGCGACGGGCCTCCGCCGCCGCGGAGCGAACCGGTGGCTGCGGTACCGGCGGTCCTTGCCATTCGCCGATCGCCGAGCACAACGCGGGCAGCAGCAGCCCGGCGGCGGCCTCGTAGCCCGCGGCCGACGGGTGGAACCGGTCCGGGCTGAACAACTCCTGCGGGCGGGTCAGGAACTCCGGAGACAGCAGGTCCGCCAACGGCACCGCGCCGCCGCCCGCGGCCTCCACCGCGTGCCGTTGCGCGCGGCCCAGCGCGAGGCTCCACGACGAGGCCACCGAACGCAGCGGCTGCGGAATCGGGCGGATCGCGCCCAGGTCCGGGCAGGTTCCGGCGACCACGCCCACCCCGGCCTCCCGCAACCGGGCCACCGCCGCGCCCAGCAGCGCCGCGCACTCCGCGACCGACAGCCGAGCCGTGACGTCGTTCGCGCCGATGATCACGAGTACCAGCTGCGGAGCCTCCACCAGGGCCGCGTCCACCTGCGCGGCCAGATCCCGCGACGTGGAGCCCACGATCGCGTAAGTGGTCAGCTCGACCGGCCGCTCCAGCTCCTCTGCCACGCCTCGAGCGATCCGCACCCCGGGCAACTCGTCCGGCGCCTCCACTCCGAGCCCGGCCGCCGAGGAGTCACCGAGCACCGCCAGCCGCAACGGCTCCACTCCGTCAACTGGCCGCGGCACCGGACCGGTCCCGTCCGGAAAGTGGACGCCGTCGGAGCGGAGCGGGATGCCGGTGGGCTCACCGATGGCCCGCCGCGCGTACCAGGACTGTCCGTTGAGCAGTCCGTACGCGGCGCCCGACACGCCTCCGACGGTCCCCGCCGCGACCATCGCCAGCCGTAACATCCGCGTCCCGACCATGCCCGCTCCTTCTTGCGCCACCCCGACGCCATCCGCCGTTGTCCCCTACTGAATACGCCTTTCGTGGGAAAAACGTTCCCACTCATCTGTCGCGCCACGAAGAACCAGGGTTAACAGCCGACTCACCGGGCGGGGAACGAATCACCTCGCGCCGGTGTCGAACCGGGGAAACGGCACGCCACCGGACCACCCGTGCGTCACCGCGCGGGAAACCGGCACTTAGGCTCAGCCTCACATCGTCACGGAGAGCGAAAGGGACTCGCTGTGGACTACGTCGAGCACGTCATCGACCTCGTCGGCAACACCCCGCTGGTGCGGCTGAACTCGCTGGCCGAGTCCGCCTCGACGCCGGTGCTGGCGAAAGTCGAATACCTCAACCCGGGCGGCAGCGTGAAGGACCGCATCGCGCTGCGCATGGTCGAAGCCGCGGAAGAGTCCGGTGAGCTCAAGCCCGGCGGCACCATCGTCGAGCCGACCTCCGGCAACACCGGTGTGGGCCTGGCGATGGTGGCGCAGCGCAAGGGATACCGCTGCGTGTTCGTCTGCCCCGACAAGGTCAGCGAGGACAAGCGCAGCGTGCTGGAGGCGTACGGCGCCGAGGTCGTGGTGTGCCCGACCGCGGTGCCGCCGGAGCACGCCGAGTCCTACTACAGCGTCTCCGATCGGCTCGTCACCGAGATCGACGGCGCCTGGAAGCCCAACCAGTACGCGAACCCCGCCAACCCCGAGTCGCACTACCTCAGCACCGGACCGGAGATCTGGCGCCAGACGGAGGGCCGCATCACGCACTTCGTCGCGGGCATCGGCACCGGCGGCACCATCTCCGGCATCGGCCGCTACCTCAAGGAGGTCTCCGGGGGGAAGGTGCAGATCATCGGCGCCGACCCGGAGGGCTCGGTGTACTCCGGTGGCGGCGGGCGGCCGTACCTCGTCGAAGGCGTCGGTGAGGACTTCTGGCCGGAGACCTACGACCGCGACATCTGCGATGAGATCGTGCCCGTCTCCGACGCCGACTCGTTCACCATGACCCGTTCCCTCGCCCGTGAGGAGGCGCTGCTGGTCGGCGGCTCCTGCGGGATGGCGGCGGCCGCCGCGCTGCGCATCGCGGAACGCACCGGGCCGGACGACGTGATCGTGGTGCTGCTGCCCGACGGCGGCCGCGGCTACCTCGGCAAGGTGTTCAACGACTCGTGGATGGCGAAGTACGGCTTCCTGTCCCCGGACCACGCGGGTGCCGCCATCAAGGACGTGCTGCTGCGCAAGGACGGCACGATCCCTGAACTCGTCCACGTTCACCCGAACGAGACCGTCGCCGAGGCGGTGGCCATCCTGCGGGAATTCGGGGTGTCCCAGATGCCGGTCGTCAACGCCGAACCGCCGGTGATGGTGGCCGAGATCGCCGGAGCGGTCAACGAACGCGACCTGCTCGACGCGCTGTTCGCCGGCCGAGCTCAGCTCGCCGACCGCATCGAAGAGCACATGTCCCCGCCGCTGCCCACCATCGGTGCAGGTGAGGAGGTCAGTGCGGCGATGACGGCGCTGACCAACGCGGACGGGGCGATGGTGATCATCGGCGGCAAGCCCGCCGGAGTGGTCACCCGGCAGGACGTGCTGGCGTTCATCGCCGGGCGTTGACTTTTCGTTACGGACGGCCGCTACGCTGCTGACATATCGGATAGCGTGTGGATCAACTCGCTTCAGACTCATGCTTTACGCCCAAGGGGGTCAGGAAACCCGATGAGCTCTCCGCAGCCGCCGGACGGCGGTCAGCAGGGACAGCAACCGCAGGGGACCGAGTCAGAGGCGCAGGCCGCCGGCTCAGAGATCGGTTCTCAGCTGGACCCGCAGACCCCGGCCACCGAACAGTCCTCCGGCGCGGACGCCACTCAGGTCGTCCGCCCCGCGCAGCTGGACCAGAACTCCGGCCAGGCGTCCGCCGATTCCACCCAGGTCGTGCGTCCCGCGCAGCAGGCCGGTGGGGACTCGACGCAGGTGGTGCCGCCGTCGATGCAGCCGCCACAGCCGATGTACGAACAGCCCGGCAACGCGCAGGGCGGTGAGTCGGCGACGCAGATGGTGCCGCCGTCGATGCAGCCCCCGCAGCCGATGTACAGCCAGCCGGGCACCCAGAGCCAGCCCGGCGGCTTCCCGCAGCAGCCGCCGCAGGCAGGCACTCCCGGCGGCGGATTCCCCGCCCCGCAGGCCGGTTTCGGCGCACCGCCGCCGCAGGCATACCCCGGCCAGGGCGGCTTCCCGCAGCAGCCGCCCGCCATCGGCAAGCCGGCGGGCGCGGGCGCCGAGAACGGCACGATCGCGAAGGTCGTCGGCTGGGTCGCCGCGGTCTTCGGCGGGCTGGGGACCCTCTCCGGGCTCCTCGGGGTGATCGGCCTGTTCGGTGCCGCGGCGCTCGGTTTCGTCGGGGCGGGCAACGGTTTCATCATCGTGCTCCAGTTGCTGGCCTCCATCGCGATGCTGGTCGGCGGCATCTTCCTGATCACTCGCAAGCCGCTCGGCCCGTACGTGACGGCCGGTGGTGCGGGGGTCTCCGCGTTGCTCCAGCTGATCAGTTCGATCGGCTTCGCCACGAGCGTCGGGTTGCTCGTCGCCGGCATCGTCGGGGCCCTCATCTACATCGCCATCACGGTGCTGGCGATCTTGCCCGCGACGCGGGAATGGATCGCCGCCGGTCCCGGCGCGCAGAGCGGCCCGCAGGCCGGTTACGCCCAGCAGCCCTACGCGGCGCAGCCGCAGTTCAGCCAGCCGGGCCAGCCGCAGTTCGGGCAGCCGCAGCCGGGGCAGCCGAACCCCTACGGCCAGCCCCAGCCCGGGCAGCCGCAGCCGGGCCAGCCGCAGTACGGCGACCCGCAGCAGTTCGGCCAGCCGGGCCAGCCGCAGTACGGGCAGCCGCAGCCGGGGCAGCCGAACCCCTACGGCCAGCCCCAGCCCGGGCAGCCGCAGCCGGGCCAGCCGCAGTACGGCGACCCGCAGCAGTTCGGCCAGCAGCCCGGCCAGCCGCAGTACGGGCAGCCGCCGCAGTACGGCCAGCAGCCCGGCGGCTACCCGCAGCAGCCGGGGCAGCAGCCGCCCCAGTGGTGACCCGCTGATCCAGCCACGACGGCCCTCGACCACCTAGGTCGGGGGCCGTCGTCGTGGGCGGGGTGGTATTCCTCCGAACGCGCCGGATCGCAACGGTGACCTGCCGAACGGCGCAAGGACGTGTGGTCCGTACGCTGCGGTATATGAGTGATGGCTTCGCCACCCGCGCTATTCACGCGGGCCAGCAACCCGATCCGACGACCGGTTCGGTGATCGTCCCCATTCACGCCACGTCCACCTACGCGCAGGACGGCGTCGGCGGAATGCGCGCCGGGTACGAGTATTCGCGCACCGGCAACCCCACCCGCACCGCGCTGGAGGAGTGCCTCGCGGAGCTCGAAGGCGCCAAGCACGGCAGAGCCTTCTCCTCGGGCATGGCGGCCACGGACGCGGTGCTGCGCGGGATGCTGCGGCCCGGCGACCACATGATCATCCCCGATGACGCCTACGGCGGCACGTTCCGGCTGGTCGACAAGGTGCTCACCGAGTGGGGCGTGCAGTACACGCCGGTTCCGGTGTCGGACGTCGACGCGGTGCGCGCGGCGGTGCGCCCGGAGACGAAGGTGCTGTGGGTCGAGACGCCCACCAACCCGCTGCTGACCATCGCCGACATCGCCGCGCTGGCCCAGGTGTCGCGGGACGCGGGCCTCAAGCTCGTCGTGGACAACACGTTCGCCACCCCGTACCTGCAGCGGCCGTTGGAGCTGGGCGCGGACGTGGTGGTGCACTCCACCACGAAGTACCTCGGCGGCCACTCCGACGTGGTCGGCGGCGCGGTGCTCACCTCCGATGACGCGGTGGCGAGCTCGGTGGCGTTCCTGCAGAACACCGCGGGTGCGGTGCCGGGTCCGTTCGACGCGTGGCTCACGCTGCGCGGCTTGAAGACGCTCTCGGTGCGGATGGACCGGCACAACGCGAACGCGGGACGCATCGCGGCGGCGCTGCGTGAGCACCCGAAGGTCTCGAAGGTCTACTACCCGGGCCTGCCGGAGCACCCCGGCCACGAGGTGGCGGCGAAGCAGATGCGCGGATTCGGCGGCATGATCTCGTTCCTGCACGTCGACGGCGAGCAGGCCGCGCTGGACGTGTGCGCCAAGACCCGCCTGTTCACCTTGGCGGAGTCGCTCGGCGGCGTGGAGTCGCTGATCGAGCACCCCGGCAAGATGACCCACGCCAGCACCGCGGGCTCCGCTCTCCAAGTCCCCGCCGAACTGGTGCGCCTGTCCGTCGGCATCGAGGAAGCCGACGACCTGGTCGAGGACCTCCTCGCCGCACTCTGAACTCTGTTGGTCGGCTGACCGGTCTTTTTGCTTGGGTGTCCGGGTGGCGGAACCTCAGCTGTCTTCTCGCTGCGGGATCTTTTTCCCTAGTGGCTCCGCCACGAGGGAAAAAGCTGTCCTCGCGAGAAGACAGCTGAGAACCCGCGGGTGGTCGTTTTTTTGACGTGGGCTATGTGCTTCGCACATACAGGCACGGCCTTCGGCCGCAAGGAGTCGGCTTTGCCTGTGGGATTTATGGGGCGATCGACGGGTCCGTGTCGGTGGGGAGTGAGTGGGGGGAGTCTTCGAGTTGCGGGGCTGGGGTGACCGGGAGGTCCTCCGGCTGGACGCAGCCGCCGATGAGCTCGACTACGCCGTCCCGTTCCCGGTATGAGCCGGGATCGTCGCAGCCGGTCTGCGCCACCGCGAACACCGCGGCCGCGGACAGGACCGTCGCCACCGTGATGCCGCCGACCAGTGGAAACGTTTCCGTCGCCGGTGTCATACGTCCTCCCCGGAGCGTCCGCTCCGCGCGCCTTCGCGCCGTTGTGGGTCCGCCGCGCGAGCCTGGCAGAGCCCCGATGCCGCAGGTCGATCACGCGTATTGCGCAGCGTACCGAACACCTCGCTCGGCGGTCGGAGTTCGCGCTGGTGCACGATTGGTGGCATGCACCTGATCAGCCTGGATCGGATTCACGCCGCGGCCGAGGATCTCGTCGACGTGGTCCGCCGGACTCCGCTCGCGCATTCGAGGGTGCTCAGCGAGCACGTCGGCGGCGACGTGCACCTCAAGTGCGAGAACCTGCAGCGCACGGGTGCGTTCAAGCTGCGCGGCGCCTACGTCCGGCTGCACGCGCTCGACGACCGCCGTCGCGCGGCGGGCGTGGTGGCGGCCAGCGCGGGCAACCACGCGCAAGGCGTGGCGCTGGCCGCGTCGCTGCTGGGCATCCGGTCCACCGTGTTCATGCCGGAGCAGGCGACGCTGCCGAAGCTGGCGGCGACGCAGTCCTACGGGGCCACGGTGCACGCGGAGGGCGCGGTGCTGGCCGAAACCCTCGCCTTGGCGAAGGAGCACGCCGACCGGACCGGCGCCGAGTTCATCCACCCCTTCGACCACCCGGACGTCGTCGCCGGTCAGGGAACCGTGGGGTTGGAGATCCTCGAGCAGCTCCCAGAGGTCGGCACGGTGGTGGTGCCGACCGGCGGCGGCGGTCTGATCAGCGGAGTGGCCGCCGCGGTGAAGGCGGTGCGCCCGCAGGTGCGGGTGATCGGCGTGCAGGCCGAGCAGGCCGCCGCCTGGCCGTTGTCGCTGGAGCGGGGGCGGCCGGTGCGCATCGAGAACACCCGCACGATGGCCGACGGGATCGCCGTCGCCGAGCCAGGTGAGGTGACGTTCGCGCACGTCTCCGCGTTCGTCGACGAGATGATCACGGTCAGCGAACAGGCTTTGTCGCGGGCGTTGTTGCTGTGCCTGGAGCGGATGAAGCTGGTAGCCGAGCCGGCCGGAGTCGCCGCCGTCGCGGGCATGCTGGAGCGACCGGAGCTGATGACCTCGCCGACCGTGGCGGTGCTCTCCGGCGGCAACATCGATCCGCTGCTGATGTTGCAGCTGATCCAGCACGGCATGACCTCGGCGGGCCGCTACTTGTCGCTGCGCCTGCGGCTGCCGGACCGACCCGGTTCGCTGGCCGGACTGGTCGCGCAGCTCGGCGAACTGTCGGCGAACGTGCTGGACATCGAGCACTCCCGCATCTCCGGCGCCCTCGCCCTCGGCGAGGTCGACGTGGAGATCAGCCTGGAAACCCGAGGCCCGGAACACCGCGAACACGTGGTCGCCGAACTCACCAAGGCAGGCTTCACCATCACCTCGGAACGCTGAACCCCGAGCCCACACTCCTCGCCCCACGGCGACCACCACCAAGGGCGAAGAGAACCAACCCTGATCCGCGGCCGGAGACCATGTCCCGCGGCGAAGCGGTGCTTTCAACGGCGAAGCCCGCGAAGGGCGGGCAAAGCCCCGCCTGCCTCGCGGCGTAGCCGTGCCGTGCGGCAGCGAAGCAAGCCGTGCCTTGCGGCGAAGCCGTGCCTTGCGGCGAAGCCGTGCCTTGCGGCGAAGCCGTGCCTTGCGGCGAAGCCGTGCCGTGCGGCAGCGAAGCAAGCCGTGCCTGGCGGCCGAAGGCCGTGCCTGTATGCGCGAAGCGCATAGCCCACGTCAAAAAGCCGCTCACCAGCGGGTTCTCAGTTGGTCTCTCGCGAGGACAGCTTTTTCCCTCGTGGCGGAGCCACTTGGGAAAAAGATCCCGCAGCGAGAGACCAACTGAGGTTCCGCCACCCGACCCCCAAAGCAAACGAGGCAACTCACAGATTGCCGCGCAACTCCTGCTCCCGTTCGATGGCTTCGAAGAGGGCTTTGAAGTTGCCCTTGCCGAAGCCGAGCGACCCGTGCCGCTCGATGAGCTCGTAGAACACCGTCGGCCGGTCACCGATGGGTTTGGTGAAGATCTGCAGCAGGTAGCCGTCCTCGTCGCGGTCGACGAGGATGCCGTGTTCCTTCAAGGTCTCGATCGGCAGCCGCACTTCACCGATGCGGGCTCGCAGTTCCGGGTCGTCGTAGTACGAGTCCGGGGTGGCGAGGAACTCCACGCCCGCGGCGCGCATCGCCGTGATGGTGCGCAGGATGTCGCCGGTGGCCAGCGCGATGTGCTGGCAGCCCGCGCCTCGGTAGAACTCCAGGTACTCGTCGATCTGCGACTTCTTGCGTCCGGCGGCGGGTTCGTTGAGCGGGAACTTGACGCGGTGGTTGCCGTTGGCGACGACTTTGCTCATCAGCGCGGAGTATTCGGTGGCGATGTCGTCGCCGACGAATTCGGCCATGTTCACGAAGCCCAGCACCCGGTTGTAGAACGCGACCCACCGGTCCATGTCGCCGAGTTCGACGTTGCCGACGCAGTGGTCGACGGCCTGGAACAGGCGCTTCGGGGCACTTTCGGGTTTGACGTAGCCGCTGCTGCGGGCGACGTATCCGGGCAGGTAGGGGCCGGTGTAGCGGCTGCGGTCGATCAGCGTGTGCCGGGTTTCGCCGTAGGTGGCGATGGCCGCGGTGCGCACCACTCCGTGCTCGTCGGAGAGGTCGTGCGGTTCGTCGAGCACGGTCGCGCCTTGCGCGCGGGCGTGCTCGACGCAGCGGTCCACGTCCTGCACTTCCAGCGCGAGGTCGACCACGCCGTCGCCGTGCGCCCGGTGGTGGTCGGCGAGCGCGCTGTCGGGGTCCACGGCCCCTTGCAGCACGAAGCGGGCGGAGCCGGATTTGAGCACGTACGACTTGTGGTCGCGGTAGCCGTGTTCGGGTCCGCGGTAGGCGACGAGTTCCATGCCGAACGCGACCTGGTAGAACAGCGCGCTCTGGGTGGCGTTGCCGACGACGAACACGACCGCGTCCATCGCCCGCACCGGGAACGGGTCGTGGCTCGTGTCGTGGTCGACGAGTCCGACGAGTCGGCGCATCTGATCGAAGGTGACGTCATCGAGCTTGCCGGTGGTGCCGATGTCGTCGTGGTCGACGGTGCCGGTCACGATGGCCTCCCTGCGTTGTGCGAGGTTCGTGCGCTGCAGCGTGATCCGGTCGGGCATGCTGCGCAAGGGACTTCCGTTGCAGTGGGCAAGGTGTGCAGAACTTCCGGTCAACGGCCGGGCGGGCTGGTCAGGTTGTGCAGGGAGGCGCTGGTGGACTTCGAGGACGCGGAATTGGACGCGCTGGACGCTCGGCTGCTGCTGTTGCTGGCCGACGAGCCACGGCTCGGGGTGCTGGAGTGTTCGCGGCGGCTGGGCGTGGCGCGCGGGACGGTGCAGGCACGGCTGGACCGGATGCGACGGCGAGGCGTGCTGCACGGTTTCCCGCCGGATTTGAACCTGGCCGCGATGGGGTACGGGCTCACCGCGTTCGCCGTGCTGGAGATCGCGCAGGGGCAGCGCAGCGTGGTGGCGCAGCGGCTGGCGGCGATCGACGAGGTGTGCGAGGTGCACACGACGACGGGCGAGGGCGACCTGTGGGTCCGGTTGGTGGCGCGTTCGAACGCGGATCTGCAGCGGGTGATCGACGAGGTGGTGGCGGCGCCGCAGGTGTTGCGGACCTCGACGTCGATCGCGTTGTCGACGCCGGTGCCGCCGCGGGTGCGGCCGTTGCTCGAGCGGCTGGCGGGTGAGAAGCCGCAGGCGCCTTGACGATCTCCGTGCGGTCTGAGATGTTCTTTTTTGAAACGTTTTATCCATGTTCGTACTTGTTGGCTCCAAGTTCGACCAGTTCGCCCTCGATGTGGAATCCGCCGGTTTAAGCCCATATCGGCGCTTTCGTTGCAAACCTGAGGCAAGTCGCCGCCGATCGTCCGCGGTTCGCCTGAAGGGCACTGATGCGTTCGGCTGAAACGTTTCATTGATCCGTCCGAGCTCACTCCGGAACAGCCCAGCGCAGTGCTGATCCGCGATCCCGCCGGCGAGATGCACCCGCCCGTGGTCGCCCGCAGCGCTTCGCGCTGGAGAAGGAAGGCGACATGGACCAGCACGGCCCCACCCGACGCACCGTCCTCAAAGCCACCGCGGGCACCGCCGCGGTCCTCGCGATCAACCCCGGCACGGCGGCCGCGGCCGGGCCTGGCGTCCGCGTGATCGGCACGGACGTAGAGCACGCGGCCGAACCGCTCGGCCTCGACCTGTCACGGCCCCGGCTGAGCTGGCGGCTCGGATCAGATGCCCGCGACCAGGTGCAGACCGCCTACCGGCTGCTCGTCGCCACCTCCGCGGACCTGTTGCGCGAAGGCGCCGCCGATGTCTGGGACAGCGGCAAGGTGCTCGCGGGCGACTCGCTGCTCGTCGAATACGGCGGCCCGCGATTGCAGCCGCGAACCCGGTACTGGTGGACCGTCCGGGTCTGGGACGCGCAGGGAAACGCCTCGCCGTACGGAGAACCTGCCTGGTGGGAGACCGGGTTGCGGGACGCGGCGAACTGGACCGCGCACTGGATCCGGCATCCCGAAGGCGGCACCGCGCAGCTGCGCGCGCCCTTCCGCGTGAGCGCCCCGGTCGTGCGCGCCCGGCTCTACGCGACCGCGCTCGGCGTGTACGAAGCCGAGATCAACGGCCACCGCGTCGGCGATCACCGGCTCGCGCCCGGCTGGACCGACTACCGGCTGCGGGTGCAGTACCAGACCTACGACGTGACGGAACTGGTGCGCGATGGCGACAACGTGCTCGGCGCGCACCTCGGTCCCGGCTGGTACGCCGGTCACCTGGGCATGTTCGGCCCCGGCCAGTACGGCGACCGGCCGCTGCTGCGGGCGCAACTCGAGATCGACCACGCGGACGGGAACCGCACCACCGTCGGCACCGACGGCGAGTGGCGCACGACGACCGGCGCCATCCGCTCCTCGGACCTGCTGATGGGGGAGGCGCAGGACGCCCGCGCCGCTACCCCGGGCTGGAGCGAACCCGGTTACGACGCCGCCTCCTGGACGGCCGTCGAAGTCGACGACGGGATCAGCGTCGCCCCCGTCGCCCAGGCGGACCCGCCGGTGCGCGTGGCCGAGGAACTGCCTGCGGCCACCAGGACCGAACCGGCGCCCGGCACCTACGTCTACGACCTCGGCCAGAACATGGTCGGCGTGGTCCGGCTGCGCGTGAACGGCACGGCGGGCACCGAGGTGCGGGTGCGCCACGCCGAGGTCCTCAACCCCGACGGCACCGCCTACACCGAGAACCTGCGGGAGGCCACCGCCACCGACACCTACGTGCTCGGCGGCGGTACCGAGGTGCTGGAACCGAAGTTCACCTTCCACGGCTTCCGCTACGTCGAGGTCACCGGCGTCGCGCCGGAACCCGCCGACGTGACGGGGCTGGTGCTGCAGACCGACCTGCCGGAGACGATGTCGCTGAGCACCGGCCGGCCGATGCTCGACCAGTTGCAGCGCAACATCACCTGGGGGCAGCGCGGCAACTTCCTGTCCATCCCCACCGACACCCCGGCGCGCGACGAGCGGCTCGGCTGGACCGGGGACATCAACGTGTTCTGCGGGACCGCCGCCTACGTCGCGAGCTCGGCGGGGTTCCTCGCGAAGTGGACCACCGACCTGCGCGACGCCCAGAGCGCGGACGGCGCGTTCCCGGACATCGCTCCCGCCGTCGGCGACCTCGGCGCGGGCACCGCCGGTTGGGGGGATGCGGGCATCACGGTCCCGTGGGTGCTCTACGAACGCTTCGGCGACCGGCGGGTGCTCGCGGAGAACTACCCGGCGATCCTGCGCTGGCTCGAATACCTGACCGCGACCAGCGACGGCGACCTGCGACCTGCGGACGGGGCGCGCTACGGCGACTGGCTCAACGTCGACGAGGAGACCCGGCGCGACCTCATCGCCACCGCCTGGGTCGGCTACGCGGCACGGGCCGCCGCGCGAGTCGCCGACGCTCTCGGCGAGACCGCGGACGCGGAACGTCACCGCGAACACCACGGACGAGTGCGCCAAGCCTTCCAACAGGCTTACCTGGACTCATCGGGCCGATTGCGCGATGACGCCACGGAGGGCCGCGGCGACACCCAGACCGGATACGTGCTCGCGCTGTCCTTCGACCTGCTGCCGGAAGGGTCGCGCGGCGCCGCCGCCGACCGGCTGGTCTCGCTCATCGAGGAGCGCGGCGGGCATCTGTCCACGGGTTTCCTCGGCACGCCGTACCTGTTGCCGGTGCTCACCGCCACCGGCCACCTCGACACCGCCTATCGGCTGCTGGAGCAGCGCGAATTCCCCTCGTGGGGCTATCAGATCGACCGTGGTGCCACGACCATGTGGGAGCGCTGGGACTCGATCCGGCCGGATGGCGAGTTCAACGATCCGTCGATGAATTCGTTCAACCATTACGCCTACGGTTCCGTCGGCGAATGGATGTACCGGACGATCGCGGGCATCCAACCGCTGGCGCCGGGGTTCCGCAGGGTGCTCGTGCGCCCGCGTCCCGGCGGCGGTGTGGACCGGGCGACGGCCCGGTTCTCCGGGCCGTACGGGGAAATCGTGACCCGCTGGTCGCAAGTGGACGGGCGGTACCGGCTCGAAGCGGAGGTTCCGGTGAACACCACCGCCGAGGTTCACGTGCCGGTCGCGGTCCGGGCGGATCCGAATGCGTCATTCATTCGACGGGACGCCGAATACGACGTGTACGAGATCGGATCAGGAAAGTGGGAATTCGCGGCCTGACGGTTTCGGCGAAAAATTCGCGGCTTGCCAACGGGAGTCGGACGGTGGTCCCGATGATCGAGTGGTCTGCGAGACCAACCGCGTCGTGTTAAAGGGGTCGCCGATGCGAAGACGTGCATGCGTGGCTCGGTGCGCACCATAAAGCAGGAGCGAATAAGCGGAGCGGGCGTGTTCGAGCACGCCCGCTACCGCTAATGGTTCAGCCGGAAAAAGGCTCGGCCTTGACCAGGGTCACCTTCATCGTGCCGCCGTTGGGCAGCTCGTACTCCCGCGTCTCGCCTTCCTTGGCCTCCAGCAGCGCCTGGCCCAGCGGAGAGGTCGGGGAGTACACCTCGAGGTCGCCGTGTGCGCCCTCTTCCCGGTTGGCCAGCAGGAACTGCTCGGTGTCGTCCTCGCCGTCGTAGCGCACGGTCAGCACGGATCCGGGCTTGGCCACGCCGGACTCGGTGGGCACGTCGCCGACCTGTGCGGTACGCAGCAGTTCCTGCAGCTGGCGGATGCGCGACTCGAGCTGGCCCTGCTCCTCGCGAGCGGCGTGGTACCCGCCGTTCTCCTTGAGGTCGCCTTCCTCCCGGGCCTCGTTGATCTTCGCGGCGATCACCGGGCGGTTGGCCACGAGCTCTTCGAGCTCGCCCTTGAGCCGCGCATAAGCATCCTGGGTCAGCCAGGTCACCTGGGTATCGCTCACGGTCATCACTCCTCGTCGACGGCGGCCCGCCTTTCGCGGGCCGACAACTTCCGCCCTTGCGAATTCCGGGTACTGCTAGGAACGGAAAAAACACGGCCCGCGCGGGACCGTGCTGCAGCCGACGATAGCACAAATCAGCCCACCGATGGAGTGCATTATCTCAGCATCCGGGGCCGACTAGAGTTGTTCACCCGGTTGGCCGCTGGTGGGTGGACAAATATTCAGGAACGCGGTAGGTGCAGCCGTACACCTCCCCGATGGTCGCTCGATGAGAGGTGCGGAGCACCGTGCTCAGCTGAATCGTGCCATCCGCCGGGGGCACCAGAATCTCTTTCCGCCCGACCTCTTCGCCGGATTCCGCGCGTCCCCGGATCACGCACGCGGCGGCCTTGGCCGGGTCGTCGCGTTGCACCTCGGCGGTGACCTTCATGGAACCGTCGTCGAGCACTGCGAACGCGGTCTGCTTGCCCTCGATCGGCGGGCTTCCCAGGTTCTGATATCCGACCAGCGCCACTGCGACGAGCACCGCGATGGCGAGGCCCGCGAGCGCCCAGCGAGCCACCGGCGGGACGGATCGTCGGGCGCGAGACCCGTACCGCCCTTCGGGGACCTGGCTGCTCACTGTCGGCACTTCCTGCTCCGATCGGGGTTAGCCGGATCGGACGATGCCCGCCCGGCCGTTCGTGAATGTCGGCCCATTGGGAACAATGGGTGGCGACACCCTCGTTGAGTATCCCTGTGGGTGTCCGGCCGGCAGTCAGCGGGGCCGGTATGACGTGAGCAGGAAGGAACATGCCTCCGATGGCCGAGAAGCTGCGTCTGATGACGGTGCATGCGCACCCGGACGACGAGTCCAGCAAAGGCGCGGCGACCACCGCGCGCTACGTGGCCGACGGCCACGATGTGATGGTCGTCACCTGCACCGGTGGTGAGGCGGGCAGCATCCTGAACCCGGCCATGGAGCGCCCGGACGTGCTGGAGAACATGCAGGCGATCCGCCGTCAGGAGATGGCGGAGGCCGCGGCGATCCTCGGCGTGCGGCACCGCTGGCTCGGCTACGTGGACTCGGGCCTGCCCGAGGGCGACCCGACGCCGCCGCTGCCGGAGGGCTGCTTCGCGACGGTGGACCCGGAGGGGCCGACGGCCGACCTGGTGGCCCTGCTGCGCGAGTTCCGCCCGCACGTCGTCATCACCTACGACGAGAACGGCGGCTACCCGCACCCCGACCACATCCGCTGCCACGAGGTCTCGATGGCCGCGTTCGACGCGGCGGGCGACCCGGAGCTGTACCAGGACGCGGGCGAACCGTGGCAGCCGTTGAAGCTGTACTACTCGCACGGCTTCTCCCGGAAGAAGATGCAGTTGTTCCACGACGCGCTGCTGGAGCGCGGCTTGGAGTCGCCGTACGGCGACTGGCTGGCGAAGTGGGACGGCACCAGGCCCGACAACGACGAGCGGGTCACGACCCGCGTCGAGTGCGGGGCATACTTCGAGGTGCGGGACAACGCGCTGCGCGCGCACGCGACCCAGATCGACCCGGACAGCCGGTGGTTCGCGGTCCCGCTGGACATCCAGCGAGCGCTGTGGCCGACGGAGGACTACGAGCTGGTGCGTTCGCTGGTCGATTCGACGTTGCCGGAGGACGACCTGTTCTCCGGAGTGCGGGAGAAGGTGTCGGCATGAACGCGCACGAGGCGCTGACCTGGGTGGTCGCGCAGGCGCCGCCGCCGGCTGACCCGGGTGGTCAGGGCGAGGACTTCGGCAAGTCCTCGCCGGTGGGGCTGTTGCTGCTGGTCGTGTTCGCCATCGCGGTGGCGTTCCTGATCCGCTCGATGACCAAGCACCTGAAGAAGCTGCCGGTCAGTTTCGACGAGCAGCGCGCCGCCGCGGCCGCCCCGGCCCGCGTCCAGCGCGCCGAGGCCGCCGCCAAGGCGCGGGCCGAGGAGGACTCCACCGAAGCGGCCTCGGCGGAGGCGGTCGAACCCGAAGTCAAGGGCGGCGGTACCACCACCCGCTAGGCCTCAGCCGTCGCCGGACCCGGCATCGGGCGCGAGCGGGTCGGGCACCCACGCCACCCGCAGCGGCCCGTTCACGCAGCCGCGCGGAAGCTCGGCGTGGACCGCTTCGCCCGGTCGCTCGGGCTTCGGCCACGCCGGGTCGCTCATCCACGGGGCGTCCTCGTCGGCGGGGCCGAGCACCAGCTGCTGCGCGCCGGCGGCCACGAGCGTGCTCAGCAGCAGGTCCGGCCGGTTCGATCCGGTCGCGATGATGAGGTGCAGCCCGATCTCGTGGGCTTGGTGCGCGAACTCGACGAAGGATCCGGTGGAGCTCTTCCAGAGCTGCTCGTAGTCGTCGATGATCACGAACAGCTCCGGCCCCTTCCACCAGGAGCGATCGTGCCGCTGCCGTGGTGTCACGCTCTTCGCCGGGAGCCGTTTGCGCAGTGCCTGCAATGCGTCTGGGAGGTCTCGTCCGAACTCCTCGTTGGTGCGGTTCGACGCGAGCGTGTGGGAGCCGGTGAGGTCCGAGTGGTGGGCGCGCTCCAGATCCACGATCATGATCATCGCTTCGCTGGGCTCGTAAGCCGCGGTGATGCCCTTGATCAGCACCCGCAGCGCGGTGCTCTTGCCCGCTCCGTGGCCACCGGTGATGAGCAGATGCGGCGAGCGATCGCCGATGAGGTCGACCGAGACCGGCTCTGCGCCGTCGTCGACGCCGAGCGGGAGGCCGAGCTTCGCCGACGCCGCGGGCAACTCCTCGAAGCGAACCAGCTCGGGCGGCCGTCCCAGCCGTGGGGGGCGAGGGTGCGGCCAGGCCGAGGAGATCCGCTGGACCAGCTCGGATGGCGAAACCACGTCCAGCTCGGGCCTGGCGATCTTGCAGCGTCCGTTCCGCACCAGCGCGTCTCCGGGATGCGTGATCTCCGCGGCGAGCGCCCGTGAGAACCACGAGTCCTCCGGTGCCGCGAGGGCCAGTTCGACCCGGTGCCCGAGCAGATCGCGAAGTTCCCTGGGCAGGTCGTCCCACCGGTGCGCGGTGATCACGACGTGGATTCCGTACGCCCCACCGCGCCGGGCCAGCCGCAGCACGCGTGCCCCCGCTTCCGGATGGTGAGCCAGCTCAGGCCACCCGTCCACGACGAGCACGTGGTGCCGCGCGCCCGGCGCCTCCACGTCGAAGTCGTCGATCGATTCGATCCCGCTCCGGGCGAACAGCCGTTCCCGCGACAGCATCAGGTCCACCAGTTCCCGCGTAGCGCGGGCGACGCGGCCGTCGTCGTAGCCGCCGGTGACGACCCGCGTGTGCGGCAGGTCGTCCAGGACCGCGAGCTTCCCGCCGCCGAAGTCGAGGCAGTGGAACCGCACCTCATGCGCGGAGCGGATGAGCGCCGAGCTGAGCAGGAAGGTCTGGACGGCCGTCGACTTCCCGCTGTTCGGCCTCCCGACGATCGCAGCGTGGGGCTGTTCGGTCAGGTCGAGACGCAACGGTTCGTACCGGTTGATCAGGTCGATGGTGCCGATGATCGGTGCGAACGCGGAGGTGCCGTCGAGGTCGGGGAAGCGCAGTCCTCGGTCCGCGGTCAGCTCAGGGGGTGGCAGGTGATCGGCCAGGCTCGCCGCCGGGACGGGCGGGAGCATGAGCGGCTTCCCCAAGCCGTTGATCTTGCGCGTGGCGATGTCCCACCTCGTCAGGAGGTCGCTGTGGGGGAGTGCGGAGGAGGCGGTGCGGAACCGGTGCGGCTCGTCGTGCTCGCGGGAGAGCAGCAGCGCTTCTCCGGACGCCAGCGCCTCCGCGCCCGGCAGGCCGAGCCAGCGGCGTGACTCGTCGGCGGACGCGGTGCGCAGGACCAGCGGGGACAGCACCGGGTTGAACGGTTCGGCTGCGGTGCACACCGGTACGACCCCGGTCATGCGTGCCGAGCGGCCCAGGCTCCTCAGGCGGTCGGCGAAAATCGGGTGCGCGGACGCCAGTTCGGAGGCGTCCTCCACGGCGAGCACGAGCAACGGCATCGGGGGCAGATCCACGCCGTCCTGCCTGGCCTGTTCGTAAGTCAGACAGGTCCTGAACCCGGCGTCGCGCAACCGGTCCGCTCGATCGCCCAGCTCTGCGTCCAGTGCTCCCAGCACTCGGTTCAGGCGGGTCTCGTCCGGTTTCTCCAGCAGGTTCGTCTGCGGCAGATGCTCGATTCCGTCGAGTGACCCGGTGGCGGACAGGCAGGCGAACTGCACGGAGCTCGGCGACAGCCGGACCGCGAGTCCGATCAGCACGGTGCGCAATACCTCGGATCGCTGTTCGGGGGTGCCGCCGCCGATCACGAAACCGGTGGAGCCGCGGAGCGCCAGCCACGTGATCGTGCCGTCCGGCCCGACACCCAGCGGCGTGCGGTGGGCGTCCTTCGCGTCACGCGGCCGCCAAGTCGTGTCGACGTCGATCGCCCCGGGGTCGCTCACACCCAGCAGCTCGAACACGTCCGGCGGCCCGGCGGGCCTGGCCGGGGGGACGCGCACGATCTGCGTCGCTTCGGCCTGTTCCGGAGCGGGCGGCCGCTGCGGTCCCCGGTTCGGCGTCGGCGGACGGGGAGCGGTCCACCCCGGCCGAGGCAGATTCCCTGGCTGCATCGTGCGTTCTCCTGCCGACCATCGATCAACTTCGAGCCGCACGTTAGCCGATCACCGCCGCCTGGCAGGGCGTTTCAGAACCGGCCCGAGGACCGGAAAGCCTGCCGCTCGAGGTTCCGCTACCGCACAGGACACCGCGGCTACCCGGCCACCAAGGACGAACAAGTCCAGGGCCGCCCGGATGGGTGCGGTGATCACTGTGGGGTGGGAGGGTTGCGGTATGAACCGGCTTGCAGACGCGACCAGCCCTTACCTGCTGCAGCACGCGGACAATCCCGTGCAGTGGTGGCCGTGGTCACCGGAGGCGTTCGAGGAAGCCCGCCGCCGGGACGTGCCGGTGCTGCTGTCGGTCGGTTACGCCGCTTGCCACTGGTGCCACGTGATGGCGCACGAGTCCTTCGAGAACGCCGACATCGCGGCGGTCATGAACGAGCATTTCGTGAACATCAAGGTCGACCGGGAGGAGCGGCCCGACGTCGACTCGGTGTACATGGAAGCCACCCAGGCCATGACCGGGCAGGGCGGTTGGCCGATGACGTGCTTCCTCACGCCGGACGGGGAACCGTTCCACTGCGGCACCTACTACCCGCCGAAACCGCTGCACGGGATGCCGTCGTTCCCGCAGCTGCTGGATGCCGTGGCCAGTGCGTGGTCCGAGCGCGGAGCGGAGGTGCGGGCGGCCGCGACGCGGGTGGTCGAGCAGCTCGCCGGGCAAGGACCGGCGCTGCCCGAGTCCAGTGTGGATGATGAGGTGCTGGCGTCGGCGGTGTCCCGGCTGGGCACCGAGTTCGACGCGGCGAACGCCGGATTCGGCGGTGCGCCGAAGTTCCCGCCGTCGATGGTCGTGGAGTTCCTGCTGCGCCACCACGAACGCACCGGCTCGGCCGAGGCGCTGCGCATCGCCGAACGGACCTGCGAGGCGATGGCCCGCGGCGGCCTCTACGACCAGCTCGCGGGTGGTTTCGCGCGCTACAGCGTCGACGCCGAATGGGTCGTGCCGCACTTCGAGAAGATGCTCTACGACAACGCATTGCTGCTGCGCGCTTACGCCCACCTGGCGCGGCTGGACACCGCCTCGGCGGAGCTGGCGCGGCGGGTGACCCGCGAGACCGCGGAGTTCCTGCTGCGGGACCTGCGCACCGCCGAGGGCGGCTTCGCGGCCTCTCTCGACGCCGACACCGAAGGCGTGGAGGGGCTCACCTACGTCTGGACGCCCGAGGAGCTCCACGAGGTGCTGGGCGAGCCGGACGCGGAGTGGGCCGCGGAGCTGCTCAACGTCACCCCGGACGGCACCTTCGAGCACGGCGCCTCCACGCTCCAGCTCCACCAGGACCCCGACGATTCGGCGCGGTGGCAGCGCATCCGCGAGATCCTCGCGAACGCCCGCGCCCGCAGGCCGCAGCCGGGGATCGACGACAAGGTGGTCACGGCGTGGAACGGCATGGCGCTGACCGCGCTGGTCGAAGCGTCCGCGGTCCTGGACGAACCGCAGTGGATCACCGACGCCCGCCGCGCCGCCGAGCTGCTCGTCGAGCGGCACATCGTCGACGGCCGGGTGCGCCGGAGTTCCCGGGACGGCGTCGTGGGCCACGCGGCCGGAGTCCTGGAGGACCACGGGTGCCTCGCGGAGGGGTTGCTCGCGCTGCACCAGGCCACCGCCGAACGGCGCTGGCTGGACACGGCGTGCGAACTGCTCGACACCGCGTTGGACAAGTTCGCCGATCACGAGAACCCCGGCGTCTTCTACGACACCGCCGCCGACGCGGAGGCGCTGGTGCGCCGTCCCTCGGATCCGACGGACAACGCCAGCCCGTCCGGTGCCTCGGCCACCGCCGCCGCGCTGCTCGCGGCCGCGGCGCTGGCCGGTCCGGATCGAGCCACCCGTTATCGCGCGGCTGCCGAGCAGGCGGTGTCCCGCGCGGGCCTGTTGGGGCAGCGTGCGCCGCGTTTCGCGGGGCACTGGCTGGCGGCGGCCGAGGCGTTGGCGCACGGTCCCGTGCAGATCGCCGTAGCCGGCGAGCAGGACGCGCAACGATCCGAACTGCTGGCCGTCGCACGTCGGCACGCGCCGGGCGGCGCGGTCGCGGTGGCGGGGCCGCCGGAAGCGGACGCGGTGCCGCTGCTGGCCGGACGCGGCCTCGTCGACGGGCTCACCGCCGCGTACGTCTGCCGCGGTTACGTCTGCGACCGGCCGGTGACTTCGGCCGACGACCTGGTGTCCGCGCTGGCTCGCTGATCGTTGGTACCCGCCTGCCGCGCTCGGCGGGCGGGTACTTCATCGCCGAAGATCAGGCGTAGAGGGCCAGCCAGATGGAGACGTGGTGGCAGATCGCCGCCACGGTCACCGCCGCGTGGAAGAACTCGTGGTACCCGAAGGTCTTCGGCCACGGGTCCGGCCACCGGCTCGCGTAGCAGATCGCGCCCAGCGAGTAGAGCACGCCACCGACGATGAGCAGCACGAACGCCGCGACACCCGCGTTCGACAGCAGCTCGGGCAGCACGAACACGGCCACCCAGCCCAACGCGAGGTACACCGGCACGCCCACCCAGCGCGGCCCGTTCGGCCACGCGAGCTTCAGGACCACACCGCCGAGCGCGCCGCCCCACACCACGGCCAGCACGACCGCGCCGGTGG
Source organism: Saccharopolyspora gloriosae (assembly GCF_022828475.1). Classification (GTDB taxonomy): domain Bacteria; phylum Actinomycetota; class Actinomycetes; order Mycobacteriales; family Pseudonocardiaceae; genus Saccharopolyspora_C; species Saccharopolyspora_C gloriosae_A. The sequence continues at coordinate 6,114,524 of NZ_CP059557.1, read as the reverse complement.
TGGGTTGCATCGCCAGCATCGCGAACGGCGTGTACGTGCCCGCGATGAACAGGAAGATCATCGAGTGGTCCAGGCGGCGCATCCAGGTCCGCGCGTCCACCGAATTCCAGGTCTTGCGGTGGTAGAGCGCGCTGACCCCGAACAGGCCGAGCACCGTGGCCACGTAGATCGAGGTCCCGAGCGCGGCGGCGGCACCCACGGTGGCCGCGGCGAGCGAGATCAGCGTCGCGCCCGATGCGACGGCGGCGACCAGGGACCAGAGATGGATCCAGCCACGCATCCTCGGCTTGATGGTGGAGGAGGCGCGTCGAGCTGTCGGGGCGCTAGTCACACCACAAGATTACGGGACCGTAGGTTGTCCGCCTTCCCCTGATGGCGGTGATGTCCGTTGCAGGTCCGCCGCGGCTTTTCGGCCGTCACCGTCCGCATTCGGCGGAGGGACCGTCGGGGCTGGACAGGGGCGCGCGTAGTCTCAGGGAGCGTGGCGCTCAAGGTTCGTTTGCGGGAACTCATCTACGACGTGTACCAGCGGCGGCTGCGCCGTCAGCTCAGAGGTGCCAGGTCGCCGCGACATGTGGGCGTCATCCTCGACGGGAATCGCCGTTGGGCGAAGGAAGCCGGGCTCGACATCGCGCACGGCCATCGCGCGGGTGCGCGCAAGATCAGCGAGCTGCTCGGCTGGTGCCAGGAGGCCAAGGTCGAGGTGGTCACGTTGTGGCTGCTGTCGACCGACAACCTCAACCGCTCCAGCGCGGAACTCGACGCTCTGCTGGAGATCATCGCCGGGGTGGTCGACGAACTCACCGACGCGAGCAACCCGTGGCGGGTGCGCATCGTCGGTGCGCTGGACATGTTGCCCACCGAGACGGCCGCCCGGCTGTCGGCGGCCGCGCTGCGCACTGAAGGGCGCACCGGCATGCAGGTCAACGTCGCCGCCGGTTACGGCGGACGGCAGGAGATCGCCGACGCGGTGCGCAAGCTCCTGCAGCAGCACGCGGAGGCGGGCACCACCATCGAGGAGCTCGCGGAGTTCCTCACCGTGGACCACATCTCCGAGCACCTCTACACCTCCGGCCAGCCGGACCCGGATCTGCTGATCCGCACTTCCGGTGAGCAGCGGCTGTCCGGTTTCATGCTGTGGCAGTCGGCGCACTCGGAGTTCTGGTTCTGCGAGGCCTACTGGCCCGCGTTCCGGCGCGTCGACTTCCTGCGCGCGCTGCGCGAGTATTCGGCGAGGCACCGCCGCTACGGCGGCTGATCGTTCGACGGCCGCTGCGGGCCATGTCGGGCTCGTGGCGGCGACCGTGGCCCCGGGCCGGGATCGGACACCCTCCCCGGCACGGCAAAGAGCCGCGGCACGGCAAAAAGGCCAGGTCCCGAAGGACCTGGCCTTTTTCTGCATCCACACGAGCGCCGAGTGTGTCAGCCCTTGGCCGAGGGGTGGTCGACCACCGGGGCGTTGACGCAGTCGCTGGTCTGCGGCGACAGGATCGGGGCGACGACGCCGAGGACGGCGACGTTGTTCCCGCACAGCTGCACCGGCACCGCGCTGATGTTGTTGTCGTTGAGCACGTTGACGCCGTCGTTGTCGGCGCTGTCCGCGTTGGCGATCGGGGCGAGGGCCATCAGGCCAGCCGCCGCGCCGCCGACGATCACTGCCTTCTTCAGCATTGCGTTCACTCTCCTTGTGTATTGCCGCGGGATGCCCTGAAGCGGCACCATTACCCATGTGCGCGCACGGTTACCGATTCAGGGCGATCGAGATGTCACCGGAGAAGGAATTCCACTCGAATCATCGAAGTGGTTCCGGTCGATGGTGACACTACCTCGAAATTAGAAATCCGTCGCATTCGACACACGTGAAGCGAAATGAGATCGTCTCTCGCGAACCGCTCCAGGTGGGTTTCCGGCGACCGAAGCTAGAGGCTGCTCAGCCCTTGGCGGAAGGGTGGTCGACCACCGGGGCGTTGGTGCAGTCGCTGGTCTGCGGCGACAGGATCGGGACGACGGCGCCGAGCACGGCGACGTTGTTCCCGCAGGCCTGGACGGGCAGCACGCTGAGGTTGTTGTCGTTCAGCAGGTTGACGCCGTCGTTGTCCGCGCTGTCCGCGTTGGCGATCGGTGCCAGCGCCATCAGACCCGCCGCCGCACCGGCGACGATCACTGCCTTCTTCAGCACTTGGATGCTCCTTGTTGTTTCGGGTGTTGCGGTCGCGGTCCCTCGTTCACGAGCACCCCGGAAGTTCGCCCAGGGAGGCGGCCGCGAAAAAAACCTAACCATTCCTGAAGGTTGAAGCACAGCTGGTTAACACCATCGTGTGGTCTATCAATTTTGCTCTCAAGTTCGGGTCGCGCCGTTGGTTCTCGGCTACTGATGAGTAAAGGATCGCGCGCATATCATTCACTGATTCCGGTTCGCTCTCGGGGTTCCGCGGAATGGTGTCCGGCGGGTTCCGCCGCTGCTCGCGCGGTCGTAGTGTCCTGATGTGGGTCCCTCGGAGCTGGTGCGCGAATACCTGCGGCTGGGGTTGCGCTTCGGCCGGCTCGGCGAAGGAATCCTGCTGTCCTGCACCGCCGATCCGCGGCTGTGTCGCGGCGTCGCGCGTGAGTCGGTCTCAACTCCTGATGAGCTCGTGGCGCAGGCCGTTCTGCTGCGTGCCGAGCTGCCGGAGTGCGGGCTGCCGGTGGCGCGTGCGCGGTTCCTCGACGCGCAGCTCGCCGCGCTGGAATGCCACGGCGGGAAGCTCGCCGGGCGGCCGATGTCGTTCCGAGACGAAGCCGTGGGCTGCTTCCAGGTCCGCCCGGAGCGCGGAGACCCGGAGCGCTATCGCCGCGCGCACGCGGAACTGGCCGACGTCCTGCCCGGCTCCGGTGATCCGGCTGAGCGGCTCGCCCGGTTGTCCGAGCGGGAGCGGGTGCCGCCGGACCTGGTGCCGCGCGGTGTCCGGGCCATCTCGGCGGCACTGCGCGCGCGGGTGCGAGCGCGGCCGGGGCTGCCCGCGCAGGAGCACGTCGGCTACCGCTACGTGCGCGCCCGCCCGTGGGCCGCGCTGCACCGGTACCGCGGTGAGTTCCGGTCTCTGGTGGCGATCGACGTGGACCGCGCTCCGTGGGCGGGGAATCTCCCGGCGTTGATCGCGCACGAGTCCTATCCCGGTCACCACGCGGAACACTGCCGGAAGGAACGGCTGCTCGTTGACGAGCGCGGGTGGCATGAGCACCGCATCGCCTTGCGGGACACGCCGCAGTCGCTGCTCGCTGAGGGGCTCGCGGACCTCGGCCTGCGCATCGCGGTGGGGCCGGGTTGGGGGAGCTGGGCGTCAGAGGTGCTGGCGGGTGCCGGCATCACCTTCGACGGCGAGCTCGCGGAACGGGTGCACGACGCGCTGTCCGGGTTGCGCCGGGTCCGGCTCGACGCGGCGTTGCTGCTGCACGAGGAGGGGGCGAGCGAGGACGAGGTGGTGGCTCATCTGGTCCGGTGGGCGTGCTTGCCGACGGCGCGGGCTCGGGCGTTCGTGCGGTTCATCGCCGATCCGCGCTGGCGGCTCTACAGCGTCACCTATGCAGAGGGGGCGGAGCTGGTGCGCGGGCGGATCGTGTCGGGAGAGGAGCCGGGGCGGCTGCTCGACGAGCCGTGGACACCGGCGGCTCTCGGCGGCGTTTCGTCGACGAACGGCGAGATGGGGCCACCGGGCGCAGGGGCGTTGCGCCGATCAGCGGGTTCCGCCAGGTAGCCGAAACGCCCGAAAGGTCCGGTTGTTCACTCGAACAGACCAAAGTGGACGCTGTATTGATCACGGCACGTGCGTACGTTCGGGTGGTTCCTCGGCGCCGTCGCCGCGCCGGAGCCACATCGTGAGAATCAGGCTTTGACCAGGGTTTTCAATGCCTCTCGGCACGCCGCGGATGATCACCGGGTGGCATCCGGGTGCACTGAACCCGGTGCGTACATGACACCCGTCTGACGTTCTGGCGAATCACCTGTGTGGTCGCCTGCCCAGAACGGAATCACGAAGGTAGCGTCCGAAGTGACGGGTCGACGCGTAAATGGCCCGTCCGGGGAGGCCCTGACCGTGGCTGTTGGCTGGATCGGACGGTATCACCGTCCTCCGTGGTCGCTCGGGGCCGGTGCGCGGCCTCAGCGGCTGCGCCGGACCGCCTGCCGGTCCGGCCAGGCCAGGCAGGGGCAGGCCCGGCCCGCCGACGAGCGGGCGTGTGCCCCACGCCCGCGAGGGAGTAGCCGTGACCACACGACGTTCCCAGGCCGCAGCGGAACACCCGGCTCAGGCCGAGGTTTCCGCAGGCGTCGCAGCTCAAACGGAGGTCCGCACGTACGTGCTCGACACCTCGGTGCTGCTGTCCGATCCGTGGGCGATGACCCGCTTCGCCGAGCACCGCGTGGTGCTCCCGCTGGTCGTGATCAGCGAACTTGAGGCGAAGCGGCAGCACCCCGAGCTCGGCTGGTTCGCCCGCGAGGCCCTGCGCGGTCTTGATGAACTGCGAATCGAGCACGGCCGTCTGGACGCGCCGGTAGAGATCGGCGAGCTCGGCGGCACGTTGCACGTCGAGCTCAACCACTCCGATCCACAGGTGCTGCCACCAGGTTTCCGCACCGACTCCAACGACGCCCGGATCTTGGCGTGTTCGCTGAACCTCGCCGCGGACGGGCACCTGGTCACGCTGGTGACCAAGGACATGCCGTTGCGGGTGAAGGCGGCGTCGGTCGCGTTGGAGGCCGACGAGTACCGGGCTCAGGACGTGATCTCCACGGGCTGGAACGGGATGGCCGACCTCGACGTGCCGCCGGAGTCGGTGGACGTGCTGTTCAAGGAGGGCGAGGCCGACCTCGACGATGCCAAGGACCTGCCCGCGAACACCGGGTTGCGGCTGCTGGCCGGAACCCAGAGCGCACTGGGCAGGGTCACCGCGGACAAGCAGGTGAAGCTGGTGCGCGGCGACCGCGAGGCGTTCGGCCTGCACGGCCGTTCCGCCGAGCAGCGCATCGCGCTGGACCTGCTGCTCGACCAGGACGTCGGGATCGTGTCGCTCGGTGGCCGGGCCGGTACCGGCAAGTCGGCGCTGGCGCTGTGCGCGGGGCTGGAGGCCGTGCTGGAACGCCAGCAGCACCGCAAGGTCGTGGTGTTCCGGCCGGTGTACGCCGTCGGCGGCCAGGAACTGGGCTACCTGCCGGGCAGCGAGAACGAGAAGATGCAGCCCTGGGCGCAGGCGGTGTTCGACACCTTGGGCGCGTTGGCCAGTGAGAACGTGCTCGAAGAGGTCACCGAGCGCGGCATGCTGGAGGTGCTGCCGCTGACCCACATCCGGGGCCGGTCGCTGCACGACTCGTTCGTGATCGTGGACGAGGCCCAGTCGCTGGAGCGCAACGTGCTGCTCACGGTGCTGTCCCGGCTCGGCGCGAACTCCCGCGTGGTGCTGACCCACGACGTGGCGCAGCGGGACAACCTGCGCGTCGGGCGGCACGACGGGGTGGCGGCGGTGATCGAGAAGCTCAAGGGGCATCCGCTGTTCGCGCACATCACGCTCACCCGCTCGGAGCGTTCGCCGGTGGCGGCGCTGGTGACGGAGATGCTGGAAGGGGAATTCACGCCCTGATCGCGGGACGCGGAACCTGTCCTTGTTCTGCGTAGGTGTCCGGTAGCGGAACCTCAGCGGCCTTCTCGCTGCGGGACCCATTTCTCGAGTAGCACCGCTGCTCGGCGAAATCTGGGTCCGGGCTGCCGCCCTCGCGAGAAGGCCGCTGAGAACCCGCCGGTGGTCCGGTGTCTCAGGTGGTCACTGCTCATCGGCTTACCGCTGACATGACAAGGACGACGAACCTTGGTGCACGCCGAAACGTGCGGGATCACCGGCGGGCCGACGGCGAGCCCCTCATCTTGGAGGCCTTCGTGTCTTCAGGTGCGGGGATTCACCAGCCGGTGGGCAGCGGGCGTCCTTCCGCGAAGCCGGCGGCGGATTGGATGCCGACCAGTGCCCGCTCGTGGAACTCGGCCAAGGTGCGCGCTCCCGCGTAGGTGCAGGAGGAGCGCAGGCCGGAGCTGATCTCGTCCAGCAGATCCTCGACGCCGGGGCGCTTCGGGTCGACCTTCATCCGGGAACTGGAGATGCCTTCCTCGTACAGCGCCTTGCGCGCCTGGTCGAAGGCGCTGTCGGTGCGGGTCCGGGCACCGACGGCGCGCTTGGAGGCCATGCCGAAGGACTCCTTGTAGGCCCTACCGTGCTCGTCGCGCAGCAGGTCGCCCGGTGATTCGTGGGTGCCCGCGAACCACGAGCCCACCATCACCGAGGAGGCTCCGGCGGCCAGCGCCAGCGCCACGTCCCGCGGGTGCCGCACGCCGCCGTCGGCCCACACGTGCTTGCCGAGTTCCCGGGCCGCGGCGGAACATTCGGCGACGGCGGAGAACTGCGGGCGGCCCACGCCGGTCATCATCCGGGTGGTGCACATGGCGCCCGGACCGACTCCGACCTTGATCACGTCGGCGCCGGCTTCGGCGAGGTCGCGCACGCCCTCGGCGGTGACCACGTTGCCCGCGACCACCGGAACCGTCGGGTCCAGCGCCCGCACCGAGCGGAGCGCGTTGATCATCTTTTCCTGGTGGCCGTGCGCGGTGTCCACGACGAGCGTGTCCACGCCTGCGGCGAGCAGCGCGGCCGCCTTGCCGGGCACGTCCCCGTTCACGCCGACCGCCGCGGCGACTCGCAGTTTGCCCGCATCGTCCAGGGCGGGCGCGTAGATCTCCGCACGCAGCGAACCGCGCTGGGTGAGGATCCCGGCGAGCCTGCCTTCGGCGTCGACGGCGAGCGCGACCTGCCTGCCCTGGCGGTCGAGCTGCTCGAAGACCTCGCGCGGCTTGGTCTCCAGCGCCAGCACCACCGGGTGGTGGTCGGCGACCTCGCCGATCCGGGCGAACCGATCCACTCCCGCGCAGGCGGCCTCGTCCACCACGCCGACCGGTCGCCGATCGTCGTCGACGACCACCACCGCGCCGTGCGAACGCTTCGGCAGCAGGTTGAGCACGTCGGCGACCGCGTCGTCCGGGCGCAGCACCAGCGGCGTGTCCCAGACGGGGTGCCGCTCCTTCACCCACGAGACGATCTCGCCGACGGCACCGGGTGCGACGTCCTGCGGCAGCACCACGAGCCCGCCACGACGAGCCATGGTCTCGGCCATCCGCCGCCCGGCGACGGCCGTCATGTTCGCGACCACCACGGGCAACGTCGTGCCCGATCCGTCGGAGGTCGAGAGGTCGACGTCGAACCGGGACTCGACGCCGGAGCGGCGCGGCGCCAGGAACACGTCGTCATAGGTCAGGTCGGTGGTGGGCTGCTGCCCGTTCAAGAACTGCACAGTCGTCCACGATACGTGCCGGGCAGGACGAAACGGCGTGATTCACCGGGGACGACCACCGGCTGGAGAGGAGCCGGAACAGGCCATAGATCATCCGGACGTGTGGCGCCTGGCGGTGGCGAACGGTGTTGAGGCGTCGCTGGCTCGGGTGGTAGCTGCGCACCGAGGTGCGTGGAAGTAAGCCGGGACCCCCGCCGGAGGCGGGACCCGGGCCTCTGCGTTAGCCGCTCGAAAAGCGTTGCCGATGTTCAGATTTCTTCGCCGCTGAGGATGGGTTCGAAGGAGCGGTAGGCGGTGTAGTTGCGGAAGAAGCGGCTGTAGAGCTCGGAGCCGTCGTCGAAGGTGGCGTCCTCGACCTGCTTGACCTCGATGAGCTCCTTGAACTTCCAGGTGATCAGTTCGCCGTCCTCGTTGGGGTAGCTCGCCGCCTGCTGCTTGCCGTACGAGACGGCCTTCTCCTTCGCCTCCTCGTCCGACTCGGCCTTGACCAGCACGAAGGACTCTTCGTAGAGCTGGGGTTCGGTGGCGGACTCGGAGGAGATCTCGATGAGCATCAGCGCGACGTAGAACTCGGCCTTGGCGGAGGTGGCGCTGGGCTGGAAATCGCGCGGGTCGATGCTGCCCGAACCGATGTCGATGGAGCCGACCTGCTCGTCGTCGCCTGGTGTGGTCATGGTTCCACTTTCTCATCCCGCGCGGCGCCGCCGGGAAGCATGGCCCGCACCGCCTCGATGGTGTCCGCGGTGGCCGCGTCCTTGTCCGGGCGGTAGCGGAGCACGCGGGCGAAGCGCAGCGCGACCGCACCGGGATAGCGGGTGCTGACCTGCACCCCGTCGAGTTCGATCTCCACGACCAGGTCCGGGGCGAGGTGGACGGTCGAGTCGTCGCGGTGCGTCTCGTGGCGGGGGAATTCGGCGGTCTGCCAGGTCAGGAGTTCGTCGGTGAGGCCTTTGAACGTCTTGCCGACCATGATCGGCGGTCCGCCGTCGGGATCGCGGGCACCGAGGTACAGGTTCGACAGCCGGCCGCTGCGCCGCCCGTGCCCCCATTCGGCGGCGAGCACCACCAGGTCGAGCGTGTGCGAGGGTTTGATCTTGCGCCAGGTGCGGCCGCGCCGCCCCGCCGCGTACGGCGAGTCGAGTGCCTTCACCACGACGCCCTCGTGGCCCGCGTCGAGCGCCTCGTCCAGCAGTGCCGCCGCCTCGGTGCCCGCGCCGGGACGCACACCGGGAATCCGATGCTCCGGCGCGACTCGGGCGAGCGCGTCGAGCCGCCGGTGCAGCGGCTCGTCGACCAGGTCCGTTCCGTCCAGGTGCAGGCAGTCGAAAAAGTACGGCCGCAGCACCTCGTCGCGCGGGCCGCGTGCGCCGAAGCGGGCCATCGTCTGCTGGAACGGGCGCGGACGCCCCGAGTCGGTGAGCGCCAGAGTTTCACCGTCGAGCACCACGGAATCGCAGGTCAGCCCTTGGGCGAGGGCGACGATCTCCGGGACCTGCCGGGTGATGTCCCGCAGCGTGCGGGTGTAGACGTGCACCTGGTCACCGGCTCGGTGCACCTGGATGCGCGCTCCGTCGAGCTTGTACTCGACGACGCAGGCGCCGAGCTCGGCCAACGCCGCGTCGAGCGTGTCGGCGGGGGAGGCGAGCATCGGTCGCAGCGGCCTGCCGACTTCGAGGTGGAACGCGTCGAGCGCGGCCGAACCGCCCAGCAACGCGGCCTCCGCGGTGGCGGGCAGCCTGCCGGAGAGCATGAACGCGCGGCGCACCGACGCGGCGGGCACCTCGGCGGCTCGGGCGACGGCTTCGAGCATCACGCCTTCCAGCGCCCCCTGCCGCAGCTCGCCGCCGAGCAGCCGGATCAGGAATTCCTGCTCCGCGCCGGTGGCCTTGCCGAGCAGGTAGTGCAATGCGGCAGCTCGCCGTCGCCCTGAACCGGCGCCGGTGATGCCGCGCAGCTCGTCGATCGCCGCGTCGACGTCCAGCACGGTGAGCGAGGGGATCGCGGCGGGGTCGACGTCGAGCGCGGACAACGTCGACCAGCCCACACCGGCCCGGCCGCCCGGTAGTTCGCCGGCGAGCAGCGCGGTCGCGGGCCGCACCTCCGCCGTGCCGAGGCCGGTGAGCAGCTCGGCGATCGCGGTCACCTTGGCGTTGCGGGCGCGGGTGGCCGCGACCTCGGCGGATGCGGCCACGACCGCGTTCAGCGACACCATGCGCCCATGGTGCGCGCGGTCACCGACAACTCGCTCAAGATCGGCGGAACCGCGGGGGCGGGCCGGGGCGTCTCAGTCGTGATCCGGAACCGCTGGGGGTGCTCCGGATCGGCCGTGCGCCTCGCCGAACAGCGGGGCGCACGGCCTTTTCCGGCTCACTTCGCTCGGGCCATGCCCAGCACGTCGAGGGCGGTGTCGAGCTGCTCCAGGGTGAGCTTGCCCGAGTCGACGTGGCCGCGTTCGAGCACGACCTCCCGGATGGTGCGGCGTTCCTTGAGGGCCTGCTTCGCGATCGAAGCGGCCTCCTCGTAGCCGATGAAGCGGTTCAGCGGCGTCACGATCGACGGTGAGCCTTCCGCGTATTCGCGGGCGCGCTCGGTGTTGGCCGTGACCTCGGCGAAGACCTTGTCGGCGAGCAGCCGGGACACCGCCGCCAGCAGCCGCGCGGATTCCAGCACGTTGCGCGCGATCACCGGCAGGTTCACGTTGAGCTGGAAGTTGCCCTGCGCGCCCGCGAAGGCGACGGCGGCGTCGTTGCCGATGACCTGGGCGACGACCTGCAGCGTGGCCTCCGGGATCACCGGGTTCACCTTGCCGGGCATGATCGACGAGCCCGGCTGCAGGTCCGGCAGCGCCAGCTCCGCCAGCCCGGTGCGCGGACCGGAGCCCAGCCAGCGCACGTCGTTGGCGATCTTGTTCAGGCTCACCGCGACGGTGCGGAGGTGACCGGAGGTCTCCACCACGCCGTCCTGGGTGGCTTGCGCCTCGAAGTGGTCGCGCGCCTCGGTCAGCGGCAGCCCGGTGACGCGGGCGAGTTCTTCCGCGACGGCCTTGCCGAAGCCTTCCGGCGCGTTCAGGCCCGAACCGACGGCGGTGCCGCCGATGGGCAGTTCACCGAGCCGGCTCAGGCCGGAGCGCAGCCGCTCCACGCCGAAGCGGACCTGCGAGGCCCACGCGCCCGCTTCCTGCGCCAGGGTGATCGGGACGGCGTCCATCAGATGGGTGCGCCCGGACTTGACGACCTCGGTCCACTCGGCGGCACGGCCTTCGACGACTCCGGCCAGGTGTTCCAAAGCGGGGACGACGTCGCTGAGCACGGCTTCGGTGGCGGCGACGTGGATCGTCGTGGGGAACGTGTCGTTCGACGACTGCGAGGCGTTGACGTGGTCGTTCGGGTGCACGTCGCGGCCGAGCTTGCGGGTGGCGAGGGTCGCGATGACCTCGTTGGCGTTCATGTTCGAGGACGTGCCCGAGCCGGTCTGGAAGACGTCGATCGGGAAGTGCTCGTCGTAGTGGCCTTCGGCGACCTCGTCGGCCGCGGCGGCGACGGCCTCGGCCATGTCGGCGTCGAGGATGCCGAGCTTGCCGTTGACCCGTGCGGTGGCGGCCTTGAGGAGGCCGAGGGCGCGGATCTGGGCGCGTTCGAGACCGCGGCCGGAGATCGGGAAGTTCTCCACGGCGCGCTGGGTCTGCGCGCGGTACAGGGCGTCGGCGGGGACCCTGACCTCGCCCATCGTGTCGTGTTCGATCCGGTAGTCCTGTTCTGCCATGACCGAAGTGTCCTCCGGTACGGCCGTTGCGGTCAGTATGGGCCGCCCCACTTCCCGGCCGGCGGTACGTGTGATCCCGGTGCTGGACCGATTGAGGTGACCGAGATCGTCGGCGTCGCGCGGACGGCGACGTGGGGTGGCGGTGAGGGCTAGGCTCGGATGTGATCCACGTTGCACCGGTGCGAGTGGGGTGGGCATGTCCGAGCCGTTCGAAGTCGATCTGCTGGTGGTGGGCGCGGGGCCGACGGGGTTGTTCGCGGCCTACTACGCGGGATTCCGGGATCTGTCGGTGGCGGTGGTGGATTCGCTGCCGGAGCCGGGCGGGCAGGTGACGGCCATGTATCCGGAGAAAATGATCTTCGATGTGGCCGGATTCCCCGCCGTTCGCGGCCGTGACCTGGTGGCCGCGCTGGTGGAGCAGGCCGCCCAGTACGAGCCTGCCTACCTGCTCGGGCGGGATGCCACCGAACTGTCCGATGTGGACGATGGCGTGCTGGTGCGGGTCGGGGACCGGCCGGTGCGGGCGCGCGCGGTGCTGGTCACCGCGGGCATCGGCGAGTTCTCGCCGCGACCGTTGCCCGCCGGTGGGGACTGGCTCGGGCGGGGAGTCGTGCACTTCGTCCCCGATCTGTCCGTCCACAGTGGCCACGACGTGGTGGTGGTCGGTGGCGGGGACTCGGCGTTCGATTGGGCCTTGGCGCTGCACCCGATCGCCCGCAGCGTGACGCTCGTGCATCGCAGGGCGCGGTTCCGGGCGCATCCCGGATTGGTGCGCAAGGTCGAGGACCTCGGCGTCGAGCTCATCACCGAAGCGCAGGTCGCGGAGGTGCGCGGGGACTCGAACGGGGTGCACGAGGTGGAGCTCGTACTGGGAGAGGAGCGGCGAGTGCTGCCCGCGCGGACCGTGGTCGCCGCGCTCGGGTTCACCGCCGACCTGGGGCCGATCCAATCCTGGGGTCTGGACCTGGACAAGCGCTCCATCAAGGTCGACAGCACCATGCGCACCAACCGCAACCGCGTCTACGCGGCCGGTGACGTCGCCTCCTACCCGGGAAAGGTCAAGCTCATCGCCACCGGCTTCGGCGAAGCGGCAACCGCGGTGAACAACATCGCAGTCACCCTGAATCCGGACGCCCACCTCTTCCCCGGCCACTCCTCAAACCAAAGCTGACCCTCCCGGCGATGAACCCGACCCCTCGCGGCGAAGCCGAGTCCTTGCGGCGAAGTCCGCGAAGGGCGGGCGAAGCCCCGCCTGCCTCGCGGCCGAAGGCCGTGCCTTGCGGCGAAGCCCGCGAAGGGCGGGCGAAGCCCCGCCTGCCTCGCGGCCGAAGGCCGTGCCTTGCGGCGAAGCCGTGCCTGTATGCGCGAAGCGCATAGCCCACGTCAAGAAGCCGCTCACCGGCGGGTTCTCAGGTGTCTTCTCGCGAGGACAGCTTTTTCCCTCGTGGCGGAGCCACTTGGGAAAAAGATCCCGCAGCGAGAAGACACCTGAGGTTCCGCTACCCGACCACCCGAGCAAAACGACCGCCCACCCCCCACGACGTGGAACGGCCGCCCCTCCTGGCGGAGGGGCGGCCGGGCCAGTGGGTGCCGGGTCAGGCTGCGGTGTTTTCCTCGACCCAGTCGGACAGCGCCGAGACGTCGGTGTAGATCGACGGGCCGGTGGCGCAGTTCGAGTCGCTGTTGCCCGCGCGGCTCGTCGCGCCGATCAGCTCCCAGGCTCCCTGGGTGCCCTTGATCTGCGGGCCGCCGGAGTCGCCGTAGCAGGCGCCGGAGTCGCCACCGGGGTTCGACGTGCAGATCTCGCTCTCGCCGGTGATGCCGGTGCAGTCGGCGTCGTCGACGACGGCGGTGTCCAGTTCCTGCAGCGTGGCGGGGGCCTCGCCGCCGGGCGCCGGGCTGGTCTGGCCCCAGCCGATGATGCGGGTCTCGGTGCCGGTGGCGCCGGAGTCCGGAGCGATCGAGATCGGGGCGGCCTCGACCGGCGTGTCCAGCTTGATCACCGCGAGGTCCGCCGACGGGTGCGTGGCGATGTCGGCGATGCCCGCCTCTTCGCCACCGGCGGCGTGCTCCAGGCTGCCGACGCGAACCGAGAGGTCCGCGGGCTGGCTGCCTTCGACGCAGTGCGCGGCGGTGACCGCCCAGTCCGCCTTGATCAGCGAAGCGCCGCAGATGTGACTGCCGCCGGACTGCAGCGACACCATGAACGAGTAGGTCTCGGTGGCGTCGTGGCCGCCCACCACCAGCGGGGCGGGCTCTTCGGCGGCGGAGGCGGGCATGGCCAGCGCGACGGCGGCGCCCGCGGCGAGCACTCCGGTGAGCAGGGAGCGTGTGCGCATGGGGGACGAGTCCTTCCGTATGCCCGGCCCTGGGGCGGCCGGTAGTGGAGCTCGGCGCGGTGCGGCAGGCCGAGTGACCACTGACAGTAAGGATCTTCACTCTCACGAGGCACCCACTTATGGCGGTGTGCCGATCGCCCCTACGCCGGTGCCGCCGCGTCCGAACAGGACGATCCGCAGGTCAAAACCGTCCCATCGGCCGATTCCGGGGAAATACCGGGAAAAGTTCCCATCGTGGCAGCGCGGGTCGATCCGGAAACGAAAGAACGGACCGCCCATCCCCACCGAGATGGGGACGAACGGCCCGTTCCGCCGAGCCGGAAGATCAGGGCAGCAGTCCGTGCCGGGCGTTCTCGCCGGCGCCGTCGAGGTCCACGTCGGAGTACTCGCGCAGCTTCGTCAGCTTGTGCAGGCCCTCGATCACCCGCACCGTGCCCGACTTCGAGCGCATCACGATCGACTGGGTGCTGCACCGGTTCGCCCGGTAGTGCACGCCCTTGAGCAGCGCGCCGTCGGTGATGCCGGTGGCGCAGAAGAACACGTTGTCGCCGCGCACCAGGTCCGAGGTGGTCAGCACCTGGTCCACGTCGTGGCCTGCGTCGACGGCCTGCTGCCGCTCCGCGTCGTCCTTCGGCCACAACCGCGTCTGGATCTCCCCGTCGAGGCACTTCAGCGCGGCCGCGGTGATGATGCCCTCGGGCGTGCCGCCGATGCCGATGAGCATGTCGACGCCGCTGTCCGGGCGGGCCGCGGCGATCGCGCCGGCCACGTCACCGTCGGAGATGAACTGGATGCGGGCGCCCGCCTCGCGGACTTCGCGGATCAGGGTCTCGTGCCGCGGCCGGTCCAAGATGCACACCGTGACGTCGGAGACGTCGATCTGCTTGGCCTTCGCGACGCGGCGGATGTTCTCCGCGGTCGGCGCGTTCAGGTCCACCACGCCCGCGGCCTCCGGCCCGACGGCGAGCTTCTCCATGTAGAACACCGCGGACGGGTCGAACATCGCGCCGCGCTCGGCGACGGCGAGCACCGCCAGCGCGTTCGGCATGCCCTTGCTGAGCAGCGTCGTTCCGTCGATGGGGTCCACGGCGACGTCCACCTCGGGACCTGCGCCGTTGCCGACCTCCTCGCCGTTGAACAGCATCGGCGCTTCGTCCTTCTCGCCTTCGCCGATGACGACGACGCCCTGCATCGAGACGGTGCCGATCAGTTTGCGCATGGCGTCCACTGCGGCACCGTCACCTGAGTTCTTGTCACCGCGACCCACCCAGCGGCCCGCAGCCATCGCCGCGGCCTCGGTGACCCGGACCAGCTCCATGGCCAGGTTGCGGTCGGGCGCCTCGTGGCGACCTTGCGTGGTGGACGTGCTCATCGCGCCTCCCGGTATGGCGAGCTGACTTCATCGGCATGGCGCACCGGCTCCGCGCGCCGCACTCGTTACCGGGGATCTTCGCAGATCGCACCCCCTGAAGCCGGGCCACGTGGGCGAGCCCACTACTGCGCTTCGCCGGGCTCCTCGACTGCGGCGAGGGCGCGGTCTACGCGCTCCCTGGCGCCCGCGAGGTGGCGTTCGCACACCGTCGCGAGGGCTTCGCCGCGCTCCCACAGAGCCAGCGACTCCTCCAGGGACAGGCCGCCTGCTTCGAGTTGCTTGACCACTTCGGCGAGTTCGTCGCGGGCCTGCTCGTAGCCGAGTTCGGCGACCTCGGGGTGGTCGGCGACGGGGTCGAAGTGCTCGTCCTGCTCGTTGTTCGTCACGGGGTGGGGCTCTCCAGCTTGCTGGGCACGGACACCACGGCGGTCGCGATGGCCTGGTCGTAGCCGATGAACGCCTCGGCGAACTCGGCGCCGTCGCCGTCGCGGACCGCGTCGTTGATGCGCAATTGGGCTTCGGTGACCCTACGTCGATGTCCGGAGCCGTGGCCGACCCACCACCGGGTGCCCGCGTAGGCGGAGGCCGCGTCGGCCAGCGCCCGCAGCTTCAACGGCAACGTTCTGCGTTCGGTGGAGTCGCAGCCGCCGAGCAGCGCGTTCCAGCAGCCGACCGCCGCCGCGTCCGCTTCGTGAACGCATTGCCGCACCCGTTCCGCGTCGAGCAGTTGCGGTGAGCGGGTGACGGCGACCGTCAACGGGAGGAATGTGGGCTCCTGTTGTCCCTGCACCACGACCTCCCTCGTCCTTACTCCGTTCCGTCGGGCACCACCGCGTGCACTGCTCCGTCAACGACGCGCACCCGCAGCGTGGTTCCCGCCGGAGCCTCTTCGATCGACCGGAGCACTCCGTCGACTCCGTCCGAGTCGACGCGCTGCACGATCGCGTACCCGCGAGCAAGAGTGGCCGCAGGACCGAGGGTCGTCAAGCGAGATCGGGTGGCGGTCATGGCATGGCCTTCGGCGGTGAGCACGCCGGTGATGGCTCGCCGCGCGCGGTCCCGCGCCACCTGCACCTGTTCTGATCTGCGCGCCAGCGGGCCGTGCGGGTCGGCGAGCGCGGGACGGCTGCGCAGCGAGTCGAGCAGCCGCCGCTCACGATCCACCCATCCGTGTAGTGCGCGTCGTGCTCGATCTCGCAGCTGGTGCACGCGCTGCGTTTCCTCCGCCATGTCCGGAACGACCCTTTTGCCTGCTCCGGTGGGTGTGGAGCAGCGGACATCGGCGACGTGGTCCAGCAGCGGCGAGTCCGGTTCGTGCCCGATCGCGCTGATCACCGGCGTCCGGCAGGTGGACACCGCGCGGCACAGCGTCTCGTCGGAGAACGGCAGCAGGTCCTCCACGCTCCCGCCGCCGCGCGCCAGCACGATCACGTCCACCTCGGGGTCGCGGTCGAGTTCGCCGAGCGCGTCGAGGATCTGCGGGACCGCGGTGGAACCCTGTACCGCCACGTTGCGGATCTCGAAGCGCACCGACGGCCAGCGCAGCCGAGCGTTGGTGAGCACGTCGTGCTCGGCGGCGGACGCCCGCCCGGTGATGAGGCCGACCTTGTTCGGCAAGAACGGCAGCGGCCGCTTGCGCGCCGGGTCGAACAGGCCTTCCGCCTTGAGCAGCTGCCGGAGCCGTTCGATGCGGGCGAGCAGTTCACCGATGCCGACGGCGCGGATCTCGTCGACCCGCAGGCTCAGCGTGCCGCGGCCGACGAAGAACGTGGGCTTGCCGTGCACCACGACGCGGCTGCCGTCGGTCAACGGCGGATCTTGCTTGCGCAGCAGCGAGGACGCGCAGGTCAGCGTCAGCGACACCTCGGCGGACGGGTCGCGCAGCGTGAGGAACGAGGTGGCCGCGCCGGGGCGGTTGGAGATCTGGGTGATCTGCCCTTCGACCCAGATGTTGCCGAGCCGGTGGATCCAGTCGGCGATCTTGCGGGCGACGGTGCGGACCGGCCACGGGTCTTCCGCGCTGGTCGGCGGCTGGCTGGCGGAGGCGTTCAGAACCGCTCCTTCAACGTCCGGACATGCACCGCCGCGATCATACGGCGGCCCGTCCGGTCAGCCTGCGTAATGGGTCGCTCAGCGGAACCTCAGTGGCTTCCTCGCTGCGGGATCGATTTCGCAAGTGGCTCCGCCGCGAGCGAAATCGCTGTCCTCGCGAGGAAGCCGCTGAGAACCCGCCGGTGGTCCTTTGCCCTGGTGGTCACTGCTCAGCGGCTGCGCCGCTGACAAGATCAAAAGATCGTTCTGTGCGGGTTGCGAAGCTGAAGTTCAGTCCTCGCCGCGCAGGCGGGTGAGGCGGTTGGTGAGCATGCGGAGGAACTCGGGCCGCTCGCCGTGCCGCTGCTCGTGCTCCAGCAGCGCCTCGACGTCCTCGGCGGAGAAGCCGCGGAGTTTGCCGCGCAGCTGCGGGAGGGTCATGTCGTCGTATTCGGCGAGCACGTCGGCGCCCGCGGGTTCGGGGACGCCGACCGGTCGTGGCTGCACGGCGGGTTCGTCCTCGTCGAACGTCGCCCACTCCGGCTCGTCCTCGACGCCCTGCCAGGCGCTGAGCGTCTCGTCACCGCGGATCGCCAGTTCGGTGATCTGCTGCTGCACCCGCATGGACAGTTGCAGCGCCTGACTGGCCACGGTCAGCGGCAGGCCGAGCAGCTGCGCGGGCAGCTGCCGGGTCTGTTCGACGGTGACGGTCGCGAGTCCGGCCGCGACCCGGATCGGCAAGGGATACGTCGACATGGCCCTACCTTCCCGCAATCGCGCCTGGGAAACCATCGTCCTGGGACATGAGCTTCGCCCGCCACGCGTGCGGCGGGTGAGGGTGACGCGCGGTACCGGTGAAGTGGGCGGCCGCAGGGCTGACCCGTCGCGAGGTGGTCCGTACCCTGGACACCATGAGCACCTCGCCGCAGGCGGCTGATCGCCTCGACCAGGACACGACGACCCCGGAGGGCGAGCCCGCCAAGCGCGTCCTGCTCGCCAAACCTCGTGGCTACTGCGCCGGTGTGGACCGTGCGGTGATCACGGTGGAGAAGGCGCTGGAGACCTACGGCCCGCCCGTCTACGTGCGCAAGGAGATCGTGCACAACAAGCACGTGGTGGAAACCCTCCAGGAACGCGGCGTGATCTTCGTCGAGGAGACCGATGAGGTCCCGGAAGGCGCGCTGGTCGTGTTCTCCGCGCACGGCGTCGCCCCCGTGGTGCACGAGGAGGCGAAGGCCCGCAACCTGCGCACCATCGACGCGACCTGCCCGCTGGTCACGAAGGTGCACAAGGAGGTCAACCGGTTCGCCCGCGACGACTACGACATCCTGCTGATCGGCCACGAAGGCCACGAGGAGGTCGAGGGCACCGCCGGTGAGGCGCCGGACCGCGTGCAGCTCGTCGACAAGCCGGAGGACGTCGACAAGGTCAACGTGCGCGACCCCAACAAGGTCGTGTGGCTGTCGCAGACCACGCTCAGCGTCGACGAGACGATGGAGCGGGTCGACCAGATCAAGGACCGCTTCCCGGATCTGCAGGCACCGCCGAGCGACGACATCTGCTACGCCACCTCGAACCGCCAGGTCGCGGTGAAGGCGATGGCCGCGGAGTGCGACCTGGTGCTGGTCGTCGGGTCGGAGAACTCGTCGAACTCGAAGCGCCTGGTCGAGGTCGCGCTGCAGGCCGGAGCCTCGGATTCGCACCTGATCGACTACGCGGACCAGATCGAGGACTCCTGGCTGGAGGGCGTGACCACGGTCGGCGTCACCAGCGGTGCCTCGGTGCCGGACGTGCTGGTCATGCAGGTCCTGGACCACCTGTCGCAGCACGGCTGGGACGGTGAGGTGGAAGAGGTCACCACCGCGAACGAGAAGATCCAGTTCTCGCTGCCGAAGGAACTGCGCAAGGACCTCAAAGAAAACCCGAACGCGCCGAAGGGCGTTCGCTGAGACGTTCTTCCGCTCGGTGGGTTTGCTTCGGTGTCCGGGTGGCGGAACCTCAGCTGTCTTCTCGCTGCGAAAAAGCCGTCCTCGCGAGAAGACAGCTGAGAACCCGCCGGTGGTCGGCTTCTTGACGTGGGCTGTGCGCTTCGCGCATACAGGCACGGCTTCGCCGCAAGGAAGGCTTGGTTCGCTGCGTCCTTCGCGGGGTTCGCCGCCGACAAGACGCAGATCGAACCACCATCGCGAGGGTTCCTGAACTCAAGTGCGGCCCGCTCGACCGTTAGGTCCGGCGGGCCGTTTCGCGTTCGGCGGAGGGGTGGGCCGAGGCGAGCGTCGGCTCGCTCAGTCGAAGAAGTCGTCGCGGGGCTTGCGGGGCCTGCGCTGCGGGTCGGGCTTCGGCTCGGGCCGTCCGCGGCCGGGCGCGGGGCGGGGGCGGCCTTCGCCGCGGTCGGCGGATCGGCCGGGCTGGCCGCGACCGGGAGTGCCGCGTCCGGGCGGAGTGCCCCGGCCGCGTTCGCCGCCGCGGGCCGGGGGCGTGGCGCGGTCGCCGCGTTCGGGGCGTCCTTCTCGCTTGGGGGCGCCGCCGTCGCGGGGGCGGCCGCCCTGTTCGGGGGCGGGGCGTCGCGCCCTGCTCCGGTCGCCGCCGCGTTCACCTCGTTCGCCACGTGAGCCGGCGGCCGGGCGCCGCTCGCCGTCGGCGGGGCGCTTGCGCTGCTGCCGAGCTTCCTGGGCGGACGCCTTCGGCTTGACGGGCCTGCGCTTCTTCGTCGGCGTATCGGAGAGGTCGACTTCGGACTGTTCACCGGCGCGTTGCAGCAAGAACATCCGCACCAGCCCGAACGCGAGGCACACGGCGGTGGTGATCGCCATCATGGGGAAGCCCGCGATGAGCGGCTGCACGACGGACAGCGCCTTGCCCATCACTCCGCCGCCACTCGCGCCGCCGCCGAACAGGAGCACCGCGATCGGCATCACCACGGTGGCGACCAGGGGCGTCTGCACCATCGGCCCGAACAGGTTGCCTCGCCGCACCAGCGCCACCGAAGCCAGGCAGCCCACGATCAGGCAGATCTTGAAGATCCATCCGGGGTTGCCGCTGAGCAGCAGGTCGATCACCGCGCCCAGCGCGGTGCCGCCCGCCGCGATCAGCACCGCTCCCCATAGGGGCACTCCGCGGCTGCCGAAAGCGGACCGTTCTGCCCATTGTGGGGCGCCGTTGTCGGGAGAGGGTGCGCTCTGGCGCTCGCGAGTGGCGGTCACACGCACAACCGTAACGGTCTGGAACAGCCGTGGAACGACCTCTCCGGAAGTTGATCCCGGACCTGCGGTGCTTCATGCCCTCGTGACCGCTGTGTGATCCGGGCGCGGCCGAATGGCGGCTGAGCGTCGGACGGGTGGACTGTGAACCTTGACACAGACAACTGGAAACTCTTAGCGTCCGAGCAATCGTTTTCTCGGGTCCGTGCGGTTGCTTCGGGGTGACAGCGGTCGGATGACGGGGGGAACTCGAATGACGGCGCCACTGGTAGAGCTGACCGGCATCACCAAACGCTACGGCGGTGTCCTGGCGTGCGACGGTGTGGATCTGACCGTGCACGAGGGCGAAGTGCACGCGCTGCTGGGGGAGAACGGCGCGGGCAAGTCCACGTTGATGCGCGTCCTGTCCGGCGACATCGCCGACTACGAGGGCACGGTCGCGGTGAACGGCGCTCCGGCGCGGTTCGCGAAGCCCTCGGACGCGCAGCAGGCGGGCATCGCGATGATCCACCAGGAGCTGGACCTGGTGCCGGCGCTCTCGGTCGCCGACAACCTGTACTTGGGCCGCGAGCTGCGCCGGGCCGGCGTGGTGGATCGCCGACGGATGGCGCAGCGGACCCGTGAGCTGTTGCAGCGCACCGGCATCGACCTCGACCCGGCCCGCCCGGTGGGCGAGCTGCGAGTGGGGGAGCAGCAGCTGGTCACGATCGCGCGGGCGCTGCTGTTGGACGCCAAGGTCCTGATCATGGACGAGCCGACTTCGGCGCTGTCGAACTCCGAGGTGCAGCGGCTGTTCGCGGTGATCTCGGAGCTGCGCAAGCGCGGCACCGGCATCGTCTACATCTCGCACCGGATGGACGAGATCGGCGCGGTCGCCGACCGGGCGACGGTGCTGCGCAACGGCCGCTGGGTGACCGAGTTCGACGCTCGCGACCTCACCGCGGAGCAGGCGGCGGAGGCGATGGTGGGTCGCCCGGTGCGCACCTTGTTCCGGAATCAGGACGAACTGCAACACGGTGAACAGGAGCAACCCGGTCAAGAGCGGCAACCGGGCGACGAGCTGCTGGCGGTGTCGGATTTCCGCGTCCGCCCGCGCAGGCACCGGGTCGGCAGGCGGGAGCCCGACGGCATCACCGCGTCGGTACGGGCGGGCGAGATCGTCGGCGTGTGCGGGCTGCTCGGTTCGGGCCGCACGGAGCTGCTGGAGTCGCTGTTCGGCGCGGGTTCGGCGGGCCGCTGGGAGGGCTCGGTGCGGCTGGACGGGCGGCCGGTGCGTCCGAGCGGCCCGCGGGAGGCGTTGCGCAAGGGCATCGCGTTCGTCCCGGAGGATCGCCGCGCCTCGGGTTTGGTGCTGGGGCATTCCGTGCAGGCGAACATGGTGCTCTCGGTGGTGGACCGGCTCGGTGTCGCCGGTCTGGTCCGGCGCCGTTCGGAGGTTGACTCGACGGAGCGCAGCGTGGAGCGGCTGAAGGTGAAGCTGGGCCGCATCGCCGATCCGGTCGGCACCTTGTCCGGCGGGAATCAGCAGAAGGTCGTGTTCGGCCGGATGCTGCTCACCGAGCCGCGGCTGCTGTTGCTGGACGAGCCGACGCGCGGCGTGGACATCGGCGCGAAAGCGGAGATCTACGAGCTGCTCGGCGAGATCGCCGCACGGGGCATCGGCGTGCTGCTGGCCTCGTCGGAGCTGCCGGAGCTGACCGGCGTGTGTCACCGCGTGGTGGTGCTGCGGCACGGCCGAAGCGTGGCGGAGTTCGACACCACCCGGGCCGGTGAGACCGAATTGTTGGCCGCCGCGATGGGCGAAAAGGTGTCGCCGAAGGGTGATTCATCGGCTGTCGAGGCGGGGCGCGGCCCCGTCGCGGGGGGAGGCGCACGATGAGCGAACAGACGCACGAGGCGGAGGCGTCGCCGAGCGCACCGGAGCCGCCGCGCGGCCGGTCGCGGCGCGAGTGGGCGGAGACGCTGTTCCGTTTCCAGAGCTTCTTCGGCCTGGTCGCGGTGTTCATCGCCGCGATCGTGCTGTCCCCGCGCGGTGACGACGGCCAGATCCTGTTCCTGACCAGCGACAACCTGTTCAACATCGTGCGCGCGGTCTCGGAGATCGGGATCATCGCGGTCGGTTTGACGTTCGTGATCCTCATCGGCGGCATCGACCTGTCGGTGGGTTCGGTGCTGGGCCTGGCCGCGGTGGGCTCGGCGGTGCTGCTGGTCAACGACAACTTCGGGGTGCTGATCGCGGCGCTGCTGGTGCTGCTGATCGGTTTGATCTTCGGGGTGTTGCAGGGCGCGGCGGTGGCGCTGCTGGGCGTGCAGGCGTTCATCGTGACGCTGGCCGGGTTGAACATCGCGCGAGGTCTGGCGCGGATGTGGTCCGGCGGGGAGACGGTGCAGATCTCCTACGGCGATGGCGATGGCAAGGCCCCGATGCTGTTCTCCCTGTTGGGGGAGCGGACGTTCGGCGGGGTCGTGCCGATCCCGGCGTTGATCTTCGCGGTGGTGGCGGTCGCGGCCATCCTGTTCTTGCGCTACAGCGCCTACTCGCGGCACCTGTACGCGATCGGCGGCAACGAGAAGGCGGCGCGCTTGTCGGGTGTGCCGGTGAACCGGGTCAAGATCGTCGCGTTCGCGCTGTCCGGCTTCTGCGCGGCGCTGGCCGGGATCGTGCACGCGGGCCAGCTCAACGCGGGCAGCCCGAACGACGGCCTCGCCTACGAGCTGGACGGCATCGCGGCCGTCGTGGTCGGCGGCACCAGCCTCGCCGGTGGGCGCGGTTCGGTGGTGGGCACGATCGCGGGCGCGTTGTTGCTGGGCATCCTCAACAACATCCTGAGCCTCAACAGCGTCGACACCGACATGCAGCTGCTGATCAAGGGTCTGGTGATCGTGGCGGCGGCGGCGTTGCAGCGGCTGCGCCCGACCGCCTGAGCCGACCCGCGTCCGATTCCGTTCCGGCCGGTCCGGCTCCGTGAGCCGCTCCGGGTCCTGCGATCCATCCGTCCCTTCGAAGCGTCCCTGGAGTTCCTCGGGAAGGAAGCACGATGCGAAAGAAGACAACGAGGTCTGTGTTCGCAGCCGCTTGCGCCGCGTTGGCCGTCACCGCCGCCGCGTGCGGCACGACGAGTGAGAACAGCGGTACGGCTCAGCCGCAGGATCCGCGGCAGAACTGCGGCGGCCCGGACGGGAAGTACACGATCGGCATGAGTCAGGCGAACCTCGCCGAGCCGTACCGGGTGCGGATGGACGAGGACATCCGCAAGGCGGCGGGGGAAGTGCCGCAGTTCGAGGAGGTGCAGTTCTCGGACGCGAGCAAGGACAACGCCAAGCAGGTCAGCGATGTGGAGGCGTTCCTGACCAAGCAGGTGGACCTGCTGATGATCTCGCCGAACGAGGCGGCGCCGCTGACGGACGTGGTGCGCAAGGCCTACAACTCGGGCACACCGGTGGTGCTGCTGGACCGCAAGGTCGACGGGGACGCGTTCACGACCTACATCGGCGCGGACAACGTGGCGATCGGCAGGCAGGCCGGGGAGTACTTCAAGAACACCGTGCTGCCGCAGGGCGGCAAGATCGTGGAGATCAGGGGCTTGTCGGGTTCCACGCCGGCCGCTGAGCGGCATCAGGGCTTCGAGGAGGGCATCGCGGGCTCGAAGATCGAGATCGTCGGTGAGGCGGACGGCGAGTGGGAGCGTTCGGTCGGCCAGGAGAAGATGGACGCGTTGCTCAAGTCGCACCCGGACGTCCAGGCCGTGTTCTCGCAGAACGATCCGATGGCGGAAGGCGCCTACCTCGCGGCGGAGGCGGCGGGCCGAGCGGAGCAACTCAAATTCGTCGGGATCGACGGCCTTCCCATCGAGGCGGGTGGCATTAAGGCCGTGGAGCAAGGCCGTTTGCAGGCCACGAACCTCTATCCGACGGGTGGCGCGGAAGCGGTCGAGGCGGCGAAGCAGATCCTGGTGGATTGTCAGCCGCCGGAGAAGCAGCAAACCTTGCCCTCGGAATTGATCACGAAGGAGAACGCGGGCGAGGTCTACGCCCGGTTGAATCAAGGCTGAGCGGCACTCGCACGTACCACATACAGTTACTGATTCGTTGAAGGTGCAGGTCGCACGCTAGGGCGAAGTTGTCCTGGCGTGCGACTTTCTTTGGCAATACCAGATGTCACCGAAAAGAAATCAAATCCACCTGGATGGTGGTAGTGGCCTCCACCTCGTGCCGGTGACCATCTTAATGAGTGAATTTCGGACTCTGGATTCCGTTAGTTCCGCGATGTTCCTTGGAGCGGGTGCGGCTTCTTCCTACGCTGCGGTGTGAAAGGAAGCGCGTGATCTTGTGCGCCCGCGTTCCCGGGGCCGACCAATCCGATCCCAACCGCGCACCACCGTCGAATGACCAGGACAACGCTGTCCACTGTGGATAGTGATGTGGGGAGGGCGAGCTTTGATGAGAGACCGCAGTAGTGACGCGCTGCGCACTGCGAGACGGCTGCCGAGGAGGTTCGGGGCGTTTCTCGGCGTCGCGTCCTTGGCTGCCGCCGCCATGGTCGCCGATTCCGGCTACGGCCCGGCTCAGGCTTCATCGCAGGCTTCGGCGCAGCAACGGGCGGCGGGCAAGGGGAGCGTCGGCTGGGACACGTACCGCGAACCGGGCGGCTTGGCTCAGCTGCGCGGTTCGGAGCAGACGGGCCAGTTCTCCAGCTTCGCCAGGGACGGCAGCAACGACGACGGTTTCCACGGCACGTTCTCCTGCCTCCGCAACGGCGATCGAGGTTGTGTGATCGCGGAACGGGCCGGGGCGGGCGAGATCTCCTCGATCTGGTTCACCCGCGAACCGTGGGGTGATGTGACGGGCACCGGCAACATCGTGATCGAGCTGGACGGCCGCACCGTGCTGGACGCCCCGCTGATCGACGTGGTGAGCGGCCGCGTCGGGGCGCCGTTCGAGTGGCCGCTGGTCGGCAACGCCGACGACTCGGCGGGCGGTGCGGTGATCAAGGTGCCGATGCCGTACCGCGAGTCGATGCGCGTGACGGTGGAGAACAACCCGGACTTCTACCACGTGGATTACCGCTCGTTCGGCGACGCGGAGGGTGTCGAGACGTTCGACCCGGAGGAGCCGGCGGAGGACGTGCTGGCGCGGCTGCGGATGTTCGGCGTGGCAGACCCCAAGGACACTGATCCGGAGTCGGAACCGACGCGCCGCGATTTCGGTGTCGTGCCGGGCACGGCGGCTCCGGTGGCTCAGATCGAGGGGCCGGGCCAGATCAACGAGCTGCGGCTGCGCATTCCGCAGGTGGCGCCGAGTCCGCGAGTGGTCGACGACGGCCGTGCCTTCGGCGAGGGCGGCGGCAGCCGGTTCGACGCGGCGGTGGCTCCGGACAACGAGGGCGTGCGCATCGTGCGCCGCTCCGACCCGCAGGTGGCCGACCAGGTGGCGAGCCTCAGCGTGGACGGCGCCCCGGCCGGTGAGTGGCGCAGCGGTCCGGCGGCGCCGGGAGGCTGGGCGGTGCAGGCGATCGACGTGCCCGCCGAGCTCACCGCGGGCAAGTCCTCTGTGGAGGTGGCGAGCCGCTTCGTGTCCTCCTCGCTGGACGTCAACGAGTTCCGCTACGACGTGCAGAGCCTGGTCAACGGGGAGTGGGTGCGCACCGATGTGCTCGACGTGGGTCCCGCCCACCCTGGCGAGGAGGCCGCGCACGGCTACCGCATCGACAATCCGGTGTTCGCGCGGGAGAAGCTGCTGGGCCGCTACGGCTTCAGCCCCGAGGAGGTCGCGGCCTCGGAGCACGTGCTGGAGTCGGCGCGGCTGCGCATCACCTTCGACGGCAAGACGACGGTGGACGCCCCGATCGGCGAGTTCTTCGGTTCGGGCCTCGGTGAGCACGACGTCCGCAGCATGATGACGTCGATCGATCCGGGCGACGGCGGTTGGTACACGTCGTGGTGGCCGATGCCGTTCAGCAAGAGCGCGACGGTGGAGATCGTCAACGGCGGCGGCATTCCGATCGAGAACATGACGGCGGAGGTTTCGGCCGCGCCGAAGGAGATCGACGACAACACCGGCTACTTCAACGCCACGCACCACCGCGGCCGGACCGTGGAGGGCCAGGACTGGAACTTCCTGGACGCGAAGGGTTCGGGCACGTTCTACGGCGTGACGCACACGATGCGCGGCCTGATCCCGCCGAACGCGCCGGCGACGGACCGCAGGGTGCCGTTGTCGTTGCCGGAGACGAACGAGGTCGCCAACCAGCGCAATTACTTGGAGGGCGACGAGCGCTTCTACGTCAACGGTGAGGGAAGCCCGGCGTGGCACGGCACGGGCAGTGAGGACTACTACGAGTCGGGCTGGTACTTCCGGGACGGCACGACGTTCTCGATGCCGTTGGCGGGCAACCCGGCGCACGAGCTCAACGGTGACGGCTGCCAGTACGACTGCACGGGCGCGTACCGCTTGCAGGTGCCGGACGCGGTGCCGTTCAACGACGGCCTGATCGCGGACATCGAGCACGGCCCGAACAACGACGAGCCGGGCGATTACAGCTCGACGGCGTATTGGTACGGCGGGCATCCGGTGTCGCAGGAGAAGGTCGACGACATCGACCTGTCCGATCAGGGCAGCCGCGATTCGCACGGCTACACCGCCGATGGCGAGACGGTCGAGCCGTTGCGGTCCCGCTTCGAGGGCACCAACGCGGAGCACAGCGGGGAGGTCGCGGCGTCGACGGGTCCGGTGAGCTTCGACGTGGCGCTCGGCGAGGACAACGCGGGCGCGAGGCTGCGCAGGCTCAGCGATCAGGCGCAGGCCTACCAGCAGGTGGAGGTGCGGGTCGACGGTGAGTCGGCGGGCACGTGGTTGCAGGCGTTGGGCAATGGAACGCACCGCTGGCTGGAGGACGGTTTCGAGTTGCCCGCCGCGTTGACGGAGGGCAAGGACCAGGTGCGGGTGGAGTTGGTTCCGGCGGAGGGCGCTGCGCCGTGGACGGCTTCGCAGTACACGGTGTTCAAGTACTGAGTTCGCTTCGCTGACGGTGCCCGGTGGTTCGCGGACCACCGGGCACCGTCATGTCTCGGGGTAGCAGCGCGGGCAGGGCGCCAGCGGCCATTGGTTCCGGGCGGGCGGTACGCACACCGCTCCGCAGTCGGCGATCCCGAGCCGATGCGTGCCATGGGAAATCCGCCGCGAGTTGGCCGCGCTGACGTGATGCACCCGATCACTGGTGAACACACCGCGCCAGCCGTGCGCCGGGTCAGCCGCGGACATGCGCGGGCAACCAGAGCGTGCCGGCACGTCCGGTGCGATCGGGTGCGCCGCGCGTGCCGTGCGGGGGCAGTTCGAGCAGCTCGTAGACGACGTCGGCGACGGTGCCGTGCCGTTCCCACAGCGGCTTCGGGGAGCTCTGGTCGAGTTCGTCGAGCCGGTAGCGGGCGGCCGTCGCGTCGTGCCGGTCGTGTGCGACGTAGGTGTCCATCGCGCCGCGCGAGGCTCGAAATCCGTACACCGCAAGGACTTCGTCCCGGCTGGGCAAGTGCTGGAACCGGAACCCGGCGCGCACGCTCGCCCGGATCGCGGCGAGATGCGGGAGGAAGGAGGACTCAACTCCGGACTGCATTGCCACCCCCGGACGTCGGACGGGGACGTGGGGCCGGTGATCCGGTCGGGGAGGAGGGGAGACCACCGACCCCACGCCAGCGACGGGAGGTGTCGCTAAAGGGAAAAGTAACGGAGAATATTCACCGAGCATATTGCCCGATGGAGTGATCTCGGGTGCGGTTACGATGTCGCCGCTGATCAAGGGAGGCACCCATGCCGAGCACGCAGACGCGTCGCAAACGTCGTCTTGGTCAGTTCCTGCTGGGGCTTCGCGAAGCGGCAGGGATGAACCACGAGCGAATCGCCGGGCTGCTGCGCAAATCCCAAGCCACGATCTCCAAGATCGAGAACGGCTACAGCCTCTGCAACTTCTCCGAACTCGGGGCGATGCTGGCGTTCTACGGAGCGACCGATGAGCAGGCTGCCGAGGCTCAAGCCATGTGGGACGACGCTCGCCAGGACAGCAAGCGCGTCGAGCACTCTTCGTCTTCGCCGCCGAAGTATCGGGCCTACATTCGCGCGGAGGCCGATGCTGAAAGCGTCCGATCGCTCGCGACCGAGGTCGTTCCCGGGCTGCTCCAGACACCGGACTACGCGGCTGCTGTACACGCCGCAGCGCACCGATTCGTGGACGACACGATCTCGTACCGAGCGGTCGAGACCAAGCGTGCCAGGCAGAAGCGGTTGTCCGGTGCCGATCCGCTGCGCCTGCACGCGCTGATCGACGAGTCGGTGCTGCGCCGTCTGGTAGGCGGCCCCGAAGTCATGGCTGAGCAGCTACGTCAACTGGTGGACATGGCGGCACGGGAGAACGTGACAGTGCAGGTCGTTCCGTTCCAGCTCGGTGCTTACGGCACGTCCTCAGGTGCTGCCACGATCGTCGGCTTCAGTGAGGAAGACGACCCGGACGCCGTCTATCTGGAGTACCCCGGCGGCGGTGAGTGGGTAGAGAATGACCGCGACGTACAGGCGTTCGGTGCGATGTTCGCTGATATCGCGGATGCTTCACTCCCGCCTGCTGCGTCGGTCGACTGGATCCGATCACGGGTTGAGGAGCTAGAGGCACAATGAGGCAATACTTGACCTGGCGAAAGAGCAGCCGCAGCGGCGCGAACAACGAGTGCGTCGAGGTTGCGTTAGCCGCCGACCGCTCCGCGGTCCGCGATTCCAAGCTCGGTGACACCGGTCCGATCTTGAGCTTTGACGCCGGCGCCTTCGACTCGTTCCTCGGAGCCGTCAAAGCCGGGCGACTCGACGGCTGAATCCACCTCGGGGCCTTCGGCTGTCGTGGTGGGGGAGTTTTCCCGGAATCAACACGGGTACCGCCTGGTCTAGGTAGGGTGCCGCTCCGTGGATCAACGGTGGCAGCTGAATGAGGAAGACCTCGGGCCGGAGGAACCCCGGAACTCCGAGCGGTCGGAGCCGACGGACGGCCTGCTTCGAGGCCGGGACCCGGGGGGTGTCGTCACGGTCTGCGTGACCGACATCGGCGAATTCCGCTCGGTCGAGCTGGCCTCCGGATGGAGGAGCACTACTGATCCGCGCAGCCTGTCGACGCACGTCGTGGCTGCCGCGAACGACGCGACCATGCAGGCGGCGACCGTGCAGGCCGAAGCCGTGCAATCCGCTCCGCCCGAGGCTCCGGCCGCGCCCGCCGGAGGCATCTCCGCCTCCGACGAACCGATCACTGCTGCCGACGCCATGCAGCTGATCAACACGGTTTCCGCCGATCTGGAGGCGTTCAACCAGCGGATGACCGATGTCGTCGGCGCGACGGTGTCCGGCCAGAGCGGAGGCGGACACGTCCGGGGAACCGCGCGGCAGGGCCAAATCCTGAAGCTCGACGTGGACGCGACCTGGTGCAGCGCCGCCCGCAACACCGAGATCGAAGGCGAACTCACCGACGTCTTGCAGGCCCTGCGAGACAAGACCTCCCCGGCGGACTTGACCAACGGACCGCAGAGCCCCGCGATCTCGCAGCTGTACGCGCTGGCGAGCGACCCGCAGCGACTCCTCCGCCGCCTCGGCCTCGTCACCGAGCCCACGAAGGGACCCTGATGGCACCCCCGAACGGCGAAGGCATCAAAACCGCCCTCGACGCCATGCACACCGACGCCGCCCTGTGGCGCGAACAAGCCGAAGCCATGAACAGCACGAAGCAGGCAGTGGAAACACTGCGGATCAACGAGGCCGACAGGTTCTACCTCAGCGATGAGTTCGGCCTGGACGACACGTTGGAAGAGCTGCGCACCGCGATCGAGAACATGCTCGGCCAAGGGCAGCAGTATTTCAACAAGATCGCCGACGATCTGACCGCTGCTGCCGAGCAGTACAAGGCCGACGACGACGCCGCCGTGCAACAGCTGAACAAACTCGTTGGAGAACACCCGTGACCGCGGCCGCCGGCGATGACGTCATCCACATGGTGAGCGGAAAACTCACCGAAGCCCAAGAGATGGTCCATAAGCTCTACGACGGCGTCAACCAACTCTTGAGCTGGGTACCCGAAGCTTTCATGCACTTGATCGAACCGATCAAGAAAGGCATGGAGGAGTTCGGGAAGCTCCAGCTGAAAGTTTTCGAGGAGATTTACGAATTCATTGAAAATCGTGGAAATATTGGGCTTCTGCGCGAAATGTCCGAGCAGTGGAGTGGGCAGGTTTCGGCGCCGCTGAAATCCATTGCCGGTGCTCTAAACCTGGATAAACATCGCAGCAACATCGAGTGGGAGGGACGCGCTGCCGAAGCGTACAAGGCTCTGGTGCCGGGTCAAGCTGGTACGGTGACCGGCGTCCAGGGAGTCGCCGACAAGATGGCTACTGCGTTGGATGCACTCGCCAATGCGGTTCGGATGTTCTGGGTCTCCATCGCGTTCGCAGTCGTTCTGTTTGCCGTTGGATTGGCAGGTGCAATAGCTGGACTGGCGGGAATTGCTACGGCACTCCCGGCTGTTGCTGGACTCGCCGGAGTTATCACGGTGGTTCTCGGTCTTATCGGGTCGGCTGTCACAGCGTTCATCACGACGGTTCAGCCGATCAAGTCTCAGGTCAAGGTGCTCCAGGGTGCTCTCGACGGACTCGGCGAAACCTGGTCGAAGCCGGGTAACGGGGTGGATTTGAGTGACGGAAGCGCCAGTGACGGCGATGCTTCGAACTGGGAGTCTCGATGATTGTTCCGATTCCGGTCGGACCGCCCCCGCCGCCCCATTATGTTCGGGTGTCGTTCGAATGGGAACGCAGGATGAAGCTGAGGCTGCTCCTCGCCGGGCTGGTGCTGGTCATCCTTTCTCCGGTAGTCGCCCTGATCGGGATACCGTGGACGTTCTTCCTGCCGATCGCCGATGATCCGTTGTCGTGGCTCACGGCGGGTATGATCGGCGTGTCCGCCTTCTTTTCTTGGATTGTCGGCTTGTGCTGCTTATTTGGGCAGGCGAACTTTCGTGGCGGCTGTATCAACGTAGCCGGCGCTCGTAGCGTTCTTCGGCAGTCGGTGGTGTGGCTTATCGGAACAGTGTGTACCAGCGGCCTGAGCGTGGCTTGCCTGGCTCTTATCGTTGGAACTTCGGCAGGGCGCAGTTATGGTCCGATCAGCCTGGATCTGGAGCTATGCTCGTACCTGGGTCTCGCGGTATTGCCGGTCGGTATGGCCGGAGTCGCTTGGGGCGTCCTGCTGAAGTCCATGCGTCCTGATCCGCAGTAAACGCTGTAGCGGTGTCGTTGCTGGCATCCTGCCCTTACTGCCGGAACAACAGAGGAATCTGGAAATGGTCGTAGTTATTCCACATGTTCCGCAGCCGCCGCCGAGGTACATTCCGGTGTCCGCTGGGTGGGCTCGGCACGCGAAGCGATGTCTTTTGGTGGCCGGGCTGGCGTTGCTGCTGGTATCGGTACTGGTCGGCGTGGTCGGAACGCTGTGGGCGTTCAACCTCGCGGTCGTGGGCGGATACGCATTGGCCACGGTGATGTGCACAATGCCGGTAACATTGTTTGGAATCGCGCACGGGTCGGGCGTGATGCTGGCGCAGTCGTGTTTCAAGGCCGGGTGGCTGGAAGTGAACGGTGCGACCGGAACCCGCCGCGTTGGGTTCGTTCTGACCGGGGGTCTGTTCGCTTTTGGAGGTCTGTCCGCGGTCTTCCTTCAGATTTTCTCCGGCGGTTCTGTCGAGGTCCTTCCATTGACAGGATTTCTGTTTCTCCCCATGGTCTTTTCCTTCGTCGCCACGGTCGTCGCGTTCGCGGTGCTGCGGTCGGATCTGCCGGGAGTGCGGTGAGTGGGTCAGTTGAGTCTGGTGATCAGCGGTCACGTCCCCTGCAAGAGGCAGCAGAGTCACGGAACGGTTGAGATCTCGCTCTCCTCGTTCGGCTCTCCGTCGTTCGTCTCAGCTCGTTGCTGACATGGGCGCCCTTGCTCGCATGGAGCTGTTAATGCAGGTCAGGAGAATGTGCAAATCTCTTCCCTGGAAACCATTGGGCTGAACGGGTGGCGATCACCCTCAGTGCGTCACCAACTACTGTGTTGATCGTCATACCGGTAGTTGAGTAGGTTCGCGCACGCGTAGATGCCCGAGCGTGCACCATGCTCAGCTGACGCGTGGACATGCCAGGGGAGGAAGCATGACCGGGTTCAGAATTGACCCAGAAGCACTTGAGGGTGCGATCCGGAAGCTCGAAGAGGCTCGGGATGAAGCCCAGGAACTAGCGCAGTCCTCGCGTGGGGCTATGCCGAAGGAGCTCACGGCGAAAGACTCGATCACGGGAGAGGCTCGTGCGCTCTTCACTGATCGCGTTAATGGCGCGGATGCTTCGCTGCAGGGCTCGGCGAACGCCATGATTGATAAGTTGACGGCGAAAATTGAAGCTTATCGGGCAACGCTTGATGAGTATCGCAGTGCTGATGAAAATGCATCGGTCGATGCGGGTCAGATTGAAAGGCGGTCGTAGAGGGATGTCAAAGAGTTTGTCCCATCCCGTGTTGCGGACGCTCGTCGGGTTCGTATCGTTGGCGGCCCTGGCTTCTGGTTGCGCGGTCGGGTCGGGGGGCGATAGTGATCCGGTGCCGCAAGGATCCCCGTCCGGTCAAGGTTCTGGGGTGAAGGATCCGAGGGATGCGTCCGCGGTGGAAGTATGTTCCTTGCTGAAGCCGCAGGATGTGCAAACTCTAAATCTTGAGCCTCAAGGGCAAAAGATGAAGGATGCACTGGATCCGAGCTTGCCTGAGCATTGCAAATGGCGCTCTTCCGGTGGGGAGACCACAGTTTCTTTGAGTGTTCTTCCGGGGCGGTCCCTGCAGGTGTACCGCGACAATTCGGCTGGCTTTGTCGATTACGCCGAGTCGGAAATCGCTGGACATCCCGCTGTTCAGGCTAATGATGACGACCCTGCGAACGGTAGTTGTGCGCTTTATCTGGCCACTAGAGATGATGAGATTCTCTATTCTTTCGCTACCGAGGCAAATGGTTCTGGCGCCCCGGTTGATCCGTGTGGTCTAGCTAAGAAGGCTCTCGAATCTTCGGTTCCGGCATTGCCGGCGGCCAGCTAATTGAGGGGGAGTTAGTTTATGGTTGCATCTGATGTAAATGCGATGGCTTGCTATGCCGGAGGCGCGAAACAGCTTCGCGCCAACATGGCAGGTTCTCCTGACTCTATGGAACTGCCTGCGGCCCTCGATCGCGGCAGTGATGCGTGGGAGCGGGCTGCCGGTAAATTCGATGGACTAGCTGTCAAGATTAGCGATGCTCTTCGTGCTGCTGAGGCTGCACATGAAGGGCGCGCCGCGGATGCGGCGAATTCTTCGATTAATGAAATCGTGCCGCATGCTGAGGCGGCGTCTCAGACTGCAACTGGTGTTGCGTCGGCGCTGGGCAAGCAGGCGGAGTCGCAGGTATCCACGTTCCGTGACATTCCGAGTAACGGTGAGACGCTTTCCAACGGTCGTCCCGTGCAGCTTGATCCGCCGGAGAAGGGGTGGGTCGATGATCACGACGACACTTGGTACCTCGGCTGGGCCAGCGACTACGAAGAGCGGCAAGAGGACTTCCAGCTGACCAACGACCGAGCGACCGAGGTTCAGGAGCGCTACCAGCGCGAGACTGAAGCCAACCTCGCTGCGGTTCCCGAGTTCCAGCCGATGCCCGGTGAGCCTGCCAACGCCACCCCGCCCGGGGCCACCACGCCGTCCGCTCGTGACGCGATGGGGAGTTCGCAGTTCAGCGGCGTTTCGTCCGGTGGGGGAGAACCGGCGGGGAGTTCGTCGTCGTGGGCTTCGTCGCCGGTGGCCGGTGGTGGGGCTCCGTCGCTGGGCGGTGGTTCTGGTGCCGGTGCTCCTCCGGCTGGATCCGGTTCGGCTTGGGCGCCTTCGTCGCCGAGCGGTGGCCTGCCTCCGGGAGTGGTGCGCGGTCCGGACGGGACGCTGTACCGCCAGAACCCGGGGACCGGGGCTTGGGAACGGCAGAACCCGCACAACGGTCGCTGGGCGCAGTCGCCCAATGGTGGTCCTGGCGGCGCTGCGGGCGGTCGTGGTGCTGGTGGTTCCGCTGGTGGAGCCGGTGGTCGCGCGGGCGGACTCGGCGGAGGTGCCGGGGCCGGCTCTGGCGTCGGTGGGCGTGCCGGTGTTGGTGGTCTCGGTGGTGCCGGTGGCGGTGCTCCCGCGGCCGGTGGTGCCGGAGCGGCCGGTGGCCGTGGCGGCGCGGGTGCTCCCGGTGCCGGCATGGGCGGCGGTGGCCGGCGCGGCGGTCAGCAAGGCGACGACGCCGAGCACGAGCGGCCCAGCTGGCTCATCGAGGAGGAAGACGTGTTCACCAACGACATGCGGGCAGTGGCGCCGCCGGTCTTCGGCGACTGGGAGAACCAGGACCGCTGATGAGCCGAGGCAGAATGTCGATCAGCCCGTTGGCCGCCGCCTACCTGTGCGAGCGGTTCGACAGCCACCTGCATCCGCTGCTGCGGGTGGGGCGGCTCGCGGGCGAACCCACCGAGGACGAACGCACCCGGGCCTCCCAAGCGGGCAGGCAGGACCTGGTTCGCCTCGGCTACCTCGAACGCGATGATCTGCATCCGTTCCTGGACGACTCGTGGCAACTGCTGTCCAAGCCGCCGCTGGCGGTCGGGGTGGCGGTGCACGCCAAACGCGGGACCTCGTTCAACGCGGTCTGCGTCGAACACGGCCGCGCCACGGTGCAGGCGTACCAAGCCGATGGCGAGAGCAACGACGACCTCCAGGACATCGTGCTCAGCAGGCAGGAATTCGGCGGCCCGGCGGGAAACGCGGTCGAACTGATCGGCAATCTGACCCCGGGGCGCGGCGGAACGGCGAGCGTGCCGACCGACGTGCTCGACAACGCCACCAAGCGCAGGCGCAACAACCCGAACGGGACGTTGCTCAACGCGCTCACCGGGGCGGGGGTGAAGAGCGCCGACGCGCGAGTGCTGGTGACGGTGCTCACCGCCGAACGTGAACTGGACGGGGTGTTCACCGCCCGCAGCCACGATCGGCGAGTCGGCCGCACACACCGGCCGCCGTACTCGGTGTCGTTCTTCACCGGCGCCGACGGCTGCTACATGACGCAGAAGCGCGAAGGCGGCGACGGGCGGCAGTGGTTCACCGTCGCCCCCGCCGACCGGCGCAAGCTCACCGCGAAAATCGAGGAGATGCTCCGGATGGTGGCTGTGTCCGCCGCCCGGTGACTCAGGTGGTGCGCCGGGTGCTGCCGCGTGCGACGAGGTGAGCCGACAACGTTCGCGTGGTCGGCTCACCTTGGTCGCCGCTGATGCGGCGCAACAACAACTGCGCCCCCACCGAACCCATGTCGTAGGCGGGTTGGGACACGACGCTCAACGGCGGATCCAGCAACGTCGCCCACGGTGCGTCGTCGAACGCGATCACTCCGACGTCGCGGCCCGCCCGCAGACCCAGCTCGCCGAGCGTTTCCAGCACGCCCACGGCCATCGCGTTGTTCGCGACCAGCAACGCGTCCGGCGGCTCGTCCTGGTCCAGCAGCTGACGTGCCGCTCGGCGGGCGCCGGTCGCGCGGAACTCGGTGTGCCGGACCAGGCCCGCGTCCGTGAGGCCCGCCGTGCGCAGGCCGTCGCGGTAGCCGTCCAGGCGCGCGTCCGCCGTGGGCATGCCGCTCGGGCCGGTGAGGCAGCCGATGCGGCGATAACCCTGATCCGCCAAGTGCAGCGTGGCGCTCTTCGCGGCGTTGCCGCTGTCCACCACGACCGTGTCCCCACCGCCCGGCAACGGACGGTCCAACGCCACGACCGGAGTGCCATGCGCGCGCAGCAGAGCCGCGCCCTCCTCCCGGCCGGTCGGGGACAGCAGGACGCCCGCGACGCGTTCCTGCAACGCCACGTCCAGGTACTCGCGTTCCTTCGCCGGATCGTCGTCGGAATTGCACAGCACCACCGAATAACCCGCGGTGTGCGCCACGTCCTCGACGCCTCGGGAAATCGCGGTGAAGAACGGGTTCTCCACATCCGAAATGATCAACGCGAGGACCGCTGTCTCCTGTTTGCGCAGGTTGCGGGCCGGCCCGTTCGGGCGGTAGCCGAGCTCGTCGGCGGCCGCCGCCACCCGCGCCGCCAACTCCGGGTCCACGGTGCTCTTGCCGTTGAGCGCACGTGAGACCGTCGCGGTGGAAACCCCGGCCCTGGCCGCCACATCACTGATCGTCGCCACCGAACCTCCTGATGTCGGCTGGCCGCGTGGTTGCGGCGCGGATTCCTTGACAGCCTCGGCAAGCCCAGAATAACTTCCGAGAAAACGATTGCTCATAACCCGGTCGGTCAACGGTGAACGAATTCGGGTGGCGGCGGCAGGCGCGGAACCCCCAGCGCAGGCACGCCCGATGCGTTCCCAGGCACCGCCGGGCGCGGCGAGAGTTGGCACGGAACAGGCACGTTCACGCAGCGGGACGGCCCGTTCCGGAACCCGTTCGAGGATCCCGTTCGACGCGATCCGGAACCCCACCTCCGGACGCGACCCTGGCACGTTCCGCAGAACCTGGGAGGACCCGTGGCCCGCATCGGTGTGGTCGGCATTTCCGACGGTCGTGATCATGTGCACGCTCGCAACGCGGAATTCATCCAAGCCAAGCAGGACGCCCTCGTGGCCTCACTGCGGGCTGCCGGACACGACGTCGTAGCAGGTGACGACCTCGTCGCCACCAACGTGCTCGCCACCTCCGTGGCCCGCGCGGTAGCGGCCGCCGACGTCGACGTCACCGTCTTCTACTACACCGTCTGGTGCTTCCCGCACTTCACGATGCTCGCCGCCGACGCCACTCGCAGCCCGCTGGTGCTCGTCGCCAGCACCGACCCCACCGAGCCCGGCCTCGTCGGAATGCTCGCCGCGGGCGGCGCCCTCGACCAGATCGGGCGCAAGCACACCCGAGCCTGGGGCGCCCCCGACTCGCCGGAGCTCGCCGACGCCATCGGTGTCCAAGCCACCGCCGCCGCGGCCGTGAAATCCCTGCGCGGCTCCACCTTCGGGCGGTTCGGCGGGCGACCCATGGGCATGAACACCGCCGTCGCCAACACCGACCAGTGGCAACGCCAATTCGGCATCGACGTCGAAGAGATCGACCAGTACGAACTCGTGCTGCGCGCCGACAAAGCCGACACCGCCGAAGCCCGCAAAGGCCGCGAGTGGATCGAGCAGCACGCCGCCGGAGTCCACTACGACGGCAAGAAACTCACCCCTGAGCTGCTCGAACGCCAGATCCGCTCCTACATCGCGGTCCGCGACATCATCGCCGAACGCAACCTCGACTTCTCCGGCATCAAAGGGCAACCGGAACTCACCGAGAACTTCGCGACGATGGACGTCACCGAAGCATTCCTCAACGACCCCTACGACTGGAACGGGCCGAAGGAAACCCACGTCTGCGCCACCGAAGCCGACATGGACGGCGCGCTGACCATGCAACTGTTCAAGCAGGTCGCCCGCACCCCGGTGCTGTTCGCCGACGTGCGGCACTACCACGCCGACCGGGACATCTGGGACCTGTGCAACTCCGGGCAGCACGCCACCTGGTACGCGGCGCGCAGCGACGACCCCGCCGAGAACCTCGCCAAGGTCAACTTCTACCCGGAGGTGTTCTTCTTCCCTGCGGGCGGCGCTTCCGTGCAGCACATCGCCGCGCCAGGACAGATGACGCTCGGCAGGCTCACCCGGGAAGCCGGCGAATACCGGCTGCAGATGATGCTCGGCGAGTTCGAGAGCTACGACGACGACACCAACCGCGCCCTCGTCGAACAGTCCACGCCGGAATGGCCGCACGCGTTCGCCCGGCTCGACGCGCCCGGTGACGTGTTCCTGTCCAAGTTCGGCGCCAACCACCTGCACGCCGTCCCCGGCGACCACCGCGCGGCACTGCGCGCCGTCGCCGAGCAGCTCGGCGTGCGGCTGGACGAATGGACCCGCGGCTGACGTGCTCGGTCGCTGAGGCAAACCCGAACAATCTGAATCGGGCAAAGCCAAAAACTGGCGTGGTGCGGCTCGGTTTCGCTCCATGCCAGGTCACAGGCCACGTTCAAGGGCCATCGGCCGGAATCGGACTCCGGCCGATGGCCGACCGGGGACCCCGCAAAGTCCGAAACGGACAGGAGTGCGGATCACCCGGACGAGGGGTCTTTACGATGCCGCGGGGGAACACCGGACGAGCGGGAGGAACAGGCCATGTCTGAGGGCTTGCTGATCGGAGTCGACATCGGAACGTCGAGCTCCAAAGGTGTGCTGGTCACCACCGACGGGCGGATCGTCGCCCGGGCGACCCGGCCGCACGAGACCTCCTACCCGCATCCGGGCTGGGTCGAGCACGACGCGGAATCCGTGTGGTGGAACGACTTCGTCGGCATCGTGCGAGAACTCGTGCCCGCCGCCGAAGGCCGCAGCATCGAAGGGCTCGGCGTCAGCGGCATCGGCCCCGTGCTGCTGCCCGCCGACGGGGACGGCAACCCGCTGCGGCCCGCGATCCTCTACGGCGTCGACACCCGCGCCACCACCGAAATCGCCGAGCTCACCGAGGAATTCGGTGCCGACGAGATCCTGCGCCGCGGTGGCTCCGCGCTGACCAGCCAGGCCGTGGGGCCGAAGATCCGGTGGCTCGCCAAGAACGAACCCGAGGTGTACGCGCGCACCGAGAAGCTGCTCATGTGCAGCTCCTACCTGGTGCACCGGCTGACCGGGCGCTACGTGCTCGACCACCACTCGGCGAGCCAGTGCGACCCGCTCTACGACCTGCAGGCGCGGGACTGGTCGAAGGAGTGGGCGCAGCGCGTCGCCCCCGACCTGCCGCTACCCGAACTGGCCTGGCCCACCGAGATCGTCGGAAAGGTCGGCCCGCAAGCCGCCGCCGAAACCGGGCTGCCCGAAGGACTCCCCGTCACCACCGGAACCATCGACGCCTGGGCCGAAGCCACCAGTGCGGGCGTGCGCGAACCCGGCGACGTGATGCTGATGTACGGCACCACGATGTTCTTCGTGCAGGTGCTCACCGACCCGCGGCCGCACTCCGCGCTGTGGGGGACCTGCGGAGTCTTTCCCGGCACGTACACGCTCGCCGCGGGCATGGCGACCTCCGGTGCGGTGACCGACTGGATCCGGCGGCTCGTCGACGGCGACTTCGCCGAACTCGTCGAGCAGGCCTCCGGTGCGCCCGCCGGGAGCCGCGGGTTGCTGCTGCTGCCGTACTTCGCGGGGGAGCGGACGCCGATCTTCGACCCCGACGCCCGCGGTGCGCTGCTCGGGCTCACCACCAGCCACGGGCGGGCCGAGGTGTATCGGGCCGCGCTGGAAGGCATCGGCTACGGGGTGCGGCACAACCTGGAGGCGATGAGCTCCGCCGGTGGCCGCGCCGGGCGGCTCGTCGCCGTCGGCGGCGGCACCCAAGGCGGGCTGTGGACGCAGATCGTCTCCGACATTTCCGGGCAGGAGCAGCAGGTTCCGAGCGAGACCGTCGGAGCCGCCTTCGGCGACGCGCTGATGGCGGGCGTCGCCACCGGCACCGCCGTGAACGAGCGCGACTGGAACCCCGTCTCGCGCACCGTCGTCCCCGACCCGGCGCGCACCGAGCGCTACGACGCCTTCTACCAGCGCTACCTGGAGCTCTACACCGCCACCGCCGACATCCAGCACTTCCTCGCGGCCCAACAGCACGCCGCCGACTCCTGAGCCGCGGCGGGCCTCGATTCGAGTGAGCGGACCGTTCGTCCAGTCTCGTTGGGCGAACGGTCCGTTCACTCATTTCGATCAGCTGTCGCCCAGCGGCTGCGGCTGCGGGTTCGGAGTGAGCGGACCGTTTGTCCAAGGGGATCGGACGAACGGTCCGTTCACTCCGCTCCGCTTGTGCTGGGTGTGCGTGGTCCTGTGGTGAGTGAGCGGACCGTTTGTCCGATCTAGTTGGATGAACGGTCCGTTCACTTGTTTTCGGGCAGGCTGGCGCCACTCGAATGGGTGAGGGGCTTGTTAAGGTCCTTGGCGGTCGGCGCCGGTGATCGGAGCCAGTGGTTCCGGGAGGGCGGCATGGTCTCGGCGCGGCGGTTCTGGCGAGCGGTGCTCTCAGGAACGGCGGCGCTGACCGTCGGCGCGCTCACCGCGGGATGCGTCGCCTCGTCCGAACCGGGGAACGGGACGCTGATCGGCGCGGCCGCCGCCGACCTGGGGGCGACTCGGGCGATCCCCGATCAGGTGTACGCGCAGCGTCCGAGCGGCCCGCTCTCGCTCGACCTGTTCCTGCCTGCGGGCGACGGGCCGCACCCCCTCGTCATCTACGCGCACGGCGGCGGCTGGGACGCGGGTGATCGGGCGATCGACGGGCGCCTCGCCGCCGGCGGAGCCGCCGAGTCGCTGGCGGCCGAACGGATGCTGAGCAAGGGCTTCGCGGTGGCCACGGTGGACTATCGGCTCAGCGATCTGGTTCCCGCTCCGGGGCAGGTCGAGGACGTCGCGGAGGCGGTCCGCTGGTTGCAGCGCCACGCCGGGGGCTGGCGGCTCGACTCGGAGCGCGTGGTGCTGTGGGGCGCTTCGGCGGGTGGGCTGCTGGTCTCGCAGCTCGGCGCGGTCACCGACGATCCGGCCGAACCCGGCGGCGGGCTCACCGGAATCCGTGGTGTCGTCAACTGGTTCGGGCCGACCGACCTGACCGTCGAAGCGGAGCTCGCGAACCCGCAGCTGTCCGACTACTCCCGCCGCACGGTGCGGAAGTACCTGGGCTGCATGCCCAGCGAATGCCCGCGGCACGCCGACGCGGCCAGCCCGATCCGCAACCTCTCCGGCGCCGAACCGCCGTTCCTGATGCAGCACGGCACGAAGGACTCGCTGGTGCCGATCAAGCAGAGCCTGGACTTCGCGGACGAGCTGCGCGAGCTCGGGGTGGAAGTCGCGCTGCACCCCTACGACGACTTCGACCACGGCTTCACCCCGGGCCGAGCGTCCCGCTGATCGTCGACGCGATGGACGCCTTCCTCACCGAGCACGGCTGAGTCAGTTCTCCGAGACCTCCCCGACCAGCCCTTCCTCCTCCCGCCGGACGGAGCCGATGGAGGCCGAGCCGCCCGCGCTCTCGGCCAGCGGCTGCACGGCGCCGCGGAACGATTCCAGCGCGTCCAGTTCCCGGCGGCGGGCCGAGACGAACCGCTGCAGGTGCGTGCTGGAGAGGTTCACCGCCTCCACCGCGCCCGAGGCCGCCCGCTGCGCGCGGACCGCCTGCGAACGCACCTGCTCGA
Organism: Saccharopolyspora gloriosae; assembly: GCF_022828475.1. Taxonomy (GTDB): domain Bacteria; phylum Actinomycetota; class Actinomycetes; order Mycobacteriales; family Pseudonocardiaceae; genus Saccharopolyspora_C; species Saccharopolyspora_C gloriosae_A. The sequence continues at coordinate 6,073,140 of NZ_CP059557.1, read as the reverse complement.
TGTCCTCGGCGATGGTGCGTTCGGTCGCCGCGAACAGCGCTGCCGAGGCGAGCACCGCGAAACTCGTTGGGCCGCACAGGAAAACGCGCTTGTCGAGCAGCCAGGACAGCAGGCTCGGATCGGTGTCCAGCGCGGTCACCACGGCCGCGTCGGAAGGCACGAACATGATCGTGCCGTAGATCGCGTCCGCCCAGCGCTGGTAGCCCTTGCCCGCCAGTTCCGCCGCGCGGGAGCGGATGTTGCGCACGTGCACCCGCAACGCCTCGCCGCGCTCCTGCGGATCGTTGGTCTCCATCGCCTCCGCCCACACCGCGAGGCTGGCTTTCGCGTCCACCGGGACCTGCCTGCCGCCGCCGACGGTGAGCACCAGGTCCGGCCGGGCGGCGCCGCCTCCGGCCAGGTCGGTCTGCACGCTGAAGTGCACGCCTTCGCGTAGCCCGAGCGACTTCGCCGTTTCGACGAGCACCTGCTCACCGAGCTCGCCGCGGCCGGTGATCGACGCGAACGCCACCTCGTAGCGACGCAGCGCGGCCTGCTGCTCGACGGTGCGGGCGCGTTCGGTCTCGACCATGCGCAGCGCTTCGTCGGCGCGGCGCGCGGAGTCGGTGTAGAGCCGCCAGATCAGCAGCAGCGCCCCCGCGAACAGCAGCATCAGCACGATCATGACGGCGGTCAGCACGCCGGTACCCATGGCGATCTCCTTTCGGCGGGGAACCCGATCATTCCGCATCGCCCCGACAATCCGGCCGCGATCGCCGCGAGCTCCGCGTGATCGGCCGGACGCGCGGTGTTTCTCCTGCTGGGCAAGGGTGATCCGACACGCCGAGGCATGTCGTGCACATGGCCGCCCAGGTGAATGGCCCCGCTGCCCAGGCCTCCGTCAACGGGGTCGTCCACTCCAGGAGGCCGGGCTGGTCAATGGCCCGTTCGACCGGTGAGACCGGGTGAAGGAGGCAGCGGCAAGTGAGCGGTTCGCGACGCGATGGGTGCGGTGCGTGGCGGTGTCGGGTCTCCCGCCGACGCACCGCGATCAGGGTCGGAGGGGTTCGGTAGCTTGACCTCCATGCGGGTGCTGCACACCTCCGACTGGCACGTGGGGCGGACGTTCCACGGCCGTGACCTGCTCACCGAGCAGGAAGCGGTGTTGTCCGGGCTGGCCGACGTGATCTCCGACGAGCACGTCGACGTCGTCGTCGTGTCCGGTGACCTCTACGACCGCGCGGTGCCGTCGAGCGAGGCCGTGGAGACCTGCGTGCGCGTGCTCGGCCGGTTGCGGGCGGCGGGCGCGCAGCTGGTGGTGACACCGGGAAACCACGACTCCGCGGCGCGCGTTGGAGCGTTCGGCGAGTTCGCCGCCGCGGGCGGCCTGCACCTGCGCACCCGCATCTCCGAACTGCACGAGCCGGTGCTGCTCGACGACGAGCACGGGCCGGTCGCCTTCTACGGAATCCCTTACCTGGAACCGGATCCGGCCCGGCAGGTCCTCGACTCCACCACCGGCGCGCCGGGCGCGGGCGCGGTCGAGAAGCGCGGACACGAAGGCGTGCTCACCGAGGCGATGAACCGCATCCGCGCCGATCTGGCGGCCCGCACCGACGCGACCCGATCCGTGGTGCTCGCGCACGCCTTTGTCACCGGCGGCGACACCAGCGACTCCGAACGCACCATCGCCGTCGGCGGCGTGGACCACGTCCCCGGCGCCGTGTTCGACGGGGTGGACTACGTCGCGCTCGGACACCTGCACGGGCCGCAACGGCTCGCCGAGCACCTGCGCTACTCCGGTAGCCCGGTGGCCTACTCGTTCTCCGAGGCGGCGCAACGGAAATCCGTCTGGCTGGTGGACCTCGACGCCACCGGCTTGAGCGAGGTGCGCCGCCACGAGCTGCCCGTGCCGCGCGAACTCGCGACCGTGCGCGGCGAACTGGAAGCGCTGCTGAGCGAACCCGAATACGCGGCCTACGAAGACTGCTTCCTGTCCGCGACCCTCACCGACGAGGTCCGTCCGGTGGACGCGATGCGCGCCCTGCAAGAACGCTTCCCGCACGCCGTCCACCTGGAATGGCAGCCCGCCGGTGGGCGGGCCACCGCGGAACTGCGCTACTCCGAGGCGGTGCGCGGCCGCGACGACCCGGCGGTGGCCGAGGGCTTCGTCGCCGACTGCCGAGGCTCCGAACCCACCGACGGCGAACGTGCGCTGCTGGCCGAAGCCCTGCACGCCGTGCAGATCGCCGAGGTGCGCGAATGAGACTGCACCAGCTGACGATCAGCGCGTTCGGCCCGTACCGGGACCGCGCCGAAGTGGACTTCGACGCGCTCGGCACCGACGGCCTGTTCCTGCTGCACGGCGACACCGGCGCGGGCAAGACCAGCCTGCTCGACGCGATCTGCTTCGCGCTCTACGGCGCCGTGCCCGGCGCGCGGGAGCAGGTCAAACAGCTGCGCTGCGACACCGCCGCCGACGACGTGGCCACTTCGGTCGAGCTGGAACTCACCGTGCAGGGCCACCGGCTGCGCATCGTCCGCAGCCCCAAGTACGACCAGCGAAAGAAGCGCGGCGAAGGCATCACCACCCGCAACGCGAAAGCCTCCCTGACCTGGGTGAGCGAAGCCCCCGAGGGCGCACCGTCGGAAGGTTCCGCCCGCATCGACGAGGTCAACCGCACGGTGCAGCGGCTGCTCGGGATGAGCGTCGACCAGTTCACGAAGGTCGTGCTGCTGCCGCAGGGCGAGTTCGCGAACTTCCTGCGCGCGGAGACCACCGAACGCGAGAAGCTGCTGGAGAAGCTGTTCGGCACCCAGCGGTTCGCCGACGTCGAGCAGTGGTTCGTCGACCACCGCCGGGAGCGCGGCCGCGCCGTGGAGGCGCACACCCAGCGGGTCCGGGAGCTCGTCGCTCGTGTCGCCCAGGTCGTCGGACAGGACCCGGAGGAGGGTGCCGACGAGCGATTCTGGCTGGAGGGCTGGGAAAAGCACCTCGCCGCCGAACTCGACGAGACCCGCCGCGCCCTCGCCGAACTCGGCGAACGCCGCGAAGCCGCGGACAAGGAACTGACCGCGCGCCGCGAGCTCGCCGAGAAGGTCCGCCGAGTCCGCAACGCCCACGCCGACCTCGCCGAACTCGACGAGCAGCGCCGCGACCACGAGCAGTGGCGTGTCGAACTGGACGCGGCGCAACGCGTGCTGCCGGTGCTCACCGTCCGCCGCGCGCTGACCGAGGCCGAGACCGAGCTGGACCGCGCGGAACGCGAAGCGGGACACGCTGCGACGGACTGCCCCGGCGTGGACACCGACGCCTCGCTCGATGAACTGCGCTCGCTGACGGGCACCCACCGGGAACGTGCCGGTGCGCTCGCCGAGCTGCTTCCCGAAGCGCGGCAACAGGAAACCGACCACGCCCGGATCACCGAGCTCACCCGCGGCATCGACGCCGACGAGCGGACGAGCGCCGACCTGGCCGAACGCCAAGCCGCGCTGCCGGAACGCATCAGCACCGTCCGCGCCCGGCTCGACGAGGCCAAGCAGGCCGAGACCCGCCGCGAGCAGGCCGACGCGAAAGTCGCGGAACTCGCCGAACTCCTGCGCACCGCGCGCGCCGTGCCCACGGCGCGGCAGGAGCACGACCAGGCCGCCGCGGCCGCGCAGCGGGCCGTGGACGTGCACCAGCAGGCCCGCGAAACCCTGCTGGACCTGCGTGATCGCAGGCTCGCGGGCATGGCCGCCGAACTCGCCGCGGGCCTCACCGCCGGGGCCGCCTGCCCCGTGTGCGGTTCAGCGGAGCACCCAGAGCCGCGCGCGGCGGTGGACGATTCGGTCACCGCCGACGACGAAGAACGCGCCCAGCACGCCGAACAGCAGGCGCAGACCCGCCGCGAAGCGGCCGCCGCGAAGGAAACCGAAGCGCGCAGGCACCTGGACCTGCTGCTGGAACGGATCGGCGACCGCAGCACCGACGACCTCGCGGCCGACACGGCCGCCGCCACCGAGCAGCGCGACGCGGTGCGCGCCCTCGCCGAGCAGGTCCGCGACCGCACCGAGGAGCTCGCCGAGCTGGAGTCCTCCGCGCAGCGGCTCACCGAACAGCGCGGTGAACTCGATCAGCGGATCGCCGCCGCCCGCACCGAACGCACCGGCCTTCAGTCCACAGTGGACAGTCGTGCCGCGCGGCTGGACGCGGCCCGCGGGGAACACTCCGGCATCGCCGAGCACCGCGCGCACCTGCTCGACCGGGTCGCGCGACTCGACCGCCTGATCACCGCCCGCGGCACCCGCGACGAAGCGGAGAAACGCCTGGCCAAGCAGCGTGCCGCGCTGCGTGCGGCGGCCGTCGAAGCGGGCTTCGACGGCACCGACGACGCACTCGCCGCCGAACGCGACGAAACCCGGCGCGCGGAACTCACCGACGCCCTCACCCGAGCCGAACAACGCCGGGCCACCGCGCGATCCACGCTCGGCAGCGAAGAACTGTTCGGCATCGACGCCGACACCGAGATCGGCCTGGAAGCCGCCGCCGAAGCCGCTACGACCGCCCGCGAAGCCGCCGAACGCGCCACCGCCACCGCGCAACGCGCGGAGCAGCGCGAACAGGACGTGCGGCTGCTCGCGACCCGGCTCCGCGCGGCCTGGGACGAACTGGGTCCGGCGCTCGCCGAACACGCCGAGCTGGAGGCGCTCGCCGACGTCGTCAACGGGCGCGGCCAGAACGCCCGCAAGATGTCGCTGCGTTCCTACGTGCTGGCCGCCCGGCTGGAGGAGGTGGCGATCACCGCGACCCGCCGGTTGCAGCGGATGAGCGACGGCCGCTACTCGTTCGTGCACTCCGACGCCGCAGGCGCCCGCGGCACCCGTGGCGGCCTCGGACTGGACGTGCTCGACGACTACTCCGGCCACACCCGCTCGACGAAGACGCTCTCCGGCGGTGAGTCGTTCATGGCCTCGTTGTCGCTGGCGCTGGGGCTCGCCGACGTCGTCGCAGGAGAGACCGGTGGCGCGCTGCTGGACACCCTGTTCATCGACGAAGGTTTCGGCTCGCTCGACGCGAACACCCTGGACCTGGTGATGGACACCCTCGACGAACTCCGCGCAGGAGGACGGGTCATCGGTCTCGTCTCGCACGTCGACGAGATGCGCCAGCGCATCGGAGTGCGGCTGCGCATCCGCAAGTCCCGCGATCGCGGCTCCACCATCGAACTGGACACTTGATCTCTTGGTTCCTGCTCGCCGCATGCCCCCGGGTGGCGGAACTCGGCGCCGTTTCGCCGCCACCGGCGGCGCGTTTTCTGACGTAGCGGCCTATTCGGCGGGGTCCGGTGCGACGCCGGTTGCGGCGGCCGTGAACTCCCACAACTCGCGGGCGAGCTCCGGGTCCCGCGCGGCCGTTGAGCGGCGGGCGGGTCCGGCGGGGCCGCGCGTCTCGAACGGCCCGGTCGGTCCCGTGTAGTCGCCGCCGCGCACCGGCCCGGTGGCGGCGAGGAGCTGGGGCGCGACCCCCGCGGAGACCGGCTGGGAGAGGAGCCGTTCCGGGATCAGGAGCAGGCGAGCACGCCAGGTTCCGCCGCGGGTGAGGCTGTTGTTCAGCAGTTCCGACACCGTCAGTCCCGGATGGGCGGCGACCGACAGCACCGGTTCCCCGGTCAGGCGCAACCGCCGATCGAGCTCCGCGGCGAACAACAGGTTCGCGAGTTTCGAGGCCCCGTAGGCGAGCGTGGGTGAATAGCGTCGGCGATCCCAGTGCGGGTCGCTGAGATCGAGTCCACCGGTGCGGTGTCCGAGGCTTGATGTCGTCACGACCCGAGCGGGCAGCTCGGAGCCGCCCGCTGCCCGCAGCGCCGGCATCAGCAGCCAGGTCAGCGCGGCCGGGCCGAGGTGGTTGGTCCCGATCTGCAGCTCGAACCCGTCGCGGGTTCGCTCATGCGGACCCAGCGACACGGCGGCGTTGTTGATCAGCACGTCGACCCGGTCGCCGGTGCGTTCCCGGATGTCCGCGGCGGCGGTGCGGACCGAGGCGAGATCGGCCAGATCGAGCATGACGGCCTCGGCCGAGCCCCGGCCGTCGAGTCCGGCCCGCACCTGTTCGACGGCCGCCGCGCCGCGTTCGGCGTCTCGAACGGTCATCAGCACGCGGGCACCGGCCTTGGCCAGCGCACCGGACAGGGCGAGGCCCAGACCGGACGTAGTGCCGGTGACCACGATGGTGCGGCCCGCGAGGTCGGGGAGGGGTTCGTGCGGCTGTGCCATCGATATCTCCGGTGCGCTTGTCGAGTGATCCTGCCGTTGTGGTGACGCGCAGCGGCTAGGCCGCAGCCGCACTTCGCCTCCGGGCCGCGTCCGAAGTGCTCAACGGGGAGGCTCACTCACGGTATAGGGAAGGCTGCTGGTGTTCGCCGGAGCCGGCCATCGTTGATCTCGGCGGCGCGTTCGGCAGGGGCGGGTGACAGTGGAGTGGTTCATCCCTAATGTCGGGGTCATGGCTCAATCCATGATTCGACGATCCCGCGGACTCAAGCTCGTCGGTGGGGTGGCGGGCGCGATGCTCGCCCTCACCGTCACCGCAGGCTGCAACGACCCCGTCGCGCCGCCGCAACAGCAGCAAGAGCAAGAGGACGGCGGCAACCAGCAGGACGGCGGCAACCAGCAGGACGGCGACGACCAGGACGACGACAACGAGCAGAACGGCGGCGACGACCAGGACGACGACTGAGCCGCGGCTCGGCAATCGGGTGCGGGTCGGCTCGTGCCGGCTCGTGCCCGGGCCACCTGCGTTGATCGACCCCCGGACCACCTAGACTCACGGGCCGTGAGCCTCACCCTCGGAATCGTCGGGCTGCCCAACGTCGGCAAGTCCACCTTGTTCAACGCGCTGACCAGCAACGACGCGCTCGCGGCGAACTACCCGTTCGCCACCATCGAGCCGAACGTGGGTGTGGTGCCGTTGCCCGATTCCCGGTTGGCCAAGCTCGCCGAGCTGTACAACTCGGAGAAGCTGGTCCCGGCCACCGTCTCGTTCGTCGACATCGCGGGCATCGTCAAAGGTGCGTCCGAAGGCCAGGGCCTCGGCAACAAGTTCCTCGCGAACATCCGTGAGGCCGACGCGATCTGCCAGGTCATCCGCGTGTTCGACGACCCGGACGTGGTGCACGTCGACGGCAACGTCGACCCGTCCAGCGACATCGAGACGATCAACACCGAGCTGATCCTCGCCGACCTGCAGACCCTGGACAAGGCGCTGCCGCGGCTGGAGAAGGAAGCCCGGACGAACAAGGAGAAGCGCCCGGCGCTGGAAGCCGCCAACGAGGCGAAGGCCATCCTCGACGCGGGCACCACGCTGTTCAGCGCGAACAAGGCCGACGTGCCGGAGCTGCGCGAGCTGAACCTGCTCACCACCAAGCCGTTCCTGTACGTGTTCAACGCGGACGAAGGCGTGCTCTCCGACGACGCCCGCAAGCAGGAACTGCGGGACCTGGTCGCGCCGGGCGACGCCGTCTTCCTGGACGCCAAGGTCGAATCCGAGCTCATCGAGCTCGACGAGGAATCGGCCCGCGAACTGCTGGAATCGGTCGGCCAGCTGGAGCCGGGCCTGCACGCGCTGGCTCGCGCCGGGTTCCACACCCTCGGCCTGCAGAGCTACCTCACCGCAGGGCCGAAGGAGGCCCGCGCCTGGACGATCCCGCAGGGCGCCACCGCCCCGCAGGCGGCAGGCGTGATCCACACGGACTTCGAGCGCGGCTTCATCAAGGCCGAGATCGTGTCCTTCGCCGACCTCGTCGAGGCGGGCTCCATGAACGCCGCCCGCTCCGCGGGAAAGGTCCGCATGGAGGGCAAGGACTACATCATGTCCGACGGCGACGTGGTGGAGTTCCGCTTCAACGTGTAGCGAAATATCGGCGAGCTTATACCGCTCCTGGTGAACAAAGTCAAACTCGCTGTTCAGTAAATGGGAGCCCGCTCTGACGTACCCGGTATGTCATGGCGGGTTCCTGTTTTTGCTCGGGATGGTGCTGACTTGGTGATGAGTTCGCAAGCTAGATCAAGTCCTCAAAGGACGTTCCAGTAGCCCGGCATCCAACGCTGTGGCGGCCGGGGCGACTACGGCCTTTGGCGCTTGGAGTGCTCCCGTAGCTGCCGCTTCGAGTCCTCAAGGTCGAAGCGGCCTTGCCCGCCTGGCGTGTAGAACTCTGGCTCCAAGATTCCGGCCTGCACGTACCGCGCCACGGAGCGGCGCGAGATACCTAGCTCATCCGCGAGTTGGCTGGACGTGAGCAGCTTTGGCCTGGGCACGGCCCGAAAGTGGCACGAATGGCGCAACTTGTCTCAGTTGCTGACTCAGATGCGCTATGGTGGCCCATATGGCTCAGTTGTCCCAGTTTCCCATGGTCGTGATCGACGGCCGGGAATGGTGGGCGTGTCCCGCCAAGGGCGCGGACTGCGGACGGTCCCTCGTGGACTTCGGGTCATGGGGCCTGGATGCCCTCGAACTCCATGTGCAGCGAGAGCACCCCGAATGGTGGTGGGCACAGCAGCGTGCCTCTGTGGCTGCCCGTCCCCGTAACCAGCTTCGAGACAGTGCCCATTCCGTGGAGGCGCACAACAGCGAACGAGCAAGCTAAAGCCGCATAGCGCACCGATACACATCACTCGGCTGACCGGGTGATGCGTAGTTCTACGCTCCCTGCCACATACCGGGTTCGATACAGTCTCCCCTGATCAACGCGCAGTGATCAGGGGAGGAAGCGCGTGAACGTCCGTGTCGATCCGGAGACGCTAGCTGCCCTGGCCGGTGAACTCGAACAGTCCAGCAGCAAGCTTGCCCACGCACAGCCCGCGCCAGAAGCCGATGCAGGTCCGTCCGGTCCGGCCGTGAACGAGACCCTGGCTGAACTCATGCGCGCCGCCGCAGGTCTTGCCGAGGAAACCGCCAAGACCGCCGATGCGCTGCACTCCGGCAAGGCGGTCTACCTCGACACTGACGCGGCCAACGCAGATCAGATCAACCAGATCCGTCCGCGCTGAGCACCGGGGAGCGCAGTACACATGCCGCTGAATATCTTCGTGTCCGGTGACCCTGGGTCGGTCCGGGCAACAGCCGAAGCAGTCCGTCGGCTCGCAACCGGGGTTGAAGACAACGCGACCGGTTGGCACCAGACCCGCAGTCGCTCAGAAGCCGATTGGGAAGGGCAAGCGGGCGATGGCTTCCGAGCGAAAGCAGGCACCACAGCCCGAGACGCTGACGCTCTCGATCAGTTGTTCCTTGGCATCAATCGGGCGCTGACCGCGTTTGCGGACGATTTGACGACCGTCAAGGCGCGTATGGACCAAGCGCGACAGGTTGGAACCGGCGGCGGTCTGAAGATGATGGGAAGCACGCTCATCCTCGAACCTGGTCCGATGCCGTTGCCTCCAGACGAGAACAAGCGCCAGCAAGCCGCGTATAAAGAAGCTCGCGAAACCATCGAGCAAGCGCGGCGCATGGAGAAGACAGCCCACGAACGTCTGAATGCGGCGCTGAAAGCCAATGCTAACGGACTCGGACACATCAGCAGTGCCGGGACTTGGGCACAGGCTGCCGCAGCGGCAACTAGCCCTGCCGCTATGGCTCTAGCCAAGGCGGCAACAGTGATGGACGATCGCGCGGTCAATGCGACTAAAGGGATGTTCGAGAAGGCGGCTGCGACGGGTCCTGCCGCTGTTGGTGGCTTGTGGGGTTCGATGACCAGTGCCCAACGCGCCGACCTGATGGACCGATACCCGCACATGGTCGGCAACACCAACGGCATTCCCTCAGCCACGCGCGATGTTGCCAACCGCTCCATCCTCGCATCACAGCGCCAAGCGATCTCTGGAAAGATCAGCGCGCTTCGGAACGAGATGCGTGAAGATTTTGAACGTCATGGGCACAGTGACACGGCAAAGGGTAAGCAGATCAACGAGCTGAGTGACGCACTCAGCGGTATCGATTCCTTGCAGGGCAAGCTGGGCACATCGGCCGATGCAAGCAATTACTACTTGCTCGGTATCGACTCGACAGCCGAACATCGCGGACAAGCCATCATGGCCAACGGTAACCCGGACCACGCTGACAATACGATGACCCTTGTTCCAGGTACCTTCAGCGATCTCGGCGACGCCACCGACTACGTCGAACAGAACGACAAGGTGTTGGACCGAGCCAACGAGCTGTCGGGTGGCAAGAACGCTGCGATCACCTGGGCAGACTACGAGTCTCCCAACCACTTGTTGCCCAATGCAGCGTTCAGCGGCTACGCGGAGAATGCGCATGGCGATCTCTCGAATTTCCAAGAGGGCCTTCGAGTCACCCACGAAGGCGAGACACCTTCACACAACACGTTGGTTGGCCACAGCTACGGTTCAACGGTGGCCGGGGAGGCCGCGGCGAACGGCGGGTCGCACGCAGATGACGTCGTGTTCCTCGGTAGTCCCGGTGTCGGTGTCGACGACGCCAGCGAGCTAGGAGTACCCAGCGACCACGTATGGGCAGCGAAGTCGGAAAGCGACGTCATCGACTGGACTCCGTCCACGAACCCTCTCGACTGGGGACCAACTGTTTTCGGTGGTACCGACCATGCACGTTACGGCGTCGACCCCACCGACCCGACTTTCGGTGGACAGGTGATGCCGACAGATCCGAACGGCGGGCATGGCGACTACTGGGACAAGGCGCCTTCGCGTGAGAGCATGGCGCGGATCATGACGGGCACGAACGGCGGAGGAGCAGCAGCACCGTGATGCCGACAGAGAACCAAGCCGATCAAGGCATCAAATACAAACCGCTACGGATCACGGGCATCGTAGTCGGTGGGCTAATCATGGCGCTCAGCTTGGTCGGCTGGTTCCCCTACCTCGGTGCGTCGCTGACCGGATTCGATCCTGGTGACTCCGGCCCCGGCGTGACAAACCAACAGCTCATCGGCATGTTTTTCGCGCTATGGATTGTGCCGTGGCTGGTCGGGTTGGTGCTTGTTCTGGTCGCCATCACTGGATGGCTGCGCCGCACGCTCTGGGCATTGCTCGGATTGACAGGTGTCATGCTCTCTGTTTCGCTAGTCACTTATCTGGTCGGGACCGCCTAGATTCGAGTGCTGCGACTCATCCCTTATCGGTTGCAAGCCATCCCTTATATGCTTCTTCATCATATCGACCATCCATTCCCAGCGATCAGGGTACGGTAATTCCACCAAGAATCCATGGTTACACAGGTCGCCGTCACTATTGCGGCACCACTGCACGCCAGCAAGGTCAGTGAACTGAATCTCAATACCACGATGGGCAATCAAGCTACAGAAACTTTCAAAGCACGCACCTTTCAGTCGTTCGATCTCGTGCCCGAATTCTTCTTCGTGTTCAAGGTGGTCCATTCCGAGCGATGACAGAACTTCAGCGAAAAGATCGTAAGAGTAGGCTCTTGCCCACTCGGTCGCACTGCGGTACCTGACCTCCTTGGCCTCGTTGGAGGGCACCACAACAGCTTCCAAGGTGTCCGGCCTGGTTCGAGTAGTTAACCGACAGGATAGGCCGAACACTGGAAGATTGCTAGCATTCAAGTAATTTACATATAATTCGCTCGCGACAGAATCTCCGCGATGCTCGATCCAAGCAGCTACTTTCGAAGCCTGCTCGCTCTTATCTTTCTCGTTACGTTCTTCCTGCGCATCGAGCGCAATCTGTGCTTGAGTTCTAGCCGCTCTCGCACTCCAGTGCGAGTTGTATGCCGTCCAGCTAGTAAAGATCAGAGCGCAGGACGCGACGATAGCCGATACCCACGACGGTAGGTTCCCCAGTCAGCCAGTCACGTCGTGATCCTAGCAGCGCTAGGAACCGAGTAGGTCGAAGTGAAACCCAATCACTACCAAAAAGAACGCAACCCATCGGGCTGGATGTCTAGGGCTATCATAGTGAAACACATGCGCCAACCCGAACAATATCAATCGGATTGCATAGAAGAAGCCGACGAACGGCGCAGACAAGACTTGCGAAATGCCCCAAATTACTGCCATAGCGCTAAGCCAAGCTGCGATCCACTTAGGGATGTTCCAAGGAGCCGCCTCAGGAACGATACCACCTATAGAAGTCATCACAAGCAGTGAAATTAGGCCGAACGTCAACCAAACTGCCGATATCGCAGTAAAGCTGCGGTTGACTTGTCTGCGGCGCAGCGGGACGTACGTCCGCATCCGCGAGTAGACGACTGTATTTTCGAGCTTGACGTACTCACGCCGGAAGTTAGCATGATTGGCGGGAACCACAACAACGCTAAAACACACAATTGATGCAATGCCACCTATTGCGGTCAGTAGCGACGCGGCCACAAGTCCAGCCAGCAACATAGTTGCCACAGCCACTTTAGCAGCGGTATCGATTTCCGGAAGCACGCGCCGTGCCACCGCAGTGCCCGTAACAAAGAATGCAGCCACCCAGAGCACTACAAAAGGTATCGAAGCTGAACTGAATTTTGCAAACCTCACTGGAATGCTGAACTTCCACCATGCCTTCGTCGCAGCTATAACCGTTTTAGAGAATCGCTGTACGGTATGGCTCCACCGAAGTAAACGGTCAGTCCCGACCAGGTCCAGTACGACGACCGCACCGCCCGCGAATTGAAGCAGTTTCCCGATCCGTGCCCACCATAGGAACGGAAGACCCCACATCGCGAAGTCTTCAAGCTTTACCCCGGACCACCATAAGGACCAGGCTTCCCAATAGCCCACTTCGACCAAGTTGCCTCCCAGGTTGAGAGGTAACTATAGCGAATGATCAGTCTGCAATTGGCGGATGCCCGTGCAACAGATCGCCTTCCGACCTGTACACAAGCTTGCAGGCGCTATACACACCGATCTCTGAGCACGTGGGGAGGACTCCCTCTCCCTGTCGCTAACGCTCCAACTTCTCTCGAAACACTCCTTCAACCTGCTCCACTGGAGGAGCCTCCATCCCAGAGGGCTTGAGGCAACCACCATGCTTACGTTGATGTGCTATGAAAAGCTCCCAGCTAGACCACGAGACGTGACATCGGGAACAGTGAATGATGTCATCGCCAGTCCATCGAACGGCACACATGCGACAGCGATGCACACGCTCATTGACGCGCTGAGTTGGGTCCTGGGTTGACGGCATGATTTGGCTCCAAGCTTCGTAGGTTGCCCCAACGCCTCATTTGGGGCTGATTTATTAGGGATGAGCAGGAACGACTAAAGCTATCACGGGTAGGCATCGCACAAGATATTTGGCCCTGGCAGGTGAGCATGGAATGGCAGAAAGACGTAGACCAAGGAGGACCCTGGTATCTGGCAATTCGGCCCACCCTGGGGCTAGCGACGAGGAGCTAGCCGGAGGGCTGTCCTCAACCGTGCTCAGGAAGCTGGACTTCAAGAAAGCTGCTGAGGAATGGCGAGAGGTCTCAAAATCAGAAGGTTCCTTTGAGTCAGTATGCGCTGAGCATCTGGCTGATGGCGGGTGCTGGTCTCCGGATCAGTGAGGCGCTGGGCTTCTCGGTTGACTGCGACAGGGGCGACTTCCTGCGGTCGCGGCGGCAGGTCAGTTCCAAGGCCAATCAAGGTGATTGCCGGACACGGTTGGTCCCGCTGAAGCATCGGACGGAGGATGAGTGCCGGGACGTTCCGCTACCGCCCTTCCTGTCCGCTGAGATCGAAGCTCATATTGATCAGTGGGGTGTGACAGATGTGGAAGGGTTTCAGGTTCTCTTTGCGCCACGTGAGCGAGGCAGGGGAACCATGCCTACCGCTACGGCGTATGGCTACCACTGGCGGAAGGCTCTGGAGGCTGCTGGCCTGACCGTGTTGGTAGACGGGAAGGTGAAGCCCTTGTTCACCCCGCACTCCCTACGACACTTCTTCGCCTCCACTGCGCTTGGTGGGGGCGTGCCGCTGCTGGAGATGTCCCGGTGGCTTGGGCACCGTTCGATCAAGGTCACGGCTGATACCTACGGGCATGCCCCGGAGAGGTTCCGGACGGTCATGCAGGATGCTCTACGGCCAGCGCTCAAGGCAGTTGCGAGCTGACATGTGCTGACCCGTGCTGGTTCTGTGCTGACCCGAAAAGATCGACATTCCATCTTTGCAGGTCAAAGCATATGGGGTAGATGTTCCGCTTCAACGTGTAGTAGACGACGTTATGACCGGCACCCGTGCGTTTTCGGGTGCCGGTCTTTTTTGCCGACATCGCCGACGTGTGTCCGGCTGGTGGCGACGTGCCTGATCACGCGCGCGAGCTTCGCATGGCTTCCGTGAGCGTGAGCGGCTCTCCCGAATCGCTGAATCGCCGCCCCGAGACGAAGTCCGCGTACTCCGGACCGTCCACGGCGTACAGGGCCAGGTGGCCACGGGCGTCGGCGTGGATGCCCCAGCCGTAGCGCTTGCCGAGCTGCGATGAACGCAGGCACGGTTGGCTGCGTGCGTAGAACTCGAGGCGAGCATTGACCCGATCTTCGTCCGGGATCGCGTGCCGATCCGCGAAGACGGTGAAGATGACATCGCCGGAAGTGAACTCGTACGGATGCGCGGAGATCAACCGATAGGTGCGCGCCGCCACCGAGGGAGCATCGTCCTTGACCGGGGGAGGCGTTCCCGTCGTAGCCGGGCAGTCCTCGGCCACGGCGATGAACGTGTCCACGTAATCCACCCGTTCCATACGGCGACTTTAGTCCCCGGAGACCTGTCGCGGTTCGGACCCGATGGACCTTGCTGGGAAACGATTGCTGCCATTGTCGATCGGTTGACCCCTGATCGGGGGTTGGAGCGCGCCTCAGGCGTGATTCTCTTCAGTGTCGGATTGTCGATTCGGCACTTTCGAGTGAAACGTTGCGAGGTGTTGGTAGCGGAGCGCTGGTGCTGTTCAGCGCCTGGTAGAGGCGCCGGGCGTCATGATTCGCATGCCGTTACCCGCCGCTTTAGGTTGTGCGCATGCTGCTCATCACCTTGATCTGCGGGGACTGCAACGGCAAAGGTTGTGGCAACTGTGGTGACACCGGAACGATCACCATTCTTGAGGACTAGTGGGCTGAATCCGTGCTTTCGCGGGATGGCCCGCCGTGTGCGCAATGCGGCGGGCGCCCCCGCATCGGATCGCCCGAGCAGCCCCGCTCCGCCGCCGGAAGGCGGGCGCGGCGGAACGGTTCGTCGAAGCGGTCCGTGTGCAGTGGGAAGCGCTGTTAGCGTGCCGAAATGACTACTACCGAGCCCGTCCTGGTCATCGGTGCCGGAGTGATCGGTCTCAGCACCGCGGTGGTCCTCGCCGAATCCGGTGTCCCGGTGCGCATCCGCACCGACGAACGGTCCGCGGAAACCACCTCGGCCGTCGCCGGGGCGATGTGGGGGCCGGCGCTGCTGCAACCCGCCGACCGCGTGCAGACCTGGGTCACCGACACCTACCGGCGGCTCGTCGAACTCGCCGCCGACGACACCAGCGGCGTGCACCTCGCCGCCGGTCGGATGGCCGCTCGCATCGACCTCGGCGACCAGCTGCCGCCCGAAGCGCTGCTGCTGCCCGACCTGCGCCGCTGCACGCCCGATGAACTGCCCGACGGGTTCCTCAGCGGCTACCGGGCCACCGTTCCGCTGATCGACATGCCGCGCTACCTGGACCACCTCACCGCGAGATTCCTGGCCGCAGGTGGGGAACTGCTGCTCAGCCCGGTGTCCTCCCTGACCGAAGCGGTCGAGGAAGCGAGTCGAGTGGTCAATTGCACCGGGGTCGGAGCCCACGAACTCGTCGGTGATCCCGGAGTGCGCCCCGTGCGGGGCCAGCACGTCATCGTGCGCAACCCCGGCATCACCGACTACTTCGTGGAAATCGGCCCGGGCACCGAACCCACCGCGTACATGCCGCACGGCGACCGCGTGGTGCTCGGCAGTGTCGCCTTCGAACAGGACTGGTCCCGCACCCCCGAACGGGAGATCACCGCCGCCATCCTGCGGCGCTGCGCGGACGTCGAACCGCTGCTCGCCGGAGCCGAAGTGCTCGGCGAGGCCGTCGGACTCCGGCCGGGCCGGGACGCGATCCGGCTGGAGAGCGAGCGGTTCGGCGGCACCGTCGTGCACAACTACGGGCACTCCGGCTGCGGCGTCGCGTTGTCCTGGGGTTGTGCCGCCGAAGCCGCCGAACTGGTCCTCTCCGGATGAGGAGCCTGCGCAGCTGCTCGCCTGCACGGACCCGGGTCAGGACAGGGCGTCGACGACGCCGTCGATCTCCTCGGCCAGCGTGATGTCCTTCGACGTGAGGCCGCCCTGCGAATGCGTCGACAGGGAGAACGTGACCTTGCGCCAGCGCACGTCGAAGTCCGGGTGGTGGTTCTCGCTCTCCGCGATCTCCGCGATCCGGTTCACGCCCTGGATGGCCTGCGGGAAGTTCGCGAACTCCACCGTCCGCGTGATCTTGGTGCCGTCTTGGGTCCACTCCGGCAGCCGGGACAGCGCTTCGGAGACCTGGGTGTCGTTCAGCAGTTCGGTCATGCCTTCATGGTGGTAGTCGATCGGCCGGATTGCGACCGTCGGCCCCCGTCGGAGTGGTGACACGTAGACTGCCGTCGCCACGGGAGTCCAGCGCGCTGGGCTGAGAGGAGGGGCGAATCCCCTCGACCGTCCGCACCTGAACCGGATCATGCCGGCGCAGGGAGGTGTTGCGATCAGCTCGACGTTGCACACGTGGCCGTTGCCGGTGTGCTACTCGGGAGGACCGTTGAACCGTTACCTGCGCTGGGGCGCCGCCCTCGCGGTCGCCTCGCTCGCCACCGGGTGCTCGCTCATCGGAAGCCCCGATCCGGATTCCGCGGCGCGCACCGTCACCCTCGTCGCGCACGACTCGTTCGTCGCCGACCCGGCGGTGCTCGCCGACTTCGAACGGCGCAGCGGCATCAAGCTGGAAGTCCGCAACAGCGGCGACGCGGGCGAGCTGACCAACAAGCTGGCGCTGTCCCAAGCCGCCCCGCTCGGTGACGTCGCCTACGGCGTCGACTCCACGTTCGCGTCCCGAGCGCTCCGCGAAGACGTGTTCGCGCCGTACCGGCCCGCCGCCGCCGACCGCGGGCCGCAGCGGTACGCGCAGGACCAGCAGCACCGCCTCACCGCCATCGACGTCGCCGACGTGTGCCTCAACGTCGACACCGGGTGGTTCGCCCGGCACGGAACGCCGGAACCCCGGACGCTGCGCGACCTCACCGACCCGCGCTACCGCGACCTGGTCGCGTTACCGGACCCGACGACCTCCTCGCCGGGACTCGCGTTCCTGCTCGGCACCGTCGCCGCCTTCGGCGAACCAGGCTGGCAGGACTACTGGCGGGAACTCACCGCGAACGGCGTCACACTGTCGTCCGGGTGGGAAGAGGCCTACAGCCAGGAGTTCTCCGGATCCACCGGGCAAGGGCCGCGGCCGATCGTGCTGTCCTACGCCTCCTCACCCGCCGCGGAGGTCGACGAGAACGGCAAGCCGCGCACCCGGGCGCTGCTCGACACCTGCTACCGGCAGGTCGAATACGCCGGTGTGCTGGCCGGGGCGAAAGACCCGCAGGCCGCCGGGGAAGTCGTGGACTTCCTGCTCTCACCCGAATTCCAAGCCCAGATGCCGGAGCAGATGTACGTGTACCCGGCCGTCGACGGCGTGGCGCTGCCGCCCGGCTGGGCGACGAGCGCGCCGCTGCCGCAGCAGCCGACGGAGCTGCCCGCGGCCGAAGTGGAACGAAACCGGGACCGGTGGGTCGAGCAGTGGCGGACCCTGGTGCGGGGATGAACGACATGCGCAGGCGGTTGCCGGTGGCGCTGGCCGCGGTGATCGTGTTCGGCTTCCTCGGGTTGTTCTTCGCCTGGCCCGTCGCGGCGATCATCGGCCTGGGGTTGCGCGGCGACGTCGGGACGGTGCTGGCCGAGCCGTCGACGTGGCGGCTCGTGGGGTTCACCCTCGGTCAGGCCGCCGCGTCCACCGCCGTCGCGCTGCTCGCGGGACTGCCGCTGGCCTACGTGCTGTCCCGGCTCGTGATCCCCGGCCGGGGGCTGCTGCGGGTCGCGGTGACCGTGCCGTTCGTGCTGCCGACGATCGTGGTGGGCATGGCGTTCCGGGCGTTGTTCGGCGCTGACGCCGGGGTGCTGGCGATCGTGCTGGCCAACGCGTTCTTCAACGTCGCAGTCGTGGCGCGCACCGTCAGCGGGCTGTGGAGCCACCTCGACCGGCGGATGGAGGACGCCGCCCGGTCGCTCGGCGCGAGCCGGATGCGCGCGTTCACCTCGGTGACGTTGCCCGCGCTGCTGCCCGCGCTCGGGTCCGCCGCGTCCGTCGTGTTCCTGTTCAGCGCCACCAGCTTCGGGGTGGTGCTGGTGCTCGGCGGCGGTGAGCTGCGGACGTTGGAGACGGAGATCTACCTGCGCACGGTGCAGCTGCTGGACCTGCCCGGCGCGGCGGCGCTGTCGCTGCTGCAGCTCGCAGCCGTCGTCGCCGCGCTGCTGGTGGCGACCATCGCGCGGCGGCGCCGGGAGACCGCGCTGCGGCTGCGTGCGCCGTCCGACACGGCTCGACGGCCGCAAGGAGGGGAGTGGTGCGTCGTTGCCCTCGCCGGGGTCGTGCTGTGCGGGCTGCTCACGCCGATCGTGACGTTGCTGCTGCGATCAGTGTCCACAAGGGACGGTAGGGGGCTTGCGGGGTATCGGGCGTTGCTGGGCACTGGGCAGCACGGGACCTTGGAGGTGACCGGGCTCGAAGCGGCGCTGAACTCGGTGCGCACCGCCGCCGACGCGACCTGGATGGCGCTGCTGCTGGGCCTGCTCGCGTCCTTCGTGCTCGTGGCCGTACGGCGACGGTTCGTCGCCGAAAGCCTCGACCTGGCCCTGATGTTGCCGCTGGGCGTGTCCGCGGTGACCGTCGGATTCGGATACTTGATCACGCTCGGTTCGCTGCCGGGCGACCTGCGCACCTCGCCACTGCTGGTGCCGTTCGCGCAGGCACTGGTGGTGACGCCGCTGGTGATCCGCATGGTGCTGCCGGTGTTGCGGGCCATCGACGAACGACTTCGGCAGGCCGCCGCGACGTTGGGAGCCGGGCCGTGGCGGGTCCGGCGCGAGATCGACGTCCCGCTCGCCGCACGAACCGTGCTGGCCGCGGCGGGATTCGGCTTCGTCGTCGCGCTCGGCGAGTTCGGCGCCACCAGCTTCCTCGCCCGGCCCGACGCGCCGACTCTGCCCGTCGCCATCGCCCGGCTGCTCGGCAGACCCGGCGAGCTCAACTCGCAACTCGCCTACGCCGCCTGTGCGCTGCTGATGATCGTCACCGTGCTCGGTGTTGTGCTCATCGAGCGGCTCCGGGGGCGTACCGACGCCGTGGAGGAATTCTGATGGGTTTGGAAGTCCACGGGCTCACCGTCCGCTTCGGCGACACGACGGCGGTGCGTGATGTGGAGATCTCCTTGCTGGACGGCGAGGTGCTGGCCCTGCTCGGCCCGTCCGGCTGCGGCAAGTCCACGCTGCTGCGCACCGTTGCCGGACTGGAACGGCCCACCTCGGGCGCGGTCCGGTGGAACGGGCGCGACCTCGCCGCGGTCCCGGTGCACCAACGCCGGTTCGGCATGGTCTTCCAGGACGGTCAGCTGTTCCCGCACCGCGACGTGGCGGCCAACGTGGCATTCGGGCCGCGGATGCGTGGCGTGAGCAAAGCCGACCGAACCGCGCGCGTCGCGGAACTGCTGGAGCTGGTCGGACTCGCCGGATATGGCCAACGCCGAGTCACCGACCTCTCCGGCGGTGAGGCCCAGCGGGTAGCGCTCGCCCGCGCCCTCGCCGCCGACCCGGAACTGCTGTTGCTGGACGAGCCGCTCTCCGCACTGGACCGGATGCTCCGGGAACGGCTCGCCGTCGACCTCGCCGCGCTGCTCGGGCGCGGACCCTCGACCGCCCTCGTCGTGACGCATGATCATGACGAGGCGTTCACCCTCGCTGATCGAGTCGCCGTCATGGCGAACGGCACGATCCTGCAAGCCGACACACCCGAACTGCTGTGGCGGCACCCGGCCGACGACGAGGTGGCCGCGTTCCTGGGCTGCACCACCTTCCTGCCCGCGGCCGTCCGTGACGGGGCGGCCACCTGCGCACTGGGCACGGTCGAGGTCACGGCGAAGGACGGCGACGCCCGGCTCGGCCTGCGGGCCGCCGGCGTGCGTGCCCGCCGGGTCCGGCCTGGCGCTCCCGGCGTGGGTGAACCGCTCGGCACGGTGCGGGAACGGGTCCACCGGCACGACCACGTGCGGCTCGCCGTGAACGTGCCCGACCTCGGCCAAGTGGAGGCCGTCGCCCACATCGCCGACGCCCCGTCCGTCGGGGACGAGGTGCGGTTGACGCTGGACCCCGATGGCGTCGCGCTCATCGGCGGTGACTGAGGAGTTCGGTCAGCCGAACGGGCGCTCCACGAAATCCGAGTCGGGTGGTGCGAATCCGAACCGCTCGTACAGGCCGTGCGCGTCCGCCGTGTGCAGCATCCAGCGGAAGCCCCGGCCGGAGTCTTCTTCGATCACGGCCCGGACCAGCCCGCGCCCACCGCGTGACCGCGAGCGGCGGGCTGCACGAACACGTCCACGCTGGGCCGAACCGCAGCCGCTGCCGCGCTGGGGTGTGCCGGTAGCCGCATTTCGGGCTCGGGGCGCGTGACCCGCCTGAGCCTCCGCGAGGCGCGAATGCTCAGGCGGGTACGGGTCAGGCGTCTCGGGTGACCATGCGCAGCACCGTTGCGGACAGGCCGATGACCAAGTAGCAACCGGCACGCAGCAGGCCCGTGGACAACGTGTCCGTGAAGATCGGATCCCGCAGGACGTCGATCACGGCGGACCAGTCCGTGGTGATCAGAAGTGGGCGCATCCACTCCAGCGACGGCACCGTTCCCAGCACGCCGAACACGATGAGCGCCGCCATCGTCCCGGCCATCACCACCAGCGGATGTTCGGTCAGCGAGGACAGCGCCAGCGCCACCGCACCGATCGCCGCCATCTGCGC
This sequence comes from Saccharopolyspora gloriosae, assembly GCF_022828475.1. Taxonomy (GTDB): domain Bacteria; phylum Actinomycetota; class Actinomycetes; order Mycobacteriales; family Pseudonocardiaceae; genus Saccharopolyspora_C; species Saccharopolyspora_C gloriosae_A. The sequence continues at coordinate 6,052,150 of NZ_CP059557.1, read as the reverse complement.
CGCGCACCAGAGCACGGCCAGCGCGATCCTGCCCAGCGCGGCGCCCATCGAGAGCGTCGTCCCGGACAACGTCACCAAGCCGTCCCCGCCGACGATGATCAAACCGGTGAGCAGGCCGCTGACGGCGAGCACCAACACCGAGAGCAGCACCATCAGCAGGACGCCCGCGTACTTGACGCCCACCAGCCGAACCCGGCCGAGCGGGGCGATCAGCAGGCCGCGCAACGTGCCGTGGGACGCCTCGCCCGCGATCGCGTCCGCCGCGACCATCGCCACCACCAGCGGCAGCAACATCGATTGCGCCAGCAGGATGCTCGCCACCGGAAGCACCAGCCCGTTGCCCGCGACCGAGCCGAGCAGGCCCGGGCCGCCACCGGGTCCCGGCCCGCTGGTCAGTGCGATCCCCGCCCCGATCAGGACCGGCAACCCCGCCAGCATCAGCAGTGCGAGCAGGTTGCGCGGTCGGCGCAGCACCCAGCGGAACTCGGCGAGCAGCACCCGCCCCAGCGGTGCCGACCTGCGCCCGGCGGGTGCCGGGGCGGCCGCAGCCGGAGCGCCCTCGGCGGATGCGGTCGCGGTCATGACTCCTCCTCGGTGAGCCGGGCGAACAGATCCTCGAGGCCCGCGCGCCCGCGCCGAGCCTCGTGCACTCCGACCTCCGCGCGCACCAGGGTCGCCAGCACCCCGGGAGCATCCACTTCGGACAAATCCACGCGCAGGGCGTTCTGCTCGACTCGAGCGGAGATTCCGTTGTCCCGCAATGCCTCCAAACCGGCGGTGAGATCCGGGGTGGAGATCATCAGGTGCGGGCCGCCCGATTCGAGCAGGTCCGCGAGCGGTCCCTGCGCGACCAGCGTGCCGCGATGCATCACGGCCACGTGGGTGCAGGTCGCCTCGACCTCGGCGAGCAGGTGCGAGGACACCAGCACCGTCGTGCCCACCGCGTGCAGCTCGGCGATGATCTGCCGGATCTCCCGGGTGCCCGCCGGGTCCAAGCCGTTCGTGGGCTCGTCCAGCACCACGAGTTCACGTGGCACCAGCAGTGCCGCGGCCAACCCCAACCGCTGCTTCATGCCCAGCGAGTAGCCGCGGAACCGGCGGCCGGCGGCCGAATCGAGTCCCACCCGCCGCAACGCCTCGTCCACTGCCGAGCGGATGTCCGGCCCCTTCAGGTTCGGTTCCATCGCGGCGCAGCGGAGCAGGTTCTCCCTGCCGGACAGGAACGGGTGGAAGCCCGGTCCTTCGACGAGCGCCCCCACCTTCGGCAGCACTCGGTCCGCCTCGTCGGGCAACGCGTGGCCGAGCAGTTCCACGGAACCGGCCGTCGGCCTGATCAATCCCAGCAGCATCCGGATCGTGGTGGTCTTGCCGGAGCCGTTCGGCCCCAGCACTCCGACCACGGCGCCACGCGGGACCGCAAGATCGATTCCAGCCACCGCCACCGTGCCGCCGTAGGTCTTGCGCAGCCCGGAGGTGCGCGCGGCGTACGCCTCGACCGGGGTGGGGGCGACCGCGGCCGCCCCCACCTGTTCGGCCTGTTCGGCCAACCCGGTCATCACGGATTCCCGACCGCTGCGGTGAGCACCTGCTCGGGAACCGCGCCCGCGGCGACTCGGCCGTCGGAGGTCACCAGCGCGGAACCGACCTTCGTGCTGATCAGCCAGCCGTCACCCCACGGGCCGTTGACCGGCTTGCCCAGCTGCCGCGCCAGTGCCTGCGGATCCATCCGCTCGCCACCGCGCTCCGGCGCGAAGCCGTGCGGGGATTCGGGACGACCCGGCTGCTCGTCGTGCTCCGCTGTCTGCGGCAAGCGCGTCACCAGCACCGTGTCCCAGCCGTCTCCGACCACCGTCGGATGGTGCCCGGCCGGGTGCTCCGGACGGTTCTCCGGGCGGTTCTCCGGGGACCGCTCGCCGCTGGCCTGATCCTCGACCTTCGCGCCTTCTGGCGGGGTGAAGCGGAACATCGCCGGGTCCGGCTGGGAGAGGTCGAGATCGGAGAAACCGGCGCGCAAGGCCGGATCATCCGAACCGTTCGTCAGGACCGTGACCTCCAGCGGCGAACGGGTCTGCGCGTCCACCGCCAGCCGGACCTCGCGCAGCACGGTGCGCTCGGTCGGCTTCGGCGTCAGCACCAGCTCGTAGGCGTCCCGGCCGGCGACCCGAGCAGTGCCGTCGACCGCGACGTCACTGGTCTGACGCAACTGTCCGACGATTTCCCGGGACAGCGTCGCCGGGTCCTGCGCCGCGGCGTCCGCACCGTGGCCGCCAGGACCACCCGGGTGCGCTCCCGGCCCGTGCTGCTGCTTGTCGCCCTTGGTGGCGGTGCGGGACTGCGAGTCCCACTTCCAGATCGTGGCACCGTCGTCGACGACGGTCACCTCGCCGGAGGCCGACGGGACCGAGGCCCGCTTGTGGCCCTGCCCGTCGTTCCACACGCGAAGGGTGCTGGTTCCGTCGGCGAGCATCGAGGCGGCACCGCCTTCGGCGCCGGGCAGCGACGGCAGCCCCAGTGCGTTGTCCACTCGAACCGTTCCGGACAGCGCCGGGGGAGTCGCCGTCAGCGCCGACTCGACCAGTTGTTCCGGGGCGACCGGCGGTAGCTGCGGGTCCTCGTTCGCGCCGGCGGGCAAGGTGAGCACGGTCAGGCCGAGCAGCCCGGCCAGCCCGCCGGCCGAAGCGGCGAACACGACGTTCCTGCGTTTCATGCGGTCCTCCTGGTGTTGATCCGCTGCCGTGAGCGTGGCCCTGCCGAACTGAGATGGACCTGAGAACACCCCAGGTGGAGCTGAGAAGGATCTCAGGCGTTGGTGCGCAGGCGGGCTCGGCAACGGCATGCTGAGCAGATGCAGCCGCGGGTGTTGGTGGTCGATGACGAACCGGGAGTCCGGACGGCGTTGCGTCGTGGCCTGACGGCCGAGGGCATGGAGGTCACGGTTGCGATCGAAGGGATCGAAGCGCTGCGGCTCGCCGCGACCGGTTCCTTCGACGTGGTGGTGCTGGACGTGATGCTGCCCGGCTTGTCCGGGTATCGAGTGCTGGAGCGCTTGCGGGGTCAAGGCGTGAGCACCCCGGTGCTGCTGCTCTCGGCGAAGGACGGCGAGGTCGATCAAGCCGATGGGCTCGATCTCGGAGCCGACGGCTATCTCGTCAAACCCTTCTCCTTCCTGGTGCTGACCGCGCAGGTGCGCGCCTTGGCACGACGTGGCGAGAGCTCCGTCCGGCACGGCCTGCTGCGGCTCGGCGAACTGGAGATCGACCGCGACGGCCGGGAGGTCACCTGGGCCGGATCGACCGTGGCGCTGTCCCCTCGGGAGTACGGGCTGCTCGTCGCGCTAGCGGGTCGTCCGGGCACGGTGGTGCCGAAGGAGGACCTGCTCCGGCTCGTCTGGGGAGCGGACCAGTTCGTGACCCGCAACGTCGTTGAGGTCTACATCGGCTACCTGCGCCGCAAGCTCGCCGCGGTCGGAGCGGAGCACCTGGTGCGGACGGTGCGCGGCCACGGCTACCAGGTCAGTGCCGAGCCGGTGCAGGACGACGGACCAGGTCCCGATCCCGCCGACATCACCCGCGGCGGAGACGAACCCACGTGAGGTGGCGGCCGCTGCGGCAACTTCGATCGTGGTGGGCACGCCGCACCATCCAGTTCCGGACCAGCGCGGTGGCGACCTTGGTCGCGCTCGTCGGACTCGGAGTGCTCGCGCACATCAGCATCGGGCTGATCGGCTGGCTGCTCATCGACTCGGTCGATACCGAGCTGCGCTCGAAGGTGGACGCCACCGCGCGGCAGGTGGCCGCCGGTACCGACCCGAAGCTGCTCGCGGGCGGCGAGATCCGGATCCTCGACACCGCGGGTGCTCCCATCGACTCGCTTCCCGCCCCGAACTCAGCCCGTGGGAGGTCAACACGCTCAAGAGCGGCGAAGGCATCCTCGATTCGCCGTTGTACGGACTGGACCAGGGCTTGTACCGCTGGGTCGGGACCGTGGTGCCGGACCCGGCGGGCAGCCCGCGATTGGTGCTGGGCGCCGCGCACCTGGTCGGGCACGGCGACGCGCTGCGCATGTCGGGGCGGGCGCTGACGCTCGGTCCGATCCTGGCCGCCGGTGCCGTCGGGATCGCGACCTGGCTCGTCGTGCGGCGATCGTTGCGCCCCGTTGAACGGATGCGGCTCGCCGCCGTGAGCCTGCCGGAAGGCCACCGGCTGCCGGTTCCCAACGCCGATGACGAGCTGCGCGGCCTCGCCGTGGCGCTCAACGAGATGTTGGCCCGCCGGGACGGCGACACGGAGTGGTTGCGGCGGTTCACCGGCGATGCCGCACATGAACTGCGCAACCCGGTCGCGTCGATCCGGGCTCAGGCCGAGGTCGCGGTCGTGCACCCCGATCCGGAACTCGCGCACGAGACCTTGCAGGACATCGCCAGCGAGGCGCAGCGGTTGTCCGACCTGGTCGACGGCCTGCTCGCCCTCGCGCGGGCGGAGTCGGGCTCGCAACCCCGGCATCAGCCGGTCGAGCTCGTCAGCGCCGTGCGAGCGGCGGCGGACCGGGCCAACCTGCGCGGTGCCCGGCCACGGGTGCGGGTCACCGCACCGACCGGAACCGTGGTGATCCTCGCCGGCGCCGTGGAGGTGGCCACGGTGCTGGACAACTTGATCAGCAATGCGCTGCGGTACGCGCGGGCGCTGGTCCGAGTGTCGTTGCTGCCCGCGGGCGAGTCCGTCCGGTTGGTCGTCGACGACGACGGCCCCGGAATCCCGCCCGCGCACCGAGCCCTGGTGTTCGACCGGTTCCACCGAGTGCAACCCGACCGGGCACGTGGGACCGGAGGATCCGGGCTCGGGCTCGCCCTGGTGGCCGAGGCCGTACGCGGGCGCGGTGGTTCGGTGCAAGCGCTGGAATCCCCGGAGGGCGGTGCCCGGATCGAGATCCGCTGGCCGCTGCCCGGCCCGCTCCGGCCGTCGCAACGGGAGGAATGACCCGGCCAGGGCGACCACGGCACGGAACAGCCGAGTCGGGTGCGGGTTTGCGAGAAGCGAGCCTCGCGGGAAAGGCGCCGCCTCGGCCGAGCGCGCCGTGCCCGGCGGTCGTGCCCGCTGTCCGTCGTGCGTTCTCAACCGTGCGATGAACGACTTCGCGCACCGGAACGACCCTGGGAATCGTCCCCGGCGGCGTGCGGCAGGATGTTCGCACGTGTCGGTGTTGCGAAGCACAGGTCTGATAGCGGCCCCGTTGACCACGGTCGGAGCGGCGCTGCGCCATACCCGCACCGCGGAGGAGGGGTTGCGGGAGCTGGGCATCCAGGGCCGGGCGCTCACTCCCACCGCGGAACTCCTCGTCCCCGGCGACGACCTCGCCTTCCGGTTGCGGAACGCCGGGCTTGCGAGGCTGCGCACCCGCATCGTGCGGGCCGACGCCGAACGGCTGGAATCGGTGCTCATCGCTGGTCCTCTCCAAGAGTTGCGGCATGAATCCGTGCTGGCCGAAGCCGGCGACCACACGCTGCTGACCGATTCGCTGCGGTGGACGACCCCGTTCGGGCCGCTCGGGCGAGTGGTCGACGTCGCGCTGGGCCGACGGGTGGTGCTGGCGGTGCTGGCGGGCCGGATGCGCGCGGTCGGTGCGCTGGCCGAGCAGTGGGCCGGCAGGCCCGTGGTGGTCGGGACGGCGATCACGCGCGAGGGACGGCTGCTGGTGCAACAACGGCGCTATCCGGCGCGGGACGCCGGTAGGTGGGAACTTCCCGGCGGCCGGGTGGAAGCCGGGGAGAGCGAACGAGACGCCGTCATCCGGGAGTGCAAGGAGGAACTGGACGTCGACGTGGTGCCGACCGGCCGCGTCGGTACGGACGTGCCGCTGCACAACGGGATGCTGTTGCGGGTGCACACCGCGGAACCGGCCGACCCCGGCTGCGAGCCGAGGGCGGTCGAGCATCGCGCGGTGCACTGGGCGCGCGCGACCGAACTGAGCGCCTTGGACTGGTTGGAGGCCGATCGCGTGCTGGTGCACTCCCTGCGCGAGCTGCTGAGCTGACGATCGGTCCGGCGGTCGTTCGGCCATCGGTCTTGCGGGAGCGGGCGAGCCGCGCGGCGAATTCGGTGGGCATGGATCCAGGTTGCCGACGTCGATCAGACGTTCGCCACCATTTCGACCCCGATGTACTCGAACTGGTGAACGAACGGGTCGGCGACGGTGAGGAACCGCGCCGACCCGTTCGGGGCGGCTAGCGCAGCCCGGCCAGCCGCAGCGCCGCGTCCAGCCTCGGCCGGGCGCGTTCCACCGCGCGCGCGGCGCCCTTCTCCCGGATCCGGTCCAGCTCGGCCGGATCGTCGAGCAGTTCGCGGGCGCCGTCGCGGACCGGCCGCAACTGCTCGACCACCGCCTCCGCGACGGCGTTCTTGAGCTCCGCGTACGTGGTCGCCGTCTCCGCAGCCGCGTACGGGCTGACGTCGGTGCAGGCCGCGAGGATCTCCAGCAGGTTCGCGACCGCCGGCTGCTCATCGGGGGCATAGCGAACGGCGCCGAGGTCGTCGGTCACCGCCCGGCGGAACTTGCGCCGCACCACGTCCGGCTCGTCCAGCGCGAACACGACGCCCGCCTGCTGTTGCGCGGACTTGGCCATCTTGCGCGCCGGATCCGCCAGGTCCCGCACCGCCGCGGCCGTTCGCGGCACCACCGCTCGGGGAATCGCGAACACCTCGCCGTAGGTGCCGTTGAACCGTCGCGCCAAGGTGCGCGCCAGCTCCACGTGCTGGTTCTGATCGACTCCCACCGGGACCTCCGTGGTGCCCTGCAGCAGGATGTCCGCGGCCATCAGCACCGGATACGTCAGCAGGCCGAGCCGCGCGGTGTCCTGGCCCGCGCCCTTCTCCTTGAACTGGATCATCCGGGCCGCCTCGCCGTAGCCGCAGGCGCACTCCAGCACCCAGTTCAGCGCACCCACCTCGCCGACCAGGTCGGACTGCACGAAAACCGAATCCGGCGCGATCCCGCTCGCCAGCAGCACGGCCAGGTTCTCCCTGGTCAGCGACCGCAGGCGGGTCGGCCGGTACGGCAGGGTCATGGCGTGCAGGTCGGAGATGAAGTACAGGTCGCCGGGGCCGCCCTCGGTCACCCACCGGCGCAACGCGCCGAGGTGGTTGCCCAAGTGGACGTGGCCGGACGGGGTGATGCCGGACAAGCGGGTCACGATCTCTCCTGCTGATCGGAGGCCGCTCACCAGTCGGGTCCTCGCACCGCGCGGCCGCCTGGTGGCGACCGATGTGCGTGCGGGTTCAGTGCACGACGAGCCGGGGCCGCCCTCGGGCGGCCCACCACATGCTCAGACGCTGATGCGACATTTCGTGCACAGCGCGCACATTAGCAGAGATATATAGGCATTCGTGGCGCGGGAGGGCTATCGTGGAATCATGTTCGTCGTATTGCTGAACTACACCGCTCCGCAATCAGACATCGACGGCGCATTGGTGGATCACTATGAGTGGGTGACTCGACATTACGAGGCCGGTGACTTCATCACGACCGGTCATAGAACTCCGGAACCGGGCTGTCCATTGACCGGGGGCGTGCTCATCGCGCGCTCCATGAGTCGCGGAAAGCTGGAGGCCATCCTCGCTACCGATCCCTTCGAGCTGCGCAAACTCGGTCGGCACGAGGTGATCGAATTCCAGGCGCTGCGCACCGTGCCGGAGATGGCGAAGTACGCGGACCGGCTCGTCCCGGCGGCCGAATAGGTGAATCGGTGTTGATCCGCACCTGGGCTCGCGCCGAGGTGCGGATCAGTGCGTCTTCTTTCCTTTTGACTCTTTCTTTGCCTTTTTTTGCGCTTTCTTGACTTCGTGCTCTTTCGCGTCCTTCAGTGCCTCGCGCAGCACCACGATCGGGCACTGCTTGCACGGCGGGCGCGAATGACAACATTTTCGTTTGACCTTGATCGTCTTTTTGCCCACGCCTGGCTTCCCGCTGCCGGAGAGGTCCGCTGGGGGACCGGACGCCCGTCAGCGTAGGTGCCGCGAGACGTCCGCGGCGAACTTGATGTGGCCTGCGCAGGTGTTGCGCTCAACACCTGTCGTCGGGCTCGGCCGCCGAGTGCTCTACGCTGGAGTAGGCCGCGTGTCGACAACGCACCGAGCCTAAGCAGTGTCGGGCCTTCGGCCCCCACCGTCCGTAACCGGTCGCCTTTCTTCGATGGGCGGAGCGTGCCGGAACAACGGGGTCGGGGAGCAGCCGGTCCGCGCCGGGGTCACGAGTTCCGCAGCGGCGGCAGCGGAACCGTGGCAGCCGAGGTCGACAAGCGCCGCCGCCATGCCAGACCTGATCTTTGTCTTCCAACTCATGGAGTGCTCGCGTGCCCGCCACCAGCGTCGCCGAACCGAACCAGCGGATCCGTACGGATCTGCGCAACGTCGCGATCGTCGCGCACGTCGACCACGGTAAGACCACCCTGGTGGACGCCATGCTGCGGCAATCCGGCGCCTTCTCCGAACGTGCCGAGCTCGTCGACCGGGTCATGGACTCCAATGACCTGGAACGGGAAAAAGGCATCACGATCCTGGCCAAGAACACGGCCGTCCGACGGGTGACCGAGGACGGTCCCGTCACCATCAACGTGATCGACACCCCCGGCCACGCCGACTTCGGCGGCGAGGTCGAACGCGGCCTGTCCATGGCCGACGGCGTGGTCCTGCTGGTCGACGCCAGCGAGGGGCCGCTGCCGCAGACGCGGTTCGTGCTGCGCAAAGCCCTGGCCGCGAAGCTCCCGGTGATCCTGGTCGTGAACAAGGTCGACCGGCCCGACGCGCGCTGCGCCGAGGTCGTCGAAGAGGCCCACGACCTGCTGCTGGACCTCGCCTCCGAGCTCGACGACGGTGAGGGCGCGGTGGACATGGACGCCGTGCTGAACCTCCCGGTGATCTACGCCTCCGCTCGCGCGGGCCGTGCCAGCCGGACCCAGCCCGCCGACGGCGACCTCCCCGAGGACGAGGACCTCACCTCGCTGTTCGACACCCTGATGGAGCACGTGCCCGCGCCGCTCGGCGACCACGAAGCGCCGCTGCGGGCGTTGGTGACGAACCTCGACGCGTCCGCGTTCCTGGGCCGGATCGCGCTGTGCCGCATCCACGCGGGCACCTTGAGCAAGGGGCAGACCGTCGGCTGGTGCCGCGAGGACGGCACCGTCGAGAAGGTCCGGCTCACCGAGCTGCTCATCACCGAGAACCTGGACCGGGTGCCCGCCACCGAGGCGTACGCCGGTGACCTGGTGGCGATCGCCGGCATCCCGGACATCACCATCGGCGACACCCTGGCCGACCCGGACAACCCGGAGCCGCTGCCGCGGATCACCGTGGACGACCCGGCGATTTCGATGACCCTCGGTGTGAACACCTCGCCGATGACCGGCCGCAACGGCGGCACCAAGGTCACCGCGCGGTTCGTGAAGAACCGCCTCGACGCCGAGCTGATCGGCAACGTCAGCCTCAAGGTCGTTCCGACCGAGCGCCCCGACACCTGGGAGGTCCAGGGACGTGGCGAGCTGGCGCTGGCGGTGCTGGTCGAGACCATGCGCCGGGAGGGCTTCGAGCTCACCGTCGGCAAGCCGCAGGTGGTCACCAAGACCATCGACGGCAAGCTCTCCGAGCCGTTCGAGCGGCTGACGATCGACGCCCCTGAAGAGCACCTGGGCGCGATCACTCAGCTGCTGGCCGGCCGCAAGGGCAAGATGGAGACGATGGACGGGCACGGCACCGGCCGGATCAAGCTCGACTACGTGATCCCGTCGCGCGGCCTGATCGGCTTCCGCACCGAGTTCCTCACCGAGACCCGTGGCACCGGCATCGCCAACCACGTCTTCGAGGGGTACTTCCCGTGGGTCGGGGAGCTGCGCACGCGGCACACCGGCTCGCTGGTGGCGGACCGCACCGGTCCGGTGACCAGCTACGCGATGATGCAGCTCGCGGACCGCGGCACGTTCTTCGTGGAGCCCGGCGCCGAGGTGTACGAGGGCATGGTCGTGGGCGAGAACCCGCGCGCCGAGGACCTCGACATCAACGTCACCAAGGAGAAGAAGCTCACCAACATGCGCTCCGCCACCGGCGACGAGCTGGAGCGGCTGGCCCGCCCCCGCACGCTGGGCCTGGAGGAGGCGCTGGAGTTCTGCTCCGCGGACGAGTGCGTCGAGGTCGGGCCGGAGGCGATCCGGGTGCGCAAGATGGTGCTCGACAGCACGACGCGTGGCCGCGAGCGGTCGCGCGCCAAGGCTCGCGACAACAGCTGAGCCCCGGCTTCCGGCTGGGCGGAGGCCGAGCGTTTCCACCCCGGTGTGCAGTGTTGAAGGGACGCGCGGAACCATGAGGGTTTCCGCGCGTCCTTCTTTAGGGGGACATCGCGCCCGCCTGGATTCGGCAACCGGGGACAAAGGGGAGGTTCGGCAGCGTGCACCAGGGTCGACGTCCGTTCACCGTGGTCAGCTTGCTGGTCACGATCGGAAGCTTGGTGGTGGCCTGCAGCGACGCGCCGCCACCGCCGCTGGTCGAGCCGCCTGAGCCGAGCCCGCAGACGGCACCCTCGACGCAGCCGATGCCGACCGAGGTGGTCGTCGGGGTCGACTCGCTGGAAGGCGGGTTCAACCCGCACACGCTGGCGGACCTGTCCCCGACGAGTTCGGCGCTGTCGAGCTTGATGCTGCCCTCGGTGTTCCGGCCGGGACCGGACGGCGCGAGCACGCTGGACACGACGCTGATGGAGTCGGCGGACGTGATGCCGGAGGCCGAGCGGTTCACGGTGCGCTACCGGATCCGCAAGGAGGCGAACTGGTCGGACGGCGCGCCGATCGCCGCCGAGGACTTCGTCTACTTGTGGGAGCAGCTGCGCTCCCAGCCCGGTGTGTCGGATCCCGCCGGGTACCAGCTGATCGACGACGTGCAGTCGCGAGAAGGCGGCAAGGCCGTCGAAGTGACCTTCGAACGGCCCTACCCGGGCTGGCGGAGCCTGTTCACGAACCTGCTCCCGGCGCATCTGCTGCGGGACGCGCCGCGGGGCTGGACGACCGCCCTGGACAGCGGTTACCCGGCCTCGGGCGGGCCGTTCGCGATCCGGCAGGTCGACCTGCAGCGCGGTGAGATCATCCTGGAGCGCAACGACCGGTTCTGGGGGCCGCCCGCGGTTTCCGACCGGATCGTGCTGCGCGCCAGCGATCAGGCCGGGCAGATCGAGGCCCTGCGCAGCGGAGACAGTCACCTGGCGGTGTTCGGCGCGGATCGGTCGACTATGGCGGCGCTGCGCGAACTCGGATCTTCGGTGCAGGTCAGCACCGTTCCTCGGCCGGCGACGATGCAGGTTCTGCTGCGGCCCACCAGCGCCCAGCTCGCCGATGCGCGGGTGCGCAACGCGGTTGTGGCCGGGCTCGACCGGCAGGCGCTGATCGACGCGGGCAGCGGCGGCGGACCGGGCGACCAACTGCATGCGCACGCCCAAGTGCTGGCGCCGTCGGAGCGTGGCTACACGCCGACCGAACCCCCGGGCACGGACGGGCCGAACCCGGAGCGGCTGCGGCAGCTGCTCACGGAGGCCGGGTACCGCCACGAAGCGGGTGCGTGGACGAAGGACGGGCGCACGCTGAACCTGGTGATCGCGGCCCCGTTCGAGCACGAGCAGTACATCCGGATCGCCGAGGCCGCCGCGGAGCAGCTGCGGGAGCACGACGTCCACGCCACCGTGGTCACGCCGACCGGTGATCAGCTGTTCGGCGAGATGCTGCCGACGAACCCGCTCTCGGCGGAGCCCGGGGCGGAGAGCTCGATGGACATGGCGATCGCGCCGCGGCCCGCGGACGGGGATCCGGCGGCGATGATGGCGGCCTCCTACGGCTGCCCCGGGGTCGACTCGGATGACCAGCCGTTCCCGTTCACCGCCACCGGATTCTGCGACCAGCTCCTGCAACCGACGATCGACGCGGCGCTCAGCGGTGCGCTGCCGTTCGAGGAGGCATCGGCGAGGGTCGAATCGGTGCTGTGGTCGCAGGCCGTGGCGCTGCCGCTGTACCAGCAGGCACAGGTGCTGGCGTTCGGCCGCGAGGTGCACGGCGTGCAGCGCGGCGACGGGCTCGCCGGGCCGTTCTCCACGGCAGCCGAATGGCAAGGCACCCCTAGCGACAACGACGGCTACTGAGTCCCGGGACGTTGATCTTGTATCGGGTGGCGGAACCGCAGCGGCCTTCTCGCTGCGGGATCGATTTCTCAAGCAGCTCTCTGCGCAGCGACGAGCCGTCCTCGCGCTGAGAACCCGCCGGCGGTCCGGTCGGGTGGCCGCTTGTCAGCGGCCCCGCCACTGACAAGACGATGACCGACTCCTTGGCGTTGCCGGGGAAACCGAGTTCGAAGGAGAAAAGGGTGGAAACGGGGCGTTTGCAGCAGGTCGGGACGTTTCACATGCGGCAGCGCATGACGTTCATGGTGAACCGGTACGAGATCCGGGCCGACGACGGTCGGGGCGGTGAGGGAGAACTGGTCGCGTTCGCGCAGCAGAAGCGGGTCGCGTTCAAGGAGCAGGTGACGCTCTACACCGACGCCGACAAGACCGAGGTGCTGGCGGCGTTCCGGGCGCGCAAGGCGTTGGACCTGGCGTCGGGCTACGACGTGACGGACGCGTCCGGTGCGCCGATCGGGCTGTTCCGCAAGGACTTCCGCAAGTCGCTGGCCCGCTCGACCTGGCACCTGGAACAGCCAGGGCACCTGGCCGGTGTCGGCCACGAGCGGAGCAAGCCGATCGCCCTGCTGCGCAGGCTGTGGGAGTTCATCCCGCTGCTGGAGAACATCCCGTTCTTCTTCCCGTACCACTTCGACTTCGCGGCGGACGGCCGGAACGTGGTGTCGGTGGAGCGGAAGGTCTCCTTGCGAGACCGCTATGTGATCAAGATCGAGGACGAGCGGCTGGACCGTCGGCTGGTGTTCGCCCAAGCGGTCGCGCTGGACGCGCTGCAGGGACGGTGATCCGTCCGGGCGAAGTCGGCTCCCCGGCCCGGGTGAAGTTGATCGATGCTGGTTGACAGGGCGGCCCGGCGGCCGCTCGACCACCGCGTGGAGGTGGGGACCGTTCCGATTAGGCTGGGCCGGTGACGCTGACGGCTCCACCCCGGCTGCTGCTGGTACACGCGCATCCGGATGACGAGACCCTCTGGACCGGCGGGACGATCGCGCGCTACGCGGCGCGTGGAGTGCAGGTCACCGTGGTGACCTGCACGCTCGGTGAAGAGGGCGAGGTCATCCCGGAGAGCCTGCGCGGGCTGGCCGCGGACCAGGCCGACCAGCTCGGCGGCTACCGAGTCGGCGAGCTGCGGTCGGCGTGCGCCGCGTTGCGGGTGGCGGATCACCGCTTCCTCGGCGGTATCGGCCGCTGGCGGGATTCCGGAATGTTGTGGGAGGAAGTCGGCCGGGCCGGCGCGTTGCCCGCCGCTCACCCACGGGCGTTCGCCGTCGGCGACTTCACCGAGCAGACCGAGGCGCTCGCCACCGTGCTGCGCGAGGTTCGGCCGCAGGTCGTGGTCACCTACGCCGCCGACGGTGGCTACGGTCATCCCGATCACGTGCGGGCGCACGAGGTCACGATGGCCGCCGCGGCGGAGGTTCCGGACGTGTTGCGGGTGTTCCACACCGTGCCGTCCCGGGACCGGCTGCGGGCGGGCTTGGCCGAGCTGGCCACGGCCGAGGCGTTGCCCTTCGAACTGCCCGGCGTTGACGACCTGCCGAGCGTGGCCGACGAGTCGATCACCACGGTGATCGGGATCGAGGACCACCTGTCCGGCAAGATCCGCGCGCTGCGCGCCCACGGCACCCAGGTGCAGGTGTGGTTGGACGAGTGGAACAACGGTGCGGGAGTCGGCGCCTACGCGTTGTCGAACGGGGTGGCCCACCCCTTGTCGGACACCGAGCACTACGTGCTGGCAACGGGCGATCCGGAGGGCGGCGAGCACGACCTGTTCGGCGGGCTCGGCGTGAGCGGAACCGAACCGGTGGAGCGGCGTTGACGGGCTTCGACCGGGTGGTGCTCGGGTTCCTGCTCCTCGACGCCGTGGTGCTGGCGCTGGCGGAGTTGTTGTTCCTGCCGTTGTGGATCGGCAGCGTGCCGTTCCCGATCACGACGGCGGTCGCCGCCGTGACGACTCCGCTGCTGGTCTCGGCCGCTGGTCGGCTCTCGCCGAGCAGGCGGGTCGCGGCAGCGCCGCTGGTGGTGTGGTTTGCCACGGTCTTCGTGTTCGGCCTCTTCGGCCCCGGCGGGGACGTGCTCTTGATGGGCAACGACTGGCGGACGTTGTTGCTGATCGGCGCGGGAACGCTGCCGTCGGCGATGATGCTCGGGATCGTCCTGGGCAGGCCGACGGGGAAGTAGCGAGGTGCGGTCGTGGCCGAGGTGTTGACCGATGAGCGGGTCGCGGCCGTGTTGCGTCCGTTCGTGCGTGCGACCACGCCGTTGCTGGACGTGCTGCGGCAGTCCGACCCCCTGCGGCTGCGCGGCCGGTTCGAGGACACCGCAGCGGCGGCGCAGGCCGAAGGCGCCGGGGAACCTGATGTCGAGGCCGCTCCGGACGCGGGTGAGCCCGGCTGTGCCGGACCGCCGGAGAAAGCCGACGCGAGCGAGGGACGCGCAACGGTCGACGGGAACGGTGGGCGCGACACCGCCGGCAGGAAAGATGAGCGCGAAAGCGCGGACTCCGGCGACGAATCGGGCAACGGACCCGGACTGCTGCACAAGCTGCTGCGGCAGCTCGACGGCATGCGGCTGCCGGGCAGTTCGACCTGGGACGCGATGAGCGTGGACCAGCGCTGTGACTGGTGGGCGCAGCGGGTCGGACGACTGGTCGCGGTCGTGGCGGGACTGCCCCGCTTCGGCGGCGCGCTCACCTCGCGGCTGCCGATCCGCAACGCGCTGGGCCTGGCCGGTCAGGGGCTGGTGCTGTCGGCCATCGCGGCCGAGCACGGCGCCACCGATCACGCCACGCGAGTGCGGCTGATCGCGAAAGTGCTGCTGGAGCGCGAACTCGCCGAGGACGTCGCCTCCGGGGCGCGCGGCGGTGCGCAGGCAGAGGAGGACGCGAAGACCGCGGAACTGACCGAGGAGCTCGACGCGGCCGAGCGGGCGGGCGGCTCCCGGCTGAAGGCGGTCGTGCGCACGGTGTGGCGAATGGCACGTGCCCTCTGGGAGATCGACTCGGAGTTGGACAAGCGCCCGCAGGGCCGCTTCTACCACGAGTTGATCGGCAACGTCCCCATCATCGGTGTCGTGGGCGGTTACCTGGGCGAACGGTCCGCGCTGCGGCGCATCGGCAAGCTCGGCGCGAAGTGGTTGCGAGCGGAGGGCTACACGGTGACGCGTCGGTGATCTAGGGGTTTACGGCGTTTACCGCCGTGCCCGGCCCGACGTATGGTCGAATCGGATCCCGTGCGGTGGGACCACCTTGGCTCGCAGTGCAGGGGCCGGGGGATACTGTCATCGGCCGGGTAGCGGAAGCCTGGTCCGGACCGAAAACAAGCAGGAGAGCAACCGTGACCTACGTGATCGCCGAGCCCTGCGTCGACGTGCTCGACAAGGCATGCATCGAGGAATGCCCTGTCGACTGCATCTACGAAGGCGGGCGGATGCTCTACATCCACCCCGATGAATGCGTCGACTGCGGTGCTTGCGAGCCGGTCTGCCCGGTCGAGGCCATCTACTACGAGGACGACGTCCCCGACGAGTGGGGCGCGTACACGAAGGCGAACGTCGACTTCTTCGACGAGCTCGGCTCGCCCGGCGGCGCGGCCAAGGTCGGCAAGGTCGAGATGGACGTCGAGCCCGTGACCAGCCTGCCCCCGCAGGGAGAATGACCTCCGGGACGCACCCCGCGGACGGGGCACCCGCGCTGCGCGGTCCGAGCCTGCCGGATTTCCCCTGGGATTCGCTGGCGGGCCAGACCGCGACGGCACGGGCGCATCCCGACGGGCTGGTGAACCTCTCGGTCGGAACTCCCGTCGATCCGGTGCCGGAGCCGTTGCGCGGTGCGCTGGCCGCGGTCTCCGACATCCCCGGCTATCCGGCCACGCACGGCACTCCCGAGCTGCGGGAGGCCGCGGTCGACGCGCTGGTGCGCAGGCACGGCGTCAGCATCGACCCGGCCGCGGTGCTGCCGACGATCGGCTCCAAGGAGCTGGTCGCCTGGTTGCCGACGCTGCTCGGGGTGCGCCCGGGTGACATCGTCGCCATCCCGGAACTGGCGTACCCGACCTACGAGGTCGGCGCGAAGATCGTCGGTGCCGAGGTGGTGCGGCTCGCGCCGGGCGAGACCCCGCCCGCCGGAACCACCCTGGTGTGGCTGAACTCGCCGTCGAACCCGACCGGCCGGGTGCTCGACGCCGCCGAGCTCGCGGAGTCGGTGCGGGCGGCGCGCGCGGTCGGGGCCGTGGTGGCCTCGGACGAGTGCTACCTGGCGCTCGGCTGGGAAGCCGAGCCGGTGTCGGTGCTGGATCCCTCGGTGACCACGGACTTCACCGGGATCCTTGCGGTGCATTCGCTGTCGAAGTCGTCGAACCTGGCCGGGTACCGCGCCGGGTTCGTCACCGGCGACCCGGATCTCGTGGCCCGGCTGCTGGAACTGCGCAAGCACGCGGGAATGATCATGCCGCGACCGGTGCAGCAGGCCATGACGGCGGCACTGGCCGACGACGAGCACGTGCGCGTGCAGCGCGACCTGTACGCGGCCCGACGCGCGGTCCTGCGGCCCGTGCTGGAGGCCGCCGGGTTCACCATCGAGCATTCGCACGGCGGCCTGTACCTGTGGGCGACGCGCGGAGCGGACGCGTGGGAAACGGTGGATCGGCTGGCGCAGCGCGGGATTCTCGTCGCGCCCGGCACGTTCTACGGCCCGGCCGGACAGCGGCACGTCCGGATCGCGCTGACCGCCACCGACGAGCGGATCCGGGCCGCGGCGGACCGCCTGAGCTGAGCGCTCACACCTTCGCCGCGGTGCTGCGCAGGTCGCGCCAGCATTCGCGCCACCGCTGCCGATGCGCGACTCGGCGGGAATGCTCGCGTTCGACGAGACGACCGGCCACGAACGCGACCGCCGGATCGGGGGCGGGGCCGAGATCCGTCAACAGCTCCAGCACCCGCTGTTCGGCGACGCAGGCGTCCTGATGTTCGCCGAGCACGTCCTGGAAGTGCTTCGCGACGTTGAGCAGCTGGCGCATCGGTTTCCCGAACACCGGCTCGGCGAGTTCCGCGGTGTAGCGCAGCCGTTTGCCGAGGATCCGCAGCTCGTGCAGTTCCGCATCGGTGGGCTCGGCGCCGAGTTCGTCGACGGTTCGCCGCAGCTTGCGGTACTGCTTGGCGACCAGTGCCCGGAGCTCGCGGGTTCCGCAATGCTCGACGTCGGAGGCGGGCAGCGGATCGTGCACCGCTTCGGCCAGCGCGTTGAGCAGTGATCGGTGGCGGTCGCCGTTCAGCGCGGCCTGCAGCGACTCTCGCGCGGCCCGGTGTTCGGCTTCCAGCGCGCCGATCAGTTGAGCCGCCGATTCACGTTGCGCGGCTTCGAATTCCGCCGCATCCCGGTGCAGCCGGGCGAGCAGCACGTCCAGGTCGCGGACCACGCCGAGTTCGCGGCCGAGCCACCCCAGTTCCGCGCGCAGCGGCTCCGACCAGTGCTGGTCGAGGAAGGGTGCGGCGGACTTGAGCACGGACCGCATTCTGCGCACCGAGACGCGCATCTGGTGCAGCTGCTCGGGGGACTCGCCGCTTCGGGTGCCTGCCTGATGTTCCAGCAGTGTGCGTAACCGGGCGTCCAGCGCGGCACGGACGTGCTCGGCGATCGGATCGTTCCGGGTCGCCACCATTGGTTCGGGTGGCAGGCCGGAGGCGCCGATGCGGTTCATGCCACCAGTGTCACCGATTCGAAGCCGGTGAACCCCCGTCGTTAGGCGGTCGAATCGCCGGAGGAACGGTGCCGGTCGCGTGCGCGACCGGCACCGAACGGGTCAGTCGTTCGCGTGCAGCGCCGCGTTCAGCTCCACCTTGCCGCCGGAGCGCGGCCGGACTTCCACGGCTCCGGTGTCGGAGTTGCGCAGGAACAGCAGTCCGTTCGAACCGGACAGTTCCCGAGCCTTGGTCAGCGTGCCGTCCGGCAGCGTGACCTTGGTTCCCGCGGTGACGTACAGACCGGCCTCCACCACGCAGTCGTCGCCGAGGGTGATGCCGATCCCGCCGTTGGCGCCGATCAAGCAGCGCTCGCCGATGGAGATGATCTCCTTGCCGCCGCCGGAGAGGGTGCCCATCACCGAGGCGCCGCCGCCGACGTCGGAGCCGTCCCCGACGACCACGCCTGCCGAGACCCGTCCCTCGACCATGGAGGCGCCGAGCGTGCCCGCGTTGAAGTTCACGAAGCCTTCGTGCATCACGGTGGTGCCGCCTGCCAGGTGCGCGCCGAGCCGCACTCGGTCGGCGTCGCCGATGCGCACGCCGGACGGCGTCACGTAATCGACCATGCGCGGGAACTTGTCCACGCTGTAGACGGTGACCGGGCCGCGCGCCCGCAGGCTCATCCGGGTCGCCTCGAACCCTTCGACGGGGCAGGGGCCGTGGTTGGTCCACACGACGTTGGACAGCAACCCGAACATGCCGTCCAGGTTCTGCCCGTGCGGGCGCACCAGGCGGTGCGAGAGCAGGTGCAGGCGCAGGTAGATGTCGTGGGTGTCGGCGGGCTCGTCGGAAAGCCTGCCGATCTCGGTGCGCACGGCGACGACGTCCACGCCGCGGGCGTCGTCCCGGCCGAGCAGCGCCGCCCCGGCCGCGCCCAGGGAGTTCACCGCTTCCTCGGCGGTCAGCCGGGTGGTGCGGGATTCGCCGGGCTCGCCGAGCTTGACCGTGGGGAACCACGTGTCCAGCACGGTGCCGTCGTTGGTGACGGTGGCCAGGCCGACGCCGTGGGCGCCGGTGGTCTGCGGGTCGGGTGTCTGCGAGCTCATGCGAAAAACGGTAATCGGCGCACTTCGGCACCGCCCTCCAGGGGTCGGCTCCTCCGAGACCACGAGCACGCTTCGTGATCGGACGATCGCCCACCGCAGCGGCGAATTCCGCCGCCCGTAGTGTCCATCGTGGACTGTTCTAGTGGCGTTGATCACTCTCGTGTCGGCGCGGCGGCGACGGTCGGCGGCCGGGTAGCCTGCTTCGGATGACCGCGCCCCTGGATCTCCGTGCCGAGCCCGTCGAGCTGACCGCCGCGCTGGTGGACATTCCCAGCGTCTCCGGTGAAGAGCGGCGCATCGCTGACGCCGTCGAACACGCGTTGCGCACCCAGGCGCCGCACCTGGAAGTCGTGCGCAGCGGCGAGGCGGTGCTGGCCCGCACCGATCTGGGGCGTTCTTCGCGGGTGCTGCTCGCCGGGCACCTCGACACGGTGCCGATCAACGACAACCTGCCATCGCATCGGACCGGCTCCGGTGACGACGAGGTGCTGCACGGTTGCGGAACGGTGGACATGAAGGGCGGCGACGCCGTCCTGCTGCACGTGGCGGCGGCACTGCCGGAACCGCGCCACGACCTCACCTTCCTGTTCTACGACTGCGAGGAGATCGCAGCCGAGCGCAACGGGCTCAACCGGATCGAACGGGAACTGCCGGAGTGGCTCGAAGGTGATCTGGCCATCGTCGGCGAGCCCTCCAACGCCACCATCGAAGCCGGCTGCCAGGGCACGCTGCGCGTGGAGATCCGCACCAGCGGTACCCGCGCGCACACCGCGCGCGCGTGGATGGGGGACAACGCCATCCACGCGGCCGAGCCGATCCTGCGCAGGCTGCTCGACTACACGCCGCGCGAACCGGTGATCGACGGACTGCAGTACCACGAGGGACTGCAGGCGGTGCGGATCGAAGGCGGTGTGGCGGGCAACGTCGTGCCCGACTCGTGCGTGGTCGCGGTCAACCACCGCTTCGCCCCCGACAAGTCCCTCGCCGAAGCCGAAGCCCACGTCCGCGAGGTGTTCGACGGATTCGACGTGACCGTCGTCGACGCCTCCGGTGGCGCGCTGCCGGGACTGGGCTCGCCCGCGGCTGCCGAACTCGTCGCGGCGGCGGGAGGGGAGCCGGTGGCGAAGCTGGGCTGGACCGACGTCGCCCGGTTCGCCGCGCGAGGCCTGCCCGCGGTGAACTTCGGCCCCGGCTCGCCGACGCTGGCGCACACCCAGCAGGAGAACGTGCCCACCGCGGACATCCGCCACTGCGCGGACGTGCTCACCCGCTTCCTGCGCTGACGTCGAGTTCAGGTGGTGTGCTGCGGAGGGGCGATCCTGGCGTCGTGCACCGGGGGCAGTCCCTCGACATCGGGTGCGCCGGCGGGCTCCGGGACCTGGGCGATCGAGTCCTGAACGACGGGCTCTTCCTGCTCCGGTGCGGCCTCGGCTTGCTGCGGGGCCTGAGGCTGTTGCGAGGTCTGGGGCTGTTGCGTGGCCTGGGCCTGTTGCATGGTCTGGGCGTGCTCGACGAAGCGGAGCAGCTCCACCGGGAACGGCAGGACCAGCGTCGAGTTCTTCTCCGCCGCGACCTCCACCACCGTCTCCAACAGGCGCAGTTGCAGCGCGGCGGGGGCGTCGGCCATGACGTCCGCGGCATCGGAAAGCTTGCGGGAGGCCTGGTACTCGCCGTCGGCGGCGATGATTCGGGAACGCCGCTCCCGCTCCGCCTCGGCCTGCCGGGCGATGGACCGCTTCATCGACTCCGGCAACGACACGTCCTTGATCTCTACCCGGTCGATGTGCACGCCCCAGTGCAGCGCAGGACTGTCGATCATGACTTCGAGGCCCTCGTTGAGCCGCTCCCGGTTGGAGAGCAGGTCGTCGAGCTCGCTCTTGCCGATGATCGACCGCAGCGAGGACTGGGCGACCTGGCCCATCGCGAACAGGTAGTCCTCGACGTTCACCACCGCCCGCGCCGGATCGGTGACGTTGAAGTACACCACCGCGTCCACCCGCACCGTGATGTTGTCGCGGGTGATGCCCTCCTGTGCGGGCACCGGCATGGTGATGATCTGCAGGTTCACCTTCCGCAGCCGATCCACGGCCGGGATGATGAAAGTGAGGCCCGGCCCGCGCACCGACTGCTGCAACCTGCCGAAGCGGAACACGACACCCCGCTCGTACTGGGTGATGATCCTCGTGGCGGAGCCGACGCAGAGCACGGCGATGACCAGAACGATGACGAGCAGCTCGATGAGCATGGCGGCCCCCAACCTGGATCCGCGGCCTCGGTGCCGCCGACCTGCGCCGGACGGGCACCAGTCGGGTCGTCGTACTGCTCACGGTACGCCCCGAGTCCACCCCTCCGAATCGTTCCGTCGCAGGTCAACAAGGCCAGATCGAATGGTGCGGCCGGCCGTCTCCCAGGTCGGCACCGCGTGGTCACCGGCGGGGAACCCTCCGTTCTTCCGGAGGTGCTTACCCTCGTCCCATGACCATCGAGGGCTCACTCAACGGCGCGGAGCGTCCGCAGGAGAAACGACGGGGACCGGTCGTGCTGCGCCGTTCCCGGCTGCACGAACCGACGACCACCGACCAGCGTCTGCTGGACTCGCGCGGCCCGACCGACTGGGTGCACACCGACCCCTGGCGGGTGATGCGCATCCAGTCCGAGTTCGTGGAGGGATTCGGCGCGCTCGCCGAGGTGCCGCGCGCAGTGACGATCTTCGGTTCCGCCCGCACCCCGCGTGACCACCCTGAATACGAGGTCGGCAGGGAGCTCGGCGCGGCGATGGCCGGCATCGGCTGCGCCGTCATCACCGGCGGCGGCCCTGGCACCATGGAAGCCGTCAACCGCGGCGCCTCCGAAGCGGGCGGGCTGTCGGTCGGGCTCGGCATTGAACTGCCCTTCGAACAGGGTCTCAACCCGTGGGTTGATCTCGGGGTGAACTTCCGATACTTCTTCGCCAGGAAGACGATGTTCATCAAGTACGCCCAAGGGTTCATCTGCCTGCCGGGCGGCTTCGGCACGATGGACGAGCTCTTCGAGGCGCTCACCCTGGTGCAGACCAAGAAGGTCACCAAGTTCCCCGTTGTGCTGTTCGGACGTTCCTACTGGCAGGGGCTCTACGACTGGGTCCGGGACACCATGCTGGCGTCCGGCAAGGTCGGCGAGAAGGACCTGGCCCTGCTGCACCTGACCGACGACGTAGAGGATGCGGTGCGCATCGTGGAAGAGGCATATCAAGCATGGGAGGACGCGCATTGAGCGAGCAGGAGACCACCGGGGTGGCGGTGTGCGTGTACTGCGCCTCCGGCCCGGTGGATCAGTGGTACCTGGACCTCGCGGCCGAGGTCGGTACCGGTGTCGCCAAGCGCGGCTGGACGCTCGTCTCCGGTGGTGGCCGGGTGTCCATGATGGGTGAGGTGGCCAGAGCGACTCGCGCGGGCGGGGGCCGCACGGTCGGGGTCATCCCGCGCGCCCTGGTCGACCGGGAGGTCGCCGACGACGACGCCGACGAACTGCTCGTCGTGGACACCATGCGGGAACGCAAAGGGCTGATGGACGCGCACGCCTCGGCGTTCCTCGCGCTGCCCGGTGGCATCGGTACCTGCGAGGAGCTGTTCGAGGTGTGGACGTCCCGCTACATCGGCATGCACAGCAAGCCGGTGGTGATCCTCGATCCGGACGGGCACTACCGCGGGATGCTGGACTGGGTGCGCGGCCTCGTCGCCGACGGATTCGCCTCCCAACGCTCCCTCGACGCCCTCACCATCGTCACCGACGTGGACGCCGCACTCGACGCCTGCGGCTGAGGTCCCGGACACCTACGCAGGTCATTCCGAATGAACCTGGCCGTGCCAGGATCGGGGCATGACGTCTCAGGCTGCGTTGCGGTTCGGCGGTAAGGATGTGGCCGCGGACCGTGCGCTGGTCATGGCCATCGTCAACCGCACCCGCGACTCGTTCTTCGACCGTGGTGCCACCTTCGCCGCCGAGGCCGCGCTGGCGGCCGTGGACGCCGCGGTCGAGGACGGTGCCGACATCGTCGACATCGGAGGAGTCCGCGCCGGAGCGCAGGGCGAACGGGTCGACGTCGACGAGGAGTCCCGCCGGGTGGTGCCGTTCGTCGCGGCGGTCCGGGAGCGGCATCCCGATCTGGTGATCAGCGTCGACACCTGGCGCGGCACGGTCGCCCGGCGAGTGTGCGAAGCCGGGGCCGACCTGCTCAACGACACGTGGGCCGGGGCTGATCCGGAGGTGGCGCGGGTCGCCGCCGAGTTCGGCGTCGGCGTCGTGTGCTCGCACACCGGGGGGCTGCCGCCGCGCACCGATCCGTACCGGGTGCATTACCCGGACGTGGTCGCGGCAGTCGCCGCGGAACTGGTGGAACGCGCCGAACTCGCCGTGTCGCTGGGCGTGCCGCGCGCCGGGGTGCTGATCGACCCGACGCACGACTTCGGCAAGAACACCTGGCACGGGCTGGCGCTGGTGCGCCGGATCGGGGAACTCGTCGACACCGGATGGCCGGTGCTGATGGCGTTGTCGAACAAGGACTTCGTCGGCGAGACCCTCGACGTCGAGGTGTCCGAGCGGCTGGAGGGCACGCTGGCCGCGACCGCCATCGCGGCCTGGTGCGGTGCGCGCGTGTTCCGCGCTCACCAGGTCGCGGCGACGCGGCGCGTGGTGGACATGGTCGCCGCCGTCGCCGGTACCCGTCCGCCGAGCCAAGTGCTGCGCGCCCTGGCCTGAGGCAGCGCAGCACGAGCCGCGTTGCGGGCTTCGTCAGAAGGCGTCGTCGATCATGTGCCCGGTCGCCGCCACGGGCAGCGCCGAATCGAGCTCGCGCAGCAGCGGTGCGAGCCGCAGCCAGCGCGACCGCACCCGTGGCGGACTCGGGTAGGGGCGATTGACCTCCTGGGAGAGTTCGTCGATGCGCCACTGCGCCTCGTCGAGCTCCAGCCCGGTGGCAGGCAGGGTGTGCACCGCATCGACCAGCGCGGCGATGCGAACACGCAGGTCATCGAGGCTCGACCGGGTGGACAGGGGATGCTGTGCCGCCGCATCGGAGTCGAGCTGATCTCTGGGAGACGGCAGGATGACCTCCCGTTCGTCGATCGAACCGGGAGCTTGTCGTTCGCTGTCGTCGCGCACGCCGACCTCCGTGCCTCCTCGTCGGCACGCGCCCGGTGGGCGCGTCTGATGATCCGCAGTGTGGGCCGCCGAGCCGTGGCGATGAGTAGCTTGTGAATCGGTCCACTCGTTCGGCCGAGCAATGCCCCACGAACGGGGCTGTGGTTCCTCGGCTTCGATCACGAACCGCGATCTTGCGAACCTTCCTTGCGGTCGATCAGTGCAGCGCTGCCCGCGAAGGACGCCCGCCGCCCGAGTGAGTGATCCAATTCACCCGCAGAAGAATCGGGAAAGGACCAACGGCCCCTTGCGCCCAGACGGTGACAGTGGTGGCAAATGACCGTAGAGTCGCTACCTGTGAAGGCTGATGCGCTCCGCGGCCACCTCGATGCTCTGCTGCTCGCCACGCTCGACGGCAGACAGCTGCACGGTTACGCGATCATCGAAGCGTTGCAGCAGCGCAGTGGCGGTGCACTGGATCTGCCGACGGGCACCGTCTACCCCGCGCTGCGCCGTTTAGAGCGAGCGGGATACGTGAGCAGCGCATGGAGCACGGTCGGTGGCAGGCAGCGCCGGACCTACCGCCTCACCCAGTCCGGGATGGAGACGCTGCGCTCGGAGCGCCGGGCGTGGCGGGAGTTCACCTCGGCCATCGAAGGCGTGCTCGAAGGAAAGATCATCCCCACGCAGGCACCCGCTCAGCCGTGACGGCGACACGCGCGCCGTTGACGTGCGGTTCTGTGCTCGCTCGGTTCGGGACCCGGATGTGACCGGGCCGCACCGAGGTCTGCTGCCGGGAAGCAGGGCGGCCGTGCCACGATCGGACCGTGGCTAGTGCGCTGATCTACCTGTTCGTTGTGCTCGTGGTCGCCGCGGTGATCTACCTGCTCGCTGCCCTGGTCTTCGGACGCGGGGAGCAGTTGGAGGCGCTACCGCCCGGCGCGACGCCGACCAGACTGCCCGCCGTCGACGTCGAAGGTGCCGATGTGCGTTCGCTGCGGTTTCAACAGGTCGTGCGTGGGTATAAGGCTGCCGAGGTGGACTGGGCGCTGGAGCGGCTGGCCAACGAGGTCGACGACCTCCGCGGCCAGGTGACGGTCCTGCAGCGGCAGCTGGACATCGCGGGAGACCAGTTGCAGCGAGCCCGGTCGGTCGACCGGGAGGAGTGAAGCGGGTGGGCAACGCGCAGCTTCGGCTGGAGGTTCCGGTGCGCGCCGCGCCGGAGCAGGTGTGGGCGGCGGCGACGGACTGGGCGCGGCAAGGCGAGTGGATGCTGGGCACCACGGTGCACGTGATCAGCGGAGACGGTGGCCGCGGTACGACGCTGGCCGCGTTCACCGGGCTGCGCGGGATCGGTTTCCTGGACACCATGGAGATCATCGAGATGCGCGCGCCGCTGTGCTGCCGGGTGCGGCACACCGGAGCGCTGGTCTCCGGGGAGGGCGGTTTCCGGGTGATCGGGCGCGGCGAGTCCGACGAGTCGACGTTCGTGTGGTGGGAGGACCTCTCGATGCCCGCGGGAACCGGGGCGATGTGGCCCGTGGTGCGCCCCGCCTTCACCTGGGGCCTGCAGCGGTCCCTGGGCCGCTTCGCCGAGTTCTGCCCGCGATACCGCACCGCCCAGAGCTGAGCCGGGGCCGCTCGCCCGCCTGCGGGACGAACGGCCCCGACCGGCTCAGTGCCCCGTGAAGTTCGGGTTGCGCTTCGCGACGAAGGCGTCGACGGCCTCGCGGTGATCGTGGGTCTTGCCCGCCTCGATCTGCGCGCCCGCTTCGACGTCGAGGGCCTCGTCGAGGCCTTCCGCGGCGGCCGCCCGCATCGTCTCCTTGATCCTCGCGTAGGCACTGGTGGGTCCGGTCGCCATGCGCGCCGCGAGTTCCAGTGCCGCATCGGAGGCGTGGCCCGCGTCCACGACCCGGTTGACCATGCCGATCCGCAGCGCCTCCTCGGCCGCGACCGGTTCGGCCAGCAGCATCAGCTCCATCGCCCGTCCGTAGCCGATCAGGCGCGGCAGCGTCCAGGACGCGCCGGAATCGGTGGACAGCCCGACGCTCGCGAACGCCATCAGGAACTTGGCGTCCGCCGCCGCGATCCGCAGGTCGCAGGCGAACGCCAGCGAGGCGCCCGCACCGGCTGCGCTGCCGTTGACCGCGGCGATGATCGGCTTCGGCATGGTCGCCACCGCGCGGATCAGCGGGTTGTAGTGCTCCTCGACCGTCCGCAGTGGAGTGGGGTCGTCGGACTCCAGCATCTTGATGTGCTCTTTGAGGTCCTGTCCCGCGCAGAAGGAGCGTCCCGCTCCGGTGAGCACCACCGCACGCACCGCGTCGTCGGCGGCGGCCTCGCGCAGTGCCGCGGTGAGCGCGAGCTTGAGCTCGACGTTGAGCGCGTTGAACGACTCCGGCCGGTTCAGCGTGATCAGTCGCACGCCACCGGTGTCCTGAGTCAGCAGTACATCCGACACTTCTCGCCCTTTCGTCGCTTGATCTGTGCGGGCCGCGGGCACCCTGACCAGCTCATCCACTGTGGACTGCACACGGTGGGTGCCGGTGCGATGACGGTGCGCATTTCGGGAACGGTCCTGATGGGACGGTCGACCGGAAATGCCGCAATGGCAGTACGACGCTCGCACGAACGGCCGTGCTGAGAGCCGAAAAGTCCCGAACATGCCCGCACGGAGGCTGAGTCTGCCACCCGCTGCCGGTATTCGACCAGCGCAAGAGCGACACGAGTTGATCGGTTCGGTTTCGCGGCTGCGTCCGGATGGGGGAGAATGGACCAGGACCCGACTGATTGTGGGCGATCAGTGGGTGGGAAGAGTTCACGGAGGGAGCACGCTATGGCGGCCATGAAGCCCCGGACCGGTGACGGTCCCCTCGAGGTGACGAAGGAGGGTCGCGGAATCGTAATGCGCGTCCCCCTTGAGGGCGGTGGGCGGCTCGTCGTCGAGATGTCGGTGGAGGAGGCAACGAATCTGGGCGAGGCCCTGGAATCTGTCACCGGCTGAGGCCGCTGCGCAAGCGATCGGCGTGCACCCGATCGTCGCCGGCCCTGGCATCCGAGGTTGATGCCGGGGCCGGTATCCGTGGAGTGGCCGAGACGGCCTTTTCTTTTGAGTGCGGGAAGGATTTCAATCCGTGTCCGATTCCTCGGTGTTCGGTTCGTCGCGGTCCCCGGAGCACGCGGTGCTCCCGGTGATCCCGACGGCACTGGTCGAAGTGGACGTGGTCTCGCGGTGGCGGGACGGCGTTCCGGCGGCGGTGCCGGTGTTCGACGGGGCTTCCGGGCCTGATCTGGCCGCGGCGGCCGAACCGTGGGGCGTGGAATCCTCGCTGCTGGAGGCGCTGGACGTGACGGCTTCCGTGGGCGATGTGCGCACGGTTCCGTTGCCGGACGGGCGTTTCGGCTGGGCGGTCGGCGCCGGTTCCGGGGCCGCGGGCAAGTGGCGCTCGATCGGCGCGTCGATCGCGCGGGCGGCCCGTGCCCGGCTGGGCGAGGGAACCGCGGAGGACGACACCGATCCGGCGGACCTCGGTGACGCGGCGGAAGCGGAGTACGTCCAGGTGCGGTTGCCCGCGGACGCCGACGCCGAGCTCGTCTCGGCGTTGACGCTCGGGTTGTCGTTGGGCGACTACCGGTTCCGGGTGTCGGCCGAGCCGGCAGCGCCACGGATGCGCAAGGCCTTACTGGTGGTGCCCGACGGTGCGGATACGGCGGAACTGCGCACAGCCGCGGCCCGCGCGCACGAGTGGGCCGCGGCCACCTCGCTGGCCAGGGACTTGGCGAATGCCCCGTCGAACGTGAAGAACCCGGTGTGGCTGGCCGGTGCGGGCACCGAGCTCGCCGGGCCGCTGCCGGGTGTCACGGCGACGGTTCGTGATGAGAAGTGGTTGGCGGACAAGGGCTTCGGCGGTGTGCTCGCCGTCGGCGGTGGTTCGGTGAGCCCGCCGCGGTTGCTGGAGCTGACCTGGCGACCGGAGGGCGTGAAGTCCGGTCCGAACCTGGTGCTGGTCGGCAAAGGGATCACGTTCGACACCGGCGGGATCTCGATCAAGCCCGCCGACGGAATGCATTTGATGCGCACGGACATGGCCGGTGGCGGAGCGGTGCTCAGCGCGCTGCTGTCCATCGCCCGGCTGCGGTTGCCGGTGCGGGTGACGGCCCTGGTGCCGTCCGCGGAGAACCACGTTTCCGGCAGCAGCTACCGGCCGGGCGACGTGGTGCGGCACTACGGCGGCAAGACCACCGAGGTCGCCAACACGGACGCGGAAGGCCGCATGGTGCTCGCGGACGCGCTGGCGTACGCGGTGGCGCGCCACGAGCCGGACTTCATCGTCGACGTCGCCACGCTGACCGGTGCGATGAAGGTCGCGCTGGGCCTGCGCACCGGTGGCTTGTTCGCCACCGACGAGCGGCTGGAGCGCGCGCTGCGGGACGCGGGAGATCGGGTCGGCGAGTCCTGGTGGCGGATGCCGCTGCTGGAGGACCACGCCGCCGACGTGCAGGGCGAGCTCGCCGATGTGCGCCAGGCGCCGCAAGGACCGGGCGGGGTCACGGCGGCGTTGTTCCTGCGCGAGTTCGTCGGGTCCGTGCCGTGGGCGCACCTGGACATCGCCGGGCCGGGGCGCGCGGACAAGGCCTATGACGATGTGGTGCCCGGCGCGACGGGATTCGCCGCCAGGACCCTCGTCGAGCTGGCGGCATCGCTGGCCGAGTAGCCGCTGTTCTTTTCCGGGTGATCCCGCGGTGGACGTGTTCCGCCGCGGGATCACGCGTGCCGGGCCGTCGCCGTTCACTCCGAACAGCCCACCGTCCACGACCGGAGCGACCGGCTGGGAATGAGTGAACGGACCGTTCGTCCAAGGAGATCGGGCGGACGGTCCGTTCACTCCGCAAGCTCGATGCGCCGGGTGCTCACCGGAGCCCGTGGTTCACCGGCGGGCCGCCGCGTGGTCGCGGAAGGCGTGCACGGCCGGTGGTGGGGTGCGGTGCGCCGGCCAGGCGATGCCGACGGTGCGGTGTGCGGCCGGGTTCAACGAGATCTCCACGGTGCCCGCCATCGTGCCGCCCAGCGCCCTGGGCAACACGGTGACGCCGAGACCTGCCGCGACCAGACCCCGGACGGTGTCCACTTCCTCGCCTTCCCAGACGGCCCGCAGCGACACTCCGGCCGCGTCGGCCAGTTCGGTGACGATGCGCCGCAGTCCGTAGCCGGACCGCAGCAGCGCGAAGTCCTCGCCCGCCAGCTCGGCCAGCCGGAGGCTGTCGCGATCGGCGAGCCGGTGTCCGGTGAACACGACCGCGACCAGCTCGTCGCGCGTCACCGCGGCCGATTCCCAGTCCGGTCCGGACGGCATCGGCGAGACCAGGCAGAGATCGAGCCGCCCGTCCCGCGCACCGGTCAGCAGATCGTCCCGGGCACCCTGCACCAGCCGGAACCGCACGCCGGGATGTTCCGCGCGGAAACCCCTGATGAGCTCGGGAACGAGGGCTCCGCCCATGGTGTGCTGGAAACCGAGCGCCACCGTGCCGCGGTCCGGATCGAGCTCCTCGACGACCTCGCGGCATCGATCGGCCAGTTCGCGGTAGGCGTCGTCGGCGGCGGCCGCCAGCTGCGCCCCGGCGCGGGTGAGCCGCACTCCGCGTCCGTCCCGAGTCACGATCTCCGTGCCGAGGCGGTCGGCGAGCCGGGCGAGGGTGCGGCTCACAGTGGGCTGCGGGATGCCGAGCCGGTCGGCCGCCCGTGTGAGATGCCCCTCTGCCGCGACGGTGCGCAGCAGGTTCAGCGTCGGAGCAAGATTCGCGGTGAGCTGGGCGGCGTCCAGCGGACCCGCTGATTCGTACGTCACGGTATGAATTGTCTGCGTTCGGTGAATTGGACGCATTAGTTAGGGCTGCTTACGGTCGCCGATGTGCTCACCGATGACCTGAACCGGATCCGGCGCATCCGCCTCGCGCTGCTGGCAGGCGCCCTGGCCTTGTTCGCGTTGCTCTACGCGCCACAGCCGGTGCTGCCGCAATTCGCCGAGGCGTTCGCGCTCGCCCCCGGCACCGTGGCGCTGCTGGTCTCGGCGGCCACGCTCGGCCTGGCGGTGGCCGCGATTCCGCTCGGCACCCTGTCCGAGGTGCTCGGCAGGCGGCGGGTCATGGTGTCCTCGCTGCTGCTGGCCGAGGTGATCGGGCTGCTGCTGCCCTTCGTGGCGAACTTCCCGCTGCTGGTGGCGCTGCGGCTGGTGCAGGGAGCCGCGGTGGCGGGCATCGCGGCTGTCGCCGCCGCCTACCTCGCCGACGAGACCGGTGGTCGCGACCTCGGCACCACGATGGGCCTCTACGTCGCGGGCACCACCGTGGGAGGCATGTCCGGACGGCTGCTCGGCGGCGTCGCGGGTGATTTCATGGGCTGGACCGGTGGGCTGGCGGCCGTCGCCGTCCTCGCCGGGATCTGCACGGTCGCGTTCGTCGTGCTGCTTCCCCGGGAGCGCAACCAGCAGCGCCAGGAACTGCGGTGGAAACCGCTGCTGACCGGAGTGCGCGCCGCCGCCACCGACCCGGGTCTGCGGCCCCCGTTCCTGGTCGCCGCGCTCGGCATGGGTTCGTTCGTGGCCGTGTACAACGTGCTCGGCTTCCGGCTCATCGAGCCGCCGCTGTCGGTGCCGCCCGCGCTGGCGGCCCTGGCATTCCTGGCCTACGCGGCGGGCACGGTCACCTCCGCGGTGGCCGGTCGGCTCGCGGACCGCTGGGGGCGGCGCCAGGTGCTGCTGGCCGGGCTGGGCACGGCGCTGCTGGGACTGCTGCTGATGCTGGCCGGGAACCTCGTGGTGATCCTGGCCGGGTTGGTGGTGTTCACCGGTGGGTTCTTCGCGGCGCACTCGGTTGCCAGCGGCTGGGTCGGGCTGCTCGCGTCACCCTCGGCGCGGGGGCAGGCCTCCGCGATGTACCAGCTCGCCTACTACGGCGGCAGCAGCGTCGGCGGGGTGGTCGGCGGCATGGCCTACGCGGCGTGGGGCTGGGCGGGCATGACGGCCGTGCTCGGCTGCTTGCTGGTCCTGGCAGCGGCGGCGGTGCTGCGGAAGCAGCGGGTTCGCGCTGGGGGAGGTGCGGCCGTGCCTGCGCCCGAGGCTCAGGTCGCGTCCGAGTCGTAAGGCGGACGTTCGCCCGGAGCCAGCGGCGGTTGCGGCTGGGACTGCGGTTTGGGCGGCGTGGAGCTGCTGCCGTTGTTCCCGTTGCTGCCGTTGTTGCCGTTCAACGGCGGGTCCAGCGGGTTCTCACCGTCCAGCAGGTGCTTGGTGACCGCGGTCCGCGGGTTGAAGTCGCGGATTCCGCGCAGATCTTCGAGCGGCTTGCGGAGCTCGTCGAACTCCGGTCCGAGCTCGGAGCGCAGCTGTTCCCGCGCACCGGTCGCGTACTCCTTGACCTGGCGGATCGTGCGACCGAGCCAGGCGGCGCCCTGCGGCAACCGGTCCGGGCCGAGGATGAACAGACCGGCGACGATGAGGACCAGGATCTCACCCCAGCCGATGCTGTCGAACACCTCGGATCACCTTTCACTCCATGCGGTGCGCTGTGCGCTCTGCCAGCGTACCCACCCGGATGGACCTTGCGGAAACGCCACTTTTCCCAACTGGGGTGGCATTCAGCGCAGTACCACGTCCAACACCAGCTCACGGCCCTGGCGGACCACGGTCACCGGAATCGTTCGGCCCACCCGGTAGCGGTCCACGGCCACCACGAGCTCGTCCGCGGTGCTGACCTTGCGGTCGCCCACCCGGATGATGACGTCGCCTTCGGCGACGCCCGCGGCCGCCGCGGAACCGTTGTCCCGCACGTTGAGCACCTGGGCGCCGTCGGTCGTGCCGTCGTTGACGGATTTGGCGTTCACCCCGAGATCGGCGTGCGCGGCCCGGCCGCTGCGGATCAGCTCTTGGGAGATGCGCCGCACGTCGTCGATGGGGATGGCGAAGCCGAGGCCGATCGAGCCGCCCTCACCGCCGGAGCCGATGGTGCGGATACCGCTGTTGATGCCGACCACCGCACCGTTGCCGTCGACCAGCGCGCCACCGGAGTTGCCGGGGTTGATCGCCGCATCCGTCTGGATCGCGTCGACCACCGCGTTGGTGTCGGTGCCTTCCCCGGCCAGCCGGACCGGCCGGTGCACCGAGCTGACGATGCCGGTGGTCACGGTGCTGGCCAGTCCCAGCGGGGAGCCCACGGCGATCACCTGGTCGCCCACCGCCAGGTCGCCGGAGCGACCCAGCTGCGCCACGGTCGGATTGGCCACCTCCACCTTGATCACGGCGAGGTCGGTCTTCACGTCCCGCCCCACGATCCGGGCAGGCACGCGGCTGCCGTCGCTGAACACCGTGGACACGGTGGCGCCCGGCGTGTCCGCGGCCATCGACACGACGTGGTTGTTGGTGACGATGTAGCCGTCGCCGTCGATCACCACGCCGGATCCGCTGCCGCCCTGCGCTCCCACGTGCACCTCCACCGACACCACGGCGGGCACGATGCGGTGCGCCACACCCGCGACGCCGCCGTTGGGACGCTCCATCCCGGGTTCGACCTCGGCGAGCGTCACGTCCGGGTTGGTCAGCGGGTTGCCCTCCTCGGCCGTGATGCGGCCGACGAAGCCACCGACACCGGCCAGCAGCACGGCGACACCGGCGAGTGCGGCGAGCGAGCGGGGACGCACCCGGCGGCCGAACAGGACCTCGCGAGCGCTCAGCAGCGGACCGGGGCCGGGTTCGGCGGGCGGTTCGGGGCTGTCCTCGGGCAGCGCGGGCGGTCCGATGACGGAGCTCGCCGAGGGGCTGCGCCACGGGTCCCGGTCGCCGCGGTCGTTCCAGAACGTCTCGGGCTGTTCCGCGGTCGAGGTGGGCGGGGTCTCGCCGGGTTCGCGCTGCAGCGAGTCGGGTGTGTCTTGGGGACGGCCGAACGCCTTGATCAGCGCGTCGGGCGGCGGCGGAGCCTGTTCGACGCCTGAGGCAGGCGGCCGGGCCGCGGCGTCGGGGTGGAAGCTGCCGGACACGCCGCTGGGCCTGCCGAAGGTCCGGGCCTGCGCCGGGTCCACCTCGGGACGCTGCATCGGGCGGGCGCCGAGACGCTGCGGATCGTCCTGCTGGGCGGCGGGTGTGGCCGGAGCCCGTTGTGCACGCTGAGCTTGCTCTGGCTGGGCTGCGTTCGGCTGCGCCGGGCTCGGCTGGGCTGGTCCGGGGGTGGCCGAGTTGGGCTCGGTCGGGTTCGGCTGGGGGGGATTCGGCCGCGGTGAACCGGGAGCCGGTTGCGCCAGCGGTCCCTGCCCGGTCTCGTCCGGACCCTGGCCGGACCGTGCCACCGGGTTCGGTGGCGCACCGGCGCCGGGATCAGGCCGCTTGAAGTCCTCGGCGGGAACCCCGCGCGCAGGTGCGGCCGAGCCCTGCTGCCACGGGTGCAGCGCCTGGTCGTTCGGCGTGCCGCCTGCGGGGTCGCCATGCGGGCGGGTTCGATCGGGCCGCACCGGATCGGATCCCTGCGCGGGTTTCCTCGGCTGCTCGCTCATCGCTCCCCGGACCTGCGAAGTCGTCGACACATCGGCATGCGAGTGGATCACACGCGGTGGGCGTCCCGTGCACCGGTACCGGTGGCGGGTGTCCACCGCACATCCTGCCCAGCATCAGGTGAAGTCCGCGTAGGTGCCCGCTCGCAGGACGGTTCCGCGGCGGAAACGCGGCTCAGGGATGAACGGACGCCGAGACCAACGGCGAGGACGGCGCCGCCGGAGCATCCGAGGCGGTGGCGTCCGCCGACGCGGACGGCGGCGGGTCGGCAGGGGCCTGCTGCGGCGGTTCGTTCAGCCGAGCGGAAGCGGGGATCATCGCCGAGTCGTAGGCCCCGCCGGGATACGGCATCGGGCCGGCGTCGGTCGGCGGGAGCTGCTCGTCCGGCACGCTCACCAGGGTCAGCGCGCCGAGCACGAGTCCGGAGAACACCACACCCGCACCCGTGCGCCTGCCACGGGCGGTGCGCGAGTTCGGTGAGGTCGTACCGAGCGGAGCGCTCGACCCCATCGGCTGCTGCCCGCCGCCGAGCGGGGTGCTGGAACCGAGGGCGGCTCCGGAACCGAAGCGGCCGGACCGCGCTCCGGGGTTGACCGCGACGAGCTGCCCGTCCTCGGTCAGGGCCAGCCCGTCAGGCTGGGCGGGAAGTTCAGCGCTCGACGGTATCGATTGCAGCGCCTGGAGCAGCCCTGCCGACACCGAGGGGGCGGGCGCGGAACGCACCGCCGATCGCGCCTGCCGCTGCGCCGCGGCGTCCGCCGCGCAAGCCGGACACCGGGCGAGGTGGGCGGCCGCGCGGTCGTGGGCGTTCGCGGTGAGCTCTCCGTCCACGAATGCCACGAGCGCGTCCAGTGCGAGGTGCTGTTCGGACAGCCCCCACCCTCGCCGAGCTGTCATGCCGAGTCCTCCCGAGCCTGCTGCCGCCGAGCTTCCAACGTGGCCTTCAGCATCTGCCTGCCGCGGTGGATCCTGCTGCGCACAGTACCGAGCTTCACCCCGAGGGTGGTTCCGATCTCCTCGTAGGAGAGTCCTTCGACGTCGCAGAGCACGACCGCAGCGCGGAATTCCGGCGGCACCTCGTCCAGCGCGGCCTGCAGGTCCGGGTCCAGGTGCGTCTCGTAGAACACCTGCTCCGGGCTGGGGCCGGTGCTCGGCAGCCGGTCGGTGTCCTCGGGCAAGCCCTCCATCCGCAGCCGCGAACGGCGCCGGGCCATGTCGAGGAACAGGTTCGTGGTGATCCGGTGCAGCCAGCCCTCGAACGTGCCGGGCTTGTAGGACGCCAGCGAGCGGAAGACGCGGATGAACGTCTCCTGCGTGAGGTCTTCGGCGTCGTGCTGGTTGCCGCTGAGCCGATAGGCGAGCCGGTAGACCCGGTCGGCGTGCTCCCGGACGACCTCGTCCCAGGACGGCGGCGTCCACTCCGCATCCGAAACGGGTGCGGCGGGGACGGTCTGTTGTTCGGCGCGAACGGCCGGACTCATCGACTGTGTTGGCATCGGACGAGAAGCCACCTCCTGCGGCTGTGACACCAGGGGAACGAACTCGCCCCCCGCTTTGTTCCCGGCGGAGGCCCGGAACGCGTGGTGCGGAGCGTGCTCCACGGTGCTGCCGCTGTTGCTGAGGACGTTGGTCCGCCCTCCAGATGCTTCCCACTCTCGCGCGCGCTCGTGAGTGACGGATGAAAGTGCGCTGAGAGCAGCCTGAGAACCTGACTTTCACCTGATCGGCGCAAGACCGGCGAGTTCACGGAAACAGGCGTCTAACGATGTGCCGAAACAGGGCAACCGAATCCGTCCGCAACGATAATCTTGCGCCTCGTGATACCCGAGACGTCGATCGGCACCGGTCCGCTGGACCGGCCGGGCAGCATGCTCGGCGACGCCCGCGGATCCATCGGGCATGCGGCCGACCCAGCGGAAGACTCCATCGATGCGTCCGTCGGTGCGGCGCTGCGGTTCCTGGCGACCGTGCTGCGGGCGAAATCCGTCGTCGAGGTGGGCTCGGGCACGGGCGCCTCGGCGAGCTGGCTGCTCAGCGGCATGGTGCCCGAGGGCGTGTTGACCTCGATCGACGTCGACGCGTCGGCGCAGCACACCGCGCGTGAGGCGCTGGCCGCGCAGGGGGTGGCGCGCGGTCGCACCCGGTTCATCGCCGGGCTGGCCGAGCGGGTGCTGCCGAAGCTCACCGAGGACGTCTACGACCTGGTGTTCGTCGACGCCATGCCCGTCAAGTACCCGACGTTCCTGGAACTCGGAGCGCCGTTGCTGCGGCCGGGCGGGGCGATCGTGTTCGCCGGCCCGCTCGACGCCGCCCGGCATCAGGAGCCGCGTGCGCAGGCGGTGCGGGAGCTGATCAGGGCGGTGCGGGCCGACGAGTCGCTGGTGCCGGTGGCGTTGCCCGTCGGCGACGGCTTGCTGGCCATTGCGCGCACCGAGCAGCCCGGATCGTGATCCCGGCCCGGGGATGCCCGGGAACATGATCGTGCTGCGAGGAAGGCGCTGGTCGCGCGGGTCACTCCGCACGAGCCGTGCGAACAGACGTGACGAGCGGCCCCGGACGATTCCGGAGCCGCTCGCGACGGTCGTGGATCAGGCGGGGGAGACCGACAGCAGCTGGCCTGCCAGCCCGCGGGCGCGGGTGGACAGGCGCTTCGCCACGTCGTTGAGCACCTGAGCGGCCGGGGAGTCCGGGGATTCGATGACCAGCGGGGTTCCGCTGTCGCCCGATTCGCGCAGCCGGGTGTCCAGCGGCACCTGGCCCAGCAGCGGCACCTCCGAGCCCACCGCGCGGGTCAGCGAGTCGGCCACGATCTGGCCGCCGCCGCTGCCGAAGACCTCCATGCGCTGGCCGTCGGGCAGTTCCATCCAGGACATGTTCTCCAGGACGCCCGCCAGCCGCTGCCGGGTCTGCATCGCGATGGCGCCGGCCCGTTCGGCGACCTCCGCGGCCGCCTGCTGCGGAGTGGTCACGACCAGGATCTCCGCGTTCGGGATGAGCTGCGCCGTGGACAGCGCCACGTCGCCGGTGCCGGGCGGCAGGTCCAGCAGCAGCACGTCCAGGTCGCCCCAGAACACGTCGGAGAGGAACTGCTGCAGCGCGCGGTGCAGCATCGGCCCACGCCACACGACCGGCGTGTTGCCGGGGGTGAACATGCCGATGGAGATGACCTTCACGCCGTGCGCCTGCGGCGGCAGGATCATCTTCTCGACCTGGGTGGGCTTGCCGCTGGAACCCAGCATGCGGGGCACCGAGTGGCCGTAGATGTCGGCGTCGACGACGCCGACCGACAGGCCGCGCTTGGCCATCGAGGCGGCGAGGTTCACCGTCACGCTGGACTTGCCGACACCGCCCTTGCCGGAGGCCACGCAGTACACCCGCGTCATCGAGCCCGGTTCGGCGAACGGGATGCGCGGTTCCTCGGAGTTGCCGCGCAGCTGCTTGCGGAGTTCGGAGCGCTGCTCGTCGCTCATCACGTCGAGCTCGACGGTCACCGACCGCACGCCGTCGACTGCGCTGACCGCGGAGTCGACCCGCTGGGTGATCGTCTCCTTCATCGGGCAGCCCTGCACCGTCAGGTACACCTCGACGGCGACCTGGCCTTCCTCGCCGATCGTTACGGACTTGACCATGCCGAGTTCGGTGATCGGCTTGTGGATCTCCGGGTCCTCGACCTTGGTGAGGGCCTGGCGAACGGCCTCTTCCGTGGGAGCGGAGTGCGTGCTGGTCACGGTTGCGGTGACACCGACCCTTCCTGCGGCTGTGCTTACCCTCGATGCTACGGACCGACCTCCGATGTTACGGGCCGGTAGCCCCGGAATCGCAGGCGAGGTGCGCAGCGGGTGACGACGGCCGAGTTCGTGCCGGGGGTGGCACGGGTGTTCGGAAGCCGTTCACGCGGGGCTGTGCGCTGGATTATTCCAAGCACCGGCCCCGACGTGCTCGCATGGTGAAATCCGGGGGCGCTTCGCAATCGTGTGACTGCCCTCCGTAGTATCACTCATCGTGACCGAGACGGGTCTTGATCGATTACCCACTCGTGGCGAGCTGCTGGCCTATCGGACCTTCCTGCGTGCGCATGCCCGTGTCACGCGCTGCCTGGAAGGGGATCTGATCGCCGAGCAGCGGCTCACGTTGGCCGCCTACGACGTGCTCCATGCGCTGTTCGAAGCGCCGGAGCGCAGGCTGCGCATGACCGAGCTCGCGGACACCGTGCTGCTCTCCAGGTCCGGAGTGACCAGGTTGGTGGACCGGCTGGAGCGCATCGGCCTGGTCAGTCGCGTCCGGGTCGATTCGGACGGCAGGGGAGTACTCGCAGTGATCACCGAAGTCGGCGAGGCCCGGTTGCGGACCGCATCCAGCACGCACCTCGGTGGAGTGACCCAGTACTTCCTTTCGGTGACCGAGCCGCGAGAGCTCGAAGAGTTCGCCCGCACCTGCGAGAAACTCGCAGCGGGCGGCGTCCCGGCACCGCCCGGACAACGCGCCCAGGCCTGAGAACCGAGCTCGACCCCGATAATCCGATTAACGGTGCCAGCCAGGCTCAGGATCACCGCGACGACCGTCCTCGCGACCGTCCGGAGAACCCTGGCGCCGCCGCCGCGCGACCGCGCTCTCCGTGCCGGGCAGCTCATCGCGCAGCCGGTCCAGCTCGACGCGCAGGTAGTCGCGGGTGGCGACCTCGCCGACGGCCAGCCGCAGTGCGGCCAGCTCGCGGGCCAGGTACTCGGTATCCGCCTTCGTCTGCTCCGCGCGCGCCCGGTCCTCCTCCAGCGAGACGCGGTCGCGGTCGTCCTGCCTGTTCTGCGCGAGCAGGATCAAGGGCGCCGCATACGAGGCCTGGGTGGAGAACGCGAGGTTGAGCAGGATGAACGGGTACGGATCCCACCTCAGTCCCACCGCGAACAAGTTCATCCCGATCCAGCTGATCACGAACACCGTCATCCAGAACAGGAACTTCCCGGTGCCGAGGAAGCGGGCGACCCGCTCGGAGACCTGGCCGAACAGCTCAGGATCGAAGTCCACGGTGAACCGGCGCGGCGGCCGCGGCTGATCCAGCCGCCGCCGGGAGAGCAGTTCAGGCATCGTCGCTCGCTTTCGGTGCGTCCGGGGAGTGCGCGGCGGGCTTGTCGTCCCGGTCGGGCAGGCCGCTCTCCCGCCAGTTCTCCGGGAGCAGGTGGTCGAGCACGTCGTCCACCGTGACCGCGCCGATGAGGTGTTCCTCGTCGTCGAGCACCGGGCCGCACACCAGGTTGTAGGCGGCGAAGTAGCGAGTCACCTCGGCGAGCGCGGCCGTCGGCGGCAGGCTCGCCAGGCCGGTGTCCAACGCGCCCGCGACCAGTGTCGACGGCGGTTCGCGCAGCAGCCGTTGGATGTGCACGCAGCCGAGGTAGCGGCCGGTGGGCGTGGCCGACGGCGGGCGGCAGACGAAGACCATGCTGGAGAGCGCGACCGGCAGCTCGGGGTTGCGGACCATGGCGAGGGCTTCGGCGATGGTGGCGTCCGGGCCGACGACGACGGGTTCCGGGGTCATCAACCCGCCCGCGGTGTCCGACGAGTACTCCAGAAGCCGCTTCACCGGTGCGGACTCGGCGGGCTCCATGAGCTCCAGCAGCCGGTTCTTGTCCACTTCGGGTAGTTCGGCGAGCAGGTCGGCGGCGTCGTCCGGGCTCATCGCCTCCAGCACGTCCGCCGCGCGATCCTCGCCGAGGTGGCCGATCAGGTCCTTCTGGTCGTCCTCGGGGAGTTCTTCGACGACGTCGGCGAGTCGTTCGTCGTCGAGCGCCTCGGCGACTTCGTAGCGGCGTTTCGCGGGCAGTTCGTGCAGCGTGCTGGCCACGTCGACGGCGCGCATCGTGTCCAGCAGGGCCAGCAGTTGCTCCACGCCCTGCGGCCGGTCGGTGAGTTCGGCGGCGGCGAGCCCGGTGATCTGGTCCCACTCCAGCACCTGCACGGGTCCGCGGCGGGCGAGCCGCCCGGTGCGTTCGCGCACCGCGAGCCTGCTGATCCGCCAGTCGCGGGTGCGGGTCTGCTCCAGCGCGGCGTCCACCAGCACCGCGGACGTTCCGGAGGAGGCGATGGTGACCTTCGCGTCGAGCAGCTGGCCGAGCACCAAGACCTCGTTGGGGCGCTGGTGGAATTGCCGGGTGTTGACCGAGCCGGTGGCGAGGGTGACCGCGTTGGGTTCGAACCGCACGACCCGGAGCATCGGCACGAAGATCCGCCGCCGTGCCGCCATCTCCATCACGATGCCGAGCACTCGCGGCGGCTGGTGGGCGGTGCGCAGTCCGGCGACGACGTCGCGCACCTTGCCGATGGACTCGCCGTCCGGGCCGAACACCGCGAGCCCGGCGACTCGCGCCGCGTAAACCCTGGTCACTGCCACACTGATCAGGCTAGTCCGCACAGCCTGACCGGGCAGTCGCGGCGGCCTGCCCAGGTGCCCGGGTAGCGGAACCTCAGTTGCTTCCTCGCTGCGGGATCTTTATCCCGAGTGGCGCTCCCACGACGGAAAAGGCCGTCCTCGCGAGAGGCTCGGCGAGAACCCGCCGGTGGTCCTTTTGCTCGGGTGGGCGCTGCTCACCGGCTTCGCCGCTGCCAAGGCGATGATCAGAAGGCCGTTCGCGAGCGGGGTCACAGCCGTTCGCGGGGTCGTGGTAGATACCTCTGTGCCCGTGGTTGATGAGGAGGATCTTGTGGTCGATCGCCGACGTGCCCGCCGCAGCTGCCTGGCCGTTCCCGGTTCCAGCGCGAAGATGATCGACAAGGCGCGGGGGCTGGCGGTGGACTCGTTCTTCCTGGACTTGGAGGATGCGGTCGCGCCACTCGCGAAGGCCGAGGCTCGCGGCCGGGTGGTGGCGGCGCTGAACGAGGGCGGCTGGGACGGCAAGATCCGTTCCGTGCGGGTCAACGACCTCACCTCGGAGTGGACCTACCGGGACGTGGTGGAGGTCGTCGAGGGTGCGGGGGCGAACCTGGACACGATCGTGCTGCCGAAGGTCTCCGGCCCGGATCATGTGCGCTGGCTCGACCTCACGCTGACCCAGATCGAGCGCGCCACCGGCCTGGAGGTCGGCCGGATCGGCATCGAAGCGCAGATCGAGGACGCGCGCGGACTGGTCGAGGTGGACGCGATCGTCGCCGCCTCACCCCGGATCGAGACGCTGATCTTCGGCCCCGCCGATTTCATGGCCTCGATCAACATGCGTTCGATGGTCGTCGGCGAGCAGCCGCCCGGCTACGACGTGGGCGACGCCTACCACTACGTGCTGATGCGGATGCTGATGGCGGCTCGGGCGCACGACGTGCAAGCCATCGACGGCCCGTACTTGGCGATCAAGGACGTGGACGGGTTGCGCCGGGTCGGCGGGCGGTCGGCCGCGCTGGGCTTCGACGGCAAGTGGGTGCTGCATCCGGCGCAGGTGGACGCGGTGAACGAGTTGTTCTCGCCGCGCCAGGAGGATTACGACCACGCGGAGAACGTGCTCGCCGCCTACGACTGGCACACCTCCGAGGCGGGCGGCAAGCGCGGCGCGGCGATGCTCGGCGACGAGATGATCGACGAGGCGTCCCGGAAGATGGCGCTGGTGATCGCGGGCAAGGGGCGCGCGGCCGGAATGTCCCGCACGGACCCGTGGACGCCGCCTGTTTAAGGGCCGTTCCTGAGCGATCTGCATAGGGGGCGCGCAGCGGAACCTCAGTGGCTCCCCGCAGACGGGGCACAGCTCCGTGGTGATCACCGAGCCGGGCCGCTTTCCGTGCTGGAATCGGAAACTCGCCCGGCCGCCACGCTTGCGTTGTGGCCGTCTGCCTGGGCATCCGCGGCCTGACGCCCGTGTGGACGATCCCGGCGTCGGTGCGGCGCGGTACGTTCTGATCAAGAGTGATCGTCGGGTCCCTCCGCGGAACGAGCCGTGCCGAGGTCTTTTCCTGGCGTGCGAGTCGACCGAGGGGGCGGCGACATGGCCGATGAGGACCTGACCGACACGGATACCGCCGAGGGCGGCCGGCCCGAGAACGGGTCGGCCGATGCGGAGAACGATCAGGAACTCCGGTTGGCGCTGGCGATGCGCGGCGGTGCCAGCCTCGCGGTGTGGATCGGCGGCGCGGTCGCCGAGATCGACCTGCTGCGCTGCGCGACGTCCGGACCGGAGAGCGGGTCGACACCTGGCGCCGCGGCAGCATCCGGAACGGCGAAACCGGGACCCGCGAAACCGGACGACGAGCATCCGTGGTCGGCGCTGGCCGGATTGGCGGGCTACGACTCGGTTTCCGTGGACGTGCTGGCCGGGGCCTCGGCGGGCGGCTTGAACGCGACGTTGCTGTCCGCGTCGATCGTCTACGGCATGCCGTTCGAGGACATGCGCGAACTCTGGGTGCGCCTGGCGGACCTGGAGGCGATGTGCCGTGCGGTGCCGAAGTTCTGGCAGCGCCGCCCGGACTCGCTGCTGGAAGGCGACGGTTACTTCCGCGCCGAACTCGCGAGGCTGATCACCGAGCTGACGCCCGCTCCCAAGGACGCCCGCAACCTGGGCCACCGGCTGGATCTGCTGCTGACAGCGACGCTGCTGGATCCGGTGCTGGAACGGCATTTCGACGGCAGATCGGGCGCGTTGACCGAGCAGCGCCGCACCGCCACCTTCCGCTTCCGCCACCGCGGTCGTTCCGGGCAGCCGCTGTCGGACTTCGGCACCGGCAAGGAGTTCCCGGCGACCGCGTTGCGCTTGGCGCAGGCCGCGCGCGCCACCTCGTCGTTCCCGTTCGCCTTCGAACCCGCGCAGGTGCATTCCAGCACCGGAACACCGCCGCCCGGTGAACCGGACATGTTCGGGGTGTTCTCCGAGAACACCGCCGACCCGCGGCCGTACCGGGTGATCGACGGCGGGGTGCTGGACAACATCCCGGTCACCGCCGCGGTGGAGGCGATGGCCGAAGTTCCCACGGAACGTCCCAGCGCACGCTGGTTGCTGTACCTGAACCCGGAGCCGGAGACCGTCGGCGAGGGCAGACCGCTGAGCCGTCAGCTCGCATTGCCGGTGGCGTCCACGGCGCTGAGCGCCCGCATGTCGCAGGAGTCGCTGCTGGCCGACATCCACGCGTTGGACGAGCACAACGCCGCGGTGCAGCGCACCGAACTGCGCCGCAGATCCGTGTTCGCGCCCCTGCTGCCCGCGGACCCCGCAGAGCAGGAAGCGGTGCTGTTCTCCCAGGTCGAGCAGGTCGAGGCGGAGTACGCGGTGGTCCGCGCGGAACTGGACGCCCAGGCGGTGCTGCGGCTGCTGGTGGAGCCTGCGGGCACCGAGGACGGCAGGCTGCTGCCGCCGGTGGTGGGGGATCCGCTCGACGGCTGGTCACCGCAGGTCCGCACGGTGCTGGGGCGGCGGTTGTCGACGGGGCTGGCGGGGCTCGCCGCGGCGGAGCCGAATCGGGTCTTCGACGATGTGCGCGGACTGTCCTCCGGGGTGCAGGAGTGCCTGGACTGGGCGCGGGACATCGGCCGTTGGGCCGCGGTCGACCAGTTGCCGGTGATCGGCGGTTGCAAGTCGGCGCTGTACCGGCTGCGCACGTTCGCCGAGGTCCTGGAGGGCCACGCGGATCGCTACTGGATCAACGGCGCCGTCCTGGAACCGATCGTGGAATTGGGCGAACTCGCGGATTGGGTGCTGCGGGTCGCGGAGCGCCGCGAGCGGGTGCAGCACCGGTTGCCGTCGCCGGTCCGGCCGCTGCTGGGCGCGGTGCTCAACGAGGTCGAGCAGGGCACCCGTTTCCAGCGCGCGCTGGAGGATTTCGCCGCCGAACTGGAGTCCATGGCCGACTCGTCCGGGGCCGACGCGGTGCCGTGGGACGAGCACGGAGTGGACGCGATCGCCGAGGCCCGCGTCGTGCTGCACCGGATCGCGGACCGGCTCGCCGCCGCCGCACCGCCGCGCACCCGCTCCGAGTCGCCCGCGCAGATCGGCTACGGCCTGTTGGAGCGGACCGAACGCCGCCCCGACGTGCTGCGCGCACTGGTGGTGCTCACCGCGCCGCTGGACGTGGGGCGGTCGCCGGGAGATCGGATCAACTTCCTGCGGGTCGTCAGCGACGCGCCGTCACCGCTGCCGTTCGACGCGCTGCGCAACGAAGGACAGCTGCGCGTCGAGGACAAGGTGCGCGGCGGCGACCTGGCCAACTTCGGGGCGTTCCTGTCCGCGCGGTGGCGTGCGAACGACTGGATGTGGGGCCGGCTGGACGCGGCTTCGGCGCTGGTCGGGCTGTTGCTGGTGCCCGCGCGTCTGCTGCGCCACAGCGCCGAGCTGGGACCGGAGGGCATCGCGGAGCGGCTGCGGGTCATCGTCACGACCCCGACTCGCGCGGAGCTCGGCGAGACGGCGAACTCGGAGCGTTGGCAGGGGTTCCTGACCGAGTTGTGGACACGGCACGCGGACCAGGTGCGGGCGGAGCTGGCGGCGATGTTCGCCGATCCGGTCGACGAGCACCCGCTGACCGAGACGAAGGCGCTGGTCGTCGAACGACTGCACTGGACGATCGCGGCGCAGGAACTGCCGTTCGTCGCCACCGTCGCCGCCGGAGCCGATCCGGCGGAGCCCCGGTTGCCGGACATCCCGGAGCCGCAGCGGCTCACCCGCGACGTGGAGCGGTACTCGGTGGGCAAGCAGCGCGTCGTCGATCTCGGTGAGCCCCGGCTCGCCTCGGTCGCGACCAGATCGGCTCTGGTGGCCTATCGCGCGGTGCGGCCGGGAACGTCCGGGGTGCTGCGGCTGCTCGGCCGGGTGGCGATGACTTTGATCAAACCGGTGCTGCTGCTGGCGGTGCTGGCCGTGGCGGCGCCGCGCCGGGTGGCGCTGATCCTGTTCCTCGGTGCCACCGCGGTGGCGCTCAGCGGGGTCGCGCCCGCCGGGACCGACGTGGCGCCTCACATGCGCGAGTACTCGCTGACCTGCCCGGCCGAAGCGCCGCCACCGGACGCCACGATGTCCTGCCTGCTCAACGAGCCCGCGACGGCGATCGGTGCCCGGATAGCGGTGGTGCCGCACGAGTCCTCCGCGGTGACGGTGCTGCGCCCGTTCACCTACGATCCGTTCACGATGAACCTGGGGGTGCTGCTGGCGCTGCTGGTGGCCGCGGTGTCCGCGCTGTGGCTCGGGTTCCGGTTGGCGGGCCACGGCAAGGGACTCGCCCGGTGGCTGCCCGCGGTGTTCA
The DNA here is from genome assembly GCF_022828475.1 of Saccharopolyspora gloriosae. Classification (GTDB taxonomy): domain Bacteria; phylum Actinomycetota; class Actinomycetes; order Mycobacteriales; family Pseudonocardiaceae; genus Saccharopolyspora_C; species Saccharopolyspora_C gloriosae_A. The sequence goes on along the minus strand of NZ_CP059557.1, from coordinate 6,007,314 downwards.
TCGCGGCGGCGATGACGACGGCCCTGCTGTGGACGGCGAGCTCCGGGTTCACCCTCGGCCCGCAAGGACTGGTGTTGGCGGCGGTGCTGCTGACCTGGCTGGGGTCGCTCGGCCTGCGGCCGCTGGGCAGGGCGGTCGCGGCGGTGTTGTCCGCGGTGGTGTTCGCCGGGGCGATGTGGCTGGCGGAGCCCGCGGTCGGTGCGGTGGACTGGCTGCTGCCCGCGTCGATCGTCGCCGCCTACGCGCACATGGTGCTGCTCTCGACGGTGGATCTGCTGCGACCACGCCCACGTCCGGAGCGTTCCGAGCCGGGCGCCCGGCCCAGGGCGAAGCCGGATTCCGCCCGATCGGATGCCGTGCGCGCGGCGCCTGCCACGGGCGGGTGAGCACTACGCTCTGAGAGGTGAGCGACTTCCCGGCAACGGCGGAACCGACGCCGGAAGCCACCCCGTACCACCTCCTCGCCCGCGATTCCCGGCACCGGTGGTGGACCCCGCTGTTCTCCCTGCTGTTCGGCGCCGTGCTGGCGTTCGTGCTGCTGCTGGTCGCGATGGTGCTGCTCGGCCTGTTCGTGCTGTACCCGGCGGGATTCGGCGAGTTCCGGCTGGCGTCGCTGTGGCTGCACCCGGACTACGTGGAGACGGTGCTGCGTGATCCGTTCGTCCTGCTGTTCGTCTCCTTCGGGGCGCTTGCCGCGTTGATCCCGGCGGCGATGCTCACCGTGCTCTGGGTGCAGCGGCGCAGTCCCCGGCAGCTCATCGGCGTCACCGGGCGCCTCCGCTGGGGGTGGCTCGGCGAATGCCTGCTCGCCGCGGTGGCCCTGTTCGCCGTGGCGTTCGCGATCTCGGCGTTGCTGACCTGGCTAGGCGGGCGGTCGGCCGGCCCGGGCTTTCCGGGCTGGGCCGACTACGCGCGGATCGTGGGGCTGGCGGTCCTCGTCGTCCCGTTCCAGAGTGCCGCCGAAGAGATCGCCTTCCGCGGGTTCCTGCTGCAGACCTTGACCGCGTGGTTTCGCACACCGTGGGTGGCGATCGCGATCACCTCGGTGCTGTTCCTGCTCGGCCACGGCTACACCGATCCGATGGTGTGGGTCGAGCTGCTGGTGATGGCGGTCGTGATGTGCTGGCTGACGCTGCGCACCGGCGGCCTGGAAGCGGCGATCGCGCTGCACGTGGCGAACAACAGCCTCAGCGTGCTGGTCAGCGGCCTGTCCGGGGTTCCGGGCATCGAACAGGCCGGTGACTTCGCGCTCGGCGACGTGCTGCCGTTCATCGCGGCGGTGCTCGGTTACGCCTGGTGGGTGGATCGAAGGGCTGCTCAGCGGAAGGAGTGGACCGTCACCGGTGGCCGGGTGCCGCTGGATCCTTGGTCGCTGCGCGTGGGGACCCAAGACGATCTCCGGGCCGGGGTGACGGGGTAGCCTGGAGGCAGGGACGATAGGGGATGAATCGGGCTCCTTCGGATCCTGGTAGGTAGTGCGCTCCACGGAGGTGTCAGCGGTGTCTTCCCCGTTTTCCGGCTCGGCTCGGCCGGCGCCGGGTTCACCGAACAGCATGCCCACCCCGCCGACGGGGTGGCCGATCGGCTCCTACGGCACGTACGAGGAGGCGCAGCGCGCCGTCGACCACCTCGCCGGTGCCGACTTCCCGGTTCGGGAGGTCACCATCGTCGGCGTCGACCTGATGCTCGTGGAGCGGATCACCGGCAAGTTGACCTGGGGCAAAGTGGTCGCGGGCGGCGCCGCATCCGGTGCGTGGATCGGGCTGCTCATCGGCCTGGTGATGAGCATCGCGACGCCGCCGGGCACGGGTGCGCTCAGCTCGATGCTGGCCGGTTTGGGCGGCGGCATCGTGATCGGCATCGGTTTCGCCGCTGCCGGTTACCTGGCGATGCGCGGGCGCCGGGACTTCTCCTCGGCGAGCCAGCTCGTCGCGGGCCGCTACGACGTGCTCGCCCAGCCCCGCAACGCCGAACACGGCCGCAACCTGCTGGCCCACCTCGCGATGCGCCCGCAAACCTCCCACTGATGTAGAGCCGGGGTCCGAGGGGCGGGGTCAGCTGCCGTAGTGGTACCGGCACGAGGCGATCTGAATTTGATCTTCTTGTAGCCGGTAAACGAGGCGATGTTCGTCGGTGATTCGGCGTGACCAGAACCCGTGGAAGCCGTGTTTGAGCGGCTCCGGCTTGCCGATTCCTTCGTTCCCGTTCCGCTCTACATCCTTCAGTAGCGCGTTGATCCGTTTGAGGACTTTGCGGTCTTGGGTCTGCCACCAGACGTAGTCGTCCCAGGCGTTCTCATCCCAGACCAACTTCATTCGATGAGGTCCCGAGTCGTGCCGCCACCGTGTTCCAAGCGCTCGATGGAGGCGAGCAGGCGGCGCGCGTTCTCCGGGCTCTTGAGCAGGTAGGCCGTCTCCTTCAACGACTCGTAGTCATCGAGCGCGACCATCACCACCGGTTCGTGTCCGGAGCGAGTGATCACCACTTCCTCGCGATCGTCGACGACGGAGTTGAGCGTCTCGGCGTACTTCGCACGAGATTCCGAGTACGACATGGTTTTCATCAGGCGCCTCCTATGCGTACAGAAAACTGTACTCCTGGTGTCGAGGTGGAGGAAGGGCCGGGCAAGCGATGCTCCTGTGGAGGGAAGCCGCTTTCTCGCAGTCAGTCGTGCTGCCGTCCGACGCCGGAGTGCGGGTCCGGTGGGCCGATAGGGGTATTGCCGGAGTCGATCAGCCCGCCTAGGTTGCTCTCACCCGCACCGGGCCGCCGGTGCGGTCCGTGGCGTGCGATGGGGCGCGAGCACTCGGCCTCAGCCGCACGGGCGTGCGACGTCTGGGAGGGCCGACGACGGTGAGGGTGCGAGAACGCGATCGGGCAGCGGTGCGGCGGGCCGTGGCGCTGGGGTTGGCGGTGGCGGCCGCGGCGACGGTGACGGCGTGCGCGCCGCCGCAGAGCGCGAACACGGTGAACCTCTACTACGCGCCTGAGGAGAACCTGCAGACGGTCGTCGACAAGTGCAACGACGAAGCCCAAGGCAAGTTCAAGATCGTCTACCACAAGTTGCCGCGGGACGCGGACGGGCAGCGCGAGCAGCTGGTGCGCAGGCTCGCCGCGCAGGACGACGGCATGGACGTCCTGGGGCTGGACACCACGTGGACCGCCGAGTTCGCGCGGGCGGGCTGGGTCCGGGAGTGGACCGGCGAGGACCGGCAGCAGGCTGAGGCGGGCACGCTCTCCGGGCCGCTGGAATCCGCGCGCTACGGCGGGAAGCTGTTCGGGGCGCCGAAGAACACCAACGTCCAGCTGCTCTGGTACCGCTCGGATGTGGTGCGGACCCCTCCGCGCACCTGGGACGACATGATCGAACAGGCGCGGCGGCTGAAGGCCGAGGGGCGCCCGGCGACGGTCCTGATCCCCGGCGCCCAGTTCGAGGGCTACGTGGTGCAGTACAACACGCTGCTCGCCTCCGCCGGAGGCAAGCTCATCTCCGACGACGGCACCAGAGCTGTGGTCGACGAGGGCGCGGTGCGAGCGCTGGAACAGCTCAAAGCGCTCGCCGACTCCGGGCTGACCAGCCCGTCCATGTCCAACGCGCAGGAAGACGACATCCGCCTCGAGTTCCAGCAGGGTGACGCGGCGTTCCAGCTCAACTGGCCGTTCGTCTACCCGTCCATGCAGGAGGACGCCCCGGAGATCGCGCGGAACGTGCACTGGGCGCGCTACCCCACGTCGGATCCGAACCGGCCCAGCAAGGTGACCATCGGCGGGTTCAACCTCGCGGTCAGCGCGTACTCGCCGCGCCCGGCGGCCTCCTTCGACGCCGCGCTGTGCCTGCGCAGCGCGGAGAACCAGCGGTTCTCCGCCGTCAAGGACGGACTGCCGCCCACCATCGAATCCGTCTACGCCGCACCGGAAATGGCCGCGGAGTACCCGATGCGGGACACCATCCTGGAGGAACTGCGGGACCCGGCGATCCGCCCCATCACTCCGGCGTACCAGAACGTCTCGACCGTGCTGTCGAAGCTGCTGTCGCCGGCATCGGCGATCGACCCGCCGCGCACCGCCGAGCGGATGCGCACCGAGGTGCAGAACGCCCTCGACTCGCAGGGGGTGATGCCCTGATGTCCGCCACGGACACCGCCAAGCGCGCCGAGCGCAGGCTCGGCTGGGCGTTGTGCGCACCGGCGGCGCTGGTGATGGTCGCCGTCACCGGCTGGCCGATCCTGTACGCGGTGTGGCTCTCGTTCCAGCGCTACGACCTGAAGTACCCGGACCAGCGCGAGTTCGTCGGGCTGGACAACTACCTCACGGTGCTCGGCAACCAGTACTGGTGGACCGCGTTCGGCGCCACCGTGCTCATCACCGTCGTGCAGCTGGTGATCGAGTTCGTGCTGGGCATGGCGCTGGCGCTGATCATGCACCGGGCGCTGATCGGGCGCGGGCTGGTGCGCACCGTCAGCCTCATCCCGTACGGCATCGTCACCGTCGTCGCCGCGTTCAGCTGGCGCTACGCGTGGACGCCGGACACCGGTTACCTGGCGAACCTGTTCTCCGACGGGGCGCCGCTCACCGAACGCGCCTCCTCGCTCGCGATCATCATCGTCGCCGAGGTGTGGAAGACGACGCCGTTCATGGCGCTGCTGCTGATGACCGGGCTCGCGCTGGTCTCCGAGGACCTGCTGGAGGCGGCGCAGATCGACGGCGCGAGCAAGTGGCAGCGGTTCACCAAGGTGATGCTGCCGGTGATGAAACCGGCGATCCTCGTCGCGCTGCTGTTCCGCACGCTCGACGCGTTCCGCGTCTTCGACAACATCGTGGTGCTCACCGAAGGCGCGCAGGACACCTCCTCGGTGTCGGTGCTGGCCTACAACAACCTGATCAAAGGGCTCAACCTCGGCATCGGCTCCACCATGTCCGTGCTGATCTTCCTCGCGGTGGCGCTGATCGCGTTCCTGTTCGTGAAGCTGTTCGGTACCGCCGCGCCCGGCGCCGACGACGACGGGAGGCGCTGATGGCCCGCCGTGCGCGGAAACCCGCCGACACCGCCAAGTGGACCGTGCTCAACGCGATCGTGGTGCTCTACGCGCTGGTGCCGGTGCTGTGGATCGTGTCGCTGTCGTTCAAGACCTCCGCCGGGCTCAGCGACGGCAGGTTCATCCCGGCGGAGTGGACGCTGGAGAACTACGCGGCGATCTTCCGGACCGGGGAGTTCCTGCGCGCCCTGCTGAACTCCATCGGCATCGCGCTGATCGCCACCGCGATCGCCGTGGCGCTGGGCACCATGGCCGCCTACGCGATCGCGCGGCTGACGTTCCCCGGCAAGCGGCTGCTGGTCGGGGTGTCGCTGCTCATCGCGATGTTCCCGCAGGTGTCGTTGGTGTCGCCGCTGTTCGAGATCGAGCGGACCCTCGGACTGTTCGACACCTGGCCGGGGCTGATCCTGCCGTACATCACGTTCTCGCTGCCGCTGGCGATCTACACGCTCTCGGCGTTCTTCCGGGAGATCCCGTGGCAGCTGGAGGAGGCGGCGAAGATGGACGGGGCCACTCCGGCGCAGGCGTTCCGGAAGGTGATCGCTCCGCTGGCCGCGCCGGGCGTGTTCACCACGGCGATCCTGGTGTTCATCTTCTGCTGGAACGATTTCCTGTTCGCCATCTCGCTCACCTCCACCGAGGCGTCCCGCACGGTGCCGGTGGCGTTGCAGTTCTTCACCGGCGACTCGCAGTTCGAGGACCCCACCGGCACGATCGCCGCGGCCGCCGTCGTGATCACGATCCCGATCATCCTGTTCGTGCTGTTCTTCCAGCGCAGAATCGTCTCCGGCCTCACCTCCGGCGCCGTCAAGGAGTGACCCGGAAGTGAGTGAACGGACCGTTGGTCCAGCGGGATGGGACGAACGGTCCGTTCACTTGGAGCCGTTGTCGTGCTCCGTCTCGCCGTCGGTGTCTTGGCGGGGGTGATCGGGGTGAGTGAACGGACCGTTGGTCCAGCGGGATGGGACGAACGGTCCGTTCACTTGGAGCCGTTGTCGTGCTCCGTCTCGCCGTCGGTGTCTTGGCGGGGGTGATCGGGGTGAGTGAACGGACCGTTGGTCCAGCCGGATGGGACGAACGGTCCGTTCACTCCGGGAGGTCGGTGGTCAGGGGCCTGTGAACTCCTGGACCCAGTAGTGGCCGTAGCTGCTGTGCGGGTCGAAGGCGTGTCCCACGCCGATGCCGGTGTAGGCGCAGTTCTGGATGTTCACGCGGTGACCGGGGCTGGTCATCCACTGGTGGAACGTCTCGGCTGGTGACGCGTTGCCCGCGGCGATGTTCTCGGCCGTCCGGCCGGGGCGCGGCAGGAGCCGCAGGAGCACCGGCCCGGCGGCGTCGGAATGGGCGAAGAAGTCGTGCGCGGCCATGTCGGCGGCGTGCGCCTGGGCGGAGCGCTCGAGTTCGGGAATCGGTGTAAGCGGCCCGCATCCGGCTTCGGCGCGGGCCGCGTTCGTGCGGTCCACGACCTCCGCGGTGCGGGCGTCCATCCGGCTCGCGTTCGCGGACGGGACGAACATCGCGGCGGCGCTCAGCAACGCGCAGAGCAGGATCGGCTTCGTCCGCCGAAAGGCGGGGGAGCCGGGAATCGACCGGTGGAGAACGAACATCCGCACCACTCCTCGAAGACAGCGGTCTCAGGTGCGGACAGTTCTAACGTGCTTTTCGGCGTGTCGGCCCGGTAATCCACGCAACGGGTGATCCGAGCGCTGCACGGACCACCCGAACGGGATTCAGGACATCATCATCCACAAAGGACGAATCAGAATCACATCTGCTGCGCGATGATGATGAACAGCGTCAAGATCCACCCCATGAGCAGGGTGGTGAGCACGGCGAGCTTGTTGGTGGCGAGACGAGTCATGGCGGTGCCTCCCGGCAGCGTGAGAAATGATCGAAAATGAAAGTCGTCTCACGATGTGGGGGCGGCGAAGCCGCAACGGGGTTCAGCGCATGGAGCACACGCGCAGCGAGGCGGACATCGCGTCCCACATCGCGCCGGGTTTTCGCCCCCGGCGCGGCACGGGACTTCGCCCCGGAGCCACGTTCCCCGAACCGGTCACAGGCAGCCTGCGGGTGAAAACCCGGCGCCCCATCGCGCTGCGACGCGGCCCGTTGAACCGCACGACGATCGGCATGACTACCTCCTCACCTCTGCGACGCGCACCGGAGTCAGCACGGCGGCGGTTGTTCGGCGGAAACGCTCGCGGTGCAGAACCGCTGTCGAACCTCTGCGAACCTCATCGCTCGAATGATCGAAAACGTTACAGCGCATGGTCAC